>JBEIHF010000016.1:0-41797 GCA_040381535.1 Micavibrio sp. | reverse complement strand
GTCATGCGAAAATACAACGGCATCCCGTCAAAAAACTTCCCCTTGTTCCTCAAAGAATGTGAGTTTAGGTTTAACTACGGATCCCCAAAACAGCAGATCAAAATCCTGCTCGAATGGACTAAAAATTAACTTTATCTAGTACAGCCCCTAATTAAATTAATTTAATTGCATTTTCATATTACTAAAAGTATAAACTTTCCCACGGTAAATCATTGGGTATGTATGGTTCATGTTAATCAACGGTCTGGAAGTTCGTAACAAAGATATCACAGAAATTTTACCACTGGTGAAATCCTTACCCAGCGGTTTTTCTCAACGAATGGCCCGTAGAACGGACGATACGGCATATCGAGAAAGCGAGGCCCATACGCTCGCCAATCAAGGCTCTGATCTTTTTGCCGACTGGCAACAGACCAGATCGCCGGAAAAACTGGCTGAAGCGTTTGAATTATATAAAGCAGCCGTCGCTTCAGCCAAAGTAGGCGATGACCCGCTCACAAAAGCAATCTCTCTGGCGCGGTACGCTTTGGTTGCCATGCATGTGAAAGGCATGAGTGAAACGCTAATGGCGCAAACTGATGCAATGCTACTCGCCCGCGACATAGGTGCTATGGATTTCGCAAGCCAGTATGCGGGCGAATTGCATAGATCTTTGGTGTTCATATTGAAAGAGGGCACAAGGAATGGTGCGCTTTCGGACGAACAAAAACAAACCTATACCAAAATTCTTCAAAATATTCGTCCTCAAGCTGCCCAACTTGGCCGCCGACAACACGGCGAACCCGTCGACGAACAAGCTTATCGCGTGGAACAAGCCGAAGTAGGTTTTTCCAATCGTCAAAAAATTGGCACTGACTTTTTGGCGCAATGTATTAGTCCGGTTTTGTGGAATCCTAAAACAAAAATGACCGCGCTTGCACACGTCGATCAGAGCGTGGACGAAGAATCCCTGCTATTAGCGATGAACCGCCTTAATTATAGCCACAAAGGCCCACCTCTGTTGTTAAGGCTAGTCGGAGGCAATCACGAAATTGACGATGGCGGGCATTTAACCCATATGTTTACAGCTTTGGCGCTTAATAACGTATCACGCGTAATATCTTTCTTTAGGGATAAGAACGTAGATGTTATATCCGCCGACATACTTAATAAATCCCAACCATCAAGCGTAGTTGTTGATCCTGCTACATTCACCCTCGCTGAAGCTATTCCCGGGATAAATAATCCTGACTTTTTTGTTGCCAATGCCAAGGCAAACACCAGAGAGACAATGACCGCGGTGCACATAGCATTTGATCTAAGCAGATCTGAAAAAAGAGCGCCTGTTTTTATTGATTCCGCCGTAGCCACAAAACTGTCGATTCTTCGCGAATGGAATGTTCTTGATATTTACGATCAACTTAAAGAACTGGACCCCGACATGGGATGTAAAACAGCCGAAAGGGCTGAATCCTCTTTGTCTATTATAGAAGCTCACGTGGTGGCAATAAGCGATATCATAAACGAGATCGCCTTTAACCTCGAGGATAAAGGAATTAAATTTACGAAGGACGAATATATGCAATTAGCCCAACTTCTGAGCTTCACGCCAATGTGTTTGGGAGAAAATGCCTGTGAGGCCAACACGGTAATACGGTCTGATCTGGAAAAGAGCCTTACCAAGATCGCCAAGGGAGATCGTAAACCTATCAGCTTTGAAAGATTGAGTGGGCTTTACGGTACTGATCAGCCGTATATGCTTCTAAAACCTTAAAAAATGGGGCGATCGACGGGGCTCGAACCCGCGACAACCTGGACCACAACCAGGGGCTCTACCAACTGAGCTACGACCGCCACGCAGGGGCATTTTGTATAGTCTAAAGCCCCATGTGGTCAAGGTTTTTCCGCCCCCAGCTTTTTGGCCGTTATCCTCCAAATCCCCTAGACTAGATCTGACCGCATATGCTAACTAGCCATGCATAGGGCGAATGGCCCCATTCATTTTTCGTATAACTCACCAACCCAAGGATTCCCTCTGATGCCCACTTCCCCCCACGCGATAAAATTCAAATCCCACGCCGAATTCAAAAAATATGCCGATGAAAATGACATCCAGTATGTCGGGTTTGAATTCACCGATCCACGCGGGAAAATGCATCACACGGACCAACATATCTCCACTATCGACGAAGATATGTTCAAAGACGGCGTCATGATCGACGGGTCCTCTATCGCAGGATGGAAAGCCATCAATGAATCCGACATGCGTCTCGTACCCGACTGGCGCAAATGCTTCCTAGACCCCTTCGCGGCCCAGCCAACCTTAAAAGTTTTCTGCACGATCTACGAACCGCTGACGGGTGAAGGTTATGGGCGCTGCCCGCGTACGATTGCCGAACGCGCCGAAGCCTACGTCAAAAAATCCGGTCTTGCGGACACGGCCTATTTCGGTCCCGAAGCAGAATTCTTTATTTTCGATGATGTAAAATTCGATGTGAAGATGAACAAGGTTTCCTATGAATTCGATTCTGTTGAAGGCCCGTACAACACAGGCAAAACATATGAAGACGGCAATACGGGCCACCGCCCGCGTGTAAAAGGCGGTTACTTCCCCGAAGCGCCCGTCGATGCAAGCTCCGACCTTCGCGCGGAGATGCTAACCGTTCTCGCATCCTTGGGTGTGCCCGTTGAAAAACACCACCACGAAGTTGCCGCATCCCAACACGAACTCGGCATTTTCTTCTCTACGCTGGTCGATTGCGCCGACAACATGCAGCTCTACAAATACGCCGTTCACAACGTCGCGCACATCTACGGCAAAACAGCTACCTTTATGCCAAAACCCGTTTACGGCGATAACGGTTCGGGCATGCACGTCCACCAATCTTTGTGGAACGGCAAAACACCGCTCTTCGCAGGCGAAAAATATGCAGGTCTGTCCGATATTTGCCTGCACTATATCGGCGGTATCATCAAACACGCAAGAGCACTGAACGCCTTTACCAACCCATCGACCAACTCCTACAAGCGTCTGGTTCCGGGTTACGAAGCGCCCGTTCTGCTCGCTTACTCTGCACGCAACCGGTCTGCCTCCTGCCGCATCCCTTACGGCAATTCGCCCAAAGCAAAACGTGTCGAGGTTCGTTTCCCCGACCCGACCGCCAACCCATATCTAGCCTTCGCCGCGATGCTGATGGCAGGTTTGGACGGCGTGAAAAACAAAATCGACCCGGGCAAAGCGATGGATGCTAACCTCTACGAACTACCCGCAGAAGAACTGGCGAAAGTGCCGACAGTTTGCGGATCTTTGCGCGAAGCCGTCAACGCATTGAAGTCAGACCATCAATTCCTGCTCGTAGGCGATGTATTCACCAAAGATGCGATTGATTCCTACATCGATCTGAAAATGGAAGAAATCGATGCATTCGAAACGATGCCGCACCCTATCGAATACATGATGTATTACTCTTCGTAATCACAACCATCACGAAAAACCCGCCTTACGGCGGGTTTTTTATCATTCGACCTGTTTGAGATAATCATAGTAAGGGTCGTTTACATCCGCTTCCATGCTGATGCTTTGGCGACGCAAGCTTTCAATGATAATACGCGCGGCCTGCATATTCTGCGCCCATGTAAAGAAATCCTGATCGCGCGATGGCGATATCATGCTGACGAAGTAGTAATATTCATCGCCCTCCATAACAGCGACGAGATACTCATAAGGACTCATCTTCACAGGGTCTGTGGGCATAAGTTCATACACTTGCGCCTTCCCGCTCCTGATATCGCTGTTGTATTGATATTCCACTTTCTCGATCATCTTACCCAAACTATATTCGGGAATGGATAGTTCATCGCGGAACTTTTCTATCTCTTGCTCTTGCGTGGTTTTCAAAAGCTTGGAAATTACGCTTACCTTGATGTGACCGTCCAGAAACAGCACGTCATCCTCTGTTTCACGGCGGCTCTGCTGAGATAACAGCGCGCTCATACGCTCTATGGACAGAATATTTTTGTCTTTTAAATCCCACGATGCGGGATAATTGAAATAGGATTGATCTAGGAAGCCGTACTGCTCACGCTTTTCAATGCCTTCCTTGGAAGGTTTTAGCATGGTGAAGGATTCTAACACTTGCGACTGTAAAAGCTCGTCTTCCTTTTGGTTTTCCTGCGGCAAATAATAACGGACGATCGTAAGGGTCGGACCGTTTATAACCGCTCTGCCGCGCACGTTATAGGCTTGGTCGCGCTCCACCTGAACATAAACGAACTCGACTTCCTTATTAGATTTTTCGCCCATAGCCGTTAAGCTGAAACCGCTGGTAAGAATATAATTCACGACCCAGTCTTGCGCGCTGATCTCGCTAGGCAATTCTAATGCCTCAATGGTGATGTGACTGCGCACCAGATTTTTGGGAGGACTTACGAATTTTCCAAGGATCGATAAAACCGTGTTGCTTAACTTTTGATCTATGTTGGAGCTGACAGGCGGCGGCTGCGTGTTGCCTGACCAGTCTTTGGGAAGGAGAAGTTCGAAAGACAAATCTTCCTTGTTATAAGGCTTAACCTCTTTAACTCTTTTCATTTTGCTTTTAACATCCGCATCAGTAAGCGGCGTAGCATCTTTCACCGCCGGGACCAGCTTGAGGTCTACGCCCTGCGCATGAGCCGACATGCTTGTCACCATTAGCGCGAGAAGCATGACAATAAGTTTAAGCTTGGATGCGGGTCGGTCTGCGGTTTTCATCGATGTGAACATAGGTATAGAGCCCTTCCGTAACCTTAATGTATTCATAGTGTTGTCCCAGTGCATATCTGAAAGCCCAGCTCTCTACTTTATTGTAATAGAAGTGGTGCCTATTTTGAAAACTTTGGTGAAAAAGCTGACCTGATCGCCCAAAACACAGGGGCATGAAAAGCCATAGTTTCGACGCCTACAGTTACAATCCGGCCTTTGACGGCCTGATAGGCGCGGCTGGCGCCCGCCAAATCCATTTGCGATAAAATCCAGCCGCCGAAAATATCACCGTTTGGATTGGAAACGGGGAGCATCGGAATGATCTTCAAAGTACGTACGCGCCCCTTCAATTCGTCGGGTAATTCCGGCTCATCCACTTGAAAATTAGCGAGGTTCATGGGTTTTAAGTTTCCAAAGGGCTGGGAATTGGCTATTGATAAGACCAAGGTTTTTAATCAGGTGTAATTATCATGGCGGATTTGTTCGGCGAGGGCAACACGGCAAAAAGCGGTTCCTACGGGGCAGCGGACATAGAAGTTCTCGAAGGTCTTGAACCGGTTCGTAAGCGCCCTGGCATGTATATCGGCGGTACCGATGAGCGCGCGATGCACCACCTTGTCGGCGAGATTTTGGATAACTCGATGGACGAAGCGGTTGCAGGGCATGCGAACCGTATTGAACTCGAAATGAACGCCGATGGCTCCATCACCGTGACCGACAACGGCCGCGGTATCCCTGTGGATATGCACCCTAAATTTCCCAAGAAATCCGCGTTGGAAGTCATCTTTACGACTTTGCACTCCGGTGGAAAATTCAGTGGAAAATCCTATGAGACATCAGGCGGTCTGCACGGCGTCGGATCCTCTGTCGTGAACGCCCTGTCTGAATGGATGATCGTCGAAGTCTTCCGCGACAAACAACACTTCAAACAATCCTTCTCCCGCGGCTTGCCCACTTCCAAACTCGAAAAAGTGGGCGCGGTGAACAACAAACGCGGCACCTCGGTCAGCTTTAAGGCCGACCACGAAATCTTTGGAAACAAACTGAAATTTAAACCTTCCTGGCTGTATCAAATGGCCCGTTCGAAGGCATATTTGTACCGTGGCGTGGAGATCAGATGGGCCTGTGACCCATCCTTGCTCAAAGACGCAAACATTCCCGAAAAGGATACTCTCCATTTTCCCAATGGTTTAACTGATTTTCTTAAAGCCTCGCTCAAAGATCGTGACGTCATCACGGACAAGTATTTCAGTGGCCAATTGCCCCTTCCCGATAAGGCTGGCCGCGTAGAGTTTGCCGTCGCATGGCCAGATGATAACGAAGAAGGCTTCGTGCACTCTTATTGCAACACAATCCCGACCCCTCTGGGCGGCACACACGAGCAAGGGCTTCGCACGGCCTTGACCCGCGGATTGAAGTCCTATGGCGGGCTGGTCAATAACAAGAAAGCCGATAACATCACCGCCGATGACGTCATGAACGGCGCAACCGTCCTGCTCTCAATGTTTATCCGCGATCCACAATTCCAAGGTCAGACCAAAGAAAAACTGGTCAACAACGAAGCTGCCAAATGGGTGGATTCTGCCATCAAGGATTACTTCGACCATTGGCTAACGGCTGATCCAAATGCATCTAAAATGCTTCTCGAAACGATCATCGAGCGCGCAGAAGACCGCATGCGCAAGAAAAACGACAAAGAACTTTCGCGCAAATCCGCCACGCGCAAACTGCGCCTTCCCGGCAAACTCGCCGACTGCTCACGCTCTGAGGCCGAAAACACCGAACTCTTTCTGGTCGAGGGAGATTCCGCAGGCGGTTCCGCCAAACAAGCGCGCTCGCGCGAAACACAGGCTGTGCTCCCTCTGCGCGGTAAAATTTTGAACGTGGTATCCGCCACCGCCGACAAGATCCGCCAGAATCAGGAAATTCAGGATCTGATCCTCGCCTTGGGTACGGGCACCGGCAAGGATTTCGATCTATCCAAGCTGCGCTATGAACGCATCATCATCATGACGGATGCCGATGTAGACGGCGCACATATCGCATCCCTACTCGTAACCTTTTTCTACACGCAGATGAAAGAGCTGGTCGTAAAAGGCCATCTGTATCTGGCACAACCGCCGCTCTACCGTCTCACTTCCGGTAATCTGTCCGAATACGCACAAGACGATGCGCACAAGGATGAATTGATGGCGACCACCTTCAAGGACAAAAAGAAGGTTGATATATCATGCTTTAAAGGTCTGGGCGAAATGCCGGCGGCGTCCCTCAAAGAAACCACAATGTCGCCCTTAAGCCGCACCCTTTTGCGTGTATCCATTCCCCACGTGATGGCCGCATTGGGCGTAGCAGAAGACAACGGTAACGAAGTCGATGACCTTGTGGAACGTCTGATGGGCAAAAACGCTGACGCGCGTTTCCAGTTCATTCAGGAAAACGCAGAGTTTGTCCAAGATATCGATATCTAATATAGACATTTAATTTTTAGGCACGCATGCGTATTTCTCCCAAATCATTGCTGATGATGATAGCCCTACTGATTTTGGCGGTGGCATTGTACGGCGTGTTCAACTTCATTCCCTCCGTTGCCAAGACGCGTGTGGAAGCCATGCTCCGTGAGGCGGGCTTCCATCATGTTAAGGTCGACGATCTTACTGTCAGCCCGATGGGGTTTGAGGCAAAAGATATAGCGCTCGATGAATTTGGCTTCGACAAGATCAACACGCTCACAGCGCGTGTGAGCTGGCCCGCTTTTTTAATGACAGGAAAATCACCTAGCGTTCTGGATATACGTGGCATGAGCATCGCCCGCAAATCCGACACGCTTTCTTACGGCATGCGCCAAGTGGCGGAGAGCCTGACCAAAATTGAAGACTTCACCTTAACGTTGTCCGATCTCACGCTGGATGTCTCTACACCCTTTGGTGATATCCGCGCAGTGTTGAACGCTATCATTCAACCTATCGAAAAAAACACCCATGAAATAAAGGCAACCTTCGCCGCTAACCAATATCAATTGGGCTTCACCAGCGATTGGCAAGGCACCCTGCAAAAAGGTGGCAAACTCGACCTCGCCGGAAATTTCACCGAAGGCCGTATGAATTTGGGGCCTCTGCGCCTCTCACGAAGCAACGGCTGGCTGGCCTTAGCCATGACCGATAAGAGTTACTCGTTGCAAAACCAGTTCGAAGCAGGATCGGCGACCTTTATGGGTGTCCCGCTGCAATCGCTTTCCATTGTCGACGATCTTTCATCGGAAAAAAGCAACTCTATCGTGCGCGCAGGAATTTCGGGTATGCCGGATATACTTTTCACCGCCGATTATACGCGCAATCTGAAAGACCAGAGCCTGACAGCTATACTCAAAGGCAAAAATCTCGGCGGCTTTCTGGATTTCATCGAGGAACAAACAAAAACCCAAAAGAGCATCAGTGAAGAATTGCTGGGCTTGCGTGATTTCCAAATCACAGGGCAGTTTCAGCCCGACAAACGTTTTGTGGGTGGGCCTCTTCCTTTTGGAATCACAATGACGTCCGGCGATGACAAGATCATGGACGGCAATGTCCTGATCTATCCCGATACCTTCGAAGTACGCGGTTCTTTGGAAACGAATGAGTCGATGGCGCAGGCTTTGCAGAGCTATTTCAAAATTCCATTGGAACAAGTGAAGCAAAACTTCATCCGCCTCGACGGCGATGCAAAAAAACTACTGAAATTTGAAGAAGCACCGAAGCATTAGTCCGGAACAGCCCTATGGGTAGGCGCAGGAATCAAAAGTTACCTTTGCGAAGGATTTAGTGCCTTCTTCCACCGTGAACCTGTATTCACGATTGGCTACAACGGCGGAATGACGGATGGGTAAGGTTCCCTTTTTCACTTCGTTACCTTTTGCAGTGGCAAAGCTCACTTCCACATTCTTGGCAGGATCAAACCAAGCTTCGGGTTGCCCCGTCTTGCTGGTGGAGGATACGCCTTTCGCCTTAATGATGACGGCCCCCTCGGCCACGGACGCGGATGAATCCGGCCCCGAATAGCTGGGCGTGGAAACAACAAAGCGTTTTGTGTCGGGGTCTGTGCAATCCGTCGGCGGGCGCGCGGATTTTATAAAGAACGCAAGGCGTTCAGGCGCCATACCTTGCGTCAATTGTTCACGTACCAAACGCGTCAAATCCTGCATAGGCCCTTCTGGCAGTACGGCGTTATATTCGGCTTGGATTTGTTCATAACGGGTATTCGCGGTCTGGGCTTCGGCGCGCAGTTCGGTGACACTGCCTTGCAACGTATCGCGCTCTTTGGCCAGATTATCTACCTGCTCTTCCAACGAAAAATTGCGCTCCACACCATATTGTTTTCCCATCCAAAAACCCACGCACGCGGAAAGCGCGATGACCAGAACCATGCTGATCGCATTCGTCATTCTTTCTTGGGCCCGCTGGCGATAGCGGTTATGGGGGTTATAATTGCTCAGGCTCATGGTTGGAAACTACAACATTCCGTACGGCTTGGACAAGGGGTGATCCATCATTCGCCCTGACCTCCCACGCTGATACCCGAACTCTCGAATTCCCCAAGGTTTTTAAGGCCTATACGCATCATGATTTCGGTCGAGGAATCGCCCGTGTCTTCCTCGGTAAGGTTGCGTTCACCTGTTACAGAGAACGTCATACATTGGCCTTGGTAATCAATCCCGTAACTCGCCTGACGCAGACCTTGGTTCTCACCGAGGTCGTAGCGCATCGATCCGCTGACATACCAGTCGTCGTAAAAACGGAATCTGGCATAGGGGCGAATTTGCTCGCGGCTCAAATCCAAATCCGTACCGTCGATCGCGTTCGAATATAAATACTGCAAACTCAATGTCAGGCGGTCATACGTCACCGTGCCGTCGAATTCGTGACGCTGCGAAGACATGTTGGCGTTTTCTAACTGGAAGCGATAATCGAGGTCCAAAAACCCGCCCATGTAGGAAGAGATTTGCCCCACATAATCGGATTCCTGTTCTGAAAGACCAGAGCCGACATTGAACGGATTGTCATCATCATCGAAACGGCGGCTTTGGCCAAAAAACACTTCCGCATTATCACCGCCGACGCCATACCATCCGGTACGAACGCCATATGTCATGTGACTGCGGTCTTCGATCAAATCATATCCGGGGAAACGGTTTGCCTCGAAAAGATTTGTCGGATCGAGCGTAAAATCTTGAGAGTCTTCGTTTGGAATATCACCATCGAAATCCACATTTGTGCCCGCAGTAAATGATACGATCGGCTCCACCACCACTTGCGAAGCCTCAAAGCGATTGACGACCGGATAACTGGTTTGGAAATTCGCCATTGCGAATCCGCGTCCATGAGTTTTATCGCCCTCGTCCACGCCGCCGATCAAACGATCCTGAACATTATACGCATCACCGCGTGTCATCAGATCGAGCTTGTTCACAAGGCCAAAACCGGTGATGTATCTTTTCTGCCACCCCAACTCTATCGAACCGCGCGTCACATCCTGCCCATTGCCGTCGCGGTATAATCCGAGCGCAGAAAGCCCCGCATTCCATCGCCCGCCCAGCAAAGCGTTCGGGTCGCCATAGAAAGACGCAATCACCTCTGGAAGAACAGCGGGCTGCTCAACCTGACGGGTGGAAACACGAACATCCTGAAACGCCAAGGCGCGGCCAACCATGTAATCGCGTCCGTCAAATCGTTCGACATAGACTTCGTTTTCAAGAACGTCATCATCGGTTTCAATATCATACTGGCGCAAATACTGGTCATCCGAAGCGACCGCGGCGCGCACGCCTGAGCGCCAGTTTTCATCCATATCCCACTGGCCGTTGGCGAATATATGTCCGCGCTCTTGTTCGTTGATGGTTTGTGTGACACCCGCAACACGGTCTTTCCGATCCGACCGTGTACCGCTTCCGCTTATCTGGAATTCCGCGTTTTCGTAACGCTTTCTGTATTCCGCCGTTACCACGGGATTGACGTTCGTAGAAACGATGGTGCCGAGGGTGGCATCTTCATCTGGCGCGATCGCCCAATAATATTCCTGCTGATACGATGCACCGAGATCGGAATCAAATCCGACGCTAGGTGTTAAAAAGCCGCTCTTTTGTTTTTCGGATCCATCGGGGTGTGAGAAGTAAGGCGTATAGGCCAGTGGCACACCCGCGAATTCAAACCACGCATCGCGATAAGAAATGCGTTTTTTTGCTTCGTCGTGCGTAACCTTATCTGCGCGCATCTGCCAGAGCGGCGGACGCGAAGGATCTTCTTTGCAAGGCTCGCACGGCGTATAGGTTGCATCTTTTAATACCAGCAACGTTCCGCCCGTGCGCGTGCCCTCTTCCGCCGTAAAACGGGATCCATCCGCCAGCAGGATTTTCAAACCCTTGACGAAACCGTCCTTCATATCGTCGGTAAGTTCTACATCGTCTGCGAAATACGTCGTGCCGTCGCGCTCGCTCAAAATCACATTGCCCGTCGCGCGCACCTGGTCAGTTTGTAAATTATAAGCAACGGTGTCTGCCTTCAAAATACGGCCCGATTGCACCAACTCCACATTCCCCGCCGCGGTTACTATCTGCGTGCCTTCGTCGTGAATAAGATTGTCGGCTTCTAGGTCTACGGGTTGTTGTTCTTCCTCATTACCGGCGCTCCCAAAAAACGCATCGTTTTCGTTTATTGCGGCATACGCTGAGCCCGACGCAATCGCGCCGAGGAATGTAAAAGCCAACAATGCAAGACGATGTTTTTTTAGAATAGGAAACTCTCCGCAACAGAAAGGGGTCGGGATAAGGAAACCGACGCGACCCTACAATTCTTTAGGAACGGGCGAAAAAGTCAATGCAGAAAGGCGAATATAACTATTTGAAAAACGATGGAATATCGTCGCCGAAACCGGGTCCGTTATCATCATCGGAATCGGCACTAACGGGCGCTTTTACGGGCGCAAGGCTTTGCGGCTTCTGGAAACGACTCGGTTCACTTCTAGGCTCTCTGAACTCTCTGGGTTCGCGCGGCGCACGCTCTTCCCGGGGCGGGCGAGCTACGCGGGGAGCACGTTCTTCCCGCGGTGCGCGTTCGTGGCGAGGCTCGCGGCCTTCTTTACCTTCGTCAGAACGTCCTTCTTCCTTGGGCATATTGAATACAGGAATCTGTTTTTTGATGAGTCTTTCAATATTTGTGAGATATTTCTCATCCATCGATGTAGCAAGCATCCATGCGCGTCCGCTCATACCCGCACGGCCCGTACGGCCGATACGATGCACATAATCATCGGGGCTCATCGGCACGTCATAATTGAAAACATGGGACACAGCGGAAATATCAAGACCTCGGGCGGCCACGTCGCTGCAAACCAGAAACTTAACGGCTCCGTCACGGAATTCCTGCAAAGTCTTGGTTCTAGCCGTCTGAACCATGTCTCCATGCAACGGCGCAGCGGCATAACCCTGTTTTTTCAGGAAAGTCGCCACATCGCCGATATCGCGCTTGCGATTCAAGAACACGAACGCGTTCTTGGGCGCTTCGCTTTTCATGATCTGGCCCAAAATCCGCTTTTTGTCTTTGGGGTGCGTATGCACGAGGAATTGTTCCACGTTCGTCGCTGTCGTCGCGGGTGCGGACACCGAAATCTCTTTCGGGTTGGTCAAAAATTTATCTGCAAGGCGTTTGATCTCTGGCGGCATAGTCGCGGAAAAAAGCAGCGTTTGTCTTTGCGGAGGAATAAGAGAAACGATTTTTTCAATGTCTGGAATGAAACCCATATCCATCATGCGATCGGCTTCGTCGATCACGAGAATACGGATATCGCTAAGCAAAATCGCGCCGCGCCCGAACAAATCCAATAGGCGTCCCGGCGTCGCAATCAAAACATCCACGCCCTTGTCGAGCAACTTCGTCTGATCGCCCATACTTTCACCGCCTACGAGCAACGCCATCGAAAGTTTGTGATACTTGCCATAGGTTTTGAAATTCTCTGCAACCTGCGCCGCGAGTTCACGTGTCGGCTCCAGAACCAACGAACGCGGCATGCGCATACGCGCGCGGCCACCGCTCAAAGCGTCGATCATAGGGAGTGTGAATCCCGCTGTCTTGCCTGTGCCCGTCTGGGCAAGTCCCACCACATCCCGCGCCATCATGATGACGGGAATGGCTTTTTCCTGAATGGGGGTGGGCGTTTCATACCCTTTTTCGGTTACCGCCCGCAGCGTTTCCGGGCTCAGGCCCAGATCTTCAAATTTCATACGAATTAGTCCTAACTTGAGGCGTGTTTAGCAGATTTTCTGCTATTTCCGCAAGCTATTGATGACATTAGGGAAAGACTTATTCGCTATGGGACACGCCCTGTTCGCTATGTTCAGCCACACGCTTGGCGAACCAACTAGATTTATGGATCACGGCATAGACGAAGACATTGATACAAAACAAAATCGTGGCGATGTACAAGATGATATGCGCCCTGCTCTTTTTGGGGGCGCAGGCGCCATGATGGCACCCTGTGGAATGGCAATCTATCCGGCCCGAATACCAAACCGTCAACCAGCCAAGCCCCAGAATAGCCCCTGACACGGCGATCATAGGCAATTCCCAATGATGCATGACTTCATGCGAGTGAATAAGAAAGGCCGGCATGACAATCATCCCCGCACCCGCCAAAAGGCCAATAAGGCTGAAAATCGTCGGAAATACGCAACAGAACACATGGCTGCTTTCAGAAAGCACCACGGCCCACATCATGCCTTTTCTGACTTTTTCATTCATGAAGACGGTTTTAGGGCCGCCGAGCCGCAAAGGCAAGTATTTTGTTACAATATAACAAAATTAGATAGTGCCTTGAAAGCACAAAGCCGCAGATATAAGTCTTCTACCGCGGTTGCGTATCTGCTGCATCAGGGGCTTATTGCGCCAACTGCCCCAACACAAATGCACGCCCACGGTTTCGGGGCCACGCACGCCCGTAATCTTGCCCAAACGGAAATCAGGATAAAACATTTCGCCGGGAACGATCGTAACCTTTTTTTCAAGATCTTTATTCGCGGACAAAAATACGCTAAGCGCGTGTGGACCTGCCAGATACAAAACCCTGCGCTCGCCTTCCTTGTATCTGCAGAACGTGTCTTCCAAAAATCGTGTCCACAATTCAAATTTAGGCACAGAGCCCATAAATGCGTTGCCGATTTTATACTCGGCTTGCTCACCCATATTCATGTCTTGATCGTAGAATTCAGGCGTTTCAATACCCAGCACGCAGGTGTTTACACGAAAATTATCATCGAGCGATTTGAAAAAACGAAAATCCGTATCGAAATAAACGCCGCCATGAACATACAAATACAAACAGCGCGCGACATCGGTACGCGCAATGATCGTCATTTGTAGATATTCATTAAAATATTGAGGAAATACGGATTTGAGCAACGCTTCGTTGTCGTCATCGCTCCACATCTTGTATTGCCATTCGGGCATGAGAGAGCGGGCTTTTTGGGTAAGAACACGCTCTTCCCACGTCATGCCTTTCGAAGTCTGGTGTAAAAATTTCGGAATCATGTTTGTTAAGGCACCAAAAAATATCCGTTGTTGCTCAAAGTCCTGCGTATAATGAAAATCATTATAATAGAAACCATCAAAGTTGAAATAATGATGCCATAAATTCCAAAAAAATTGAGGCACAATGTGAGAGATACCCCTGTCAGAAACATCGTTTTTATTCCTATTAACAAACCCTCTTTATCCATCCGCAGGGGGTAAAAGGCACTGCGGACCAGTTGAGCGGACATTTTTACCAAAAGGGCCACCATCATAAGCCAAAAGACAGGCAGATAATGTGTGGCCTCGGGCTTATCAGTGAATCCGACCAGGAATGGCAAGACCACCGCCGATACCAAAGCAAGCCCCGCCGTACTGGCCAATGCGCGCGCACCGCAATTTTTGAAAATAGCCTTAAACTTTGACATATTATTTTCCTTAAACGCTTCGATCAATTTTGGTGCATATACCTGCACCACACCTGATGTCACCAAATTTATTATGGCGCTCTCAACTTGCGCAAAAAGAATATAAACCCCCGTCAATTTCAGACTGAGGAAAATGGTGATCAAATAGCGATCCATATTAAGTGCAATTACGCCTACAACATCTGCAACATATATGTGACGGGCGTTTTTGATCGTATCTTTATACCAAACCCAATTCACAGGCTTGGCAAACGCTTCCGCCCACGGCCATGAACGGGTGAGGAACAGCGCGAACGCAATCGTTACAGCGCCTCCGATACTCCAGAACAACAACACATTTTCCAGTGTACGCAATTCAGGGAAGAAAAACGCTAAAGCGATATACAGATAAATCCAACTCGCGCCTTGTATCGACAAAAGAATATTGGCGAGTTTCGGTTTGTGCAGATTATTGACAAGAATAAACGTATCGAACGAAAAATGTTCGGTCACGAACACCGCGAGCGCGAGCATCGCAAGCTCCGTATGATCGAAGCTGTAACCCAGTGTATAGGCCACGGGAACCAACAGGATATAAAGGCAAAGAATACCTGTGCCGTAATGGCGCAGATGGCCGGTCAATTCGGCTTTGGTCTGGTGGACAGCATCGCGTGCCATAAAATTGAACACACCCAGACGCAGGACAAATTGCAGCGTGCCACTAGCCGCCACAATAAGGCCGTAGATACCTACTTCTTCCAACCCCATGAAGCGGGCGATGAAGATGGTCAGCAAGAATTTAGCCACCAGCATACCGACCCTGATGCTCATGATGCTTAAGGACGAAACCGTTTCCCTGTGCCAGATTTTCTCGAATAATGTCATGCGGTTGTTATTCTGCCCTCATGCTCATGGCCTGGCAAACGCAAATAATAAAGGAAATCGGCCCTTTGTTATAATAAAACAAAATTTAGGAGAATTTCGGACCCCAAGAGGGTGCCACAGGCGCATTGTCCGGTTGCGCGTAAAGCGACGGGTCTTTGCGCATTTCGTCACGCATAAAGCCGATGCCGTCGATGAGCGATATACCGCCCATGATCGAAAGCTCCCCGTTCCATTTCCTGACCGCAGTTTGACATTCCCGCGCGACCGAAGCTTCCGGCGCTTCGTGCGGCGCGCAGACCAGCCGCGAACTGCGGTCTTTCATAAACCGGTCGAAGCAATGCTTGAACAGCATGGAGTTTTTTCCTTGCAGATTATAATCGGCAATAAGGATATTGGCATTTCGATGCAAATTTTCCTGTGTAGAGAGAACCTGCTTGCCAAAAACATGGACCGGCGTGAACATTCCATCGGTAATGCTGTTACGCACTGCTTTAAAATCCCGATCTGGATGAACCTCAATGGAACGCAACATATTTTCGACATCGCCTTTTGTAAGTTTGTCGAGATAGTCGCGTGCCGTTAAACCATCGTTGTCCGGAATGTCATCACGCGCGCCGGCTTTTTTGAGCTCCTTTGCAGCGTTTTTCATGCCATAGGCATAACAGTAATGCAGAGCGGTGCGTCCGGACTCATCGCGGTGATTGAGCATGGCCTTCGTACCGAAGGTCTTTGCAATATCGATTACCATGCCTTCCTGATGCACCTTCGCTGCAGTCACCAGAATGGTTTTGTTCTCGCCGTCAACCAATGAGGCATCGAACTTGTCTTTTACAAGTGCAAGCCCTTCACTAAAGCATTTGGTTTCTTCGTTCGCGATGACAACATGCAAAAACGTCCCGACTTCCATGCCTTTTTGAACACACACGTGGTTGGGATCACCGCCATGCTCTAACAATGCTTTTATTTTCTTTGTAAAATATTCCCAGTTACCGATGAACGCTGCATGAAACCCTGAATAACCTTCCATATTCGCATTCGCGGGCAAACCGGCCTTTAGATATTCCGCTTGTTCCTGAAACGACAGGCGCGGATCCACCATCAGTATCGTGGGGTCTGCCCCATGCTGAACCAATACGATATTAGTCTTTATTGAATCTTGCACATTTGCATTTTTTTCCGAATATTTGAAAACTTCAGTAGGCAACACCGTTTTCAACGTATCGCTCATGATGAATTTTTCCGGCCATTTCGCAAGAAACCCCGTCGCAATTTCATCGGTAATATCGGTAAAAACTTTTCTTGCTTCTGCAACGGCTTCGGCGGAAGGCTTTTCAAAGAAATTTCGCACAAGTTCGGGACGCATATTGTATGCGCAGAGCAAGAACGGTATGGCGGTTTTGAAATCAGGATCGTCCTGGCCGCTGTTGATATTCGCGCCCGGATATTTGCGTTCTATAAGAAACGTCATGCCACTTGCCTTTCGCTGGGACATAAATCTTATGACAAAATAAGTATGATATGTCAAGAAATTAAGTGACAAGCTATTGAAATAAAAGGAAATTAGCTGGCGGCAAAAGCCCCGTCGGAAAGCAAAAATTCCACCGATTCACGGCCTTGCCAGCTGTTTATCTGGAACTGACCGGCCAGATGGAAGCTCTTTTGGACACCCTTCAAAAGCGCCTCGCCCAGCGGCGTTCCCACCCCGTAAAACAGCATCGCCTTCATGCGGGGGCCGCCTTCCCAATCGCTGACCTGCACTCTTATATGTTTGTCCTTCAAAACATCGGCCATTTGCACGCGCACATTGGCGAGCGCGAAAACAGGTTCGGTGTTTTGTGGGCCGAACGGACCGATATGATCCGTAACCAAACGCACGAATTGTGACTCCGCGCCCCTAATGGTTGCGATGCCATCGATGACCGTTTCCATCGTGAGGTCCATATTCTCCATCTGCTTGGAAATATGCTCGTTGAGAAAATCGCGTAGCGCGGGCAAACGATCGGGTATCACGGTAAATCCGCCCGCCATGGCATGTCCGCCGCCTCTGACGAGAAGATCAAGATTGCGCGCTTCGATAAAACTCTGCGCGAGATTCACACCGGTGATGGAACGCCCCGATCCGCGTCCTTCAAGAACGCCTTCGGGATTTTCCGCGTAGGTGACAACAATGGCGGGCTTGCCGAACCGCTCTTTCAAACGGCCGGCGACAAGACCGCTAAGGCCCGGATGCCAATCTGTGTCGGAAACGATAATAACTTGGCCTTGATCGAGCCCTTCTTTTTCTACGCGCTCGATGGCTTCTTTCATCATCTGCGATTGAATTTTCTTGCGCTGCTCGTTGCAATCATCGAGCACAAACGCGATCGAACGCGCTTCATCCAAATCATCCGTCGAAAGCAACCGCGCACCTAGGTCTGATTTATGGACGCGCGATCCCGCATTGATGCGTGGACCCAGCGTAAATCCCGCATCGGAAAATTTCGGGGCGCCCTCAAGGTTCGCAACTTCACACAAAGCACGGATCCCGGGGTTGGTCCTCTGCGCCATCTGGTAAAATCCCGCGCGCGTGAACAACCGATTCGGCCCTGTCATGGGAACCATATCGCAAACAGTGCCGAGCGCTACGAGGTCAATCCAGTTTTTCATCTGCGGTTCAGGAATGCCGCGCTTTTCAAAAAATTTCTCGCGCTTCAAAACATTGTTGATGGCCACGCACGACAAAAACGTCACGCCGCAAGCGGCCAGCATACCAAGTCCGGATGTATCGTCGCGGCGTTTGGGGTTGATGACATGATTGGCATCGGGCAGTGTGTCTTCGGTTTCATGGTGATCGAAAATAACAACATCGAGATCAAGCCCCCTACCCGCCGCGACAATACCGTGCGCGGTGGTCCCGCAATCCAGCATAAAAACACACTCAGCGCCTGCGGCTTTTAAAGCATCCAGCGCCGTGATGTTCGGGCCGTATCCTTGCTGCAAACGGTCGGGGATATAAACGGGCGGTTCCATTTCGCAGTACCGCAAAAAACGCGTCAGGATGGCAGCAGATGTCGCGCCGTCCACGTCGAAATCAGCAAGGATGCCGATCGTTTTATGTTCGATAATCGCCTGCGCCGCAAATTCGGCAAAAGAACGCATCCCCGCCATGGAAAATGGATCGGGAAAATGCGCACGGAGCGTCGGATACAAAAAAGATTCTACATCATCAGGGCCAACGCCCCGTACATGGAGCATCCGCGAGATAAAATCGGGTAATCCATGCAACTGCGAAATCCGCGCCACGACATCTTGCTCCACCGCGGGAAACACCCACCGTGAATCTTTGAAAGACTGCTTCACATCCAAAAATGTAGAGCTTTGTAATTGTGCAGACAAACTCATCTTTCGCCTTTGCGATCAAAATTATGCGTGGATTCAATGCGGCGTATTGTGCCGGATTTGGAACGCATCACGATGGAATGGGTTTTTGCACCGCCCGCATAACGGCGCACACCGGGGAGCATCGCGCCGTCCGTTACGCCTGTAGCGGCAAACATAACATTGCCAGGCTTGGCCAGATCGTCCGTTGTGTATACGCGTTTGAAATCGGTAATGCCCACCGCTTCGGCGCGTTTCTTTTCGCCGTCATTGCGAAAGACAAGTTGGCCGAGCATTTTACCGCCTAGGCATTGCAATGCCGCCGCCGCCAGAACGCCCTCCGGCGCGCCGCCTGTGCCTATATATAAGTCCAATCCGCTTTCGGGGTCGCATGTCGCGATCACGGCGGAAACATCACCGTCCTGTATCAATGATATACGTGCTCCCGCTTTGCGAACATCGGTGATCAATTGCTCGTGGCGCGGGCGGTCGAGAATACACACCATCAAATCTTCCACGCGGCCCTGTTTCTCTTGGGCGATTTTTTTCAAAATATCCGCAACGGGGGCATCAATGTCCAGCATGTTTTCATTTATGCCGAGCCCCACGCCTATCTTGCGCATATAGGTGTCGGGCGCGTTCAAAAAACCGCCGTGGTCGGTCATGGCGAGAACCGCGAGCGCGTTCTGCCCGCCCTTCGCCGTGATGGTCGTTCCTTCCAACGGATCTAGCGCGATATCGAGAACAGGCCCCGTGCCGTTACCGACGGTTTCGCCGATATAGAGCATCGGCGCTTCGTCGCGCTCGCCTTCGCCGATCACGACGGTGCCTTGCATGGATAAAGTGTTGAGCGCCTCGCGCATCGCGTCGACGGCCGCGGCATCCGCCGCTTTCTCATCGCCCCGCCCCACGGTTTTGGATGCCGCCAAGGCCGCGCATTCGGTCACGCGCACAGCTTCAAGTGCAAGATTGCGGTCCATCGAAAACTCTTCGGGGGATGGTGTGTAGACTCGTGCCTTATTCTCTAATGACATGGCTATGGTCCTGACTGGAATCGGTGTAGTTCGAGGATACGTCAAATCCTCAGAACGTCTCAATCCTTAAAACTGTCGGTGGCTCCGCTATGGTGGAAAGCGCGGCGATTTTGGCTTTAGCCCCGCGGATATCCTTAAGGGAACATTCATGTGTAGTTATGACAACTGAAACGGGGTGGCTTGGATCCCGCCCACGCTGGATCATGGTTTCGATGGAAATCCCGAAATCCCGCAAGATGGCAGACACATCGGCGATCACACCAGGCTGGTCGGACACGATCAAATGGATGTAATGGCTACTGATGATATCTTCCGTGCCCGCCCATTTGGTGTTGGCAAGTTCACGCGAAGGCAAACCGAACGCAGGCAGATGATATCCGCGCGCAAGGTCGACAAGATCCGCCATCACGGCTGATGCGGTGGGCCCCTGTCCCGCACCCCGACCCTTTAACATCGCACGGTCAATGAAATCGCCCTCGACAAACACGGCGTTGAACACGCCTTCGACAGACCCTAACGCAGAATCTATCGGCACCAGACAAGGCTCAAGGCTCTGCGCGATTTTACCGGCGATACGGCGCGCGATGCCCAGCAATTTGATGCGGTAGCCAAGCTCACCCGCGAAAGCGATGTCTTTGGCAGTGATACGGCGAATGCCGGTGATATCTATCGCGTCGAAATCGGGTTTTACGCCAAAAGCAAGTGCGGACAAAATCGTGAGCTTATGCGCGGCGTCAATCCCATCGACATCGAACGACGGATCAGCCTCCGCATAACCTTTTTTTTGCGCTTCTTTCAAGACCGCGACGAAATCACGGCCGGAGGTCCGCATTTCGGTAAGGATGTAGTTGCAAGTGCCGTTCAATATTCCGAACAACGCTTCGATTTTGTTGCCAGCGAACCCTTCACGCAGTGCCTTGATAATCGGAATGCCGCCCGCGACGGACGCTTCAAAATTCAAAGACACGTTATTATCTTCGGCGAGCTTGGCGAGCGCCAATCCATGACGCGCCAGCAAAGCCTTGTTCGCTGTCACAGTATGTTTTTTGTTTTTTAGCGCGCGTTCCAGCAATTCCTTGGCTGTACCGTCTTCCCCGCCGATCAATTCAACGACGACATCGACATCTTTGGCATCCGCAATCGCCAACGGATTATCAACCCATTTGTATTTGGAAACATCGACGGCGCGCTTTTTCTTTTTATCTTTAGCATTGATGGCCGTAATGATGATCGGCCGCCCCGCGCGGCTTGCAATATCATCGCCATGCGTCTGCAGGATACGGACGACCCCAGTACCCACTGTGCCGAGGCCCGCGATTCCTATGCGAAGTGGACTAGTCATGGATGATTAAGGTCCTGCGCCGGTGAATACGTCAACGCGTCGTTGCTCTGCTTCACCGCCGTACGTTTGTTTGGTATCGCCCCATCCCACGGTTTTAATTTTTTCGGCAGGAACGCCTTTTTCAATCAAACCTTCGGAAACGGCGGCGGCGCGTTTGACAGATTCTTTTAGGTTGAGGATTTTCGCTTTGACAGGATCATCCGTTTGCGTTGGAACGGATGCATGGCCTTCCACGGTCACGCGGTCCACAGGCGCGAATTTCGCGGTCTGCGCCACTTGAGCAAGAGCGGCGTCATCATCCACGTGGGAGGAGCCGTACGGAAAGTAAATATTGGAAACCGTAGGACCGATGCGCGAGGAGAGTTTTCCGCCCTCGATTGCCATGCGTCGATCGCCGCCAAAAGAAACCGGGGGCGGCGTCATCACCGCACTCGGCGTATGGCCTACAGGCAGAAACGAATTTGGCCATGAACCACCTGCGGGGGGCGTATAACCGTCAACGGGATATACCGTCACGCGTGAATCGGTTGCGAGCGGAATACCGTTATATTCTGGCATGGCTGGCGGGATACCGGAATCCATCACGGCGGGTTCGCCATCGAGATCGTAAATCTCAACCGAGCCGCCGGAGAGTTTGCTCGTCATCAATTTCAGATCGCGGTTGTCGGGAACGTGTAATTGCGGAATGGGTTTTACGCCGGGGGCGGAATCCAAACGCTCTTCCATGGCAGCGTTGCTCACCTTGATTTCCTCATCGGCCGCCCCAGGTCCTTTCGTCCAACCCTTCACGGTGTCACAAGCACCCAAAAACAGCACGGCGGAAAAAACCAATAAGAACTTCGACATCAAACGCACGGCAACAACCTCCAAAGGCGGGAATTTGGCTCATCCTGTCCGAAAACGCGTGGCGGTGCAAGAAGCCGGGACAGGAAATTCCCCAAGAAAATCCCAAAGTTTATTGAAATTATTGATTTTTCCCATTTTGTGGGGCATTAATAATCTACGTTTTCTGACCCGCTCCCGAAATAACCGTAAACTGGAAACCCATGGCCACTGCAATGCCTCGGAAAAGCAATGATTCCGCCAACTCGAACAAAGAACCCAAACAGGCGATAGACCCTGTCGTACTGGGGCATGCATTGTCGGATGCGATGGAACGCGCCATACCGCTTTTGCAGGAGTATATGGAACGCCGCGGCAAAGACGTGACCTTGCAGGCGCTCGACCCCATGATCAATCTGCAGGAACGCTTCACGTCCTTCATGGCCGTGCTGATGTCCAATCCGCGCCGCGTGGTGGAATTGCAGATCGACTATTGGAATCAATGGGCGGGTCTTTGGCAAAATACGTTCCAGAAATTGAACGGCGAAAAGGCCGAAGATTTGTACAAACCCGAACCCGGCGACCGCCGCTTCCGTTCCGAAGAGTGGAATGAAAACATCTTGTTCGATTTTATCAAGCAATCCTATCTGATGACATCTGGCTGGATGCACCAAGTCGTCCGCTCGACTGAAGGGCTCAGCCCCGAAATGACGGAGCAGATCGATTTCTACACGCGCCAGTTTGCGGACGCGATGGCGCCGACCAATTTCGTGCTGACCAATCCCGATGTCTTGCGCGAAACCATTCGCACTGGCGGCGAAAACCTCGTAAACGGCCTTGAAAATTTGCTCGAAGATATGGAGCGCGGGCATGGAGAACTGAAAATCAGCACAACGGATTACAATGTCTTCCGCCCCGGTAAAAATATTGCCGTCACCAAAGGCGGTGTCGTCTATCAAAACGATCTGATGCAACTTATCCAATACGAACCGACGACGGATAAAGTCAACAAAACGCCTCTGCTCGTCGTCGCGCCTTGGATCAACAAATATTACATCCTCGATCTGCGCCCCGAAAACTCTCTGGTCAAATGGCTCGTCGATCAAGGCCACACCGTGTTCATGGTCTCGTGGATAAATCCCGAACAAAAACACGCGAAAAAGAATTTCTCAGATTACATGCACGAAGGCGTACTGGATTCGCTCGAACAAATAAAAAAAATCACGAGCGAAAAATCTGTCAACGTCATGGCCTATTGCATAGGCGGCACCTTGCTGGCCATTACCCTCGCTTGGTTGAAGGAAAAAAGCATAGAAGACACGGTGAAATCTATCACCATGCTCACCACGCTTATAGATTTTGAAAAAGCGGGAGAATTAAAGCTTTTTACCGATAAAAAACAAATCGAAGCCATGGAAAAAACCATGGAAGAGCACGGGGTTCTTTCAGGCGATTATTTGCAAAAAACCTTCGCGCTTCTGCGCGCGAATGACATGATCTGGTCTTTTGTCATCAACAACTACCTGATGGGCAAGGAGCCCTTCCCGTTCGATATTTTATACTGGAACGAAGATTCTACCAACATGCCCTGCGCCATGCACTCGTTCTATTTGCGTAATATGTACCTTGAAAACAAACTGATCAAACCCGAAGGCCTCGAAATCGACGGAGTAAAGATCGACGTGCGCGATATAGACACGCCAGCTTACTTCCTCTCCACCCGCGAAGACCACATCGCGCCGTGGAAAGCGACCTATTCGGGATACTCCGCTTTTACTGGTCCGAAAAAATTCACGCTCTCCTCATCGGGTCACGTCGCGGGCATCATCAACCATCCGTCGTCCGCTAAATATTGCTATTGGTCGTCTTCGGAAAACACTCCCTCGCCCGAAAAATGGCTCGAACACGCCGCCGAAACCAAAGGCAGCTGGTGGACCGACTGGCAAAAATGGGTGGAAGAATACACGGGCGGTAAAACATCCCCGCGCGAAATCAACAACGCGCTCGAACAAGCGCCTGGAAGTTACGTCCTGAAAAAATAATTACGGCTGCGAAGGATTGTATGTGTCCGCAATGGGGACATTCGCGGAAGGATCGCCCGAGCCATCCGCACGCGGCCATGCTTCCCATGCGACAAATCCGCCGCCGGCAGCAACTACGAGACTGATAGCGCCGCCGACAATAGGACCAGCTTTGCCAAATCCTTTATGCTTGTCAAAGGAACTCACAGCTTTTACTACACCAGTCACGCCTGCCAAAATAATCGGGCCGGACACCATAAGTCCTGCTTTGGCAACATCGGGGGAATTGAAAATCTGTTCGAGCATACAAGCCTCAGTGGTTTGGAATAATAACTGGAATAGCACGGTCAAAGTTCCGTGCCAATAAGCGCCCTATAACACCATGTATTCCTTGGACAACTTTACGTAGTTGTCGGCAGATACGGGGAAGAAATCCATATCTGCCTGTGTCAGGTCCCGCATTTTACAGGCGGGATTACCTGCCCAGAGCTCGCCTTTGGGCACCCGTTTTTTCGGCGTCACCACCGCGCCCGCCGCAACCATCGCGCCGCCTTCGACCACGGCTTCATCAAGGACAATAGCGCCCATGCCAATGAATGAATTACTCTCTAGCGTACACGCATGAATGATCGCGTTGTGCCCCACCGTCACGCCATCGCCAATATAACATCCCGAAACCTTGCGCGTGACGTGCAAAATACTGCCGTCTTGAATGTTCGTGCGCTTACCGATTCGGATTTCGTGGACGTCGCCACGCATATGCACGCCGAACCAGATATTGGAATCCTCGCCGATCTCCACATCTCCAGCGATGCAAGCATTGGGCGCGACGAACACGCTGGAATGGATTTTCGGCAAAATGCCTTTATAGGGGAGAATAATTCCGCTCATAGCTGATCTTAGCGCATAAAAAAACCAGCCCACAAGGGCTGGTTTTGAAAGATATATGAAGACGATTAACGCTTCGCCCATTGTTTAGAGCGACGTGCCTTGTGCTTGCCGACTTTCTTACGCTCGACCTGACGTGCATCGCGGGTCAGGAAGCCTGCCTTTTTCAGCGAGCCGTGCAAAGCGGGTTCGAAATTGTCGAGCGCGCGGGAGATACCGTGACGGATAGCACCGGCCTGACCGGACAAACCGCCACCTGCAACCGTGCAGATAACATCGAATTCACCGACGCGGTTCACAATCAGGAACGGTTGGTTCAAAACCAAAAGATGGGTTTGACGGCCAAAATATTGTTCCTGTGGCTTACCATTAACAACGATTTTGCCTTTACCGCGTTTCAACCAAACGCGTGCGGTGGACTCTTTACGACGACCCGTACCGTAGGCACGGCCAAGCGTGTCCACTTTGGTTTCGCGGGCTTTGGCTTCAGTTGCGGCTTGCGCCGTGCCGAGATCAGCCAAATCTTTTACTGCTTCTTCTTTTTTCGCCATGGTGATTAGTCTCTCTTGTTCTTAGCGTTCATGCCTGCAACATCCAGAACTTTCGGCGTTTGCGCCGCGTGCGGATGGTCTTTGCCTGCATAGACTTTGAGGTTTTTCATTTGCTGACGGCCGAGGGGGCCTTCGGGTATCATGCGTTCAACAGCTTTTTCCACGACACGCTCGGGGAATTTTCCCGAAAGGATTTCGCCTTTGGATTTGCCTTTGATACCGCCGGGGTAACCCGTGTGCCAATAGAAGATGTCGGCTTGGGCTTTGTTGCCCGTCAGACGGATTTTGTCGGCATTGATGACGATGACGTAATCGCCGTCATCCATATGTTGTGTGTATGTCGGCTTGTGCTTGCCGCGCAGACGCAGGGCGATAATCGAAGCCAGGCGACCCAGAACAACGCCTTCGGCGTCGATGATCGTCCAGTCCTTTTGAATATCTGCCGCTTTTGCAGAGTATGTCATGTGGTTATTCCTTATGGTTTAAACTTGGCCGTTTTATGCGGGATTGCACCCCAAACGTCAATGAAAAACAGGTGTTTAGAGATACGGTATTATAATACCTATATATAATACTAACCTTTTCCGCCCTAACCCGTTGGTTTATCTATGAAAGTCGCCAGTCCCTCATTACATGGCATACCTCACAGGATCGGCCATCACGGCTCTAAAGGGGCGGCACGCACACATCATAAGCATCTGTGGAGCCACCATCGCCCTCGGTTTTGCGGCGTTCCTAATGATCGCGCCTATTGCAGGGCGTTTGTATTTACCTGTCTGTGCCACCGATCACGTCAATAACACGCTGAACAACATCAAGGGCTACACAGGCTTCATTTTCGCTGTCGACATTCACCTCTATCGCTGCGCTTACACTATTCATAATCTGAAATTGAGCAAGAATGTGAAATCCACCTCCGTCCCATTCCTCGATATCAAGAATACGAATTTTTCCGTGCAATAGAGCGCGCTGTTCGACGGTAAAATTGTCCGCAACACCTTCGTAAAAGCCTATTCTAATACCGGGGTAGAAGAAAAATTATTCTTCGAGAGGCTCGGGCAACTGTGTGATCATCACCTTGTCGATGCGGTGCCCGTCCATATCAACAATTTCGAAACTATAGCCAAACTCTTCAAAATGCGCACCTACTTTAGGGGACTTTCGCAAATGCTCAAGGATGAACCCTGCGATCGTGTCGAAATCTTCGTCCGCGCTGATTTGATGCAGACCAATGCTGATATGTATCTCTTCGATAGGCGTACGCCCGTCAACCAGCCAAGACCCATCCGCGCGCTGCGTGATTTTAAGCTGGTCGTCCTTGTCGTAGTTCGAAGGAATGACACCTATGATGGCTTCCAAAATATCCGAAGATGTCACGATGCCTTGGGTGCTGCCGTATTCATCAACAACGACGATCAGATTAACATGGTGTTTTTTGAAACTCTCCAATGCCTGAAGGCACGATGCACTTTCGGGCAGGATCATCATGTCGCGGACATGCTTCATGATATCCAATTCGCCGTGGTTTAACGCGGAATCCAAAAGATCCTTGGATTGCACGATGCCCTTAAGTTCGTCGGGATTGCCGTCAATCACGGGATAACGAGAATGCCCCGTCTCGTGCACCTTGCGGCGAATGCCTTCCATCGTGTCGTTGATGTCTATAAAAACGGTTTCCGTTCTATGCGTCATAATGGATTTTACATCCCGATCATCGAGGCGGATGACGCGCTGAAGCATTTCATGTTCGGATTTTTCGATCACACCCGTTTCGGCGCCCTCGCTCAATATGGCACGGAATTCCTCGTCACTGACCTTATCGTCAACAACGGCCAAAATGCCCAGAACCTTCATGATGACGTTGGCGGATATTTCGAGCAGGAGAACGATGGGATGCGTCATCCACGCCACAAACTTCATCGGCCTTGCAACTTTGACCGCTATTTTTTCAGGATGGCCCAGCGCGAAACGCTTGGGGATTAGTTCGCCGATGACGACGGAGAAGTATGTGATGCACGTAACTATAATGACAAGAGAAACGGTTTCGCCGTGGGGACTGATAAAATCATAGGCATCGAAACGGGGTGCGAGCTTTTCCGCGATCGTCGCTCCGCCGTAAACCCCTGCAAAGATTCCAACCGAGGTAATACCTACCTGCACGGTAGAAAGGAAACGCCCGGGGTTTTCGGCCAGATCCAGTGCGCAATCCGCGCGCTTGTCGCCCTGCTTGGACATATGTTTGAGCATGGGCTTACTCGCGGACACGATTGCAATTTCCGACAACGCGAAATACGCGTTGATAAGAAGAAGGACGAAAATAATGAGGACTTCGGTGAGGATCATGGGGTGATATTAGGGTATAAACCCGCGCGCCGCCATATCAAGGCACGGAAATTACGGTGTTTTCTGGGAGAAATTAAAGCTTTGTGTAGGGTTTTATCCGCGTGGCGCGATATTGGAAAGATTCTTCCTCAACCGGTTCGGCTACTATATCCGGCATGGCCTCTGCGGCATAACCCGCGGCGGGTTCTATAACAGCCTGCGCTTTTCCGGCAATCCCCAGATCAAGCCCAAAAAAAATGTAACCGAATACAACCCCCCACAGCGCGATCAAAACTACGCTGATTTTACCGGCATTTTTTACAATGCCGAAGATATCGTATTTCAAATTCACGTTAAACACCTCTAACGTAAGGAAGGATGACAAAACGGCAAGATTCACGCAAGCCCGTACGAATGCAAAAAACACCTTTTCAGGTGCTTTTTGGAAAAATGATTTACGTATTTTGATCTGCACAGGGCGCTAGGCGCGATGAGTATTCAAAGACGCGAGCAACGAAGCAAAGATGTGCCGGATTTTTTGGGGAATTTAAAAAAAATGGTCGGGGTGACAAGATTTGAACTTGCGACCCCTTGCACCCCATGCAAGTGCGCTACCAGGCTGCGCCACACCCCGACTAAGGGGAGGAAATAGCCCATTCCCGCCGAAAGATCAAACCTTAATTTGCCCCCGATTGGCCTTGGATTCAGCATGGGAAATGGCTGAAAAGACCTGTATAATCGGTGAAACCCCACCCGAAAGGCCCCAACATGGACGACACAAAGATAGACCGTAAAACCATGGGCAAGCTGGCGAAAAGCCTAAACTTCCTGCTGGGCGCCGGCAACGAAACCTCCGCCGCATTGAAACAGGCCGCAGAAACGGGCGCCGAAGGCGATATCAAAAAGGCCCGCAGCTTATTTTTGAAACTGAAACACGGTGACCGCCAATCGGCCTTGGCCATGCTCAGCGGCGATTGATTACTTTTTTAAGCAGGACCTCATAAAATTATTTTTGTCTCTTCTATGTGCAGCTTTGATGATTTCCGCCCCCGCTATCGCCGGCAACAACACGGATATGCATAGCGGCCATGGGGCTGTTGTAGATACGCATATAAATCACGAAGACCATGACCATGGCAAAATGGATCATTCCGGCGCGGTGGATGTTTATGCCCCTGCCATGGAAACTATGCATGAAGGTATGATGTCAGTGGTACCGTCGGGCGATGCCGATGTGGATTTCGTGCGCGGCATGGTCCCGCATAATCAGGGCGCAGGAAAAAGAAATCGCGCAGATGAAAGACTGGCTCAAACGCCACGGAAAATAGAACAAAAAAAAGCCCCCGTTTGGGGGCTTTTTAATTTTGTATGGGATTAAGCCACTTGTTCTTCCGGGAAGAGTGCGCGAAGCGCTTTCAATTCACCGAGCATTTCTTCCAGCGCGCCGCGTTGACGGTCCGAAAGATTGTAAACTTTCTGCGTCGGATAAGCTTGTCCTGCTTCAGGCTGCTCTTTGGCTTGTGTGATCGGCGCTTGTGCTTCGGCTTCTTCCGCCTCGGCCACTTGTGCGGCGATCTGGTTCTTGCCTTGGCCTTTCAAAAGCTTTTGTACGCCCTTGATCGTGTAACCTTCGGTGTAGAGCAAATTGTGGATGTGTTTTAAAAGCGAAACATCTTCAGGGCGGTAATACCGTCTGCCGCCGCCACGTTTCAAAGGCTTCACTTGGTTGAATTTTGTTTCCCAAAAACGAAGCACGTGCTGCGGAACGTCCAGCTCGTCGGCCACTTCGGAAATCGTGCGAAAAGCGCCTCGCGCCTTCTTTACGCCGCGGTCACCCTGTTGCTGGGGCGCGATCGGTGTCGCTTTTTGAGAGAAGCTATTTTCGTCAAAAGAATTATTTTGAACGGCCAAATTGCTCATGGTGATACCACTTCTAAGAAAAGATCAGGTTATAAAAGGCTTACGCCCCTTTGCTGATCCTGTCTTTGAGAACATGAGATGCTCTGAAAACCAGAACGCGGCGTGGCGTAATCGGAACTTCAACTCCCGTTTTGGGGTTACGGCCGATCCTTTCACCTTTTTCGCGGATCGAAAAGCTACCGAATGAGGACAGCTTAACGTTTTCCCCAGAAATCAATGCGTTCATGACTTCATCTAAGACTTGTTCGACGAGGTCGGAAGATTCATTACGGGACAGGCCCACCTGTTCGTAGACGGATTCTGCTAGATCAGCTCTGGTCAGCGTGCGTTCGCTCATCGCTTTAATCCTTTCATTTGGTATACCCCCATTGTAACCCTTTGAAATAACAGGGTCAACAAGGAAAATAGGGTTTTTCCCAAGGAAAGCAATAAGTTAACTGAAAAAATGGCGGTTTTGTGCGGTTTTAATAAAGTTAACCGCGTATGCCATGGTTACCACAATATCGGCCGGCGTAGAAAACGAGCCCCATACTTACAATGGATATCATTACAGAGCCTGTAAGCAGAGAGCCCCAGAACCATTGTGATTCTCGTAAATTTTCTGAAACCCATGGGCCATTATTTTTATGGTCGCATAAATGGAAATCGCTCCCGCAACGCCAGCAATAAAAGGAATATATTTTTTCATATATTCTCCTAATATCGCAAAAGCGCAGCGCCCCATGTGAGCCCGCCGCCCATGGCCTCGATCAAAACCATCTGCCCGCGCTTGATTCTGCCATCGCGTACCGCTTCGTCCAATGCCAAAGGAATGGATGCTGCGGATGTGTTGCCGTGGCGGTCGATCGTAACGACGACTTTTTCCATTGGTGTGCCGAGTTTTTTGGCGGTGGATTCTATGATGCGTATATTGGCTTGGTGCGGTACGAGCCAGTCGATCTGGTCGGGATGAATGCGGTTATGCGCCAGCACTTCACCGACGATATCCGCCAAATAGGTCACCGCATATTTGAAAACTTCCTTGCCTTCCATCTTCAGCATCTCGCCGCGATTGCAGAACAACAAATCCTTCTGATCGCCGTTCGCATACATATGTGTCGAATGAACACCTTGCCCTTCAAGACCTTCCTCTTCATCCGCGTCGCGCGCTTCCAGAATCGCAGCGCCCGCCCCATCCGCGAACAAAACGCAGGTCGCGCGGTCGGTCCAATCGATGATGGATGACATTTTTTCCGAGCCAATCACCAGAACGCAGGACGCAAGACCCGTTTTGATGAATGCATCGGCCGTGGAAAACGCATAAACGAATCCGGTGCACACGGCCTGCACGTCGAATGCGGGACATGGCGGAATTCCGAGAGCGGATTGCACTTTTACGGCAACAGATGGAAAAGTTGAATCGGCTGTCGTGGTCGCGACGATCACGCCGTTGATTTGCTCCACAGAAATACCTGCGGATTCTATCGCGCGTTTGGCGGCCCTGATCGCCATATCGGTGGTGGTCTCTTCTGCTGCAGCGATTCGGCGCTCCTTAATGCCGCTGCGCTGGACGATCCACTCATCCGTAGTATCGACCATCTTTTCCAACTCTTTGTTGGTCAGGACGCGTTCAGGCAGGTAGGAACCCGTGCCGGATATAAAGGACTTGATGGTCATGCTGCCGGTGGGCTTTCCGCTTTGATGAAGCACGCCTGCGCCATGACTTCGGTCATTTCTGCGGCGACGCGTTTGTTGAATCCGTTATGGACGAGGTCTGCGGCGACGAGAATGGCATTCTCCGTGCCGTCTATGTTGGAACTGCCGTGACTTTTCACCGCCACGCCGTCGAGCCCCAAAAACATCCCGCCATTATATTTTGCAGGATCGAGTTTGGATTTAAGTTTTTTCATCGCACCGCTGGCAAGCAGATAGCCTAGCATGGCAAGCGGAGAAGATTTAAACGCATCTTTTAAGAACTGGGATGTGAGTTTACCCACGCCTTCGGCGGTCTTTAGCGCGATATTGCCGGAGAAACCGTCCGTGACCACAACATCCACCGTACCTTTGGTGATGTCCGTGCCTTCGACGAAACCATGATATTTCCCGTGAAATTTAACAGAGGAAAGAATCTGCGCCGCTTCGCGCACTTCCTCATGTCCTTTCATCTCTTCGGTGCCGACATTGAGTAATCCGACAGTAGGTGTTTGAATATTGCGCACCACGCGCGCATATACGGCGCCAAGCAAGGCGAACTGTACCAATACCTGCGCGTCGCATTCAAGATTCGCACCAAGGTCCAAAACCACGCTGGAACCTTTCGCGTTGGGAATAAGACTGGCGATCGCAGGACGTTCAATGCCCGGCAATGTTTTCAAAATCATTTTGGACAACGCCATGAGCGCGCCCGTATTGCCTGCGGATACAACGCTATGCGCCCGCCCGTCCTTCACGGCCTCGATAGCAAGGCGCATAGACGAATCCTTGCTCGCGCGTATGGCGGCGGAAATGCCGTCACTGCTCGAAATCTTCTTTTCAGTGTGAATGATGCTGGATACGGCTTTGAGCTTAGAATGTTTGGTCAGAACGGGTGCGATCTTTTTCTCGTCACCGAAGAATATGAATTTGGTGCCTTCGATCTTTTCCAACGCCTGCGCCGCGCCCGCAACGATGACGTCGGGGCCGAAATCTCCGCCCATGGCATCGAGGGCAATCGTCTGATTGTAAGGCATTGGAATGGCTAAAATAAAAACTGCGAGTTCCGGTTATTGATCAACCAAAACTCGCAGTTTGAATGTTCTTTGTCAATTAGTCGCGGGCTTCGAGAACCTGACGGCCTTTGTATGTGCCGGATTTCAGGTCGATATGGTGACGGCGAACAGGCTCACCAGACTTGGCGTCTTCGGCCCAGTTGGTAGCGGTCAGCGCGTGGTGCGAACGGCGCATGTTGCGCTTGGACTTGCTCGTTTTTCTCTTTGGTACGGCCATGGTCTTATTCCTTAATTTGAATTCGATGCCTGTGATACTGAAATTCCCTCACAAGTGCAAGGAAAACATTAAAAACTCCCAATTTCCGCCCTTTATGCCATATTTTCCTTATCAGGGGCGCTTTTGCGCCTTTTTGATAGGAAAATTCGGTTCGCGAAAAAAGGAAAGCAAAAAGAACTGAACTAAGGTTAGCAACCTAGTTTTTTACAAAATAAATCTTGTGTTTTTAGCTAGTTTATATTATTCCCATAATCCATGAATCAAGAAATACAATTAAAAATTAAGATGGAGCAAGCCATCGCCCGCACCGACCCAAATACCGAGGCGGGCCGCAAACTGAGCAATACCATCGAAAGCAATTGCGCCAAAATGCCCGATCTCTCGCTCATCTGGGGGGAAAAACTGCTGGCGAACGATGACAACAGGCCCGAAGCCCTGAAATTTATCTACAGCGCCGTAGCAAAAAGCGAATTCGACAAACGCCCTGTCATGATTCTGGCCGGCGCCGCAAAACTGCTGATGCAGAAAAAATTGTTCGAACAGGCCGAAGCAATCTACAGAACTGCGATCATGAAATATCCTGACGATCAGAACTTCAGATCAAAGCTTGCCACCCTTTATATTGACAGGGACAAACCCGAAGACGCAATCAAGGTGCTTGAAAGAGGGCGCATTCGTGGCCCGCTAGATAATGCCTGTACCATCATTCTCGCGCAGGCCTACATTCATCTCGGCGCTCCACAATCCGCGATTGATTTCCTGAAACCATTACAAGAAGCCGGAAACGCCAACATGGCTGTCGGCCTGACACTGGCCAATGCCTATCTGCATGACGCCAGACCCAAACACGCCGCGCGCGTGCTCCGCTCGATGCTGACGCACGACCCCAATAACAACATCGCCACGGCGATGCTCGGCACCGTTATGATTCATGACAAGGACCCCATCGGCGCCATCAGATTGCTGGGACCGCTTTATAACAAAGGCGCTAGTGACCCTGTTATCGTCGGCACGCTGGCAAAGGCCTGTGTGTACGCAAATGATCGCAACGCATTCGATCAGGTAAAAGACCAGATTCCGAATCGGATGTATCGTGACTATCTTGAGGCACAAATGCTACATGCCGAACACAAACCGGTCAGCGCACTGGAAAAAATCCGTCCCTATATTCAGGGCGGAGACATATCCGCCGTATCCAAAAACATGATGACGCTTTACGTCTCACTTTTGGATGAAGATCATCCCATCCTCCCGATGATAAAAGCAGCGTTGGGAGATGAAAAATTCACGACAGTAATGGAATCGCGCAATGCTTGGTTCAGGAGCCCACTTATCGCCGAATTGCAAAATGACCGTGGTCGGGCTTTCTCCTCCACTTTGGAAGTTGGCGGCGTTCCTACCAAAAGAACGGAAAGAATCGTCGCGGAAAGACCGCGCTTCGAGATCCGCTAGGCCCTAACGCTTTTCTTTCCAGTCCTTGAGCGCTTCGAATGGACTCTTGCGGATTTGCGCGCCTTCCTTGTCGGCAGGCGGTTCGATCAGAAATTCGCTGCCGGCCCCTTCGGCGCGGGGATATGGATCAAGCGCCAGCGATAAATACTGGGTCGCAAGCTCACCGATATCTATTTTTCCGCCGATGATCGGTTCGGGGTCGGCGCTCTCTTCCAGAATTTCGGCTTCGATATGACCCTTCTTGGCTTCGCGCTCTGAACGGGCCTTGGCAAACGACACCGCGTTCGATGTCTTGTCACCGAACCATCCTTCGAATTCGTCTTCTATATGCCCTTGCACAGGCGCCTGCGTCGTGACGCAGGCTTGCGTTACATCGGCATCAATCGTCCCCATCGCATGGAATATGCCGCCGCCCGCCCGTTGGATCGTGATACTCGCTTTGGCGTACTCGATGGAATTGATGGCGAGGCGGCGCGCTATGTCCGTGCGCTGGCGCTCGTCGGCCTCGAATGTAAAAATTTCCGGCTCGTCGCTCAAACGCTCGACATCGACCAGATAGGACCATTCCGTTTTTTCGGATGCGTTATAACTCTTAGGCATATGCTTTTCGCGGCTCTTCTATGGCGGGTTCGGGAAAAACGCCTTGGGCGTTGTAAAATTGTTCGTAACTGCACTGCTTGAAATATTCATGCACCGCCAAAGCGTAATTTGTCAGCTCTTCGCTCCCTTGAGGTATAGCTTCGCCTTCGCTGCGGTAAACATTGCGTGCGATGGCAAGTTGCAGGGCTGCGGCATTGCCGGATTTCAACGCGTCATGATAGACATGCGTGCGGCCGTTGAACGCCTTCATCATTTTTTGCATGCGTTTGGGAATCCCCACATCGCCCACGCCCATTTCACGCAAGGTCAAATCCATAGTGCGGAACATGGCATCAAATAGGGCCTGTCCCAGCCCCTGCCCTTCTTTGCCCAAGTCGTTGAGACGTTCCGTCGCTATATATATGTGAAGAACAAGAACGTCGAAACGCCCGTCGAACGTGTCGGCCACGCCCATAGCCCCGTAAAATTCGGGGCTTCTGGACTGGGCGGCAGCCATTTGATAGAGTTTTTCTGCGGCCTGCCTGCGGGCGGAACGTTTCTTAAGCCAGTGGAAGATCATCATAATTTCTTCACAATAAAGCGGTTTATCGGGTATACAGACTATACATATAAGAACTTTGACGGATTTACACAATATGATGAACACCATCCGAAACGTTTTTTGCATCGCGCTGGCTTCCGCCGCGCTTTTGGGCTGCACGGCCACAGAGGCCACCCGCGGCAATATCGTGGAAGATTACCGTATGGCGGAGATCGTCCCGGGCGTAAGCACCAAAACCAACGTCCTCCAATCCTTGGGCTCCCCGTCCACCCAAGCGCCTTTCGATGAAAATGTCTGGTACTACATCGGCCAGAAAACCGAAAAGGTTGGAATTTTCGATCCGAAGGTCGTGGACAAGAAAGTGGTTGTCGTCGCCTTCAATCCGGAAGGTGTTGTCGATACGATTGAAAAACTTGATGCCGCCCAGATCGATGTCCCGCATGTTCGCCGCAAAACCCCCACATCTGGAAACGAAATAACAGTGATGGAACAATTGCTGGGCAACGTAGGTCGCTTCAACAAACCCAAAGAGAGCGCGACCGAAACCGCAGGCCCTAGCGGTCGTTAGGCCTTTTCAAAAACACCGACGACTTCCGTGTGCGACGACCATATGAACTGGTCGACGAGAGTCAATTTGCTCAACCCATAACCGCCATTTATCAAATCAGCAGCGTCCTTCGCAAAACTTTGCGGCGCGCAGGAAACATAAACGATTTTTTGCACATTACTTTCGGTGAGCATTCTCACCTGCGCACTCGCACCTGCGCGCGGTGGATCGAGGATCACGCAATCACGGTCTTCCAAATCATAGGTGGTGTAAGGATCCTTAAACAAATTGCGCACCTCGGCTCTCACCCCTGCTTCTTGCAAGGATGCAATCGCAACGGGTGCGTTGTCGGCGGCCACGATATCGCGATCCATCAAAGGCCCCGTGAACGTGCCATTGCCGCAGAACAAATCAGCGATACGAATTGCGTCACCTGCGCCATCTATGACGCATTGCGTAAGGGCCCGCTCGCCCTCCTCGCTCGGCTGCAAAAATGCGCACGGCGCAAGATTTACCAAGAGTGAATCGAAACGTTTGTAATAAGGCTTCTCTTCGAACAGAATTTCGTAAGGTTCGAAATCCCGCGCGCGTATGGATATCCGCGATGCATTCATGGCGCGCAGAGCGTCACTGAGCGCTTGTTGCCCCTCCCAACCCGAGGCAATCTTCCCCGTAATTCCGATTTCGGTTTGTCCTTCGACGCATTGAATAAAAATATCCGCCTTCTGCCCCTCGCCGATAATGTCGGGCAGAAACAAACGAAGCGCTTCCATCGCCGCGCGCAATTCACCGGTGATCAAAAGACAATCGGGCACGTTTCTGATATTCGGACTGCGCCGTTCATGAAACCCGATAATGGCATTGCCCTTGGTCACGCGGCACGCAAAATTGGCACGGCGGCGCGTACCGTTTGGAATAAAAACACTTTGAAAATCTCGGGGCATAGCCGCGCCACTTTTGGAGAGTGCGGCCCTAACCTGCCTGATCTTGAAATCCTGATAGGTATCTTGATTGATATGTTGAATCGCGCACCCGCCGCAGATTCCGAAATGCCTGCACGGCGGCGTTACGCGGTTCGGTGATTTCACCAAAATGGAATTGATCTTCGCACGGTATTGCCCGTCCGTGTCTTTCGTAACATCGGCGAGCAGCAAATCACCCTTCGCTGCAAACGGCACGAACACAACCTCGCCGCCTTCAAGGCGTGCGATGCCATCGCCTGTGATGCCGATGTCGGTGATCTGAAGGGATTGTTCCATGAGGGATTATTTAGCACAGAAAATAAAAAACCCCGCTTTGTTTCACGGGGTTTAGTAACAGATCAAACGCATGCTGAATTCTCGATCAGTGTTCGACTGTCCCTGTACAACGGCGCGTATGCAATTCGGGCGCACATTGTTGGTCAATCTGATTTCCGGACGCTGATTGACTTCTTACAGCGGTGAAGCCGCGCTCATCTCATCTGGCTTCTCGCAAAAGGCGGAGAGGAAAAGTGCGGAAGCATCGATAGCAACTTTTCTTAACATCGGCGTTCTTTCTTGAAATATATTTTCACATTAGAAGGTTATGAAATTTGGTCAAGAAAAACCCTCCTGCATTGTAACAGGAGGGTTTTTCTCTAAGGTTTCTGCGGATTAACCGGCGATCAGTTTTGCCACGATAGCGACCAGAAGAATGGCCACGATGTTGGCGATTTTGATCAGCGGGTTCACGGCAGGGCCTGCCGTGTCCTTGTAGGGGTCGCCGACCGTGTCGCCCGTTACGGCTGCGCGGTGTGTGTCGGTCCCTTTCAAGCCTTTTTCTTCGATCAGTTTCTTGGCGTTGTCCCATGCGCCCCCGCCCGAGGTCATCGAGATGGCAACGAACAGACCCGTCACGATCGTACCCAAAAGCATAGCGCCTAGACATTGCAACGCTGGTTCCATGCCGCCGAGTTTGTACACGATGCTAAAGAGGGCAACCGGTGCAAGAACGGGAAGCAAGGACGGGATGATCATTTCCTTGATCGCAGCTTTGGTCAAAAGATCAACAGCCTTGCCGTATTCAGGCTTGGCTGTGCCTTCCATGATGCCGGGGATTTCGCGGAACTGACGACGCACTTCGATAACAACCGAAGCTGCGGCGCGCCCCACGGCCGTCATCGACATGGCGCCGAACAGATAAGGCAGCAAGCCGCCGAGGAACAGACCGATAACCACGTACGGGTCTTGTAACGGGAACGTGATGTCCTTGTATTCCGGCAGGTAGTGCTTGATCTCTTCCGTGTAAGCGGCGAACAGAACCAATGCAGCCAGACCGGCGGAACCGATAGCATAGCCTTTGGTCACGGCTTTCGTCGTGTTGCCGACAGCGTCCAGAGCGTCCGTGGTGACACGGATATCTTTGGGCATTTCCGACATTTCGGCGATACCGCCCGCGTTGTCCGTGACAGGACCGTATGCGTCAAGCGCTACGACCATACCAGCCATCGAGAGCATTGTGGTAGCCGCGATAGCGATACCGAACAGACCGGCGAAGTAAAATGCAAGCCATATGGCGATGCAGATCATGATCACAGGCAATGCGGTTGCTTCCATCGAAACAGCCAAGCCTTGGATGACATTGGTACCGTGGCCCGTTTCCGAAGCCTTGGCTACGACCTGCACGGGGCGGTGGTTGGTGCCCGTGTAGTATTCCGTGATCCATACCAGAGCCGCAGTCAAACCCAGGCCGACGAGAACGCAGTAGTAAAGAGACTGCACGGTGATGAAGCCGGCATCTTTACCGCCCGCGAGAGGCAGTTGGGTTTCAAGGCCGAGATTGGTGAACAACACGGATACGAGTGCCAAAGAGAACACCGCGCTTGCGATGAACCCGCGGTACAACGCGCCCATGATGTTTTTGTTTTTGCCCAAACGCACGAAGTAAACGCCTGCGATCGAACCGATGATGCACAGTGCCGCGATGAGCAGCGGTATCATGACAATCTCCGGAACCGCAGCAGCGGCGAACACGGAAGATGCAATCAACATCGTCGCGACAATCGTCACGGCATATGTTTCAAACAAGTCTGCGGCCATACCTGCACAATCGCCGACATTGTCGCCCACGTTGTCCGCGATAACGGCGGGGTTTCTTGGGTCATCTTCGGGAATGCCGGCTTCGACTTTACCCACGAGGTCCGCGCCGACATCGGCGCCTTTCGTGAAGATACCACCACCGAGACGCGCGAAGATGGAAATCAAAGAAGCACCAAAGCCAAGTGCTACCAAACCTTCAAGACATGGACGCAATTCAAGTACTTTGTATTCTTTGAGAAAATAATAGTAACCCGCAACGCCTGCGAGGCCGAGCGCCACAACAAGGAGGCCCGTGATCGCACCAGAACGGAACGCGACATTCAATGCCGTGTCCAAACCTTGTGTCGCGGCTTGCGCGGTTCTCACGTTCGCACGAACCGAAACGGCCATACCGAGATAGCCCGTAGCACCAGAAAGAACAGCACCGATGACAAAACCCAAACCGACATGCCAGCCCAGAAGGAAATAAAGGCCGATAGCCACCACCACGCCGACAATGGCGATCGTGGTGTATTGTCTGTTGAGATACGCTTTTGCGCCCTCTTGAATAGCGGCTGCAATATCTTGCATGCGCTGATTTCCCGGGCTCATATTCATCACACCGCGTGCCCATAGCTGCGCGAAAACAAGCGCGGCCATAACACAGCAGGCAATCATCAGGTACAGTTCCATTCGATAATCCCCTTTGGGTTTGTTTTGTAAGTTACGATAAACGGGGCGTCAAAAAGTGCCTCGCTCTGCTAAGTGCGCGAAAGACTGCCCAATTTCGGGGGTTAATGCAAGGTGGGAGGCGCAAAATTAAAGGCCCCTGAGGGCCTTATTTTTTCATAATTTAAATCAGGATCGCTGTATCAACCGCAAATTTCCCACCCTGCTTGAAAACAGAACGCGCGGCTTGGTCGGCATAACGATACAAATTTTAGATGACATTACAGGTTTCTTTGCTGAACGACCTGAAGCAGGACTTCGTTCACCTTACCGTGACCGAGCACTTTCTCGGTGAGTTTGTTCATACGGCCCTTAATCAGACTAACCTTGAGCACACCGTTTTCCATGGAATTCTTGCGGTTGAGCACACCGTACATATCCTGAATGAACGCATCCTGAATACGCGGTGAAAGACGTTTGACCTCGTCGGCCGTGGCTTTGTCGGGAACTTCGAGGGTTACAACCAAGCTTATAACTTGCGTTACGCCATGTTCGTCAATGACTGGCAAAATAAGGGCATCCAATTGAACGAATTCTTGTGCGGGAACCGCGGCGCCTTCGGCGGCTTCGGCGGTTTTTGCATCATGCTCGGCCTTCGCGGCCTCATCTAAAGGGCCTCCCGCGGCAATAGCAGGCTTGTCAAAATAGAAATAAGCTCCGGCCGCACCGCCGCCCAAAACAAGGACCGCTACCATAGCTATGATTGCAACTTTCATTAGAAAAGGCCCCTACACCTTTGTCACACCGTATCTTCTAATGTTACACCGCAACATATTAACGAATGGTAATTTTCGAGGCTTTATTCACACTCTCGTGACTTTACGGATGGAATCCAGAACGGCGTTGATAAGGCCCGGTTCGGACCCGCTAAAAAAGGCCTTTGCAACATCTACATAAGACGAAATTATGATAGCGGAATCAATATCCTGGTGAGACAAAAGTTCGAAGCTGCCGCAGAGCAATACGGCTTCAAGAAGCGGTTCATCGACCCGTATCTGGCCCTCTTTCAAGGGTCGGTTGGCAGCCACGATACCCTTAAGATCTTCGAGCCTTTCGGCGACCCCAAGGACGATGGATTTAAACAGCGATTCGTCAGGGGAGACTATGGTTTCCCCGTCCACTTCGATCCCTGCCCGCAAGGACATATATTCGGCCACCACAAACGGGGCTTCCTTGCGGTTTACCGTCATCTGGTAGACGGCCTGAACCGCCATCAAACGCGCGGAATTGCGTTTGGCTGTGGCAGAGGGTTTTTTGGCGGGCTCGTTCATGCCCCGTAAAGACCATGTTTACCCACTCAAAATCAAGGAAAATTCCTGCTCTACCAAAATCGACCCGGGCCAATTTTAACACAGCAATAAATATTATGTCTAAATATACGAAAGTAATTCGAGGGGGACTAAAATGAGCAATACACTCAGCATTAAGAACTTCGCCGCGGCCGCAGGTAACAAATGGCTGGAAATGTACGTAGATCCGATAAAACTCATGTCGGAATGGCAACAAGGCGAACAAGGCCAGCGCCTTCTCTCGGATCCAAATTACGTCGCAAAAAAAAACAACCGAGATCGAGACATCGGAAAATTTCGACCCCTTGGTCGTCACATCATCGCCAAAAGGCCTCGAAATTCACCAGGGCAACCCCATCCGCTTGATGGCGGCATTGCACCAAACAGATTCCGCGCCGGAAAAAATAATTATCGGCACTGACATGAACAGCTCCAGCGATGTTTCTCGCCGCTGTTCCATTGATCCGTTATCCTCTGCACCGACGGCAAAAAGAGTTGGCGCACTGGGACTCGCCAACCCCGTTCTGATACCTTTGGGTGCATAGCAATTTTAAATGGCCGCCCTATCAGGCAGCCATTTTTTGCGTTTTAAACGCACGCATATTTTCCAGCGTCTTCAGGCAAGCTGACGCGGCTTCGCGCCCTTTGACCTTAAAATGCTCGAAGAAGAATTTGTTGTGCTCTTCATGCTCGTGGAAATTCTGCGGCGTCAAAATGACGGAAAGAATCGGTACTTCGGTATCCAATGACACGCGCATGATCCCATCAATGACAGCTGTGGTTACAAATTCATGGCGATAGATACCGCCGTTCACGATCAAACCCGTACAAACGATGG
>JBEIHF010000015.1:0-43384 GCA_040381535.1 Micavibrio sp. | reverse complement strand
TTTACCGGTTGCGAGGCGCAACTGCGTAATGTCGATAGATCTCTGCGTTTGCTGGAGGGTCAAAAGGTTCGAGCGGAGAGCCGAACCCAATACGATATCGTTAGCCATTGTAAAAATCCTTTCCTAGATTTTTCTTTTTTTCGCGTGGTTTTCGCGTCCGCGGTTCCGGCAAATCCGGCGAGTGTGAGAATCAGAACACCCATGACGAACGTGACCAAAAGGGCCATTTCGATCATTGATCCGCGTTGTTTTTATTTTTTGTTAAACATAATTCTGTCTTCACCCTACATAAATTCCTAAGAAACCTTGCGAAGACCATGCCAAAGCGTGTGGATATATTTTGGGAAATAAATCAGTTGGTTAGTTTGAAAATAGACGCAGTCTTACCAAACCGAGCGGAAAAAAATATCCTGCTTTATCTTTGCCTTAACCTACTCGGCAAAATTTGCCTCTTATATATGGGTGGGGAGAAGGGGTATAATAATCCTATGAAGATCGAAGGACCATCCAAGACGCAAGGCGCAGGCGGAACCAAAAAATCCGGCAAGGTCGATTCCGAGGGAAGCTTTGAAGATTTCATTTCGTACGCGCCCAAAGGCATCACGGGTGCTGCGCCAACCAATTCTATCGCCCGCGTGGATGCGCTTTTGAGCGTGCAGGGGGCCGAAAGCCCGACCGAGCGCGCCGCCCGCAAGCGTATGCACGCCCGCGGCGAGGATATCCTCAAAGAACTCGATCAACTCAAAATAAGCCTGCTGACTGGCACTATGACGCTCGGCCAAGTCATTGATATTGCGGACGTTGTAGCCTCCCACCGCGAAAAAGTAGCCGATCCGCGGCTGACCGCCATTCTCGATGAAATCGACCTGCGTGCACAAATCGAGATAGCCAAGGTCAGAAAAGCCATGGAAACCACCCACTAATCACACCCTAGCCCCTTGCAAGAGAAGGGCTAAGTCCCTATATTCTCCTCGCTTTTCAGCATTGTGTAGTTTTACAAGGACCAATTATGCCTACAGAAAAAAGCGTTATCGTTCCCCCAGATTACAAGCCGGAAAAAGACAAGAAGGGTTACATGAATCCGATCATGCTGGAATATTTTCGGCTGAAGTTGATCATGTGGCGCTCCGAGTTGATCCGTGAATCCACGGACACCATTCATAACACGTTGCAAGAAACAGAATTGCAGCAGCCTGATCTTGCGGACCGCGCCTCGGCCGAAACCGATCACGCGCTGGAACTGCGCACCAGAGACCGCGAACGCAAACTGATTTCGAAAATCAATGAAGCGCTGATCCGCATTGACCAGAATGAATATGGTTTCTGCGAAGAGACGGGCGAGCCTATCGGCGTCGCGCGTTTGGAAGCACGTCCCGTTGCCACGCTTTCCCTCGAGGCGCAAGAACGTCATGAGAAGATGGAAAAAACACACCGCGACGATTAATCGCGTGTTTAATTAAATGAAAAAAGCCCGCTTTCGCGGGCTTTTGAATTCTTGTTTTTACAACGGGCTTTGGAAGCCGCTGACTCTCATATAGCCGTTCAATGGCGGGCCGGATTCAGTATGCTTCATCATGTTGTCGCCTGTAATATCTGGAGATACCGGCATCATCGGCATCGGGGCTGGACGCCAATCCAGAGGCGCTCCCCGATTGTCGTGGGCTTCACCGAAACGTTCACGCAATATGTAAGGCATGCGAAATATGCTTCCGCCTTCAGAATTGAAATCCTGAGCCGGACAGGTTTTTGCATCAGGACCGTATTTGGGAATTCTCTGGGGTTGACTGAGCGCGTCCGAAAGGCTTCCACCCGACGAGCCGCCGCGATTGAAAAAGTCGAAAGGATTTTGCCAAAAGCTAAAAGGCTGGGCGCCGACGTCGGGCGTAAAGCGATCAGGAGCCACGTCACGGTTCATGCCCGGATGTTCGTAAAAGCGGAAGCCGTTATCACTGCTTTTCGGAGCGATAGGCTCCACGGGACAAACCAGTTGCTGCTCGCCCGGGTGCACTTTGAAAAGTCCGCCGTGTTCGCGTTGAATGAATTCCACTTCTGCGCGTAAGGCAGGGGGCATACGTTCCAGAGATTGACGATCGTTGGGATTGCCGAAATAGCGTTCCAAAGCGCGGTTCGTATCGTTGCCGAGCATGCCGTCTACATAGTCATCATGGGTAATAGGCGCTCCGTTTTTACGGGGCAGGGTGCCGTCTTCAAGTTGTCTGCGATACAGTTCTTCCTGAATAATGCGCACACGCGCTTCATAGTGAAGCGTGCGGCCTTGTTCTATCTGTGCGGGTTTTTCCACCACATCACAATCTGCCAGTTTTGAAACTCCCTCAATAAATCCAGACATCTTTACCTCACAATAATATACATAATCATATTATACATTGTATTATGACTAATACAAAATTAAAGGATAAATAACTGTTTTATAAAGGAAAAAGTCGGCACATCCTGTGCCGACTTTTCTTTTGGAGTAAGGGTGGTTTTACGCCGCCCCAATCCCAGTCCTTCAAGTTAGAGCTTTCTAGCTCTAGAACGGGAAGAGGACGTCGTAAACTTGTTGACCGTAACGTGGCTGCTGCATGTCGGTGATCTGGCCTTTGCCGCCATATGAAACGCGGGCTTCTGCCACCTTGTCATAGGAGATGGCGTTGTCGATGCCGATATCTTCGGGACGAATGACGCCTGCGAGTTCCAGAATGCGTTTTTCAAAGTTCACGCGCACTTCCTGACGGCCTTGGATAACCAAATTGCCGTTCGGCAGAATCTGCGTGACGGTAGCGGCGAGTTTCATTTGAATTTTTTCTTCGCGATCGATTTTACCCGAACCTTTGTGACCTGATTGAGACGTTGCACCCGCAAGCGCTGCTGGGTTCACGTTTTCCGGCAACACTTCGGCCAGCGAAGCTTCATAGCCTAGCAGGGTGGAAAGGCCTGCACTTTCATCCGCTTCGCGCGTGCGCTCTGTTTCGTTATCGAGTTCGGCTTTGTCTTTGATGTCGATCATGACGGTCAGGATGTCGCCGATATTGTCCGCGCGCTGGTCTTCAAAGAAAGTTTGACGGTTGGAGGCCCAGAGAGAGTTTTTCTCTTTTCTGACAATTTCAGGGGTAGGCATCGGCATCGATACGGCGCGGTAATCAGGGTTCGTCGTGGGGTTTTCGATGCCCGTCATTTGCGGTGCGCGGCCTACTTCGGCCAGACGCTCACCCGCAGAACAGGCCGTCAGCGCGGTGGAGGCGAGGGCAAGACCTATAAGCATCCATATGCGTTTCGATTTAATCATGTGTTTACTCCCTTACTCTTAATTTCCAAAAGTGTTTTAGCGGATCGTCACTTCACGGTGGCCCGTGATGACGCCTTGTAAATTCTTGTCGCTGTCGATATTGGATACGCGCACCGTGTCGCCGATTGCGCCTGCCTGCAAAGCTTTGCCCTTCGTGGTCAGGTACATGATGCCGTCATCAAAGACGAGTGTAATAAGGTCGCCGCGGTCCACCATTTTCGGCGATTCCAGATCGTTCAGTAAAATGGGTTTGCCCGAAGCCATCGTGCGGCGCGGGGTCATATTGACGATATTGGATTCTTGCATCACCACGCCCGAAGCAATTTTATTTTTCGACAGTTCGATGTAGTCGATGTCCAGTGCGCCGATTATGTCGCCGTTTTTTAGGGAATTTTTCAGCACGGGAACGGAAACAAGCCGCTCGACGCGTCCGGAAACATTGGTACGTTTGATCGGATTTTCGGCAGAAGGCGCCACTATAGAGGCATTGAACGTGTCTTTTTGCACATCGAAATGGAAGGCCGTGATTTCAAATCCATCTTCCGTGCCTGCGGGCAAGACTATTTCGGAAGGTCTGGTCATGTAGGAAATGGAAAAGCTTTCCTTGACATCATCGCGGATTTTTTCTTCCAGTGCTGATGTAATGTCGTCTTGCGGAATAACCACGGCTTCACGGCGCAAAATGATTTGTTCCGCGGAGGTTGCGGGTTTCCATTCGACATCAAGCGCGGTGGCAATCTTGTACAATGTGCGTGCGTTCAAAACCATGTCCTTGCCGGGCGCTGGCGCCGGTCCCAGAACATAGTCCGCGTTTTCTGTGCCATCAAAAATATCGCCAAGTTTGATATAATCGCCCGTGATAACGGCATCGGAGCGAAGGGAAGAGGCCAGCGCTTCTCTTGATCCGATAAGAATAACGATCATGCCAAAAGTGATGGTGAACACGAGGAGCATGATGCGCGCCGCAATATCCAATCCTATCAACACTTGTTCCTTCATGATCGTACTCCTTTTATCTCAGCCATTACCTAAGCTGTGTAACCGTCTGAAGCATTTCATCGGACGTGGTGATAACGTTCGAGTTCATCTCGTAAGCACGTTGCGCGGAAATCAGGTTGGTGATTTCTTCCACGATATTGACGTTGGAGTTTTCCAGCGCGCCTTGGCGGATTTCACCGAAATTTTCTGTGTCTGGTACGCCCGCAGTCGCGGCGCCCGAAGCTTCGGTTTCCAAAAACAGTGTGTCTCCGATACCTTCAAGACCGGCGGGGTTTACGAAGGTGGAGAGTTCAAGCTGTCCTACGTTTTGCATAGCAACCGTGTTGGGCAACTTCACCAGGACTTCGCCGGAACCGTTGACGACGACATCGATTGCATCATCGGGAACGGTGATTCCGGGCTGCACCGTATAACCTTGTGCCGTGACGATTTCGCCGTCTTCGTTCAATTGGAATACGCCCGAACGCGTATAGGCGGTATCGCCCGATGGCAGGTCGATCTGAAAGTATCCATCACCCGTGATGGCGAGATCCAGAGGGTTTTCCGTCATCTTGATCGTGCCTTGTTCGTGCAGACGGTAAACGGAGCCGATGGAAACACCGAGACCGAACTGCATGCCGGTCGGCACTGTCGTGCCTGCATCGGAGGAGGTGGCCCCGGGGCGTTGCTTGTTTTGATAAATCAAATCATGGAACTCAGCGCGCTGGCGTTTAAAGCCGCTCGTCGTCGAGTTGGCGATGTTGTTCGATATAACATCCACGTTCAGCTGCTGGGCCAGCATGCCTGTCGCGCCGATATCAAGAGATCTCATCATGGTCTAGTCTTCCTTCTACCTTAAATTATATTCTGCCCGTCAGTCGCTGGATGGTGGTGCGCTGGCGTTCATGTTCGGATTGCATCATGCGTTGCACGGCTTGGTACTCGCGCAAGACATCAACCATGCGCGTCATTTCCGTGACGGACTGAACGTTTGCACCTTCGATCTTGCCTTGCAGGGCGCGCGTTTCGGTTGCGGGCTTTGCAGCTTGATCGGTTTTGTAATTGCCGTTGCCCGTGGGTTCCAGTTTTTGATAGTCGTCGAATTCCACAATCATCAGATTGGAAACCGCGCCTTGATCGGTGGAGATGACGCCTTTTTCATCGATAGTGACGTATTTTGCTTCGGCAGGAATTGCGATGGTTCCGCCGCCTTGATCCGCGACCAGCATGCCCGTCGAGGTAATCAATTCTCCCTTGGAGGAAAGGGAGAAGTTTCCGGCGCGGGTATACTGAACACCATCAGGTGTCTGCACGCCCATGAAGCCGGGGCCGACCAGCGCGACATCCAGCGGGTTTCCCGTCAGTTTGATGGGGCCGGGGTCGGTGATCTGATATTGTCCATAGCTGTAAGTCAGCGACACGTCCTCTTTCATACGGCGCTGATCAGAGATGAATTCCTTGAAAACGGCGTTCTGTCCGCGATAACCGGGCGTGTTCAGATTCGCCACGTTATTGGCGATCAGAGCCATTTTTTCTACGAGGGCCACTTGGCCCGATAAACCTACATAGAGTGAATTTTCCATGGTTTCTTCACTTCCTCATTCCTTTAAACCTTTGCGAATGTTGTGCCAGAGTGGAAAACCAAGGAAATAAAAGACGTTATGGATTTATCCACAGCATGATAGTGCCATTCCTTCAGGTAATTTCGATAGTGCGATTGCGAGTCGGGGGGAAATTTTTGCCTGCCGTTTTTGCCTTGCGGGGCAGGGGGTTGTGGGCGAAAAACACAAACGGCCTGTTGGAAATGTGTTAATCTGATTTATAATCTTTCAACTGTTCCAAATTCACCAAAGGCACCCCTCATGGCCCAGCCACCGAAAAAAAACGACAAAGAACCGGTAAACGCATCGCTGGACGATGAAGCCCCCGCAGGAGATGGCGAGGGCGGAAAAGGCGGCGGCAAAAGCAAGAAGATGCTTGTCATTGTTGCCTTGGTAGCCGTACTGCTCATCGGCGGTGGTGGTGCGGCGGCGTACTTCACCGGTATGCTGGATAAATTCATCGGTAAAACAACGGCCGCAACCGAAGGCGCGGAACATGCGGCGGCAGGAGAGCACGGCGCAGCTGCAACGGAATGTATAAAAGGTGCGGATGGTAAGGAAGTCTGCGGTCCCGCGGGCGTGAAGTTTTTGAAAATTCCTGACATGATCGTGAACCTGAATTCCGAAGATGGGACGCCGCGCTATCTGCGTCTTGCCGTGCAATTGGAGTTCAAGAACACGTCGGACATGACCGCTGTGGAAGCGGCGATGCCCCGCGTGATCGACCAGTTCCAAACCTATTTGCGCGAATTGCGGGTGAAAGATTTGCGAGGTTCGGCAGGTATTTACCGCCTGCAGATCGAGCTTTTGGCGCGTGTAAACCAAGCCGTGTACCCTATAGAAGTGCAGGATGTCCTCTTTCAGGAAATCCTGATACAATAGTATGGAAACCAAACGGCCAAATCTCGGCATGATTCTTGCGAAGTTGAAGATATGAGCGACACAACCGAAACCGCCAAAGTGACGGACGAAGAAAAGGCTATGGCGGACCAGTGGGGCGCCCAGACCGAAGGCGCGACTGCGGGCGACGACATGGACGCCGCGATGAGCGCAGATACGGCCACGCGCATTCTCAACCAAGATGAAATCGACTCTTTGCTTGGTTTCGATGACGATCTGGCCGGGGGCACCGAAACATCGGGCGTTATGGCCCTTATCAATTCCGCGATGGTCAACTACGAACGCCTGCCTATGTTGGACATCGTGTTCGACCGTCTGGTGCGCTTGATGTCCACGAGCCTTCGAAACCTGACCTCCGACAACGTTGAAGTTTCGCTGGACAACGTTTCCACGGTCCGCTTCGGCGATTACATGAACTCCATCCCGTTGCCCGCCATGCTTTCGGTATTCAAGGCCGAAGAGTGGGACAATCACGGTTTGATGGTGACGGATTCCGCCCTGATCTATTCCGTCGTTGATGTTTTGCTGGGCGGCCGTAAGGGCACACCCGCCATACGTGTTGAAGGTCGCCCGTATACGACGATCGAAACAAAACTTGTCGAGCGGATGGTGCAAGTATCGCTTTCAGATCTGTCTTCCGCGTTCGATCCACTCTCTCCGGTATCGTTCAACCTCGACCGCATGGAAACCAATCCGCGTTTCGCGACGATATCGCAATCCGGTAATGCGTGCGTTCTGGCGCGTCTGCGCGTTGATATGGGTGACCGCGGCGGACGCGTGGAGATTGTCATTCCTTACGCAACATTAGAACCTATCCGCGAGCTTCTCTTGCAGATGTTCATGGGGGAAAAATTCGGTCGTGACTCCATCTGGGAGTCGCACTTGACCAAAGAATTGTACCAGACGGAAATCCAGCTTCAGGCCGTGCTCGGCGAAATTGCCGTGCCTTTGCGCGAGATGTTGAGTTGGAAGGTGGGAACGAAGATTGTTTTTAACACGCGCACCGCCGATGAGTTAGAATTGCGCTGTGGCCAGTTCCCGATGTTCAAAGGCCCCGTCGGGCAAAAACAAGACGGCATAGCCGTGCGTATCGAGAAATACATTACGCCCAAGGCGCCTGAAGACGATTAAGTAGATGACAGCGACGGAGTATCTTTATGAGTTTTAATTTCACACTTTTTATGGATGTAAGCATTCTGGTCCTACTGGCGGCGACCGTGTTTCTCGCTTTCCGCCTAACCATGAGTTTGAAGAATTTCAAAGAGAGCAGAGCCGAAATGGAAGGCCTCGTAAACCGTTTAACGGGCAACATCGACAACGCCGAACGCGCCATCGGAGGCATGCAGAACGCCGCGCGCACCGCAGGCAAAGAATTGGATGAAATTATAAGCGAAGCCAAGGCGTTGTCGGACGAGCTTAAATTCATGTCACAAAGCGGTGACAGCCTTGCCAACCGTCTTGAAAAACTAGCCGACCGCAACCGCGAGCTTGTAGAAAAAATTGAATCAGGTGGAGGATTTAGTCGTTCTTCTTCACCTCAAACATCATCGCAAATGGCATCCAAAATCGGTTCTGAAGAGTTGAACCTGAAAGAAGTTCTGGGCGGCGGCGGATTTAGGATCAAGGACCGCGAATTTCAAGAGCTGGACGATGACGCCGAACTAGAAGCGGAATTCGAAGCGCAAGAGCAAGGCGGATTCCAAAGTCAGGCTGAGCGTGAATTATACGAAGCCTTGCAAAACCCCAACCGCAAGGCAAGAGCCCAATGAATTACCTAAAAGGTTTTCGCATTCTGCCCATTCTGATGGTGGTAGCCGCCATCTGTTTCGGCGTGCGGTTTTCTCAGGTAATGGCCAAGGTTTATGAACGTTCCAGCGGATCGGCGAATGTCGAATATCTTCCCGCTATCGAAACCGCAGCAGGCGATGGCGATACGCCAAAACCGCCTTCTGCCGACCAGTTGAAGGATTCCAATTCACCCCCGGAACCGCCTGCCGTCCCGAAAAAGGATGCTGCCACAGAAACGGTTCTTCCCGGCAAACCTGAAATCGAAGCGCCTTCGCTGGGCAATGTAGCGCCCAAGAAGGAAAAGGAATGGAAAGGGTCCGACGACCTTGATGATGAATATTCCGATGTGAAGATGGAAATGTTTTCGGACCTTGCGAAACGCCGCAAGGATCTCGAGAGCAAGGAAAAAGAACTCGTGATGCGCGAAGCACTGCTCAAAGCCGCGCAAACCGAGCTGGAGCAAAAATATACTGAGATGACCGCCATCAAAACGGATATCGAAACCCTGCTCAAGGCGCAGACCGTGCAAGAAGACAAACGCATCACCAGCCTCGTAAAGATATACGAAGGTATGAAGGCAAAGGACGCCGCGCGGATTTTCGACTCCTTGGAAATGGATGTTTTGTTACAGGTTGTCACCAAGATGTCGGAGCGAAAGACCGCCCCCATTCTGGCCGCCATGGACCCTGAAAAAGCCCGCAATCTGACCATTCTGCTGGCCGAACAGAACAAATTGCCCGATCTTCCGGCTCTACCGCTGGCGCAATAACCCAAATTTTACATATATAAGAGTATGTTGGTAATCTAAACCCATGTCTCATTGGCCGAGCTATAGACAACCCGAGCCTTTAAATCTGGACAGTCTGCGACTGGTCCACGCGCGCTCTGACCTTAATCATGTTTCCCTTGATGCGCAGGGAAACGCTGCCATCCACAATCGCCCGCACGAAAGAAAACCTTTCGAAAACACCATGCACTTCACGCTGAATGCCGTGGTAGATTCCCATGCCTACGGGAATTTCGATCGCAATCATTGCGTGATCATATCACCCTTGCGCGAAACGGTGGCGTTGGGCAACAGCCCCGAAGGCCTTCTCGCGGCGGATACGTATTTCCATGCCGATGCGAACAGCAATGTCACTGTTCCTGCACCAGTGATGTTTGCGCCGGAAGGGATGGAAGTGCCACGGGATTTGGAACCGCACGTACGGCGCTATCCGCGGGGGCTGACCGACGAGGAAACGCATTTGTTCAAAAAGCGCGCGGTTGGCGATTGGTTTGACGCGGAAGGATTGCCTTTCCACAATGTCGGATATGACGACTGGGTTGGCGCCGCCGATCCACAACGTGGACAAAAAATACAAGAGGAACTCGGCTTTGCCGAAAACAGATATAGGGGCCGTCACATGCATTCGCCGTCCTATGAGTTTGGCGGCACCATGAGACACCTGTATGAAAATCTCGAAAGGCTGCGCTCCGGTGAGCGCTATGTCCGCGACCACTGGGGGCGCGACGAAAATATCCTTGAGGTCATCGGAGAAAACGCATCTTACCTGCAGAATTTTATCCAAGGGCGGGAGCAGGCGGGAGACGCGCCTAATGCCATGGCATTTTATCGAAAACACGCCGGCGAATACGATACAGCGCGTGTTGCCGCCCTTACGCCCGCTTATCACGCGCCTCCTCCACCCACGGCTTGATATGCCAAACAGCCCGTCCGACAATGAAAAAAGCGACATTCGCTTGCACCCGTGTTAATACCCGCTTAACCATATTCGGAGCATACTGAAGTTCATACTTTGTATTCTTCCAAGCATCTATTTCTTCAGGAGAAACTGCCGTGGCCGTCGATAAAAACATGAATGTTCTGGTCGTGGACGATTACCAGACCATGATCCGAATCATCAAAAACCTTTTAAAGCAACTTGGATTCAACAACATAGATGAAGCGACCGATGGGACCGCGGCTTACAGCATGCTGGAACAAAAAAAATATGGCCTTGTGATTTCCGATTGGAACATGGAGCCGATGTCCGGCCTTGAGCTGCTTAAAAAAGTGCGCTCTACGCAGGGCAATGAAAATATCACCAAGGTTCCGTTCATTATGGTCACTGCCGAGAGCAAGACCGAAAACGTCATCGCCGCGAAACAGGCGGGCGTGAACAATTACATCGTCAAGCCATTCAATGCTGAAACGCTGAAAACCAAAATTACGAGTGTCATAGGCGAATTTTAAGTTTCATTTCAAGGGGTAGGAAATGACCAACACACCAAAATACGGCCGCGGACAGGTTCTGGAGATCATCAATTCCGTTATCGACAAGATGGATGCGGGAAAGGGTAGTCGCCGAGAAATTGTGAATGACATCGCCGAGCTTGCGCAGATCATCAATGGTTTGAAAAGAGATATTGCCTCGACGCGCCCCGAACATGTCAAGAATTCACACATTCCCGATGCTACGGACGAACTGGACGCTGTTGTAACCCACACCGCCGAAGCCACCCACGCAATTATAGCCGTTTGCGAGGAGATCGATAGGTTTGCAGGAACGCTGGATGAGGATAAGAAGGCGGAGTTGCAGTCCAAGACCCGCCGTGTGTACGAAGCCTGTTCGTTTCAGGATGTGACGGGCCAACGCATCAGAAACGTTATCAAGGCGTTGACGCTGATCGAACAAAAAATCGATTCCATGCTGGAAACGCTGGGCCATAAAGTTGGGCTCGACGTGAGCGATTCGAAATTCCAGAAGGTTGTTTCCATTCACGACGAAAAAAGCCTGATGAGCGGCCCGCAACTGAGCGTATCCGCAATTTCTCAAGAAGAGATCGACAAGCTTTTAGCCGAGTTCGACGAGAAATAAAGCCTTTTAATTATGGAAGATAAGCAAAGCGTGTAAAACTCGCACGCGATGTGCGCCGTTCCTTGTTCTTTAAAGGGCGGTATGGCAGGGTTTTATGATGCTGTTTCTGCGCCTTATCATAGTTTACTGCGCCTTTGTCCTTGCCGGTGTAACACCCGCAAGCGCGCAAGATTCCGTGAACGTCAGAACGGGCAACCATGATGGTTATTCCCGCCTCGTTTTCGAATGGCCATCCAAGCCAGATTACTCCGTTTCCAAACAAGGCAACCGCGTGCTACTCCGCTTCAACAAGGCGGCGAACGCGGTTATAGTAGGCACGAGCGGCAATGTCCAGAAAGTGGAAACCTTGTCCGGACCTATCGAACCGTTGCAAGTGGCCGTAACCATACCAGCGGGCAGCAAGTTCCGCGATTTCATCGTTGGCAACAAAATGATTTTGGATGTGTACGACGCTGCAGGCGCGCCTCCAACCAAGGAAGCGGCAAAACCTGCGACCGAAGAGCCCAAAACCGAATACTCCAAAGTTGAACCGAAAAAAGAAGAGCCCGCCAAGGAAGAACTTGCAAAAGAAGTGAGGGGCGATTTCACGGTAAAGCCAGCGGAATCCGCAAACCCCGCGCCGATTGAAAAGGTACAGGCCGAACCAACGCCTGCGCCGACCATCCCCGCGCATGTCATTACACTTACCAACACCACAAGCGTGGGATTGGCCGTGTTCGTCCGCAACGGCTGGCTATGGATAGTCAACGACGCGCCGGAGCTAGCGGGCGTGCCGGGGCTGGCGGGGCCAGAAAAAGATAAACTGCCGCCGCTGGAAAAAATAGAAATTCCAAACGCCGTGGCATACCGCATGGATTTGCCCGATGGCGTGAAGGTTTTCGCCTCTGGCGGTGGATTAAGTTGGAAAATCGTGCTCGGCGCGAAAGACGGCATAGCGGGCGGGGTAGGCCCGACGACGCTGGATTCAAAACTCGTATGGCCGCTTAAAGATATGCGCAAAATATTGACCTTCGATGACCCTGTTATAGGGGACAAGATCACGGTGGTGACGGCGATCGATGCGGGACAGTACACGGGCAAGGCGCGTAACTTTGTAAACCTGCAAACTTTGGACAGTGTGGTGGGTTTGGCTTTCGTTGGTAAATCAGATGACATCGTCGCCGAAAAAGGCGCGGACCAGATCAAAGTAGGCAAGCCAGGCGGCCTAGTGCTCTCGCAAACCAAAGATATTCAACCTGAAAAAATCCGTCAGGAAATGGAAGCGGCGACAGGCGAAAAAGAAAAGCCCGCTATGGTCGCCGAAGCAGCGGAGTCAGCTTCGGAAGAAAAATCCGCAGAGGAAAAATCTGTAGAAGAAGCTGGCGTACCTGCAACCAAGGAAGAGTTGGCAAAGGCCGCAGAAGAAAAACCCACGGGCAACAATGTGTTTAATTTCCCGCGTTGGGAAATGGGCGGTACAGAGGCGCTGGATAACAATCTTCATGTCATAATGGTGGATATTTCCAACAAGAAGGAAGAAGCCCGCAACGAAGATATTCTGACGATGGCAAAACTCAACCTTGCCAACGATCGCGCGGCAGAAGCGCTCGGCCTGATGCGTGTGGTTTTGACCAAGATGCCTGAGCTCAATGAAAACGCTGACCTTCAGGCATTACGCGGCGCGGCACTCGCGCTCGCAGGAAAATACGATGAAGCCGTCGTCGACCTTAGCAACGAAACACTTAAAAAATACGACGATGTAAAATATTGGCTGGCCTATTCGCTTGCGGGCCTCGAAGACTGGAAGCAGGCGGGCACGGTGATGCCTAAAAACTTTGATGCGCTTGCCAATTATCCCAAGGCCATTAAAACGCCCATGATTTTAACCTTCGCCGAAATAGCGTTGCGCGGTGGCAAGGCGGACCTATCGGCACAAATTCTCGATCTTTTGAAAAGCGATCTTCCCAAATTACCACTGCATCAGGCGTCGTCGTGGAATTATTTGGCGGGTGAGACGCAGCGCCAGAAAGGAAACGCCGACAAGGCGATCGAATACTGGACGCCGTTGGTCAAAGACGGGAAGGATGATTTGTTCCGCGCCAAAGCGGGGCTGTCCCTTACAAAGCTCGAAATAGATCAAAAGAAACTGAATGCCGACGATGCGATCAACCGTCTCGAAGGCCTGCGCTATGCATGGCGCGGGGATGAACTGGAAACGCTAATCAATTTCCGTCTCGGCCAGATGTACATGGACAACAAAGATTACTTGAAGGGCCTGACCGTTCTGCGCAACGCCGCAACACTTTCGCCCGAAAGTACACTGGCCAAGGAAGTCAAAGAATACATGACCAACACATACCGTGAGGTATTCAAGAACGATATCCTTAAAAGTATTTCGCCGCTCGAAGCCATCAGTCTGCATGAAGAGTTCAAAGATCTTCTGCCCATAGGTGACGAGGGAGACAAATATGTAGAGAAACTTGCCGAGCGTTTGGTAGAAGCTGATCTGTTAGGCCGCGCGGCATCGCTACTCGAATACCAGGTAAATAACCGTCTGCAGGGTGACAAGAAAGCGGAAATCGCCATACGTCTTGCCGCCATACGTTTGCTGGACGGCAATCCTGAAGGTGCGTTGCGTTCATTGGAAATCGCCGAAGCAACACTCGATAAAATGGACGGCAAGGCACCGCCAGCGCCCACTTCTGCGCCGTTGCCGACGACAACAAAGCCTGAAGACGTGACGCCCGAAGCAGGCGAGGCAGCCAAGCCTAGCGTGACTCCCGCGGCTGCAACGCCTGTCGCCGCGACAACGCCCGTGGTCAAAGCCGATCCTGAAAAATACCGTCAGGTGTCTTTGCTTCGCGCCCGCGCACTTTCCATGCAAAAGAAAGTGGATGAGGCGATGGCGATTTTGGAAGGCATGCGTCCCGATCCCGATGTAAACAAGCTCCGCACCGATATCGCGTGGACAGCCGGAAGATGGGGGGATGCAGCGTTGGCGTTGAACGACCTTATCGTTGCGGAAGACATTTCACCCAAACGCCCTATGACGGAATACCAACGTGATTTGGTTTTGAACCGTGCCATCGCACTCAATCTTTCGGGCAACCGTGTTGCGCTCTCCAACCTTCGTGAACGTTACAACGCGCAAATGAAGGACACGACCAAGGGACAGATGTTCGAAGTGGTAACACGTCCACGCCGCCCTGATATGATTGGTTCTCGCGAGGCGATCACGAGCATGATATCCGAAATCGATCTGTTCAAAGGCTTCCTTGACAATTACGCCAAGGTGGAAAAGGACAAGCAGGACAAGGCCGAGGAAAAAAAACCTGAAGCGCCGGTGGCTCCCGTGCCTATGGATGGAAAAGCGCCTGCACCCGCTGCTGCCAGCGATGCGAAAATGACGGCGAAACCTTTGCCGGAAGAGCAAGTAACAAAAGAACCCGCGCCTGCACCGGAAGCCAAACCTGCTGAAGAGGCCAAGGCCCCAGCGACCGAAGCGGTAGATTAGTCAATCAGGCGTTGCCTTGGATTGCCTGTCGGTTTTGAGAAGGTTGTAAACGAACACAGAGACGATGACGACCTCCATCGCCACCATAAGATACATTCCCGCCATATATGCGAACACCGCCCATAAGAAAGCGCCTGCGATAATCGCCATTTTCAAAAGCTTTGCCGATTGCTGCGCTTCGCTGATGCGGAGGATGAATGTGGACAAACACGGCAGAATATCCGCCGGCTTTTGATAGAACAAAAAGCACGCCACGGCCGCTGCAAAAACGGCCAATGTGTTTCTGATGATTACGTATTTGGACTCATTCGATGTCGGGATGAGCAGCTGAGCAATACCCGAGCCCGCGGCAATCACCGTCATGGCCGCGGCCACATGTTGGTCTTTGAGAAGTGCGTATAGGGTGAAAGTCAGTGCGCCCATGACATTGGCCATGAGCATTTGCTTGTAATCTTTGATGGTCGATACGAAAAGAACTATCAAAAACCAGATGACGAGAAGAATATCGTACCAGTGAAGGGCAAAATCCATCAAACGTTGCCAATCATACCTCTGCGTTGCGTGACACTGCTTGCCCAAAGATCGAGTGTGTCTCCTTCCAGATCCGATTTTGTTATCAGTATGACGCCCGCTTCGAAGGTAAGTTTGATAATATTTTCTATTTCTTCCGAGGCCTGAAGGAATTTGGAAAGGCACACTTTTATGATGCCGTCAGCTGACTCGTTGGGAGCAGGAGGTGCGGTAACTTCGCGTGTCAGGATTTTCAGCATGAGGCCATTTTCAAAATCGAGTCCCACCGTGTTCCATCCGAATGACACTTGCGTGCATTCTTGATCTGCCAGATGTTTGGTCACGTCTTCCAGTGATATGATGTTGGTGTAATAAATATGGCTGTTGTCGTCATCATCCATGTGCGTTACCCCGCGGGGCTGGCGGGTACGGAATTGAAGCTTTGGATCAGCGAGCCGCAGATCAGATACCACCCATCGACCAGCACGAAGAAGATGATCTTGAACGGAAGCGAGATCATAACGGGCGGGAGCATCATCATACCCATCGACATAAGAATGGACGCCGTGACCATGTCAATTATAACGAAGGGCAGGAATAGCATAAAGCCAATTTCAAAGGCGCGGCGCAGCTCCGAAATCATGAAGGCGGGGATCAAAACCTGCAGCGGCACATCGGCTTTGGATTCAAACGGGCCTTCTTTGGAGAGTTCGGTGAATAGGATCAAATCCTTTTCCCGTACATGTTTCATCATGAATTCATGGAACGGCGCAACGGTGCGGTCAAACGCCTGCATTTCATCGATTTCTGCGTTCAGGAGGGGCATCACCCCGTTGTCGTATGCGGCCTTCAATGTCGGCGCCATGATGAAGAAGGTGAGGAACAAAGCGAGAGATACCATCACTGTGTTCGGCGGAGTTTGCTGGATACCCATCGCGGTTCGAAGGAACGACAGCACGACGATGATCCGCGTGAACGAGGTCATCATAATGAGAATGGAAGGCGCGAGGCTGAGAACCGTGAGCAGGGCGACCATTTGGACGACACGGCCCGAAACGGTGCCGTCTTCTTCGGTGCCGAGATCAAGTGTGATGGCTTGCGCAAAAGCCGTATGCGTCAACGCGAACAGGGTTATGGCCGTCGCAAGCGCAGCGAACAAAAACTTTCCTGAAAGAACGCGTTTAAACATCTTTTGCTTTGATATTGGTTTCAACGACAGTTTCGCCCGAAGGCCCCAAAATGACAAGATGGTCCACATCGTCGCGGCGGATCAATACCGCTTTTCTGCGTGCGTCGAGGGGCAAGGTTTCCACGATTCTGACGCGGCGTTTGCTGTCCGCCGTGATGCCGATATTGCCGAGATTAAGTTTTTTTAAAAGCAGCGCGAGGCCGCCCATCAGTCCCATAACAAGAGCGAACGCCGCAAAAAATTTGATATAATCATAGGTATCCATAGTTATTTGTTCCGCGCGCTGTCTTTAAAATCTTTCAAAGAGGTGGAGAGGCGTTCCAGATTTCCGATCAGTTCCGCCATCACGGGCTGAAGATCATGAGCCTCGTTCGCGGGGAGGGCGATGGCTTGCGTGCAGATCACGGTTACATCTTTGTCGAGCCCGCTCAAATCCACCATCTTTCCATCGCGCACGGAATTGTCCGCATCGCTGATATAGTCATTGAGTTTTTCCATTTTATCGCGGATCTGCGTGGCGTTCATCGGAAGACTTTCGTTAGATGGTAGGCGGTTTATTGTTGTCATCCATAGCATCCCGCAGAACGGCATCAAAGGGGTTTGGCTCGCCGTTCGCTCTGTAGACGTAATAGAGGATTTCGGCGATCGCCATGAAGGCTTCGGAAGGGATCGGGGAGTCCAGTTCGACCGCCGCGAGCATCTCGGCCAAAGGCCCGTCTTCCTTGACCTTTATTCCGTTTTCAAACGCCAACTGCATGATTTTCTCGGCAATTTTTCCCCGCCCTGCGGCCACGACCTGCGGGACCTTGCGTTCCTTGCTTTTATCCTTCACCGCCACAGCCGTCTGGCGTGGGTTTTTATCCTTTATATTTAAGGGCTTATATGGGTTCTGTGGATCGTTTTTGGGGTCGTCCGTCAATGGCACGGTTCCTGCAATGTTTTCCTGTGGAAGTTCAATTAAACGGCACGGGAAACGCTATGTCCATACAGAATTTGCCCCTTATGCGCGCCATCGGCTCCAAGATCCAGTATCTTGAGAAGCGTCAGGGCGTCATCGCGCAAAACATCGCCAACGCCGACACGCCGAACTATCAATCGAAAGATTTGACGAAGGTGGATTTCGGTTCCGTGCTGAAACAAGTGCAACATGCAGGCAGCATCAAGCCCGTCAACATCGTCGTGACGGACCCGCAACACATGGGTTCGCCGAACATGATCAACAACGCCAAAAACAACAAAGATCGTCTCACATACGAAGTCGCGCCCGATAAAAACGGCGTAATCATTGAAGAGCAACTCGTAAAATCCACTGAGATCCAGATGGATTTCAATTTGCTGACCGGCCTTTCGAGCAAGATGTCCGGTATGTACAAAATCGCCATCGGCCGTCAGGGCTAAGGAGTAGGACATGCCTGAAGTAAACAACAGTATGTGGGACACGATGATGATTTCCGCCTATGGCATGAAAGCCCAAGGTGAAAGAACCCGCGTTATTTCCGAAAACATTGCCAACGCCAGCACCGCTGCGCTGACCCCGACCTCCGAACCATATACACGCAAGATCATCACGTTCAAAAACGAGATGGACAAACAATACGATACCGACCTTGTGAAGGTGAAAGATATTCAGGACGACCGCAAAACCCCGCCGACCCTGAAATACATGCCCGATCACCCCGGCGCCAACGCGGCGGGTTATGTGAAAATGCCGAACGTCAATATGGTCATAGAACTCAATGACATGAGAGAAGCCCAGCGTTCCTACGAGGCCAATCTCGGTATGATGGAAAATTATAAAACTATGTCGATGCGTACCATCGATATGCTGCGTTAATATGTGATATAGTAAGAATCGAACATGGTTGATAAAATCGCAAATCCCGCCGCCGCCGCCAATGCTTACGCCAACATAGCGAAGATAGGCACCAACGCTCCCACAGAAAAAGTGGCGGGACAGCCGAGCTTTATGGAGGTCATGAAATCCTCCATCACCGATTCCATAGCGACCATGAAACGCGGCGAAGACATGTCCGCCAAAGCCGTCACGGGCAACGCCAGCCTGCCCGAAGTGGTGAGCGCGGTAAATGCCGCGGAACTCACGCTTAGCACTGTGATTGCCGTAAGAGATCGCTTGATCAATGCGTATCAAGAGATCATGCGTATGCCTGTCTAAAGGCTGGGAAATCCTTCAAAAAACTCTGTCATGGGAAGGGCATTAGTCCTAATATTACGCCATGAATGAAACCGAACTGATCGATATGGCCAGAGATGCCATTTGGCTAACCATAGTCATCGGCACACCTGTCATGATGGTGGGTCTTATTGTCGGCGTTGTTATTGCGCTCATTCAGGCGCTTACCCAAATTCAGGAAATGACCTTGGTATTCGTGCCCAAGATCATCGCTATCTTTCTCGCGATATTCGTATTGTTTCCCGCGTTCGTTTCTTCCATGCAGACCTTTATGAACGAGATTGCCGATAAAATTGTCGGGATAGGATAGGGCGTTATGTCCTTCCTTGAACAATTTTTGGTCAACGGCGTTTTCGCCTTCATGATCATATTTGTGCGGTTTGGCACGGCGTTGATGATTATGCCCGGAATCGGGGATTCATTCGTGCCCGGCAATATTCGCCTTCATATCGCGCTCGGTTTTTCGATCGCACTTTCCCCTGTTCTCCAACATCACGTACCCAATCCGTTGCCCGGATTTGGTATTATGATCTCGCTTCTGGTTGTAGAATTCATCACAGGACTTTTTATCGGAACCATTGCGCGTGTTCTGATGATGGCAATGGACACTGCGGGGATGCTAATATCGCTGGCATCCGGTATTTCGAACGCACAAGTGTTCAACCCGTCTCTAGCCGTGCAGGGTTCTGTGTTCGGCGCGTATTTGTCCGTTACGGGCGTGACTCTGTTGTTCGTCACAAACCTGCACCATCTTTTGATCCACGGATTGGTGGAAAGCTACACAATGTTTCCGCTTGGCGGCATTCCCGACACGTCCAGCATGGCGCAATTGATGGCCAAAGCGGTTTCGGCCAGCTTTCTGACCGGATTCCAGATTGCGCTTCCGTTCGTCATTATCTCCCTTGTCTTATATGTAGGCATGGGCGTGCTTTCGCGTCTGATGCCGCAATTGCAAATCTTCATGATCGCCATTCCGCTTCAAATCATGCTAGCACTTGTGACTCTGGTGATTACGCTGTCGTCTATTATGCTGTTCTTTATCCAGCGGTACGAAAGCGGCATGGTCTTTTTCCTCAGCAATGGCGCTGCATAAGCCATGAGCGAAGAAGACGATGACACAAGCAAAACAGAAGACCCCACGCCCAAAAAACTGGAAGAAGCGCGCAAAAAAGGGCAGGTGCCTCTATCGCGTGAAATCAACAATTGGGTAATGCTCACCGCCGCGACCATCGTCGTGCTCGCCATGGGGCCTGCGATGATGATCGATCTAACCCAGATCATGAAAACTTATATCGAGAATTCGCATGACATGCCTGAAATGCCAGGCGGAATGCAGTTCGCCGTTGTTGAGGCGCTCAAGGAAACGCTAGGCATCATCGCGTTGCCGATGCTTTTTTTGGTGATCGCCGCGTTTTTGGGGCCGTTCATTCAGGTGGGGCCGCTCTTTGCGCCCGACATCATAAAGTTCGACGTCAGCAAAATTTCCCCCTTCAAGGGCTTCACGCGCTTGTTTTCGATGCGCTCCATCATGGAATTCATCAAAGGTATTTTGAAAATTGCCATCGTGAGCATCGTCGGGATTATTATCTTGAAGCCTTACATGGGTACCATGGAACACATGGTGGGATTGCCGATCGAAACCGCGCTGGACGAAATCTGGGTCCTGACCATGAAACTTCTGATCGGCATTCTGGTCGTATTGTTTATCATTTCGGTTCTTGATCTACTCTATCAGCGGCACGAGCATATGACCAAGATGCGGATGAGCAAGCAGGAATTGAAAGACGAATACCGCCAATCCGAAGGGGACCCGATGGTTAAGGCGAAGCTGCGCCAACTCCGTCAGGAAAAAGCGCGGGCGCGCATGATGCAGGCAGTACCCACCGCCGATGTCGTCATTACCAACCCGACGCATTATTCCGTGGCGCTGAAATACGATCCTGAAAAAGACGATGCGCCTATCGTAGTCGCCAAAGGGGTGAACGAACTCGCCATGCGTATCCGCGAAGTCGCTCGCGAAAACAATGTCATCATTCTGCCCAATCCGCCGCTGGCGCGCATCTTGTTCGATCAGGTGGAAATTGACCAGATCGTACCGCAGGAGCATTACAAAGCCGTCGCCGAAATCATTTCCTATGTTTTCAGGCTCAAAGGGAAGCTCAAATAACCCTTTTTGGCTGGCCAAGCCCTTGAAAATTCTGGTATTATTAACGCCGACATGAGCCTCGACCATTCCGAATTCATCGCCCGCCACGCACCCGGTCAGAAAAACCCTGACACGGCGCAAAAACGCATGCGCCGTATCGTATATTCGCTGGGCTTTATCATCGCGTATATCGCAGGCTGTGTCGGCCTTGCGGTTGTTTTCGATATCGATCGCATGACCATGCTGGCGGCGGGTGCGACTTTTATTCTCGCTTCGGTCCTTTCCTTTTTGTTCCAGCGCTTTCTGCATAACTACAGCGCGCAGGAAAAAGAACGCTGGCTGCTCCGTGAAGTGATTGAGGGCAGTCACGGTGGACGTCTTATCACGGATGGCGCCGGCCACCCCATTTACACCAATCAGAGATTTGACGAACTTTGTGAAGAACAGAAAAATCCCGGCATCGATGCGCTAGCGAGCCTATTTGCCAACACCGAAGCCAACACGCTGTTCCGCAATCTGGCGGAGCAGGCGCAACGCGGCGTGCCCGATGTGGTGGAATTGAAATCCGTGCAAGGCGAACGTGAGCGTTGGTTTACGGTTTCCGCGCAACCTGTAGCAGGCTGGGCGGGATATGTGCATTGGCGCGTCGAAGATGTAACGCATGAGCGCGAGATCCAGCGCACGATCCGAGAAGAGCGCGAGAAGCTGATCGATTTCACAGACAACGCGCCAGTTGGATTTTTTTCCATCGACGAACAAGGGCATTTCGTATTCGCCAACGCGACACTGGCGAGATGGCTTGGCGAGGATTTGCAAAACCTGCTCAAGGGCGGGGCGCTACACTCTTATATGGAGAATGCACCCGGCGGGGCGCCATACGACATTACGGAAAAAGGCGGCACGCGTCAGGTTGCGGAAATTCTGATGAAGGGCGTGGGCGGTAGGACCTTCCTCGCTTCCGTCAACCAGACCGTTGTGTTCGAAGAAGAGGGCCGCGTGAGAACGCGCGGCGTCATGCATGATTTGACGGCAGAGCGCGAGATGCGCCAAGCCTTGCAGGCCTCCGAAGACCGTTTCCAAAAATTCTTCGAAGAAGCGCCGCTCGGCATTGCGCTCGTCGACTCAAAAGGTGTGGTGCTGGATTGTAACGCAGAGCTCGCACACATGCTTGGCAGCACCGAGGACGGGGTGGAGGGGAAAAATCTCAAGAATCTGTTCACGGATGAGAACCGTAGCGCGGCTTTGCAAACTCTGGCCGCCATCGCGGAAGGCGCACAATTGCCGGGCGCTATCGAGATCACCCTTAAAGACAAGAAAATGGTTTCGGCGCAGATGCATGCGCGCAAAATCAAGGGTTCGGATAATATCGTTCTGCACTTCATAGATTTGAGTGAGAAGAAACGCCTTGAAGCCCAGTTCGTACAATCGCAAAAGATGCAGGCCATCGGTCAACTTGCGGGTGGCATAGCGCATGACTTCAACAATCTTTTGACCGCCATTATAGGTTTCTGCGATCTTCTACTTTTGCGCCACAAACCGGGCGATCCGTCTTTTGCGGACATCATGCAGATCAAACAGAACTCGAACCGTGCGGCGAACCTTGTGCGTCAGTTGCTTGCGTTCTCGCGTCAGCAAACCTTGCGGCCCAAAGTACATGATATGACGGACATATTGACCGAGGTATCACACCTGATCCGCCGTCTTATAGGCGCAAACATCGAATTGGACCTGCATCACGGTGTCGATATTGGTTTGGTCAAGGTCGATGTCGGGCAGATGGAGCAAGTGCTAATCAATTTGGCCGTCAATGCGCGCGACGCTATGGAACAGGGCGGCAAGCTTTCGATTTCTACCGGCGCCTACAAGAATGATCGCGCGCAAAAATGTTGTGACGATGAAATGCCCGCAAGTCAATGGGTCGCGATTGAAGTCAAAGATACGGGTTGCGGTATTAGCTCTGAGAATATGTCGCGCATTCTGGAGCCGTTCTTTACAACGAAAGATGTGGGGCAGGGAACGGGCCTCGGGCTCGCCACGGTGTACGGCATCATCCGCCAGACGGGCGGTTATTTGTCCATCGATTCCACGGTCGGCATCGGTACGTCATTTACAATTTATCTACCGCGCCTTTCCGAAGCCGAAGCAAAGGCATCGCAATCCGAAGCGAAAAAACCCGAAGAGGAAATTACGGGTGACCTCACCGGAACCGCACGCATTCTTCTCGTCGAGGACGAAGACGCAGTGCGCACTTTCTCCACACGGGCGCTCACCAATAAGGGTTATCAGGTGCTTGGCGCGGAAAGCGGCGAAGCTGCACTCACATTGCTTGAAACCCAAGACATCAAAAATATCGATTTGCTGATCACAGATGTGATGATGCCAGGGATGGATGGCCCGACCATGGCCTTTAAAATCCGCTCCATGTCGCCTGATCTCAAAATCATCTTTATTTCGGGATATACAGAAGATCGTTTGAAAGACCATATGGGCAAAAACATATTCTTCTTGCCCAAGCCATTCACTCTGAAGCAGCTTGCCGAAAAGGTTAAAGAGGCGCTGGGTTAAGCGCATTAATACTTTCCTGCTGCCAGATTTGACTTTAACCATCCGGCTCCGATACCTTTAGACATAAGAATATTGAATTTTGGAGGAACGAATGGTTGGCTTACTTGCAGTTATGCAGGACGCGGTGGAAACCACGCCTGAGTTGAAAGATCGTGAAATCAGAGAAACCTATTTCAAAGAAGAAATACTGCCTTTGATGAATGATATCAGTCTCGTCATGAAAATCGGCCAAGAAGTCGCTGCAAGAGAAGTCAACACATTGGACGAAGCGTTGTCTTACAGAAAAAAACCCGATGATCGCCATAATGATAACCTTCTGGGCACGACGGGCGGCGAAGTAGATACCCGTGACGACCTGAGCGCGAGGATTTCTTTATTTGTCCCTGCGGAATCAGGCCAATTTTTGGCCAAGCATTTTGATGTGCATGTTAAAAAGAACAATGACCGCGCTCCGAATACCGACGGTTGGGAAGCCAAGCCGCTAGTTACTGCAAGTTTTAGCGACGGCAACCGTGAAGCGTCCAAAAGAGTGGTGTGCAAGGACGTAGAAGAAATACAGAAGGCCTTTATAGACCACATGAAGTCTTATCATCACCCCAGAAGGCTTTTGGAGATCAATAGGCAGGCTACTGCAGTCTTTGCAGAGGCCCAAAGATTAAAAGAATACGTATCACAGGGCTACACCATCTAAGCGATAAGGCTTGGCGCCTCGCGCGCAGATAATGTTTCGCGCTGCCGACATCACGATACAGGTCTGCGGGATCGGTGATAAGCACGCTCCCGTTTCTGCCTCTTTGGACACCGCCTATCGTGGCGTCATGAATTTCTGTATTACGGCTCATTCCATGCATCTTTTTGTGATGCGTCATTTATAAGGAAAGCCTTGTTTATGTCAATAAAACTTAAGATTCTCTTAATCGGCGTGAACCGGCTTTTGGCCCTTCAGTCCAAGGAATCCACCACTTTGCAAGGCCCAGAGGCGGGCATAGAGGCCATTGTGCGCCAGTAATTCGGCGTGAGAGCCGTCCTCTACAATCCGCCCGTTATCAATGATGATCAAACGGTCAAGATGGGCGATGGTGGAAAGCCGGTGCGCTATGACTATGACCGTTCGGTCCCGCATCACATCCTCTAGCGCGCCTTGGATGAGTTTTTCAGATTCGGAATCCAGACTGGCTGTGGCTTCATCCAGAATTAGAATAGGAGCGTTTTTCAAAATCGCACGGGCGATGGCTATGCGCTGGCGCTGGCCCCCAGACAATTTCACGCCGCGTTCGCCAACCGTGGCATCGTAACCCGATCTGCCTTCGCCATCTTGCAACTCCATAATAAAATCATGCGCCTGCGCACGTTTTGCGGCCGTGATGATTTCTTCTTCTGTAGCGTCTAGTCGGCCATAGCCGATATTGTCGCGCACCGTACGGTGGAGCATATCGGCCATCTGCGGAATGACACCGATATTCGCGCGCAGCGAATCTTGTGTGACATCGGCGATGTTTTTTCCATCAATCAGGATTTTCCCCGATTGGATATCATGCAGGCGCAAAATCAATTGCATCAGTGTGGATTTTCCTGCACCCGAAGGCCCGACAAGGCCCACGCGCTGTTTGGCGGGAATGTAGAGATCGAACGCATCAAACATGGGACGAGCGGGGTAGGAGAACTGAACGTTTTCAAATTTCAATGATGGTGTTTGGACGATTAGCTTGCCTGCGTTCGGTTTATCGACCACATCATGCGCATGAACGATAGCCTCCATGCCTTCTTGTACTTCGCCAAGACGTTCAAAAAATCCCGTGTAAATTTCCGTGAGCCAGAAGGTTGCGGAAACCATGGTGAGTCCCATCGGCAGGATCATAGAAATCTGCGCAGTGGTCAACGCATCCTGTTGCCATGCATATACGGAGGCGATAACCATTCCGAACATAAAAGAGGAGTTCAGCACGTGCTGGACACGGAACATGCGTGTGATGGTCGTTTCCTGCTTTATATGTGCCATGGCGTTCGTATGCAGGCTTTCTTTGAAATAGGAATCCTCATGCGCGCGGCGGGCAAATATTTTCACGAGGAAAATATTTGACACGATGTCCACAAAACGCCCGCGGATGACGGAACGCGCGCGGGACGACAATTCAGAAAGGTTTCTGATACGCGGTATGAAATAGCGCAAGTTGACGAAATAAAGCACAATATAGGCGGCCGTAATCCACACGAAATGTGCGCCTATCCAGCTAAACACAGCCAGCGTCGCAATGAAAGTAGTGCCCGCATAAACAAACGGGCTTACAATATCCTGCACGACCATACGCATCGCGTAAGGCATCTCCACAATTTTTCCAGACAATCGCCCTGCAAAATCATTTTGAAAATATCTGTAGGAATGTTGGTGCAGATAAAGCGCGAGTTGGCGCCGTATCATCGCGGCATAAGGGGGCAGGGTCGTCGATTGCATCCAGCCTTGTGTATTATAAAGGGCCGGCGAAGCGATCAGGATCAACACCGTATATAATGTAAGCGGCGTCGTTAAATTATCCCACAGCAGGGATTTATCCGTAGTGTTGACGAAAACTTCGATGATCTGGCCGAAGAAGAAAGCGGAGAGGGAGCCCAGCGCGCCGCCGAATACGCCCAGCAGAATCAAAACAGTGAGTCGCGCCTTGATCTGGCGCATAAAAAACCACAAGAACGCCCAGACCGTATTCGGGAGTTTCTGAAGGCCTTCCGGGGGCAGCCTTTCTATGATGGCGGCATGGTTCATAGCCGAGAGTTTAGGGACAAAATTACTAAAATACAAGGGGTTACGGGCTATGAGGGAAAACTTGTTCTTTTTTCGTTCTTTTTTCTTTACAGCAAGAACAAACCGTGTACGATTAGTTCCACAATATCGCTTGTGAGTAGCTCTTCCGTTTCATTCGAAACACCCATTAACTTATGTCAGAAAAGGATATATCGATGTCAGTAACCCCATTCAAGAAAGACGATTCCATGGATAAGATCTCCTCCGCCGACAAGCAAAAAGCGCTTGATGCGGCCTTGAGCCAGATCGAGCGCGCGTTCGGCAAAGGCTCGGTCATGAAATTGAACGGCAGTGCTGGGGTTCCCGAAGTCGAGGTTATTTCCACGGGTTCACTGGGCTTGGATATTGGTCTCGGCGTCGGAGGTCTTCCCCGCGGCCGTATCACCGAAATTTACGGACCGGAATCTTCGGGTAAAACAACGTTGGCTTTGCAGGTCATTGCCGAAGCGCAAAAAATGGGTGGCACCTGCGCCATCATCGACGCGGAACATGCGCTCGACCCCGGATATGCCAAGAAACTCGGCGTCAATCTGGATTCTCTTTTGATCTCGCAACCAGATGCCGGTGAGCAGGCACTTGAAATAGCCGACACGCTGGTGCGCTCCAATGCTGTTGATGTTCTCGTCGTAGACTCTGTGGCGGCCCTCGTGCCGCGCGCCGAACTCGAAGGCGAAATGGGCGATACGCATGTGGGGCTGCAGGCACGGTTGATGTCTCAGGCTTTACGCAAACTCACGGGTTCTATTTCGCGTTCACGCTGCGTCGTTATTTTCATCAACCAGATCCGTATGAAAATCGGCGTGATGTTCGGCTCCCCCGAAACCACGACGGGTGGCAACGCGCTCAAATTCTACGCTTCAGTTCGTCTGGATATTCGTCGCATCGGCTCTATTAAAGAGCGCGAGATTGTGGTCGGCAACCAGACACGGGTGAAAGTTGTCAAAAACAAGATGGCCCCTCCGTTCCGTCAGGTGGAATTCGATATCATGTACGGCGAAGGTATTTCCAAAACGGGCGAGATCGTCGATCTTGGCGTACAGGCGGGCTTTGTCGAAAAATCGGGGGCTTGGTTCTCGGCGGAAGGCGAGCGGATCGGTCAGGGTCGTGAAAACGCCAAGATTTATCTTCGCGAACATCCCGAGATGATGGCAGTTCTTGAAAACAAGATCCGTGGCAATTCCGGTGTGGTCGCCGAAGCTTTGCTGGTCGGACCGGATTCTACGGACTCCATCGAAACCGCAATGGCCGCACCGGAAGCCGAACCCGATGACGCACCTGTATCGCGTTCCAAAGGCAAGAAGGGCGCAGCCGCCACCGAATAAGCGTAAGCGAATAAATTTTCCGGTCTCCACCGAAAACAAAAAATCCCCTCGTTACACAGGGGATTTTTATTTGGAGGATTTTTTGATTTAGCTGTTTTTTAAGGCAGCATTCAGTACGTCATTGGCGCGGTCGCGATTAACTTTATCTCTTAAAGTTGGTGCGCGGCGGTAGTCATCGGTTACTCTATTGCTCTCTTTACTATCGACAGGCACATCGTAGTCTCTGTCCGAAACAAAACCGGCAGATACTTTGCTCCAAGCGTCACGACTGGTTACCATGCGTCATTTCCTTTACATAGTTGAACAAGACCGATTTATAACAAGAATCATTCTTATTCGTAAATGCGCGAGGCTTATAAATGCATAAAATCCACGGTTTTTTTGAGGATGTTTTTGACAAAAAGCGCAGAAAAGCGACGTTTATTCTTTCTCATTGCGTAAAACGCGGCTTTTCTGGCGGTCCCAGTCGCGCTGTTTGATGGTTTCGCGCTTGTCGTATTCTTTTTTACCCTTGGCCAGCGCGATTTCGAGCTTGGCGAGGCCTTTGGCGTTAAAATAAATGCGCGTAGGTACAATCGTGTAGCCGTCACGGTTCACTGCGCCCATCATTTTGTCTCGTTGTTTTGCGTTCAAAAGTAACTTACGCGGGCGGCGCGGTGCATGCTGCTGTTGCGGTCCCGCTTGCTGGTATTCAGGGATGTGCGCGTTCCAGAGCCAGAGTTCGCCTTTTTTTGCAGCGACGTGGGATTCCTGCAAACCGCATTGACCGTGGCGCAAAGATTTTACCTCAGTGCCCGTCAAAACTATTCCGGCTTCGATTTTGTCTTCCAGAAAATATTCGAAGTTGGCCTTACGGTTGTCCGATATCGTGACATCCGTGGAAAGTAGTTGCGATTTTTTATCTTTCTTCTTAACCATTGGCGCGTTTTGCGGAGGCGCCTTCTATAAGACCTGCAAATTCCATGGCTTCGTCAACCTTCACTCTGGCCGCTTTGGAAGCGGGAACGAGCGGCAGGCGCACTTCGTCCGTGGATAAGCCGAGTTTGGACGCAGCGTATTTTACGGGCGCTGGTGAGGGTTCGCAGAACAATACGGCATACAACAGTGCGAGTTTATCGCGGGCCTCGTTCATGGCTTTCAAATCGCACTTCGCCCATGCGCTTTGCACTTGCGCGCACAGAGCGGGCGCTACATTGGAAGTTACAGAAATGCAGCCATGGCCGCCTTGCGCGAGATAGGCGGTTGCCGTGTCGTCATTACCGGACAACTGACAGAAAGAATCGCCGAGGCGTTTTCTGATGGCGAGTGGACGGCCCAAATCTGTGTGCGCCTCTTTAACCCCGACGATGCGTGGTAGTTCGGCCATCTTGCACATCGTGTCGACGGAGACATCGATAACACTTCGCCCCGGAATATTGTAGACGATAATCGGAATGGCCGTCGCATCATGCAGTGCTTTGTAATGGGCGAGCAATCCGTCTTGCGAAGGCTTGTTATAATATGGCGCAACCACAAGTGCGGCATCTGCGCCTGCTTTTTGCGCCTCTAACGTCAAACCGATCGCTTCCTTCGTTGAGTTTGAACCCGTGCCCGCGATAACGGGAATGCGCTTGTTCACTATCTTGATACAGCGCTCCACAACCTGATGGTGTTCGGCATGGGAAAGGGTGGGGGATTCGCCGGTCGTTCCACACGGGACCACGCCCGAAGTGCCTTGCGCGATTTGCCATTCGACAAGCTTTTCAAAGGATTGCCAGTCTATCTCGCCGCCCTTGAAAGGAGTTATCAACGCCGTAATGGAGCCTTTGAACATTTTTTACTCGTATTATTAATAGGTTGTGTCTTAGAATACTTTATAGTTTCTGACAAATAAGGCAAGGATGAGGATGCGTCTTTTTGGGGCATTATTAATATGTTTATGCCTGTTTCCGTTGGCCATAGCCTCTTCGGCATCGGCGGAAAAAAATAAGAATTTTGCCGCTGCCAAACAGGCGGGTGAAGTTTCGGCGAAGCTTGTACCTTCTAACGCCGCAGCCGCGTGGCTTTCCTATTATAAGGGTGAGCATAACAACGTCGATTTTAAAACCATTTCTGCCTTCATCAAAAACCACCCAGATTTTCCGGCGATGAACACGCTTCGCGAGGAAGCAGAGAAGGCGATGCCCTCATCCATTTCCGATGCGGATGCTATCGCTTGGTTTTCTCAAAATTCTCCGCAAACAACGTTTGGCGTGAAGACCTACGTCCAGGCCCTCACTGATAAGGGTGATTTTTTGAAGGCCAATGCGGTCATCAAGGAATGGTGGACAACGTCATCTTTGAAACCCAATGATCAGAGTAAGGGTTATATGGCATTTTCGACGGTTTTGAACAAAGGCGATCATGAAAAACGTCTGCGTATGCTCCTCCACAAGCAGCAATATACCAATGCGCGTTCTTTGGCAGAGGCTTTGGGCGGCGGATACAAATCAATAACCGAAGCACGCATCGCTTTGCAAACGGGGAAGGGCAATGTAAACGCACTTTTGTCACGCGTCCCAGATTATTTACAAAACGACGAAGGTCTTATGTTCGATCGCCTTTATTACCGCCGCAAAGTGAACAACGATGCAGGCGCGCTCGAAATTCTCAACAGCCAACCCCCGCATGACAACATGTTTGATTCCGAAGATTGGGGCAAAGAGCGCGGCATCATAGCGCGGCGTTTGTTCGAACAGCGTAAATATGGGCAGGCCTATAAAGTGTCTTCCCAACATGGCATACAAAAAGGCACCGGATTTTCTGCCAATGAATGGATGGCGGGTTGGCTCGCGCTCGAATATCTGAAAAAGCCGTGGGATGCGTTCGAACATTTTGAACGGCTCTATCACGGTGTGGAAACACCGATTAGCAAGTCCCGCGCGGCCTATTGGGCAGGCCTGGCTTCGGAAAACCTCGGCCACAAGGAAGTAGCCATAAAATGGTATACGGCAGCCGCACGCCACACAACTACGTTCTACGGCCAACTCGCTTCCGTAAAGCTCGGCCACAAAGATAAAGTCCAAACCGTTTCTTATTCTGCAAATCCCGCGCTCAAGGGTGGTTCTTTGGCTGCCGCCGCTAAGTGGCTAAAGAAAAACGGACATAAAGGTGAAGCCGGCATGTTCTTGACCAAGATGATTGAACTCTCGCAAACGCCGCAGGATTTTGCCGCCGCAGCAGATACCGCCAACGATATGGGGATGAAAAACTTCGCTATCAAAGCAGCGCAGGAAGGCGAAAAGAAAAACGGCACGGCCATGGTGGGTTATGCTTTCCCGAAAATCGAAAAATATATGGGCAATACGAACGTGGAATGGGCGCTTGTCCATGCGCTCGTTCGGCAAGAAAGCCGTTACGATACGGAAGCCGTAAGCTCTGCAGGCGCGAGAGGTCTGATGCAGTTGATGCCGCGCACGGCGATGGAAGTGGCGCAGAAGGCACGGCTTTCCCACCAGCAAGCTTGGCTCACCTCCAAGCCCGAACATAATGTCGCGCTTGGCGCGCGCTATCTCAATCAATTGCTGTCAAAATATGATGGTAATTATGCTATGGCTCTTGCCGCCTACAACGCGGGGTCGGGACGTGTCGATAAATGGATCAAGGAAATCGGTGATCCACGCAATCCGAAAGTTGACTTGGTCAACTGGATTGAAATGATCCCTATTTACGAGACACGAAACTATGTGCAACGCGTTCTAGAAGGGGTCTATGTGTACCGCCAGACCCTCTCCCATAACAACGGCAATAAGAACGGCATCAGCGGTATACACATGGTGTCGCAATAATCAATGCGCTTTGCATTTTGCAAAACCTGCAGAATGCAAATTGTTTCCCCCTTTAATTTCACAATTATTTTTTGGCATCGCATTTGCAGTACCTTCTTGGAAGGAGAATGCCATGCGTTCTATCGTGAGTCACATAACCGAAGTAGAATCCATCGATCCCCAAGTGATGGGAGTTTTTCCTAAGACACGTTCTTTTGCACCAAAACGGGTATAAATGGGGCGGGGATGGGACTTTCCACCATGCAGGGGATCGTTACATCGGGCGGCGGCGTGGTTGTTGTATAAAAAACCCATGGCCAAGGAACGCACACCCATGTTTTTTACCGAGCCACATCCAACAGCTATAGCCAATGGTCGCGCAAGCACAGGCCTTTTCGCCTTTACGGATGCAGGAAGGCCATAGTATGTTTTGGTGATGCAGCCCGCCCGCCATATCACACCGACCGATTGGATGTTAGATTACAAATGCGTAAAGGTCATGCGCGTTCTGGGCGGGTTCGAGGAAACGCCACAGGCGCTCTTCGTCGGTGGATGCGTGCGCAATATGCTGATGGGGGAGCCCGTCAAGGATGTCGATATAGCCACATCGCATCACCCGTTGCGGGTGATTGAGAGGTTACAGGCGGCGGGAGTAAGGTTTGTGCCCACGGGGCTGGATCACGGAACGGTGACGGCATTGGTCGAAGACGCTTCGTTTGAAATCACGACTTTAAGAAAAGATATTGATACGAATGGCCGCCATGCTGTTATCGCCTTCACCCAAAAATGGGAAGAAGATGCGATCCGCCGTGATTTCACAATGAATACGCTGCTCTGTTCTATCGAAGGCGCTATCTACGACCCGACAGGGATGGGACTGGCCGATCTCGAAAAACGCAAAGTGGTTTTTGTCGGTGATCCATCGGAACGTATAGCCGAAGATTATCTGCGCATCCTGCGTTACTTCCGCATACACGCGGAATACGGCGAAGGCGATATGGATGCGGACGCTTTAAAAGCCTGCAAGGCTTTGGCGGATAAAATTTGTCAGCTTTCGAAAGAACGCGTCACGCAAGAGCTTTTGAAAGTTCTAAGCGTTACAGATCCAACACAAGTTCTGACCGCCATGTTCGGATGCGATGTTTTGAAATCCATGGCCAAGAATTTTAAACCGCAGGTTTTCAAATCTTTGTGCGATCTGCAAACGCGCCACAATGTCGTGGATATCATGGCGCGGCTGTTCGCAGTTGGCGGCATGAAGGGGACAACATTCGAGGAATGGTTGGTTTTATCGAACGCGCAAAAGAAAGCCTTGGAATCCTACGCCCGTGCCTTCGAAATTTTGAAATCGGTTTCTAAAAAGACGATACGCAAGGCGATATATGGGGTTGGCAACGAAGCGGTGTTAAAATCCTATTTCCTCCGGTTGGCGCAGAAAAACGAATTGCCAAATTTGGACATCATCGATGTCGCCCGCTATTGGCATGCACCCGAATTTCCTATTAAGGCGGACCAACTCATCGAAAAGGGTTTTTCGCGCGGTCCTGCGCTCGGCAAGAAACTTAAAGAGCTTGAGGAAAAGTGGATCAAAGGCGATTTTTCCAAAGTCCCAAAATTCTAGTCCAGGTTATGCTCTCTGCGAAGTCGTTTGGCTATGAGCACCTGTTTTCGTAGATACGTCACGCCTTCTTCTGCGCTGTCGAATGCGGGCGCCATTTCATTCTTCATAATCAGGTCTTTTAGGTTTTCTTGACGGTATTCGAGGCCATTGATTATTGCTTCTTTATTTTCGTCGCTCATAAAGAAAGAAGGAATTCTTTCTACGGTGCCGCGTAAAATTGCTTGAGGCATGGATTGAATGGCTTCAAGTGTTTGGAGGGTGTCGGGACGTATGATATAATCGGCTTGTGTAACGATTGGCTTGCGGTATTCCTGTTTGTTTTTCCATCGGTACAAGGTGCTGGCAGAGAAATCAACATAAGCGGGGGATTTGTCTTCTTCGTCAATAACGGTGTTTTGCATGCGTGGATCTCCATTGTGGAGCCATCCTTTAAAGACGGAAATTGCACTTTCACAATGTAAAAAATGAGCGAGTTGATCGTCATCCATTTCCTTGATCAAATCTATGGTGGATTTGGGTGATGGTTGGAAACATACAAGCGAAAGGCAGGCGGCGCGCGCGGCGGGAGTCTGTGCGTTGTCGTTCTGATAAAGACATACGGGCGGAACGGGAAGTTTGAGATTATAGGCGAAGTCTCCCGCAATTTTTTCTATCGCGGCAACTGGAACGGTGTCGATATAGGTGCGGACGGTGTTTTCGAATAATTCATGAAGGTCGCCGTGCCGTTCGGCAATTTCATCATGGCCAGCATGGGGGCCGGGTTTCAAAACCGCTTTTAAATCACCGGTTTGCGATGATGCCCACCATGGGGATGTAGAATGCTTGCTATCAACGGCGCGTGTCGGGGTCCACGGTGCGCTCATGACGGGCTTTTCAAACCACGCAGCGGCAACCGCTTCTATTTCCGCCGTAAAACGTCTATAGGAATAAATGGACACGCTCATTAACCGTTGATATATATTTTCCGTAAGATATATATAAACAGGTTTTTTGTCAAAGCTTTAATAAAAAACCGGCCAAAACCTTAGTGGTATTGCCTTTTATTCAAAGCCATTGATCCTGAAATGATCAGCGGAAACAGAAGGGATTTCCTCGCCACGCTCCAGACATTCACGTACTTCACGCATAGGCACTGTTATAATGAGCGCCGTGCCGGCGGCATGTTCTAAAGCTTTTTTGGGATCAATCCAAGCATTGGGGTCGTTCGCACGTTTATCAGCCATATTTTACACTCCTCTTTATGGTTTTTTGATTAAGGCCATTTTACATCAGGGGGCAGTGACATCAATATCGCTTCGGTATTGCCCCCAGTTTTTAATCCGAACGTAGTCCCGCGATCATACAGCAGATTGAATTCAACATAGCGCCCGCGTTTGATGAGCTGTTGCTCGCGCTGTTCGGCTGTCCATTTTTCGTTCATGCGCTTGCGCACGATGGCTGGATAGACCGAAGCGAAGGTTTTTCCGACATCTTGCGTGAAGGCAAAATCCTTTTCCCAGTCATTCTCAAGATAGTCATAGAAAATTCCGCCGATACCGCGTGGTTCGTTACGGTGCGGCAGGAAAAAATATTCATCAGCCCATGGTTTGAATTTTGGGTAATGGGCGGGGTCGTGGCGGTCACAGCATTCTTTGAGCGCGCCATGGAATTGCGCCGTGTCGTTGGCATTTTCAAACATTGGCGTTAAATCTGCGCCGCCGCCGAACCATGCCTTGGAAGTAACAATCATACGCGTGTTCATATGCACGGCGGGAACGAGGGGCGATTGCATGTGTGCGACGAGGCTGATGCCCGCGGCCCAAAATTGCCCGTTGCTTTCTTCGCCGCCGGGAATTTGTTTGGCGAACTGTTCTGAAAATGCCCCGTGGACGCAGGAAATGTTCACGCCGACCTTTTCAAACACCTTGCCACCGCGCATCAGCGAGATTTCTCCGCCGCCACCGAGTTTGCTGCCCGAATGGTTTTCCTCACCCGCGCGATCCCACGACTTGCGCTCGAATTTCTCTGCACCGTCGATGGTTTCGAATTCCGCGCAGATTTGGCCACGCAAGACGGTGAACCAATCGAAAGCCTTCGCTTTGCGGTCTTCCCAGAGATCGGAATTTATTGCGGTTTTCTGCATGGTTACCCCACGTTCTTAAACTGTTTTTCGGCCAATTGCACCTGTCTTGAAGCCTCTCCCAGTATCATCGCACAGGCATTCACGACATTGAGAGAGCGTGGCCCCGAAGCCATAGGGATGGTGATCCGGGCATCGACGCTCTCGTGGACGAAGGCAGGGGCGCCCGCGCTTTCCTGACCGGCCAGCAATATGTCGCCAGCCTGAAACGTAAAATTAAGATAAGATTGGTCCGATTTCGTGGTCATAAGTATGATGCGCCGATCGGGGTAGGCGGCGCGGAACGCATTCCAGTCGGTATGCTTCTTCAGTTTGACGAAATCAATGTAATCCATGGCCGAACGGCGTATTTTGGCTTCATCCCATACAAAACCGGTGGGTTCGATGATGTCCAAAGTCATGCCAAGGCAGGCCGTCAGGCGCATGGCCGCGCCGGTGTTTTGGGGGATTTCAGGTTGGTATAAAGCCAGATTGATCGGGGTCATGTCGCACTGTATGATCTTTTCTGCGGAGATTCCACATTTCCTCTCTTGTCCGACAAGGGTTTTTGATGGTACTCCAAAGCGTTAATTCTGGCATAAAATCCAAATTCAAGAACGGCATAGCACAATATGAGTATAGAAAATCCAGCCCCCGATCATGGCGCGCACGAGGACGAAGGCCGCCGCGATTTCCTTTTTCTAACCGCAGCAGCCTTCGGCGCGGTAGGGGCAGGGTCGGTTGCATGGCCGTTTATCGATCAGATGAACCCCGCAGCGGACACGGTCGCCCTTTCCACCACCGAGGTGGATTTGACGCCGATCGAATCCGGTCAGGCGATCACTGTGATGTGGCAAGGCAAACCTGTTTTCATTCGCCGCCGCACACCCGAAGAAATCAATTCTGCAGAGACAACGGATGTTTCCGCACTGCGCGATCCGCAAACGGATGAAAGCCGCGTGAAGAAACCTGAATGGCTCGTCCTCGTCGGTATATGCACGCACCTTGGTTGCGTACCGCAGGGACAAAAATCCACGGACGTCAAAGGCGAATACGGCGGCTGGTTCTGCCCGTGCCACGGTTCGCACTACGACACGTCAGGCCGTATCAGAAAAGGCCCCGCGCCGAAAAATCTGGCCGTGCCGAAATATGAATTCCTCGCCGATACAAAAATCTTGATCGGCTAAGACAGGACAAGGGGTAATACAAATGGGTTCCACAGAACGCAAAGCTTTCGACAATCCGGTGATCGAGTGGGTGGATAGTCGCCTGCCAATCTTCACGATGATGCAAAGGGAATACGGCGTATTTCCGACTCCGAAGAATTTCAACTATTTCTGGAATTTCGGCGCTATCGCGATGGTTATGCTCGTCACCATGATTTTGACCGGTATATTACTTGCCATGCATTACAACCCATCCGCTGCAGGCGCGTTCGATTCCGTCGAGCGCATCATGCGCGATGTCAAGCACGGCTGGATGCTTCGCTATCTTCACGCCAATGGCGCCTCGTTCTTCTTTATAGCCGTGTACATACACATCTTTCGCGGCCTGTATTATGGATCGTACAAAAAGCCGCGCGAATTGCTATGGATGCTCGGTGTTACCATTTTGCTTTTGATGATGGCGACCGCGTTCATGGGATACGTTTTGCCGTGGGGACAAATGTCTTTCTGGGGCGCGACCGTAATCACGAATTTGTTCTCCGCCATTCCGCTCGTAGGGGATTCCATAGTCACGCTGCTCTGGGGCGGCTTCTCGGTAGACAATCCGACGCTGAACCGCTTCTTCGCGCTGCATTACCTTCTGCCGTTTGTCATTATTGCGGTCGTGTTCCTCCATGTCTGGGCATTGCATGTCACGGGTTCCAACAACCCGCTTGGCATAGATGTCAAAGGGCCGCAGGACACGCTGCCCTTCCATCCGTATTACACGATGAAGGATACGTTTGGCATTTTGATATTCCTCATTGTATACGCCGCTTTCGTGTTCTTTATGCCCAACGCCTTGGGCCACCCCGACAACTACATCCCTGCGAACCCGCTGGTGACACCGGCGCATATCGTGCCCGAATGGTACTTCCTGCCATTCTACGCTATCTTGCGCGCCATTACGTTCGATTTGAATATTTATCTGGCAGGGGCAGGGGCGATAGCCGTGGTCATGGTTCACCAATATTGCTGGGTCAAGACGCCGGACCAACGCATCGCAAGCAAGATCAAACCGATTATTGCAGTGGCCGTTCTTCTGGCCATTCCCGGTTCATTGCTGGCATTCTTCAAGGATGTTTCCATGCTGAAACCGGTCATCGATTTGATCCCGTTCCAATCCTTAAGCTTGATGCCTGCAAAACTCGGCGGCGTTCTGGCGATGTTCGGTTCCATCGCGGTTCTGTTCTTGCTGCCGTTTATTGACAACCACCCCGTGCGCAGCGCGCGGTTCCGCCCATGGTTTCGCACGTCGGTTTATGTATTGCTGGCAGTATTCGTTGTCCTTGGCGTTTGCGGTTCCAAACCTGCAGAGGGTTTTTGGGTTCCGCTGGCGCAGATAACGACGCTATACTATTTCGGATTCTTCCTCGCGATCTTGCCGTGGCTCAACAACAACGAAACCGTGCAGCGCGTGCCCGGAAGCATTCACGAAGCCGTGATGTCCATGCCCAAATCAGTTTTGGTTGCATTGCTTGCTATCGGTCTCGTAGCTTTTGCTCCGACGCAGGCTTTTGCCAAAGCGGACAAAGAAGCAGCACCTGTCGAACACACGAAAGCAGCAACCGCGGACGAAGAAAAAGTAGTAACTCCTGCCGAAGGGCAAGAAGGATCCGGCGAAGAAAGCACAGCTGAGTCCGAGCATTCGGCTCCTGCAGAAGCCGGCGAGGAACAAGCCGCTGCTGCTGGTGGTGGGCATCACGCGCCTGAACTCCCCAAGCAAGACTGGCATTTCAAAGGGGCGTTCGGTTCCTATGATCGCGCCGCCCTGCAACGTGGTTTCCAGGTTTACAAACAAGTCTGCGCCGCCTGCCATGGCATGAAGCGTGTGGCTTACCGCAATCTTTCGGCCCTCGGCTACACCGAAGACCAGATCAAATCGGTAGCAGCCGAATACACGTACATAGACGGTCCGGATGAAGAGGGCGAAATGTTCGAACGCCCCGGTAAACCGAGCGATCATTTCAAATCCCCCTATCTGAACGATAATCAGGCGAAGGCTTCCAACAACGGCGCTTTGCCTCCCGATCTGTCCTTGATCGTTAAAGCCCGTGTCGGCGGACCTGATTATGTGTATGGCATTCTGACAGGTTACGAGGCTGCTCCAGCAGGGACGGAGCTCGCTGCAGGCCAGCACTGGAACAAATATATGGCAGGTAATAAGATTGCCATGTCTGCACCGCTCCTCGAAGGGGCCGTGGCCTATGAGGACGGATCACCCACCACGGTGGATCAATATGCACATGATGTGACGCAATTCCTTGCCTGGGCTTCGGAGCCTGAATTGGAAGAACGCAAGCAAACAGGCATTAAAGTCATCATATTCTTGGCCGTTTTTGCCTTCCTGATGTACCGCGTTAAGAAGAAAATCTGGGAAAAAGCCCACTAATTTTAACTTTTATTCATGGGTGAGGGGCGTATAATCGGAAGCGGGGATTGTACGCCTTTCATCTTTTTAAAAGACATGGATGTAACCGAATTAAGACAGGAGCTGAGAAAGCTGCTTATCGCTGCCAAGGTCTACCAGATCTTCGCGGATATTCTGGCCTTGTTCGGCACATGCTTGTTCGCCTACATCTATCTCGCCCATTACAAGGACAATCCCTTCGCGGCCATTAAAGACCCATTTTTCGTGGTCACCATCTTGGTCCCGTTTATTCCCGCCGCTGTCATGGCTTATCTGGCCTCGGACAAAAGGCGTAAAATCCGCACTCTGCTTGAACAAAACGTCAAGTAGGCTTAGAATCACTTCTTATGAAAGATGTTCAAAAGGACATCCTCTATTTCTGGTTCGAGCAGACCCAGCCGCCCCAATGGTTTCAGGTCAATCCCGCGTTCGATACAGAAATTCAGGAGCGCTATGGCGACGTTTATGACAAGGCGTCGCGCGGGATTTTCGATGACTGGAAAAATGATTCAGACGGGTGCCTCGCACTCGTGCTTTTGCTCGACCAATTTCCCCGCAACATGTTCCGCGGAACGGCCAAAGCATTCGCCTCCGACGGTAAGGCGCTGGTGATTTCCAAATATGCTCTGTCCAAAGGGTTCGATCAGGTGCTGTCTCCTATGAAACGGCGTTTTTTGTATTTGCCCTTCGAACACAGTGAAAACCTCAACGACCAGAGAAAATGCGTCGATCTTTTTGAGAAAATGAAAAAAGACGATCCTCTAGGCTATGACTATGCCATGCGCCATTTGAAGGTGATTGAAAAATACGGCCGCTTCCCGCATCGCAATAAGATTTTGTCCCGTATGTCCACGCCTGACGAGGAAGAGTACCTTGCGCAGGCCGGTGCCGGCTTCTAACATAGTTCTTTGAAGGAGAACGCCTCATAGCCTCGCTTATGCTTTTGAACATTATCGCCGCCGTGTGCCTTTTGTTATGGGGCATAACACTGTTGCGTTTGGGTGTGACGCGCGGTTTCGGGGCGCAATTGCACAAGGTTTTGTCTTTATGCACGGGCAACCGCCTGACTGCGTTCTTTGCGGGCCTCGGTATGACAACCGTTTTGCAAAGCTCTATGGCGACCACGCTCATCGTAACGGGTTTCGCGGCGCAGGGCTTGGTGAATGCCAGTACAGGCCTTGCCATCGTGCTCGGCGCCGATGTTGGAACCACTTTGGTGGCGCAGCTATTCTCTCTCAATATTTCCGCGCTTATGCCTTTTTTCATGATTGCGGGATTTATCCTGTACTCCATCGAACATACGGGGCGTATAAAAAATGTCGGCCGCATATTGATCGGTCTTGCCTTCATCCTCATGGCGCTTGCCATGCTCAAGACAGCATCGATACCGCTGAGAACGTCAGAAACCTTGCCGCTTATTCTTGCGCCGCTGGATTCTGATCCGTTCTTTGCCGTTCTGCTCGGCATTCTTTTTACGTGGATCGCACATTCCTCGCTCGCCATCGTTCTGCTATTGATGTCGCTGGTCGCAGGAGGCGTTCTGCCTTTGATCATAGCTTTTTACATGGTGCTGGGGGCGAATATTGGCGGTACTATCGCCCCGTTGATCTCCACGCTACGTGATAACCCGGACGCCATGCGCATTCCGCTCGGCAACATGCTGATCCGTATAGTAGGCGTTTGCGCCCTGATCCCATTTATCCAAATGATCATGCCCTATATGGATAAGATCGAAACCGACCACGCTAAACAGTTGGTCGACTTCCATACCATATTCAACATCTGCCTTGCGATGGTCTTTCTGCCATTTACAGGCGCACTCAGCAAGCTTTTGAAAAAAGCGTTGCCCGACAGACCCGTGTCGGACGATCCGGGCAAACCGAAATATTTGTCCGACAAGGATCTCGACATTCCCTCGATCGCGCTGGCCTCTGCCGCGCGCGAAACCCTGCGCATGGGCGATATCATCCAGCAGATGCTGGAAGACACATTTCGCGTTTTGAAAACAAACGACGACAAACTGCTTGCCTGCATTAAGGAGGAAGACGATACGGTCGATGAAATTTATGCCGCTATCAAAAGCTACATGGCGCGCCTGACGCAGGAATTCATGGATCCCAAGGATGCACAGCGTTACGTGCAGATTTTAACTTTTTCTACCAACATCGAACATATCGGCGACGTCATCGATAAAAATCTGTTGCCAATCCTTCAAAAGAAAATCAAGAACCAGTACAATTTCTCCGAAGCGGGTTTTAAGGAATTGGAACATATACACAAACTCGTGTTGGAAAGCGTGCAACTTGCACAATCCCTATTCATTTCAGGCGACAAAGATTCTGCCCGCCGTTTGGTAGAAGGCAAGGAAACTATCCGCAAGGCCGAAATCGATGGTATGACCACGCATATCGACCGTCTACGCGGCGGTAATCCGGCCACTATCGCCACCAGCTCTTTGCACCTCGATATCATCCGTGACTACCGCCGTATCAACACCTATATATGTACGGTGGCATTCCCGATTTTAGAGGAAAGCGGCGAAATCCACGCAACCCGTCTGCGTCCCGCCAAATCCAAGGAGGCCCTTAAAGATGACGTCATTTCCACAAATTCTTAAGTCGAACGGCCTAACAACTCTTTCTATGGGCGATTTGGCCGTGCATTCACCCATCAACGGTGAATTGCTTGGCAAAATCCCGATGCATAAAGTATCGGATGTTTCCAAGATGGCCAAAAAATCCGTAAAGGCTTTTGCGCAATGGCGCAAGGTGCCTGCACCTGTGCGCGGCGAACTCGTCCGTTTGCTCGGTGAGGAGTTACGCGCCTGCAAAGATGATCTCGGCTCACTCGTAACATTGGAATCTGGCAAAATTCTCTCCGAAGGTTTGGGAGAAGTACAGGAGATGATCGATATCTGTGATTTCGCCACAGGCCTGTCACGCCAGCTCTATGGTTTGACGCTGGCATCCGAACGCCCGATGCACCATATGCGTGAAACGTGGCAGCCGCTAGGGCCTGTCGGTGTTATCACGGCATTCAATTTCCCCGTGGCAGTATGGGCATGGAACGCCGCGCTCGCTCTTATCTGTGGTGATCCCGTAATCTGGAAGCCGTCGGAAAAAACACCGCTTACCGCGCTGGCCTGCGAAAAGATTTTTGCGTGCGCCGTCGCCCGTTTCAAAAAATCGGGCCATGAATGCCCCGATAATCTCGTCCAAGTATTGATCGGTATGGCGGATATGGGCAAAGCGCTCAGCGAACAAAAAGATATTCCGCTTATCAGCGCGACTGGCAGCACGCGTATGGGTAAGGCCGTCGCCCAAACCGTTTCCGCGCGCATGGGAAAATCCTTGCTCGAGCTTGGCGGTAACAACGCGATGATCGTATGCCCTACGGCGGATCTCGACATGGTCGTGCGTGCTGTTCTGTTTGGTGCCGTCGGTACGGCGGGGCAGAGGTGCACGAGCTTAAGACGTCTGATCGTGCACAAGAAACAAAAAAGCGCTTTGCTTAAATCACTACAAAAGGCCTACAAATCAATCCGTATCGGAAATCCGCTCGACAAAAATATATTGGTCGGACCATTGATCGACGAAGGTGCTTATAATTCCATGCAACATGCTATCAAGGCCGCGAAATCTCAAGGGGGGAAATTGCTGGTTGGCGGAGAGCGCGTAAAAAGCAAAGGTGGTTTTTACGCCACACCCGCCATCGTGGAAATGAAGGAACAATCCGACATCGTGCGTCACGAAACCTTCGCACCGCTGCTATATGTTTTGACCTATGATGAATTCGATGAAGCCATTGCTCTTAACAACGATGTGCCGCAGGGCTTGTCGTCTTGCATTTTCACCCGCGATGTCCGCGAAGCCGAATTGTTCTTATCGGCGGTGGGAAGCGATTGTGGAATCGCCAACGTCAACATAGGTACCAGCGGCGCGGAAATAGGCGGTGCGTTCGGCGGCGAGAAAGAGACGGGCGGGGGCCGCGAGAGCGGGTCCGATTCGTGGAAAAATTACATGCGCAGACAGACACAAACGGTGAACTTTTCGGTCAGCCTGCCTTTGGCGCAAGGAGTAGTCTTTGATGTGTAGTTCCATCACCTAAGCCAATGTGCCGATTCTCCCAAATTTAACATCTTGTTAATTTTGCTTATGTTAAATTTAAAGATGAGGTGGGAATATAAGCATTCTCGCAGATGGGTGTGAACGTACTGAATCGATTGAAACATCTTAAGCCACGTTCTTGATACAAAAAGCCTAATAAAAATACAAAATATGAAAGCTTTGCGTAATCCTCTGTCCTGTGCTTATAATTTTACATTAACTAAAAATTAAACAACTTTTGACGAAAGGAGATCACATGCCTCAAACCGCATCCGTGTCGCGCTTGGAAGCTTTGAAGACGAGACACACAGCCTTATCGCACAAAATAGAAACCGAACAGGGTAAACCCGGATCCAGCGATTGGTACCTGAGCGCTCTAAAGCGCCAGAGATTGCATCTGAAAGAAGAAATTGAGGGGATTGCTAGTTAGGCATTCCCTGTTATCCTTTCCTAGGATGAAAGAAGCGGCCCCTTCGCAGGAGCCGCTTCTTTTATGTTCTCTCTAAAAACTTTTAGCCTTTGTTCTCTT
>JBEIHF010000014.1:0-46650 GCA_040381535.1 Micavibrio sp. | reverse complement strand
GCGGCTTACCCATGTAATGCACGATACCTCCTGAATCTTCATAACGACGTGCAAGCAGCAACGGCCCCGTCAACAAACCTTCCCCGATGGTCGATAATGAATCGGGGTTTTGGCAATAGGCTTTCAAGCGTTTTTGAATGGCTTTGCGGATGGTGGATTCATAATCCATCAGCGTCTTACGCGGATAATCCATACCCAAGATTAAAACAAAATCCGCCTTGTCAATGTCATCAACAATCTCGATCCCGGAATCTTTGTAGACTTCGTCCTGTCCGCGGCGCCCGAAGATGTAACATTTGTTGCCCATCTTTTCGAAGACGCCGTCTTTGCGCGTGGCAAACCCTTCCCACAAAACTTCTGCGGGTGTGACTATGGCGTTATAGAGGCTGGGACCGAGGCCCATCTTTTTGAGTTTTTCCTTATTCGTCTCCGCTCGTTCGTCGGAGTTCGACAGGATAAGAATGGTCTTTTTGCGTTCCTTGAGTTCTTTCAAACAGTCTTCGACACCGGGGAACAATTCCTCACCGTCATGGAGCACGCCCCATTGGTCGATGATAAATCCCATGTAGCTGTCGGAGATGTCGGAAATCCCCTCACAGAACTTTGTCTTGGCCATTTGCGATAAGAAACCCTTGAAAGTGAAACACGCCTTACGGACCGTATTATGGCCGTAAAGCGTGTCTCAAATCAACCTGTTAATGGTCGTTTAGGCGGCTTTGCGGGCGCCTGTTTCACGCGGCTTCTTGGGTTCCCGGCCCGTGGCGGTGCACAGCAACTGGTAGAGTTTTCCAACATCAGAGGAACTGAACGTAGCCGCCAGCAGGTCTCCGTGGTCGTTGCCGAGCGCCTGTTCGTAAACTTCCTCGAACTGGCGGGTAAAGCGGCCCACGTAGTTGCGGAATTCAGAATCAGCCGTATATTTTTCACGGATTTTAGCAATAGGCAGTTTGTCACCCATTTCGACGAGGCGGCGCGTGAACGCCCATATGTCGCCTTTTTGGTAGGCCTTCCATGATTTCTCTCCGATCTCGCCTTCCGTCATACGCGTGATATCCACGGACAGCGAGTGCAGGGATTCGACAACAAACTTCGCGGAGGACAGGAACGCTTCGCGTTTCGCCTTCCATTCGGTATCGCGGATGGCATCGATTTGCTTCATGGCATCCTGTGCCGCTTGGAACATCGCGGTAGAATGGCGGCTAAAGGTTGAAGATGCTTCTTCCGATGCCTTGAGGGCTTTCGTAGAAACAATAACCAGACGTTCGGATTCTTCCTCGAGGCGTTCTTTGGAAATATCGATCTTCTTGAGAACCTTGTCAGCGGAATCGGCAACATCGTCCAACTTGGTAGCCATAATGGTGACGGCCTTGCTGATGGAATCCGCGGCTTTGCTTCCGGCCTCGGCGACAGAGTCTGCTTGGCTGGAAAGTTCCGTGCCGTATTCCTTTGTGGTGTTAAGCGAGTTCTTCATTTGCTCTGACACTTCGCGGGCACGCAGTGCGAATGAATCCCCGGCTTTCTTCAGTTCCAGCAATGTGGCTTCGGAAGATTTTAGCAGGTTTTCCGCTTCGCGTTGAACGGATGCAACGAGATCTTTACCCGAGTTTACCGTTTCTTCAGATACGGCTTTCAGTTTGTTGCCCTCAAACAAAGCCCGTTCGCCGGCCTTGTCGAATTTGAGTGCGGCAATTTCGGCTACTTCCTCGGCTTGATCCGCAGTGCGCGAAAATTGATCGCCGGCGTCTTTTAGTTGCGCTACGGCCTGAGCAACGGATACGGACAATTCATGGAACTGTTCGTTGATTGCTTTTTGCACGGCCTCGATTTTGAGGAGTGCTTGGTCGGTCGCGAGGTGAACGTCGGATGCCTGGTTATCCAGTGTTGATTCGATGGTGCGCATTTTCTCGGACGCTTTTGTTGCTGCAGATTCAATGTCATCCACGCGGTCGCGAAGATGATCGGAAGAAGATTTGAGAACAAACGATGCTTCTTCCGCGCCGTCTTTTAATTTGTTCAAACGGTCATCGAAGATCGTACCTATTTCGGTGAGGCGCGACAGGTTGGTATCTGTGGAATCGTCGAAATCTACGCGCAGTTTTTCAAGACGGTCCTGTGCGGCCATCGCTTGTTCTATCGCCTTGAGATAGACAGGCTCGATACTTTGCGCGGTTTTGAGGAGCGATTGCTCGACATTTTCCATTGCAAATTTGGCTTTGTCGCTTTCGGTCTTCACGGTGGTGATGCGATCCGACAGGAGCTCTTCCAGTGTCGCGAGGTCGTCAATGGCGGCCTGCGTGTTCTGGGTTAGGACAGTGCAGCTTTCTCCGATCGTACCGTTAAGACGTGAGACATCTGTCTGAGTTGTATGTACTAGGCCCGTGATGCGGCCCGCTTGTTCTTCCAAAGCGGAACGAACGGATTCGATCTGGGTCAGACTCTCGGTGACTTTCTTCGAAAGATTATCTTTTTGCGCACCCATATGTTCGTTTATCGAACGGGAATGTCCTGCGATCTGACCCGCGAGGATCGAAATATCCTGTGCCTGCGTGCGCAAAACGTCACGAATTTTTTCCGCGTTCTCGGTCGCCTTGTCCGAAGCATCGGTGAGGTCCTTCACACGCCGCGTCAGCGTCGTGGCGATGGCTTCGTGTTTGATATCGGCGTCGGCAACGGCGCGTGCCACGGCCGACAGCGGCGAAGACAATGCTTCACGGACAGTCTCGATACGTTCGGTCAGTGTCGCTTGCGCCACGTTGATTTTCTCGACCTGCTCTTCGACGGATGCCGAAAGCTTGTTCACCTGTTCGTCGGCCATGGAAGATGCCGCCTGAATTTGCGAACGGGATTTTTCAAGCATATCCATGATAGCCTGAATGTTTTCGATGTTGCCTGCGCCGGCTTCGTTGAGCTGGTCGATATTATCTTTGGTTTTGGTGATCAGGTTTTCGGCCTGCTTTTGGGCTTCTTCCGATGCACGGCTTAAGGATTCGATACCGCGGCGAACGGCACCGCCGATAGATTCCGCACCCGACAAGGCGATTGCCATACCTTCGGAAAGTTTGTTAGAGGTTTGCGTGCCTACATTGTCTATGGCGGTGATATTGGATTCCATGCCGTCAATAACTTTTTTAAGATTGTCGGCACGCAGCTGCAGCTGCGTTTCCATGCTTTCCGTTTTGTTGGAAATCAATTCGACGGCATCCTGAATGACGGTAACGCCGCTGTTCAGACGCGTGGCGATAGTTTCCGCTTCGGATGCAAGGTCCTTCGCGCCTTTGTCGAGCGCTTCGCGGTTTTCCTGAATTGTGTAGCCCGCGCGGGTCATGGATTCAACCGTGCGATTGGTCATGGATTCCAGATCGCGGATCTGGCCCTGCAACGCTTCGCCCAGACGTACGGTTTCGTCGGACACTTGTTGGGTAGCGCCAGAAAGGTCTTTCTTGTGCGTGTCAAAATCACCTGAAAGTCTTTCGAGTTTCACGGCAATGTCGTCGATCGTCTTGCGCAGACCGTCATAGGTTTCTTCGAGGTTCAAAGAAATGCCCGATGTCTTGGATTTTGCTTCGTCAGCGGCTTCGAGCAGTTTGCTGGCGCCCTTGCCCATGGCGGATTCCATTTCGGCGGCGCGTTCGAGCACGGTCAGCGTGGCTTGATCCCACGCCTTGGCACCAGCTTGGGTTTTGCTATCTAGGTCGTTCGTGCGTTGTTCGATTTCTTCGGTCAGGGACAAAAGCTTCGCGGAACGCTCGGAAAGTGTTTCTGTCAAGCGGTCTATGTGGAATTCGGTTTTCTTGGAAATGCCGGCCATGCCCTGGATTTCGGAACGCAGGCCCATGCGGGCGCGGTGGATAGAACGGAGCACCGCTTTTGACGCCGTGGAAAGTTCGGCCGCTTGGCGTACCAGTTCCTCAATGTCTTTATGTATGACTTGGCTTCGCTCTTCGGACGGAAAGATCATGGATTGCAGTTCGCCGCGCAGAGCTTCGGCATACATATGGATATCGGAGCCGCGCTGAACGAACGCAAGGATCACCCACAGCAGAGCGACGGGTGCCAGAATACCGGCAATAAAACCCCCGAGCAGATGCGGCTGTTGGGCTGCCATCGTTTGCCAGCCCACGTTAGTAAAGACATAAGATCCGCATATGCCGATCCATGTTGCGGTCAGGATCATCGCCGCGCCTTGCAAGGCGACGGAAGATTTTTTGCGTCGGAAGGGTTTCTTGTTCGACGGCGTGAGCATCAATACGGGTTCAGATTCCATTTCGAACAATTCCGACGCGTTCGCCTCGTTGCGTTTGGGCGCGGCGAGAGACGGCCCGTCTTTATCATCTGTGCCTGCGGGCGCGCTGATACGTAAAGTTTTCAAGGCGGAACCCGAGAACACCGAAATCTCGCTGCCTTCGTCTTTCGCATCATTCGCGGTTTTGCTTGAGAGCTCTTCTTGAACCTTCTCAAGCTTTTCTCGGGCGTCATCGACCTTTTTCAGCGACGAAGAGAGCTTGATGAAAGACTTTTTCACGGCGACGGGATCGGACATGCCAGAGGGTTCCTTGCGAATGAAGTGAATATGTTGCTGTTTGAATGTTTTATAAAGACACGCTCATATTTCACTCGCAAGCATAGGCTGCGCGTTATCCACAGGGGAAATTAAGAATTAACTTTATTTACAAGGAGGGCGCGTCAGACCGCCGGCGGGTGTGGCCGCCCAAGCCTTGAAATCCGCGGCGGACATTTTGTCCACCTTGGGAAGACGCGGTGCGAACGTGGCGCAGAATATATCTGGGCGCATTAGCGCGGCATCCGTGGAAACCTTGTTGGCGAAGTTCGTACGCAGGTCATGGAACGCTCGTTCTGGGTTGGGTTTTCCCGCTAAAGCGAAGTATGTGATGAGGATATTCTCGTAATTTGCGATCAAGGATGAATTACGCGCTGTAATTTTCTGATACTGCTGATAAAAGTTCTTCCAGCCTTTCGGGGTCATGTGCTGGCAGTTCAGTGCGATCACCATGAGTTCACTGTGTATCTTGATCGCCTGCTCCGCTTCGGCTTCTTCGGGTGTGTAGCACTGGCGACCTTCAAGACCAGGAACCCCCACTTCCACGCGGATTTGCGCGTAGGCTAGTGATGGCGCCGATGCCGAAAGCAACAACAAAGTAGAACACAGAACAAATTTTTTCATGAAAACCCTCGGTTGATTGGCCATTATATTTAGCACAGATCTATCCACGAAAACAAAAAGATAACACGCTCAGACAGGCTTGAGCGTGAAAACGTGCGTCACGTCTCCCTTAGGGGGATAGCAAGCCTGATCAGCAATTTGGAACTCTAATGTTTTTCATGTCTTTATATCACCGTATTCACGCCTGCCTCTCGGTTGAACAAGACGTCGAGCGCCTAGGCGACCATAATCGGATTGGCGTGATAATCCGTAAAACGCATGCCGGTCTCGATACCCGTAAGCGCATTTCGTACAGAGCGCTTGAACATGACATCGACTAGGTCTTTCGTTAGGTCGTATTCGATGCTTTCAGGTATGTGGATGCGCGTAATCATCATAAGGTTCTAGGAGTTTTTTGAAATTATGTCAATCACATCACTGGCTAGCTTTTCTTGCGGAAATGTAGAGTTTGTGATTTAAATCCGCCCAATGGAAAAGCCCGCGCCCAAAAAGCTCTTTATCAAAACCTGGGGTTGTCAGATGAACGTCTATGACAGCCGCAGGATGGCCGACATTTTATCGCCGCTGGGTTATACCGCGACCGAAACACCCGAAGATGCGGACATGGTGATTTTGAATACGTGCCACATCCGCGAAAAAGCGACCGACAAAGTCTTCTCCGAAATCGGCCGTCTGCGTGACATCAAAGAGGACCGCAAAGGCGAAGGTAAGAAAACACTCATTGCCGTTGCGGGTTGCGTGGCACAGGCCGAAGGCGAATACATCATGGAACGCGCCAAATCGGTGGATCTCGTTTTCGGTCCACAAGCGTATCATGAACTTCCTGAAATGATTATCAAGGCCACTGGCCAACGTGTTGTAAATACGGAACTTGGTGTCGATACGAAATTCGATACGCTCCCCGAAGAGAGCCTTAACCACGGGCCTGCTGCGTTTCTTTCGGTTCAAGAGGGATGCGATAAATTCTGTACATTCTGCGTTGTTCCCTACACACGCGGCGCGGAATATTCGAGGCCAGTGGCACAAGTGTTGAACGAAGCCCGAAAACTGGCGGAATCCGGCGCGCGCGAAATTACTTTACTCGGCCAGAACGTAAACGCTTATCACGGCGAAGCGGCAGATGGATCGACTTGGGGATTGGCGCGCTTGATGGAAGAGATTGCGAAGATCGATGCGATCGAACGCATCCGTTACACGACGTCTCATCCGAAAGATATGGAAGATAGTCTTCTTTTTGCGCACAGGGATATCCCCAAACTTATGCCCTATATGCATTTGCCGGTTCAAAGCGGTTCAAACCGAATTCTAAAAGCGATGAATCGCAAACATACCGCTGAATCCTATTTGGAAACTTTGATAAAGGTTCGCGAGGTCAGACCCGATATTGCACTCTCATCCGATTTCATTGTCGGTTTTCCCGGCGAAACAGACGAAGATTTTGAACAGACATTGGAAGTCGTGAAAAAGGTCGGATACCAGTCTGCGTATTCGTTCAAATATTCGCCACGTCCCGGAACACCCGCTGCCGCCATTCAGGCCGTGATCATTCCCGAAAAAATCAAACAGGAACGTTTGGAGCGCTTGCAATCTTTGCTCACAAAACAATTCGAGGATTTCAACCGCCGCTCCGTCGGCCTCGTCATGCCCGTTCTGGTCGAACGCAAATCCGCCAAAGGCGGGCAAATTCAGGGACGCAGCCCCTACAACCAATCGGTAAACTTTATAGGTCATGAGCGGTTGATCGGGCAGATCGTGGATGTGGGCATCGAAGGATCGTCCGCCACGGCCCTGCGCGGCCAAATGGAACTCATTGAAGCAGCTTGAAATTTATTTTAAACTGACACTTATGGAAGCCACGGAAACCAGCCTCCCGATAAAAATTATAAAATCGCAGAAACTCAAGGTGGGGTTTTACGCTCTTCTCACGTGTTTCTTTATGGCAATGGCATTGCTGGTTTTTTCAACCATCAATGCCGGGATAGCCCCTGGTCTGGTCTTGGTTGTGGTCGTTGCTTTGGGCGCAACGCATATCGGCATAATTGTAGGGCTGACGTTTGACTCATGTCGCCGCTATTCGCGTTTTGGAATTTCACACACGAAAAATACATTGAACCATGTTTTGAACGTTGCGCTTATTGCCTTGCCGCTTCTCTCTTTTTTGATGCCTATTTTGATAGTGCCTGCGCTTATCCTCTTTGCCGTCAGCAAATACATGTCGCCGGATGACGCGAGCGAAAAAGAAAAGCCATTTCATAAGAGGGACGGGTTTTTTGATCTAGTTAACGCAGTACTCTGGTTTATGACCGCCGCAGTGCTTTTTACCTTCGGACACTTACCTATCACGTTTTGGGAACTGGTTAACGCAGTACTCTTGTTTATGTACTTCGCAGTTTTACCTTCGGACACTTACCTATGACAATGATATAGTTCAATAAAAAGCTTATAACTAGGCAAAGTTAACTAATTTGTGTCATTCTGGTCTTAATAAACAACATTTACGGGTGAGCAGCATTACCAAAGACAATGACAGACGGGTCTCTTTGACCTTTGACGACAACAGACTTCTTCCCCTGCTTTTCGGCGAACATAACGCACATCTTCATTACTTGGAAAACATCCTCGATGTAAACATCGCCTCGCGGGGAAACACGCTCACGATCAAAGGCGCGTCCAAAGCCATGAGCCAAGCAGAATCCGTTTTGGAAATGATGTGGAATCGCCTGCAGAAAAATCAGGAAGTCGTGATTGCCGATGTCGATGCGGCTATCCGTTTCGCCCAAGGCGAACGCCGTCAGAACATCTCCAACAGCGCGCATTCAGCACGCGAGAATTTTCTCGATGAACGCTCCGCAATCAAAGGCGGCGGTGGCGGCAGCGTGAAAATGGTTCAACCGCGCACACCCAATCAAGGCGCCTATATTGACGCCATGCGCAAACATGAAATGGTGTTCGGTGTCGGCCCTGCCGGAACGGGTAAAACATTCTTGGCCGTGGCTGCCGCCGTAGAAATGTTCCGAGCAGGCGATGTTGAAAGGCTTGTTTTCACACGCCCCGCTGTCGAAGCGGGCGAAAGGCTCGGATTCTTGCCGGGCGATCTGTTGGAAAAAATCGATCCGTATTTGCGCCCGATTCACGATGCTTTGCGCGAACTTATGCCCGCCGAAACCGTTCTTAAAAAGATGGCTTCCGGTGATATTGAAATCGCGCCGCTCGCGTTCATGCGCGGACGCACTTTAAAAAACGCTTTCGTTGTTTTGGACGAAGCGCAGAACACGACCGCCATGCAGATGAAAATGTTTCTAACCCGCATGGGGGAAAACGCGCGCATGGTCATCAATGGTGACCCTACCCAGACCGATTTACCCAACGGCACGAAATCGGGCTTATCGGAAGCGATCGATATTTTGAGAAACGTCCCCGAAGTCGCCTTCATACATTTTGACAAGGCCGATGTTGTCCGTCACAAATTGGTAGGCAAGATCATAGCCGCGTACGAAGACCATGACCGCCGCAAATAGAATTTCTGAAATCGATGTAACCATTTCCGAACCGGAATGGAAAGCGTCCCATCTTGACGTTGAGACTATCGCGCGCACGGCCATGACCTATACCCTTGAAATGGCGGTTTTACCCAAAATCTTAAGAGACCGCGCGTTGGAAGTATCGATCGTACTCGCCAATGACGACCTAATTCAGGTGCTTAACCGCACCTACAGGAACATGGATAAGCCGACCAACGTCCTTTCCTTTGCTGCCATCGACGCAGATACGCCCGTGCCCAAAGGCGAGCCCTACCCTCTTGGCGATATTATTCTTTCATATCAGACACTAGATCGTGAATCCAAGGAACAGGACAAATTCTTTAAGGACCATTTCACCCATATGATTGTTCATGGAACGCTTCATCTTTTAGGGTATGATCATCAGGATGACGACGAAGCGACCAACATGGAAACGTTGGAAATTCGGATATTACAGAAAATGAATATTCAAAACCCTTACATGGATGGGTTGTCTATGGCATGATAGAGGCATGCTTATAATGTCAGATGACGAACACCCGCGTAACGGCGGATCATCAACGGAATTCCCCCCTACCGCCGTCGAAGAAAAGAAAGCCAGACCCCGTGCAATGGGTTGGTTCAAGGGTTTCGTGCGCGGTAAAGTCTCCAACACGAACCACCTTCAAGAAGCCATCGATGATTATATTGAAGAGTTGAAGGAAGTCGATCACAACGACGTGTCCGCCGAAAGCCAAAAAGAACTCATCAGCAATGTTTTGAAAACGCGCGATCTGAAAGTCTATGACGTTATGATCCCACGCGCAGATATCGTGGCCATCGAACAGGATTCTTCGGTGGAAGAATTGCGCGAAATCATGCGCGAAAAACAATTCAGCCGCCTTCCCGTTTACGAACAAGATCTCGATAAAATCGTCGGCATGCTTCACATCAAGGATGTGCTTGGCGCTTTGCTTGATAACAAGCCTCTCAATTTCAAGGATATGTCCCGCGAAGCTTTGATAGTCAGCCCGGGCATTCCGCTGATGGAATTGTTTCTCACGATGCGCGAAGACAAAAAACATATGGCTATGGTTGTGGATGAGCATGGCGGTATCGACGGGCTTGTCACGCTCAATGACGTGATCGAAGCCATTGTCGGTGATATCGAAGACGAATTCGACAACGAAGATCAACCACAAGTCATAGAAAAATCCGATGGTTCCGTTATCGCGGATGCGCGGATAGATATCGAGGATTTTGAAGATCGTTACGGCCGCTTTCTTGACGCCGATGAGCGCGAAGATATCGATACTCTAGGCGGGCTGACCTTCCATCTGGCGGGCCATATTCCCAAGCGCGGCGAAAGCTTCAAACATTCATCCGGCATGGTAATCGAGGTTCTGGACGCGGATGCACGCCGTATCAATCGCCTGCGCCTCAGAAACCTTCCGGTTATATCCCATTCCGATGAAGTTTAAGCCTGTTTTCATTTGAATACGGATGCACTAAAGTCCGTATTCTATGAAACTGCCGAAGCCATTACACAATGTATTGTTTTTTGCCACCGCGGTTTTCGCGGGCTGGGTTTCTGCGTTCGCGCAATCGCCCGTGTCTTTTTGGCCGTGTATGTTTGTCGGCATCTCCGCGCTCTATTGGCTCTGGTCCCAAACCAAGGGCATGAAAGGCGCATGGGGTATAGGTTTCTTTTTCGCGCTCGGTTATTTTGTCACGGGTCTTTGGTGGATTGGCAACGCCCTGCTGGTTGAAGGCAACGAATTCAAATGGGTCTGGCCCATTTCTGTTATCGGCCTCCCAACACTTCTCGCGCTTTTCACGGGGACATACCTGTCCATCGCACGTATTGCCGCGCCGCCCGAAAGCTTCAAGGGATTTTTGGCGTTCGCGTTTTTTCTCACATTTTCTGAATGGTCGCGCGGCCATGCCTTCACGGGCTTTCCTTGGAATCTCTACGGTTATGTCTGGGCCGATCATCTGGCGATGGCGCAATCCACACATTATATAGGCGCTTACGGCCTGACCTTCGTCAGTGTTCTGTGGTGTGCGATGGGTGGGTTTCTGATCTTTTCCCAACTTGCCCCCAAAATCAAAATCGGTTTGGCGGCTTTGGTGGTGGCAACTATGGCGGTGACATATGCAGGTGGCAATTACCGCATCTATCACACACCACAAACTTACAACAAAGATGTTGGTATCGTGGTGGCGCAACCGAATATACCGCAGAACATGAAATGGGACCCCGTGGCGGTTCAGGCAAATTTCCTGAAAATCACGAGTCTGTCCAAAGACGCATTCTTTGCCGATCCCAAACCCAAAACGATCGTGATTGTCTGGCCCGAAACCGCGATCTCGCCCGCTATATACAACAAACCAGAAAATATGGATCGTATTCGCGCCATACTTTCCGATTACGATGCGGAAACTTTTCTGGCCACAGGTGTTTTGCGACGTTTCGCGAATGAAAAAGGTGAAACGGTTTTTAGCAACAGTATGATAGTGTTGAACGAGCGCCTCTCATCCATTGACGTCTACGATAAATATCATCTGGTTCCATATGGTGAATTCGTTCCGTTCCAAAAATACATCCCTTTAAAGCCTGTTGTTGCCTTTAAAGGATTCCAACCCGGCATCGGTGTGGAAACGATCACACATCCCGCCTTGCCACCGTTCAGTCCCCTGATCTGTTATGAAGTTATTTTCGCCGACGAGGTGGTAAAGCGCGGCGAAGACGGACCGTTATGGATGGTCAATGTCACCAATGACGGATGGTACGGCAAGAGCGCTGGCCCCTATCAGCATTTTGCACAAACGCGTCTACGCGCGATCGAAGAAGGAATACCGATTGTGCGCGCCGCGAATACGGGAATTTCCGCGGTTATTGATCCGCTCGGTCGCGTCGTGGAAAAAGCGGATATTTTTGAAGAGGCTGCGATCACTACGTATCTGCCCGAGCCCATTCCACAACGGTCCGCTTATATAAGATATCTATTCCAGATATTTTTGCCCGTCTTAGCGCTCGCGTTTATGGCACGAATCGCACTGCGTATGCGCTACTGATATATTCTCAAGCGTATATAAGATAACTCTACTTGCATACCCGAGTGGGCATTTGCTAACCTCGTTTTGCGGTAATAACCCGCTACTAGACTCTTAATTTTATATTTCTATGTAAGTTGGGTAACAGGACAATGTTGTTGAAACCGAAAACGCAAAAAATAGATTCCACAAAGAAAAAAGGGCGCGCCAATTCGATTGACGAGCATGTCGGTGTTCAATTGCGTCAACGGCGTGCCCTTCTTGGCTTCAGTCAGGAAAAACTCGCCGAGCAAGTCGGAATCACCTTCCAGCAAATTCAAAAATATGAAAACGGAGCGAACCGCGTGAGCGCGTCACGTTTATATGAATTCAGCAAGGTTTTGGATATCCCCGTGTCGTTCTTCTTCGACAATTATGGCTCGAACGAAAATCGCACCGTGGGATTTGCCGAGAATGATCAGGCCCCATTCGAAGGCGCAGGCGACATCATGAAGCGCAAAGAAACCCTTGAACTCATAAGGGTTTATTATTCCATAGAAAATCCAAAGTTACGGAAAGATTTGTTTAAACTGGTCAAAAGCATGGCTGAGAACCTCAAGAGTCAAGACGAGTAAGCAAGTCCCCCAATACCTAAAGGGTTGCAAAACCCCCTTTTTTGGGTTTACGGTAACGCGATCTGTAAAACACCTTTTAGCAGGACCTTTATGTTGAACAAAGCCACGAAACCCCATCCGCTTCCCGCGCAATCCGATTACATTTTCACGAGCGAATCCGTTTCGGAAGGGCACCCTGACAAGGTTTGCGACCAGATTTCCGACGCCATCGTCGACAAGATGCTCTCAGAAGATCCCTATTCCCGTATTGCCGTTGAGACCTGTGCGACGACGAATTTCGTCGGTCTGATCGGCGAAGTCCGCGGCCCTGCGTCCGTTACCAAAGAAGTGATGGAACAAGTCGCCCGCGATGCGATTAAAAAAATCGGTTACGAACAAGAAGACTTCCATTGGAAGAAAGTGCAAATCGATTGCCGCGTTCACGCGCAATCAGCGGACATCGCCATGGGCGTTGATTGCGCTGAAGGCAAAGACGAAGGTGCCGGCGACCAAGGCATTATGTTCGGTTACGCCTGCAACGAAACCGAACACCTGATGCCTGCTGCTATTCAATACAGCCATGATATTTTGCGCCTTTTGGCCGAAGACCGTCACAAAGGTATCTTGAATATGCTCGGGCCCGATGCGAAAAGCCAAGTCTCTTTGAAATACCACAACGGTAAACCTGTGCGCGCCAATTCCGTCGTCGTCTCCACACAACACAATGAAGGCCTATCGCAAAAAGACATCCGCGACATCGTCATTCCCTACATCATGAAGGTTCTGCCCGCGGGCTGGATGCCTTCGCCGGAGGAACTCTACGTCAACCCGACAGGGCGTTTTGTTATTGGCGGACCCGTCGGCGATTCCGGTTTGACGGGACGCAAAATCATCGTCGACACTTATGGCGGCTCTGCGCCCCACGGCGGTGGCGCGTTCTCCGGCAAAGACCCTACAAAGGTTGACCGTTCGGCAGCTTACGCCGCGCGTTACGTTGCTAAAAACATTGTTGCCGCAGGCTACGCTGAAAAATGCACACTGCAGGTTTCCTATGCCATCGGCGTTTCGAAACCGATCTCGCTGTACGTCAACACGCACGGTACGGGCACGGTGGACGAAGTCGAAGTCGCCGCGGCCATCAACAAAGTCATGGATCTTTCTCCCCGCGGTATCCGTGAGCAACTGAAACTGAACCGTCCGATCTACGCGCGCACGGCCGCCTACGGTCACTTCGGCCGCAAGCCAGAAGCCGATGGCGGTTTCAGCTGGGAAAAACTCGACCTTGTAAAACCGTTGCAAGATATCCTTGGCTAAGGTTCCCGCCGCTTTCACGAAAGAAGCAAGCCGCCGGGTTTTCGGACGCAGGCTTGGCCGCCCCATGGGCCAACAGCGTCAGGAAGTGATGGACAGTCTTTTGCCAGCCCTTTCTATTGCGCCAGAATTCGTGGATGACAGCCGCAAACAAGATCCCGCTTCGCTTTTCGAATCTGAAAGAGACATCGTGCTCGAAATCGGTTTCGGGAACGGCGAGCATTTGAAGGCAATGATGGAACAACGCGGTGACCGCAACTATATCGGTGCGGAGCCTTTCATCAACGGCATGTCGGCATTTTTAAAATCTATTCGAGAACTTCCGTCCGACAATATCCGCGTGTGGATGGATGATGCGGTATCCCTCGTCCGCTCGATGAAAGATGAATCGCTTTCGGCCATTTATATTTTGAACCCCGATCCGTGGCCGAAGAAAAAACATCATAAGCGCAGAATCGTGCGTGAAGAGACGTTAAAAGAGTATTTTCGTGCCCTGAAGCCCGGCGGAGACTTTGTTATGGCGACAGATGTAGATGCGCTCGCCGAATGGATGGCGCTGGAAACCGTGAATCATGGCGGCTTTGAATGGCAGGCGAGCTCTTCAAAAGACTGGAAAACCATGCCCGAAAGCTGGTTTATTACGACCCGCTATGCCGCCAAGGGCGAAAAGGCAGGACGTAAGGAAAGCTACCTGATTTTCAAGAAAAAGATATGACAGCCATTAGAATATACAAATGCGCCCTGACAGGATTTTGGTTCATACCCGCATTCTGCGGCGCGGTGTTTTTTGGGCTTTTAGGCTTGGTGTGTTTATTACAATGCTTAACGTCCGAGGCTTTTAATTCAACTTTTGTTGCCTTCGGCCTTAGCGCGATTTTCTTGATCGCTTTTGCTTTTGTGGGATTTCGCGCGATCTGGATTTCACTGTTTGCCAATGATACATTTCTTGAAATTAGTCCGACTGACATAACGTTTCCAAAAGGAATATTCAAAAGCAAAAGAACTTTGATTTTTGCAGATATTAACCAAGTAAAAAATTTTTGTTGGGGTCATGGGTATTGTTTATATGGCGTCTACTTCATCACCCCCAAGGGTACATTTGTTCTCCCCGAATGCTACATGAAAAAGGCGGATTTTTTGGAAGTCCTCAAATTCGTAAACAATAATATGCCTGCGGGGGTGCCAAAACTTACCATTTACAACTTTAAAGGGGAAAATATTTTGAAATAAAGAATACGCTGCCAAGGGTGAAAAGCGGGACGCAAGGAAAGCTATCTTATTTTAACTATCAGAAATGAATAAAGAACTCCGCTTCTTTTACGAAATTAAACGACCTTGCGGCCCTCAAACGGCCCCCCTTTTTAAGAAAAAGGCTTGAAATCCACCCTTTTGGGGCGTATATAAAGGTCAAATTCCGGTGATATCACAGGGGTGGGCTCAAAAGAGGCCCGCCTTTTTTGTTACCAAATCGGGATTAAGAGTAGGAAAATGAAGAATACGCCGTTGGAACACAGAATTATCAAGATAGCCGGACCGGTCATAAAGGACCTTGGTTTCGAAATCGTGATGCTGGAATTCAAAGGCGGCATTCTACAAATTCTGGCCGAAAACCCAAAGACGGGGAATCTGAGCCTTGATGAATGCACCGCAATCAACAAGATGCTCTCCCCCGTTCTCGAAGTGGAAGACCCGATTTCCGGCCCGTACACGCTGGAGATCAGCTCTCCCGGGATCGACCGCCCGCTGACGAAACCTGAAGACTTTAAGAAGTATGCAGGGTTTGATGCGAAAGTGGAACTGGACGAAGCCACCGATCAGGCAACGGGACAAAAACGGTTCCGTGGAAAACTGGTCGGAGCAAATGAAGAATACGTGGCGATGATCGTTGATAACGTCGAACAGAAACTGGAAATAGCCAGCATTAAAAAGGCCCGCCTTGTTCTGACCGACGATCTGATCAAGGCCACCAAGAAGAGAACTGAACAAACCGAAACTGCCAATTAAAGGATTAAAAGGAAATCAAATGGAACTGCTGCAAGTTGCCGATGCTGTCGCCCGCGAAAAAAACATTGATCGCGCTATTGTTCTCGAAGCCATGGAAGAAGCCATTCAAAAGGCTGGTCGCTCCAAATATGGCCACGACCATGACATTCGCGCCACCATTGATCGCCGCACCGGCCTGATCGATCTGAAACGGTATCGCGAAGTCGTGGAAACGGTTGAAGACGAAGTGCGCCAGCTGACAGTAAGCGAAGCTAAGCGCATCAAAAAAGATGCTTCCGTGGGCGAATTCCTGGTGGATGACCTTCCCCCGCTCGATTTCGGCCGCATCGCCGCGCAAACCGCAAAACAGGTTATCGTGCAAAAAGTGCGCGAAGCCGAGCGCGAGCGCCAATTCCACGAATTCAAAGACCGCGTAGGCGAAGTCATCAACGGCGTAGTAAAACGCGTTGAATACGGCAACACGACCATCGATATCGGTGGAAAAGGCGAAGGCCTTCTGCGTCGTGATGAATCGCTGCCTCGCGAGCATTTCAAAACCGGCGATCGCGTCCGTGCTTATATCTACGATGTGCGTCAAGAACAACGTGGCCCTCAAATCTTCTTGTCCCGTTCACACCCGCAATTCATGGCGGCGCTGTTCAAACAAGAAGTTCCTGAAATCTATGACGGCGTTATCGAGATCAAGGCTGTGGCCCGCGATCCCGGATCCCGTGCAAAAATCGCCGTTGTATCGCGCGATTCTTCCATAGATCCTGTAGGCGCTTGCGTCGGTATGCGCGGTTCGCGCGTTCAGGCTGTTGTGGGAGAACTGCAAGGCGAAAAAATCGACATCGTGCCATGGTCGAACGACATCGCCTCTTTCATCGTCAACGCGCTGCAGCCTGCGGCCGTTTCCAAAGTTGTTCTTGATGAAGACAAAAAACGTATGGATTGCGTCGTTCCCGAAGAACAACTTTCCTTGGCCATTGGTCGCCGCGGTCAGAACGTCCGCTTGGCTTCCATGCTCTGCGGCTGGGATATTGACATCATGACCGAAGCCGAGGAATCGGCACGCCGTGCGGAAGAAACCAAAGTCCGCTCCGCGCTGTTTATAGAAGCTCTGGACGTTGACGAAGTTATCGCGCACCTACTGGTTGCCGAAGGCTTTTCAAGCATCGAAGAAATCGGCCAGACGTCAGTTGACGAGATGATGCAAATCCAAGGATTCGACGAAGAAGTCGGCGCCGCACTTATCGACCGCGCAAACAGCTGGCTGGATGCACAGGCTGCCGCTCTAAAAGAAAAGAGCGTTGCATTGGGTATCCAAGAAGATCTGCTTTCGATGGAAGGGCTTTCCCCGCAACAGATCATCAAGTTGGGTGAAGGCGGCGTGAAAACGAAAGACGATTTCGCAGACCTCGCCTCAGATGAACTGGTTGAAATACTTGGCAATGATTCCATTACTCGTAAGAACGCCGAAGATCTTATTATGAAAGCCCGTAGCCATTGGTTTGCGGACGAGCAGCCTGCCGAAGAGGAACACGCCGCCTAATTGAGCCTGTCCCCCTTCAACATTTTTTGAGTAAGACGAAAGACAAATGAGCGAAAGCAAAGACAACGAAAAAAAACCGCTGACATTGGGCGCAAAAGCCGGAGGGACATTGAGCCTGAAGGGCAGCGCAGGTGCGCAAGCACGCCAGAACTTGTCTGGTGGTGGCCGTGGAACCGTGGTGGAAGTCAAACGCCGCCGCGTACCCGGCAAGCTTGAAGAATCCACAGGCGGCGGTGTCGATTCAGAACTGGTTGCAGAACTTCACAATTTGTCTTCCTCCGAACGCGAAGCTCGTGCCAAAGCGCTTCGAGATGCTCTCTCGCAGCCCAAAAAAGAACGTGTCTCCAACGAAGGTATCGGCGAAGCGGTCCACAGACCTGTCGCACCTGAAGAATCCAAAAAGGATACTACGGACGACGCAAGACGCCGTGAACTGGAAGAACTCGAAAAAATTGAGAAGGAAGAAAAAGCCCGCCAGAAAGAAAATGACCGTTTGCGTCAAGATCAGGTGCGCTCATTCACCGCGCCGAACACGCCCACTTTCACCACTCCCGCCCGTCCGGGCGGCGGCCGTGAAGGCGGCGGTGAAGATGAAACCACACGTGATCGTTTGAAGCGTCAAAATCCGCGTAATGCCAAAACTAATGAAGAAGATAACCGTCGTGGCGGCGGTAAACTGACCGTTACCAAAGTCCTCAATCAGGATTCCGAACGTGACGGCGGACGCTCACTCGCGGCCGTAAAACGTGCCCGTGAAAAAGCCCGTAAAATGGCTATGGGTCCCAAAGAAGCCGCACAAAAAGTTTTCCGCGAAGTAACCATTCCCGAATTCATTACGGTCCAAGAACTTGCCAACCGTATGACGGAACGCGGCGCGGACGTTATCAAGGCGTTGATGAAACTAGGCGTCATGGCGACCATAAACCAACCTATCGATGCCGACACGGCTGAATTGCTCGTGACCGATTTTGGGCATACGGTCAAACGCGTTACAGAATCCGATGTTGAAACCAATCTGGGCGGCGAAGATGACAAAGCCGAACAAATGGTTTCGCGTCCTCCTGTCGTCACCATTATGGGTCACGTCGACCATGGTAAAACCTCCCTGCTCGATGCTCTGCGCTCTACGGATGTGGTCGCTGGTGAATCCGGCGGAATCACACAGCATATCGGCGCGTATCAGGTTGAACTACCATCCGGCGCCAAAATCACCTTCCTCGATACGCCCGGCCACGCCGCGTTTACAGAGATGCGTGCCCGCGGTGCCAACGTTACGGACATTGTCGTTCTGGTTGTTGCCGCAAACGATTCTCTAATGCCACAAACGATAGAAGCCATCAACCACGCGAAAGCCGCTAAGGTTCCGCTGATTGTTGCCATCAACAAAATCGATCTGCACGACGCCAACGCGCAAAAAGTAAGACAGGATTTGTTGTCCCACGAAGTCGTTGTCGAGGAACTCGGCGGCGATACGATGGCGATTGAAATTTCTGCCAAGAAAAAAATCAACCTCGATAAACTCGAAGAAGCGATTTTACTTCAAGCCGAAGTTCTCGAATTGAAAGTAAACCCGAACCGTCCCGCCGAAGGCGCTGTTATAGAATCCAAAATGGAAATCGGTCGTGGTTCCGTCGCCACCGTTCTGGTACAAAAAGGCACGTTGAAGCAAGGCGACATCTTTGTCGTTGGCGCACAATGGGGCCGTGTCCGCGCGATCTATGACGATCGTGGGGTGCAATTGCAACAGGCCGTTCCAGGCCAACCGGTCGAAGTTCTGGGTCTAACGGGTACGCCCGATGCGGGCGACATCCTAAACGTCGTGCCAAACGAAGCCAAAGCCCGCGAAGTTTCCGAATTCCGAGCGCGCAAGAAACGCGAAAAAGCGTCTGCCGCCATGTCGACAAACCGCCAAGGCAAAACGTTCGAGGATATTCTGGCTGCGGCAAAAGTGGCTGACAACAAGAAGCTGCTACCCGTGGTTATCAAAGGCGACGTGCACGGTTCGGTCGAAGCTATCATCAGCTCCTTGAACAAGCTAACCGAGGAAAACAACGAAATCGGCATACAGGTTCTGCACTCCGGCGTTGGCGCGATCACGGAATCCGATATCACACTGGCGAGAGCATCCAATGCATTTGTCGTGGGATTCAACGTCCGCGCTAATGCACAGGCACGCGTTCAAGCTGAACGTGAAGGTGTTCAGATCCGTTACTACAATATCATCTATAACGTTATCGATGATGCGAAAGCCGTATTGTCAGGCATGTTGTCTCCCTTGCGCCGCGAAGAATATCTAGGTCATGCCGACATACGTCAGGTGTTCAACATCACGAAGGTCGGAAAAATCGGCGGATGCATGGTTACGGCCGGTATCGTCAAACGCGGCGCGGGTGTCCGTCTGTTGCGCGACAACGTCGTAATCCATGAAGGTACGCTGAAAACGCTCAAACGTTTCAAAGACGAAGTTAAAGAAGTCAAAGAAGGTATGGAATGCGGTATGGCATTTGAAGGTTATGAAAACATCAAAGAAGGCGATGTCATCGAATGCTACCAAGTAGTCGAGGAAGCTAGAACTCTGGCCTAGGCGTTATGAAGAACAGCATCAACCAACCAACACAGCGCCAGCTTCGCGTCGGCGAGCAAATCAAGGAAGTAATCGCCCGAGCGTTCTTGCGTGGCGATTTTCATTCCCCTGCTTTGCTGGAATCAGCATCTGTTACGGTTACTGAAGTGCGCGTGTCTCCTGATTTGAAACACGCCACAGCATATGTCATGTCTCTGGGTGGTAAGGATATGGACAAAATCCTCCCCGCCTTGAACGACGAAACATTTGCGCTTCAAAAAGAAATTAACCGCCAGACGCAATTGAAATTCACACCGAAGCTTCAATTCCGCGCCGATGATACCTTCGATAAGGCTTTGCGTCTCGAGAGCATCATTAACACCATCAAATATTCGGATCAGGAATAACAAGGAAATAACCCATGGGCGGACGCCGCAAAAAAGGCGATAAGGTTGACGGATGGGTTAACCTCCACAAACCCGCCGGCATTACTTCGACACATGCGCTCGCTATTGTAAAACGCGTGCTCAATCCGCAAAAGGCGGGACATGCAGGCACGTTGGACCCCCTCGCTTCTGGCATTCTTCCTATCGCGCTCGGTGAAGCGACCAAGACGGTTCCGTATGTTCAGGATTCGATCAAAACCTATAACTTCGAAGTAACATGGGGCGAACAGCGCTCCACCGATGATGCCGAAGGTCACGCTATCGCCACGTCAGATGTCCGACCTTCGCAATCAGACATAGAAAAAATCCTCACCGAATTTTTGGGAGATATCCAACAAAACCCGCCGCAATTCTCCGCCATCAAGGTGGGCGGCGAACGCGCCTATGATCTGGCGCGAGACGGCGAAGACTTCGAACTTAAATCCCGCAATGTATGGATCGACAGCCTTATGATTACCGGCCATGAGGACGGCAAAACAACCTTTCAATGCATCTGCGGCAAAGGCACCTATGTGCGCTCTCTCGCCCGCGACATGGGGGTAAAACTTGGCTGTTTTGGCTATATTTCCCGGCTGGAACGGTCTTCCGTCGGCCCTTTTACCCTCGAAAACGCGATTTCGCTGGACATTTTTCAGCAAAATGACGATAAACCCACCACGGAAATGGTATTGCTTCCCCTGACGACCGCCCTGGACGACATCCCGGTTCTGGCCCTAAGGGAGCAAGAAGCAGCCCGCTTGAAGAACGGCAATAGCCTCGCCTTCTTTTCAAAACCGGACCTCGATCGTATGACCGATGCCGGAATTGAATGGAGCAGCAAGGAACCCGTTACCGTCCTGACCACTTTCGACAAAAAGGCGATAGCCATAGTCGAAGTCCAAGGGCCGGAACTTCATCCGATCCGCATATTCAACATTTAACAAAGGAGAATACGATGTCGATTACCCCAGAAAAAAAACAGCAGGTTATCGCTGATAATGCGGTCAAAAAAGGCGACACAGGTTCGCCCGAAGTACAGGTCGCAATCCTCACGGAACGTATCAATTCCCTGTCCGGTCATATGCAAACCAACAAGAAAGACTTCAGCTCCCGCCGCGGTCTTTTGAAAATGGTCGCTCTGCGCCGCAATCTGCTGGATTACCTGAAGAAAAAAGATGACAAGCGTTACGCTTCCCTCATCGAAAAACTCGGACTCCGCCGCTAATTTCAAGAAACCTGCTGAAAAGCGGGTTTCTTATTGCCTGAACCTTTTTGGTCCTCAGTCGTTCTTTCCATACAACAAGGAGAACGATCATCAAACATCTTTCAAAATTCGCACTGGCGGCATTGCTGGCTAACGCAATCTCTATGCCCGCTTACGCCACAAGTTCGGGTCCTAGTTCCGGAGCTTCGAGCGGCGGATCTTCGGCATCCGGCAACGCCAACACGGGCGGCGCCAATACAACGGGCGCCAATGTCGGCACAGGAACTGGCACGGGTACGGGATCATCGGTCGGCACATCCGCTGGTGTTTCGGGCTCGACGGGCACTAATAGTCATGATCGTACCCGTGCGGAAGTTGACGATGATATTCATACAAGCGCCAATTTACGCGCTTCAGGTAACACTAACGTTGGGTCTTCTAACAATAACACCGTCGACTCCACATCCAACAACACGGTTGGTTCCGCCAGCCGCATGGGTAATTCTGCAGACACGGCTGCAAAAACGAATGAAACGATCGGTCAACGCATAAACAGACATCGCGGCGATACCGATTTGTTCCTCTCCAGTGATGTAGATGCATCGGGCACACTGAACTATGACGAATATGTAACCTATTCCGGCACGACAAAAGCGCAGGCCAACGCGCAGACGTCTTTCAGCAAACTGGACGCCGACAATAATGGGTTTCTAAGCGAAGCCGAGATTCGCGCACGCGGCGAAGGCGAAGCCGTAACCCGATCCACCCAATAACTTTATAAAAATCCCGCGATATGCGGGGTTTTTATTTCCCGCTAAGGTTTTGCGCGATCTAATACGTATGATTTTTATAAGAGGAAATTACATGCTCAAATTTATTTGTTCTTTGGTTGCGTTGATGATGCCACTTGCAGTCTGCGCCGCCGATTATGACCCTGCCGCACCGAGCAAAGGCGTAAAAGCCGTTACGGAAGCGGCCAAAGAAACTGTGTTGTCTGCGCCTGTGAAAACACCGCCTGCGAACACAAAACCACTTCTATCCAAAAACCCCCCGCTTTCGGATGTGGATAAATTCAAACTTTATGATGCAGACAAATCCCAAAAACTCAGCTACAGGGAATTCGTGCGTTACTCAGGCCGCACAAAATTGCAGCATATAGGATTGCAAAATAGATTTATCCGTCTCGATAAAGACCTCGATCACAAATTAAGCCAACAGGAATTGAAAAACTGGGGCAAATAAATCATAAACAATCCATAATTCGTATTGTTTTGAATGAAGGTGAACTGGCAAAAATTTAATTCGGCGATCAGCTTTAATGTAGCCGACGCTAACAGCGAAGGCCGATTGACGATCAGCTAATTGCGTCCGAATGCGAAATCCCCCGAGGTGAAGGTCGGGGGATTTCTTTTATGCCGCTTGATTGTCGGTGAGCATGTATCGCTTGATGATTTTGCCTTTTTCCAGTTCGAACACCACGGGCACGCCCGTTTCCATTTCCGCTTTGTTGATCGTGTCGGGTGTTTCCGCGCCAAGGATAATCAGCAGCGCGCGCAGGGAATTTCCGTGCGCGGCGACGAGGATGTTTTTTCCGTTCAATAATTGCTGGGCGATATTCGCGGTATAATAAGGACGAACACGATTTTCCACCACATCCCGCAGACATTCGCCGCCGGGCGGGCATACATCGTAAGAACGACGCCAAATATGAACCTGCTCTTCGCCATACTTGGCGCGAGTCTCATCTTTGTTCAGGCCTGTGAGGTCGCCGTAATCACGCTCGCGCAAATCATCGTGCTTAATGAGTTTGGGCACTAGATCGCCCTGCCCCGCATTTTCGAGCGCAATCTGCGCAGTGTTGTAGGCGCGTTTCAACGTGCTGGTGTAAACCACGTCGAATGATATGCCGAGTTTTTTTAGGCGTTTGCCCGCATCGGCGGCTTCCTGTTTGCCCAGATCAGACAAGTCAATATCATGAAAACCAGTAAAACGGTTTTCTAGATTCCATTGGGATTGGCCGTGACGAAGCAGTACCAAATAGTTCATTGATCATCCTTGTATTATCGCGGACATGGCGGCGTACCGATGCAGCCCAGATTCTTACGCAAATGTTTTATACGGCTTTCCATGTAAGAAATTCTACAATTTTCTTCATCTATACCTGCCGCAATGCCGCGCGGCGAGCCGAAGGATTCAAAGGCGCAAGACCATTCCATGTATGTGGCCCAAGATTCCTGCGCCCCTTCAAAGAATTTCTTGGCTTCAGTCGACTTCAGCGCATAATTGATATCTGTGATCAGTCTGGAGATCTCCATATCCGCTTCCGCTTTTCTTACGCCCTGCTGACAGATCAATCTGTTACGTTCAATCTTTACGCCGCCGCAGGGGTCTTTGGGATTCGCCTTTTGCGTTTTGGGCACCACCTTCAAAGGTATGTTTTCCGCCTGCGCAGGAAGGTTCACAAAAAACAAAGCCGTCGTCATGATGACAGCGACCTTAAAAATCGTTTGAAAGCATCCCATCAACGTTTTGCGATCGCCAGTTTGATTTCTTCTTTGAAGTTGTCCTTGGTGACCACGCATCCTACCTGCAGGCTCATCCAGCCTGTGAAGACCAAAACCGTCTGCACCAAGGCGATAGCTATCGTGCAAAGGTAGCCCAGAACGTACGACAAAGCATAAACACCGCCGAAGATGGTATAGAGAATAAAGAATCCGACAAACAGGAAACCGATATATTTGAAATGCTGGTGTTCGGTTTCAGTGAATTCAGCCTTGGCGCTGGTAAGGCCGACGATAGCGAGTACAAAGGCAAGAAAGCCCAGAACCATCGGGCCCATGGCGCCGCTCTCAAAGCTCAGGCCGATCATGCTGAGCAAAGAAAAGAATGCGTTGCCTGCGGCGGCTACGAGCAAGAACATATAAGTGAAGTACATATATCTGCCTTTGGGGATTCCCATAATTTTCGTAGTGTCGGACATAGATTTAGTTCCTTTTAACAGCGAGGTTCATTTCGGATTTGATATTTTGCGCGGACAGCGTGCGCCCTTTGCTCCAGCTGTTAAATCCCGTGAACGCCATAGCTAATTGGATCACGGCAAAAAACAGTGCTAGCAACAGTGCGAGGAAACCGCCTATCTGAACGAATAAAAAGCTCAGAAGATAAAATGCGACAAAGAGAACGCAGATATAAACCAGGTGGTTTTTGTCGAGCGATGTGAGATCGCCGGCCAGCAAGGCAATTCCCAGTACGGCGAACAAAAGTGCGAGCATCCCGCATACACCCCCTAAGACGCCAAGTGCTACAGCTACGCCGACAACTCCGAGAAACGTGCTCAGCAACGCGATACCTGCGGATACCAGTAAGAGAATGTATGTGACTTTGGTGTATTGGCCGACAGGCAGAATGCCCAAAACTTTTCCGTTGGTGACGAGACTGCTCATTAATATTTCCCCGATTAAAGCGCGTTGGATTATCTCACAGGTACAAGCGTTTAAGAAGGACAATTAGGGCTTTATACGCCGCCGGCAAATAATTTACGAAAAATCCCCGTATTTTACGGTGACTTTTTTAAAGTACGTTAAATATATATAGTAAAATAATGACGGGGATAGGAATTCCGACCAGCCACAGCAATAGACCTTTCATTAAAATCTCCCTTACCTATGTTTGTACTTTAAAACATACGCTTAATAGGACAAATAGTTCCTGAAGTCCGGTGGGTTAATAATTGAGGTTGGCATTGATCCTGTAGGTGATGTTTGCTTCGCTCTCGACCCAGCCCATCCCGGGGTCGGCAAGATCAGTGATGATCCCATGTCCTTCGGGTGCCAGAGCCTGCGCAACCAATTTTTGAGACGTCCGCGAGAGGATGGCAGATGTATAAGGTTTGGGCGGAACCACATCGGGGTCGAACATCATATCCGGTTTGGCATAGGCGCGGCCGCTCGCAAACGGCACCATATCTTGGGGAAATAATCGATTGGTTCAGGGCATTGATGCCGCTTACGAAACCGGCATGGATTATCGGCCCGTTGGACGCATGCCTAAAGGTTGAATTGCCATGCATTCTTGTAACAATCACCTTATTATTATGTCAATATTCCTCGCACAAATCTTTGACAAATCTGGCTTTTGCGCGTATTAAAGGGGCCGGAATGAGGGCGTTTCTTCAGTCCAGATGTTAGTAATACGGTGAACTGTCAAACCGCTTGGTTCAGGCGTTTTTATTGTCCACCGCATTATATCCCACCGATAAAACGTCCTTTTCCCCTGCTTCGCGGATGGCCGTGGCGTGGGTTTTTACACAAAAAGAAAAGGACTAAAACTAATGTTCAACGTATTCCGCAAAGAAATAGACTTTGCAGGCAAAAAGCTTGTATTCGAAACGGGCAAAATCGCACGTCAGGCTGACTCGGCCATTATGGCGACACTCGGCGGCACGACCGTGCTCTGCACCGTTGTCGGCGCAAGAAAAGTAAAAGAAGGTCAGGACTTTTTCCCTCTGACCGTCAACTATCAGGAAAAAGCATTCGCCGCAGGTAAAATTCCGGGTGGCTTCTTCAAACGCGAAGGTCGTCCTTCCGAAAAAGAAACACTGGTTTCCCGTTTGATCGATCGTCCTATCCGTCCGCTGTTCCCCGAAAACTTCCTCAACGAAGTTCAGGTTGTTGCAACGGTTCTGGCACACGACATGGAAAATGATCCGGATATCGTGGCTCTGCTGGGCTGCTCTTGCGCTCTCACCATGTCGGGTATTCCATTCATGGGCCCTGTCGGCGCATGCCGCGTCGGTTACAAGGATGGCAAATACCTCATCAACCCGACCAATCAGGAACTGGAAGGCTCCGAACTCGAACTGGTTGTCGCCGGTACGAAAGAAGGCGTTCTGATGGTTGAATCCGAAGCCAAAGAACTTTCCGAAGACATCATGCTCGGCGCCGTTATGGCAGGCTGGAAGGAATTCCAAAAAGCCATTGACGGTATCATTGCGCTTGCCGAAATGGGCGCGAAAGATCCTTGGGATGTTACCGAAAAAGACCCGGTTCTGGTCAAACTCTATGACGGCATCAAAGGCAAATTTGAAAAAGACGTTGCCGCCGCTTACACGAAAACAGTCAAGCAAGAACGTTATGCCGCTGTTGACGTTGTGCGCAAAGCCGCCATCGAAGCCTTCACCACCGAAGAACTTCCAAAAGACAAAGTCGCGAAAGAATTTCATGCCCTCGAAGCCGAAGTCGTTCGCGGTGCAATCTTGAAAACCGGCAAACGTATTGACGGACGCGATACCAAAACCGTTCGCCAGATCATTGCCGAAGTCGGTGTTCTGCCACGTGCGCACGGCTCCGCCCTGTTCACGCGCGGCGAAACGCAAGCTCTGGTCGTGACTACGCTCGGTACGGGTCAGGATGAACAGATCATCGATGCTCTTGAAGGTGAATACCGCTCCCGCTTCATGCTGCACTACAACTTCCCTCCCTACTCTGTGGGCGAGACAGGTCGTATGGGTTCACCTGGTCGCCGCGAAATCGGCCACGGAAAACTCGCATGGCGCGCCATCAACCCGTTGTTCCCGACGGCTGAAGCTTTCCCTTACACGATCCGCTCGGTATCCGAAATTACGGAATCGAACGGCTCCTCCTCGATGGCCACTGTTTGCGGTACGTCACTTTCTATGATGGATGCAGGCGTTCCTCTGGCACGCCCGATCGCGGGTATTGCCATGGGTCTGATCAAGGAAGGCAAAGACTATGCCGTTCTGTCGGACATTCTGGGCGATGAAGATCACTTGGGCGACATGGACTTCAAAGTAGCCGGTACCGACAAAGGTATCACGGCGCTTCAGATGGACATCAAGATCACTTCCATCACGGAAGAAATCATGAAGATCGCTCTGGCACAGGCGAAAGACGGCCGCATCCACATCCTCGGCGAAATGAACAAGGCGCTGAATCAAGGACGTTCGGGTGTTTCCCAATTCGCTCCGCAAATGGTTTCCTTCAAAATTCCGACGGACAAAATCCGCGAAGTTATCGGTACGGGCGGTAAAGTCATCCGCGCTATCGTCGAAGAAACCGGCGCGAAAGTGGATATAGATGATGACGGTTCGGTTAAAGTATCCGCCGTGTCCCAAGAAGCCATCGACAAAGCTGTTGAATGGATCAAAGGCATCACCGAAGAACCCGAGATCAATAAAATCTATAACGGCAAAGTCGTTAAGATCATGGATTTCGGCGCATTCGTGAACTTCATGGGCGGCAAAGACGGTCTGGTTCATATCTCCGAACTCGCCGATGCACGCGTGGCGAAAACCACGGACGTTGTATCCGAAGGTCAGGAAGTGAAAGTCATGGTTGTTGGTTTCGACGATCGCGGCAAAATCAAACTGTCGATGAAACGCGTTGATCAAGCAACGGGCGAACCTCGCGAAATAAAGGCGCGCGAAGAACGCAAAGAAGCATAATCGTTTATAAGAACAAGAAAAACCCCGCGGAATGCGGGGTTTTTTATTAGGCTTCGTCGAACCAGATCTCGCAGTTGTAATTCCAGCAGATCTCTTCGCCCTTTTTAATGTCGCGGAGCGCGATCGCCGTCATCGTGTAGGCGTCGTAATCTTGATCCAGCATCATGTTAGGCGTGTCGGAATGGTTGTACATCATGATGTAGCCGAGCGGCATGCAGTATTCTTCGTTCTCGTAATTGCCGTCCCAGTCCAGCAAATAACCGTCCGGTGCATCGCCGCTTTCAACAACATTCTCTTTGGCGACGGGGATGACGGGTGCGGCTTCGATGACCTGACCCTTTTTGATGTCGATGAGGGCAAATACGCCGCGGCCCTTCTCTTCGCCGATCTCCTGCCAAGCAATCATGGCTCCGATCATCGTCTCGTTGCGGTTGGCAACTGATTTGTGCTGCCATTCGACCACTTTTTTGGCTGTTACCGCTGTCATACCACACCCTTTTCGTTATAGATTTTATTGGACGGAATACCTACTAACACAAGATCTCTTGGTTCCAATGCAAAAAGTGACGCTACGAAATTATTTGACCTTTGCCGCCGTTCTGGCCTGCGTTGCCGTGTCGGGCGTGCTCGGGCTGAATTACCTCAAAGATCTGCGTGATAAGGTTTTAGCTGAACAAGAAGCACGCAAAGATACTTCTTGTAAGACATCGGAAAAGTTCTGCGCCGACGCGCCTGCCAAAACAGGTAAGGAATAATTAATTCATATCCTGTTTGTATTCGGGCGCAATCCTGCCCATGGTCTGGTACATGTCTTTCGCCGCTTTTATGGCCACGCCTGCCGCGATCTTGTGCTCGCGGATCAGCATGTCCCGTAGATTGTCTATGTGATGCTGGGTCTGGGTGCCACCCAGAAAGGCAAGTGCCATACTTTTGACGCGGCTTTCGACGTCGGGGTCGATGGTGTTGAAGGCTCTGTGCCCCACCGCGTCGAGTGCATGTTTAACCATTTGCTGAACGGGCGTCAGATCGTCATTCCAGGCTTCGTCCACGTCGGCGTCGTAATCCCTGACCATTTCACACCTCGTTATTTTTGCTATATGGTGTTTTTTATACAGATTGCGAGTGATTATGTCTATAAAAATACCCAAAGTCATCGGCCACCGCGGCGCCAAAGCCTACGCCCCCGAAAACACGGTGGAAAGCATAGAAACTGCCGCCTCCCTCGGGGTGGAATGGATCGAACTAGATGTGAAATTAACCAAAGACAATATTCCGATCATCTTCCATGACGATGAACTGGACCGCACGACGAACGGCACGGGCCTCGTCGCGCAAACATATTATGAAGATTTGCGTGATCTTGATGCTGGCAGTTGGTACGGCGACAGCTTCGTTGCCGCACGTATCCCGACACTCGAAGAAGCCGTCGATGCTATTTTAAAACACGATCTTGGTTTCAATTTGGAAATCAAACCCTGCCCGGGGCGCGAAAAAGAAACCGCGGAAGTCGCGCTCGATTATCTCTCGCGTTTCTGGGACGACCCTTCGAAACTTTTGATCTCATCTTTTCAGCATGTGAGTTTGGAAGCCGCGATGGACTTGGTGCCAGATTGGGCGCGCGGCCTATTGATCGGCGGTTCGGAAATGCCGGAAAACTGGAAAGATCTCGCCGATTATTTGGATGTCAAAACCATTAATCTTGGCTCGCGTCTCGTAACACGCCAAGTGGCCGAAGAAGTGATGGATCTGGAATTGCCCCTGCTCGTATACACCGTGAACGACCCAATGGAAGCCAGGCGCCTTCAACAGCTCGGCGTAGATTCATTTTTCTCTGATAACCCCGATGTGATCATGGAAAATTTAGCGGGTGGGTTGCATTAAGCCTTATTCTGTAATTGGAATTATCTTATAGGGCTTCTCGACCAGATAGTAATCATGCGGGCCTGTAGCGTATTGCTTCAGGATTTTCTCAATTGTCCCATCCAATTGCATTTCAAGGATGGCGGTGTCGAGCGCGTTTTTTACCTGCAGCGATCCTGGTAGAATCTGGAACGCCGTCGGATATATCTTTACGGGCTGATCCATGATGAGTTTTAGTTTTCCCGGATTGTTTTTGATAAAATCGTCCATGTCAGGCTTGGAAGAAATAGTCACGTCCGCTCGCTTGGACGCCACTTCGTGATAGATCTGGGTGAAGCTAGCGTTTTGGCCCAAAGGCACCATTTTGGTATTGGGGTATAAATTCTTGATGATTTCGGTAGAGCCATCCCCTTCCAGCACGGAAATACTGACGGCGGAATCATTGATTTTGGTAATGTCTTATCGAAACGCGTGTCATCGGCGCGCACAGCGAAGAAAAGCGGTTGATAGAAAACCGGATCAGAGCTCAGCATCTGTAAAGAGGACTTTGGATTCATCCAATAAGCTGCACAGGCAACATCGAATTTATTGGTTTGAAGATCAGTGGCAATGGTCGGCCAATTGGTTTCGTGCGCCCATTCGACCTTAAGGCCCATTCTTCTGGCGGCTTCTTCGATGATGTCAACATTGTAGCCGGCCATTTTGCCGGTGGCTGTATCCTTCATGGAACCTGGGGAATAGGAAACAAAACCACAACGGATGGTTTGGGACTTGTTGATGCGGTCCATCACGGGATCGGCGTGGGCGATAGAAGCGCTTGCAATTAAAACCAGTAATGTCGCAAAAAACTTAATCATAAAATTTCCCTTTAAAAAATTTAGTCCCCGTTTTTAAAAAGTCCTTGAATTTGATCTGGCATAGGCATGCCGACCGCGTTAAATCCGCAATCCACATAATGTATCTCACCCGTCACGGCGCCCGAAAGTTCGGAGAGCAGGTAAAGCCCTGTACCGCCGATTTCTTCGAGTTCGACGGAGCGGCGCAAAGGCGCGGTCATCACATTGTATTTGAACGTGGTGCGCGCGGAGCCGATGACGGCGCCTGCGAGCGTCCTCATGGGACCTGCCGAAATCGCGTTCACGCGGATATTGTCGGGGCCGAGGTCGGCCGCCAGATAACGCACGGATGCCTCCAATGCCGCTTTCGCCACGCCCATCACGTTGTAATTCGGCATGGCTTTTTCCGCGCCGTAATAGGTGAGCGTAACAGCGCTGCCGCCTTTTTTCATGAGCGGCGCGGCGCGGCGCATCACGGACGTGAACGAATAACAGGATATATGCATCGAGGTCAGGAAGTTTTGTAAGGACGTATCAACATAACGGCCTTTCAATTCTTCCTTATCCGAAAACGCGATAGCGTGGACGATGAAATCAAGCCCGCCCCATTCTTTTTTGACGGTTTCGAAAACCTTGTCGAGGTCGTCTTCCTTGGAAACATCGCAATCGATCAACAATTTTGCGCCGATGAATTCCGCCAAAGGTTTCACGCGCTTGCCGAACGCGTCACCTTGGTAGGTGAAGGCCATTTCCGCCCCGTGCTTGTGCAATTCGGTCGCCATGCCCCATGCGATGGATTTGTCGTTGGCGACCCCCATGATGAGGCCGCGTTTGCCCTTCATAATAATCGATGCCGGTATGCTCATGACTATTCCTCGTATCTGGAGAGCGCGAGGGTAGCGTTGGTGCCGCCGAAGCCGAAGGAGTTTGAAAGGATCGTATTGTGACGGATGTTGTCGATGCGCTGGCGAGCGAGCGGCAGATTGCCCGCGCCTTCATCGAGCGTTTCGATGTTGATGCTCGGCGCAACGAAATCATTTTGCATCATCAGCAGTGAGTAAATCGCTTCCTGCGCGCCCGTGGCACCCAAGGAGTGACCGGTCATCGATTTGGTCGAACCGATATAGGGCATGTCCTGTTCAAGATTGCCGAAAACATTCTTGATGGCGTCGAGTTCGGTGATATCACCCGCAGGCGTCGATGTGCCGTGCGTGTTGATGTAAGTGACAGGCACTTTGACGGTAGAGAGCGCCTCCTTCATGCAGCGCACCGCGCCCTCGCCGCTCGGCGCCACCATGTCGGCACCGTCGGATGTCGCGCCATATCCCGTGATTTCAGCGTAGATTTTCGCGCCGCGCGCTTTGGCGTGTTCGAGGGATTCTACCACGACAACCCCTGCACCGCCTGCGATTACGAAACCGTCACGGTTTGCGTCATAGGCACGTGATGCCTTGTCCGGCGTGTCGTTGTATTTCGAGCTCATAGCTCCCATCGCATCAAAAAGGCAAGAAAGCGTCCAGTGCAGTTCTTCCGAACCGCCCGCGAACACGATGTCTTGTTTGCCGAGCAAAATTTGTTCGGCAGCATTCCCGATGCAATGCGCGGATGTAGAACAGGCGGAGGAAATGGAATAGTTAACGCCTTTGATTTTGAAATTCGTGGCGATTGTCGCGGAGGCTGTCGAGGACATGCAGCGCGGAACGCGGAATGGTCCGACCCATTTGGTGGCTTTCTTTTCGCGCACAATATCGGCTGCTTCCACAAGGTTGCTGGTGCTCGGGCCACCGGAGCCCATGATAACGCCCGTGCGCTCGTTGGAAATATCGCCCTCTTCGAGGCCTGCGTCTTTAATTGCCTGTTCCATGGCAAGGTGGTTGTAGGCCGAGCCTTCACCCATAAAACGCAAAAGGCGTTTGTCGATGACGGCAACGACATCAATATCGGGACGGCCTTCGACCTGTGAACGGAAGCCATGCTCCGCCATGCTGGGGGAAAACTTTATGCCGGATTTGCCGGCCTTCAACGAGGCTAGCACCGTCTCTTGATCATTGCCGATACAGGAAACAATCCCGATGCCCGTAATGACCACGCGTTTTTGTGTGTTTGTCATGGTATGTATTTTTAAAGGGCAAGAGGTGGAAAGTCACGTTATGTTTGGCCTTTCAGCTTACTGATTAACATTGACAAAGCCAATTCTCTGTATATTATGTATAATATTACAACGGGAGTAAGAGCATGATAGAAAACGCACAATCAGCCGCCGCAAAAGTCTTTCAAGAAAGAGCCGATCAAGCCGCTACAGAGAAAGCCTTGGAGAAAATTGAGGCTGATCTCGCGATAAAGCTCTCCCCTTTTCGCGATATGGTTGAAACGCTCAAAAAACACCTACCTAAAGATGTCGGCAGCAAAATAAATCTGGATGTTTCGCGGAACCAACACAACCTGAACGGCACCGCCGCTATCCGTTTCGACAACGAAACATCAAGCCAATCCATGAATTCCATACTCAGAGATGGCGATAAATCCAAACAGGATGTAGCCTTTTGGTACATAAAAAGACCTAACGATCATAGTTTTGATAAGAGCATAGGTGGCGCTGCCCAGTTATCCTACAGTGTCGGTGAGAGATGGATTAGAAAAGATCCGGCTGCAATTTTGGGTAGGGTTGCCGTTTATCTCGGCACCCGCATTCCCGAACATGCGCAAGCGATTGATTCCGCAATGGCCGAAATCAAAACGAAACATTTTTCCGCGCCCGCTCGCGACGCCCCTTTTACGGTAGCTTTTAATTGAAAAAACTTTTACGCCCCTTTTAGATTAGGCTGACATCGCGGAGGCGGCGTTATCGAACAGCCCGACCTTGAGGTCCTTGGCTTCGTAAATCACTTTGCCGTCTGCCTCTACACGGCCATCGGCAATACCGAGCACGAGTTTGCGGTTGATGACCCGTTTTAGGTCGATCACATAGCGCACGAGTTTCGTGGAGGGCAGGATTTGTCCCGTGAATTTCAATTCGCCAAGGCCAAGCGCGCGGCCCGAACCTTTGCCGCCGACCCAGCCCAGATAAAAGCCGAGCAATTGCCACATGGCGTCGAGGCCAAGGCAACCCGGCATAACGGGGTCGCCCTTGAAGTGGCACTCGAAGAACCAGAGATTCTCTTTCACGTCGAGTTCGGCGACGATTTCGCCTTTTTCAAACGCGCCGCCTTCGGCTGCAATTTTTGGTAATGCGATCAAACATCAGCATCGGAGGCAGCGGCAATTGCGCGTTGCCAGGGCCGAACATTGTGCCTTTACCGCATTCGATGAGATCTTCGAACGAGTAGGAAGGCTTGGGAACGAAATCCATGATTTTCTTTACCGCATACTTTGCTGACATACGGAGATTCATAGCGGGTAAAACAAGGGGAATCAAGCGGCCAAAGGGAAGCAATCCCAAGGATTTAGATCGATTTACGCCATAAAGGCGTATTCCATGCACACGCTTTTGTAGGATTCCGAGATGGCAGCCATGGCCAAAGGCTTGGCGATAGCAGGTTCCAGTTCGGGTTTTTTGCCGCCCGATGTGATGGCAAGCATGCGGCCCGCCGCTTTGGCGCAAGCAACCGCTTGATCGTTCAAATCGAACATTTCAATTGCGTTGAAAAAACCCTGACAAAGAGGATCAAGTTCGCGGATCAACTGTGTCGGCGGGTTCGCCGGTGTATCGTTCGCAGGGAGCCCAAAACGCCAGTCGGTGGAAGAGCATAAACCGTGACGGACCGCTTCTTGAGTCATCACGTAAGCGGTTTGATCCAAAACGTCGGGAAGATCCGATCCTCTAAACCAGCAGCATTGATTTTTACCTTCGTGGCTTTGCGCGAGTTTATATCCCGCAGTACCTGCAAGGGCCGCCACGCTGTCAGCAAGCTTCCAGTTCAAGATGCCGATCTTTTGTTCGATAAGCGCGTCGCACAACTCCTGCGCCGCCAATTCATACGCCATCGCTTTATATGTGGCTTCGATCAGTATGCGGAAAGATTCCGTTCTCGCCATGCCGAACATTTCCCAACGCGACAGGGATTGCTGAATCAAAAACAAAACCATGTTTTGGAATTCGTAATGGCAGTCATTCCATTCTTCGAAGAACTCGCGGGAGATGGAACGGCCCTGCTCCGTATCAAAATCTATAATGGGTGCGGGAGGCATCGCCTTGCCGCCGAGATCGCCGCCATAAGGCTCGCAATCGAGCAATTCTGAAAGTTTGGCGAACGAGCCTTCTAGGGCTTCTTCGCAATTGTCGAACAGGAAAGCGCACTCCACCAGCATGCCGGCATAGAGCATCAGCACCTTCATTGCGTCGGTGCCCAATTCTGGTTCTTCGGCCATCGCCTGAATCGCGGCGTGAATCCGAATAGCCACATCTGCCTTTACGGTATGTGTTTGTGTGCTCATGGTTTCTGTTTTGCTATTTAATTGAGATACTTGGGAAGGGTACTTAAGGTGCGGTATGAAAAACGAATCACTCTATAAATTTTAGTCGAAGTCCTCTGAGTCGTAAATCCCCCACAAAAACTTTCTTTCGGCCCACCCTTTGTAGCCTTCCGAGGATACGGCGCACCACGCGCCCCTGCACTCTTCGACACCCGCTATTACGTGGGGCTCCAGATAGGCCAGAGTACGAGATTTGGTGTCAGGGTCTTTTTTCAAGGCCATATTGGCCTCACCTTTGACCACGATGGACCTGTTGCCCGAAAGCATCGATTGGTGCACCCATCCGTCATCGCCTTCCATGTCACGGATTTTGCGCCATGTGTCGAACTCCTGCACGATCTCTACGGGCAGATGTTCTTTCTGAAGGACCCATTTGATAGGGTATCTCAAGGCCGGCCCCGTGCGGACGAACACCTTGTCCGTGGCAAGGGTCACAAAACGGGGTATCGGCAGGCCCGAGGAATTCTTGCTCCCTACCGTGCTTACAGGCGTATCCACCGCCAAAGAGCCTTGTGGGGGCTCTGGAGGGGCTTTCTGGCCGCTACCGGCCAGTGCGGGAACAATGGAGATAAGCAAAAAAGCTAATGTGAGGACGATTTTTTTACCCATAATCTATTCTGGATATGCTAAAAAACGCCCGCATTCAAGGGGATGAAACCGTGAACACGAAAAAAGCGCATATAAGCGTCGCGCCTATGATGGATTGGACAGACCGGCACTGCCGTTTCTTTCACCGTCTTTTGTCCCCCTCTGTGCGTCTTTATACGGAGATGGTGACGACGGGCGCGTTGATTCACGGCGATGCCGAACGCCATTTGCGTTTTTCCGACGAAGAACATCCTATCGCGCTCCAACTTGGCGGCTCCGAACCCGATGACCTCGCCCTTGCCGCCAAGATGGGCGAAGATTTTGGCTATGATGAAATCAATCTAAATTGCGGATGCCCTTCCGAGCGCGTGCAAAAAGGCGCCTTTGGCGCCTGCCTGATGGCGGAACCCGATCTTGTTGCGCGTTGCGTGGAATCAATGACCAAAGCAGTCAAAATTCCCGTCACCGTGAAATGCAGAATCGGAATCGACGAATGCGATCCGGAAACATTCCTCCGCGCTTTTATAAAACCTGTCGCGGATGCGGGCTGTTCGATGTTCGTGATTCACGCGCGCAAAGCGTGGCTGAAAGGTTTGTCCCCTAAAGAAAACAGAACCAAGCCGCCGATCAATTACGATCTGCCCGCGCGCATCAAGGCCGAATATCCCCACATTGAATTCATCGTAAACGGTGAAGTGCGCACCGTTGCCGAAACCAAAGCGCATCTGGATGTGTTCGACGGCGTTATGATCGGCCGCGAGGCGTACCAAAACCCCGAACTTCTTTTGAATATCGAACGCCATATTTTCAGCAATCCGAACCCGATTTCGGCGCAGGGAGCGGTTTTGAAAATGATCCCCTATATCGAGCGTCAGGCCCGTGATTACGGCACCCCGATGAAGTCCATCACCCGCCACATGCTGGGTCTGTTCCAAGGCATGCGCGGCTCCAAAGCTTGGAGACGCACTCTTTCAACCGAAACGCATAACGACAACGCCCATCCCCGCCTTCTGGAAAAAGCCCTTGAATCCATGGCCTTGTAAGCCGATTCACCCTTTAACCACGTTAGAATTTGCATTTTTTTCCAACTGGTTGATAATGTATTTAGATTTATCTTTTTTAAAGGCTCCCACCGAACCATGGCATGGCAAAGGCTTAACCGCGAAGACAGCACAAAGGTCGTAGAAAGCGTACTCACCACAGACGGTGCCGCCGGCATGTTTTCGACCACGACTAGCGAAGTCCAGAAATGGAATTTGCCGTTCTATGAAACCACGAATCTTTATCAGGTAACGAATTTCGCTTCGCTTCCCTCTTTCAGCTTTAAATATCTGGGCAACGGCGTGCATTTTCATCAGCTCGACGGTACGGAACTGCCCATCTATACGATCAACGACCGCGGTATGCTCTCACTTAATGAACGCACGGTCGTGGATTATCTCGAATTCTTTTTCCAGCATGTGATGCTGGATGGCGATGAAATGTTTTTCATCAAAGATCCCTACGACATGCCTCTTCTGGCATCAATGGATAAGCAAAGCCGTGATTCCATTATGCGCAATCACAAAGCCGCCGAAGTAAGCTATGACGCAGGCTTTGATAAATACACGGTGGATGCGGATTTATATGCCGAAGGACTTTTGATGCGCGCCACGATTGAAGTGACGGGCACCGGCCGTGTCACCATCCAGAGCCGCAAAATGATCGTAAATGCGATTGCACAATCCGCCGTTTCTGGAATAATGGCGTAGGAGTTCAATGAATGACTGAAAACGAACAATCAGGTTTGGGTGGTAAATTTGGCGCCAAAACGAGCGGCAGCCAGATTAACTACGGCCACCCCCATAGCCAAGAGCTTCTTCAGAGCGCATCCGCCGTCATACGCGAATCAGAAACGGGCCGCCTGCTTTTGAAGCTTTTGGACCTAAAACGCGTTCCTGTTCACGTTATCAAAGGCATCGGCCAGTCCGGTTTTTCACCCGAAGCGATGACTATTTACATGCAGGCCCCGGGTTCAGCAACGACCGCAAACCCTGCTTTTATCATCAATCTTATTAAAGGTTTGAATGAAGCCGCCCAAGAATTGGCGGGTTTCCGCACCCCAGACCCCCGTAAAGACATCATGGCCTACGCCAGCTTTATCCATGGCCGAAATCTTGATTCCATTACGGAAGTTTGCAAGGTTATAAAAGAATTAACCAAAACACCCCATTTCACTAATTTGCTTGACTCTTTAACCGAGTTGGGGTTAAATGGGGTCTATAAAGCTTACATCGATGGAAAGTCCAGAGAAGTACTTTATGAACAGTATGCATCAGCTTATGATGCGATGAGAGGGAGAAGTTAATATGATTCATAATATTGGTGACTTTGCTGCAGCTGCCGTTCACCCTAGCCGTGTTTCGCCTGCTGAATCCACTTTAGATCACACGCACAAATTCCTGAGCACCCTCGGTGTAAAACCGGGCTTGGATTTCCAAGCTTCGTAGTATCCTTAAAAGGATAAAGAATGAAAAAGGGCCTTTCGAGGCCCTTTGTTTTTGCTCGGTTTCCTGAGCAGTAGAGAAAAAATCCGGCAAACTGAACGATTCCGGATTACGGCAATTAGACTTTAGTGCGCTCCACGGAGAAACTCTCCCCGCATCCGCATCTGCCCGTCTCGTTCGGGTTGGTGAAAGTGAACCCGCTGCCCATCTTGTCCTCGGCAAAGCCGATCTCCATGCCGAACAGCATCCAAGAATTGGTTTTGGGAATATACAAAACCGCACCGTTCGATTCGATCTTGTCATCGGCAGCGAGATTTTCATCCATCGCGTATTCCATTTCATACGCATGGCCGGAACAGCCCGTAGAAGTGATCTTCAGACGCAAACCCTTGGCGCCGTCTTTGGAAGCGGTTTTGGATTTGATCGCGTCAATCGCAGCGTCGTTGAGCTTTATAGCGGCCATAATTCTATCCTACACGAACATGTTTAATTGTAGCTTAGCGGTCTCGGCCATCTTAGATGGATCCCATGTCGGATCCCATACAATGTCCACGTCCACATGGCGCACACCTTCCAACGGGAAGATCGCGCCCTGCACCCATCCAGGCATTTCCTGCGCCACGGGGCATGCCGGTGATGTGAGTGTCATTTCGACATAAATATCATGTTGGCCTTCGACATCGGTTTTCATGACGTCGATTTTGTAGATCAGACCCAGTTCGTAAATATTGACCGGAATTTCGGGGTCGAACACTTTGCGCAAAGCTTCCACCGCCGCGCGCGCCAAAGGATGCTCGGAGATTTCGACGCCGGGCGGTTCCGCCATTTCATCGTATTCTTCGCCGACCGCGTTCTTGACCATATCTTCGTCTGCGACCAATTCGTATTTCGTCATGACAGCAACTCTTTTGCTTTCTTAAGGCCGGATATCAGTGAATCAATATCGTTCTGGTTGGAATAAAGTCCAATGCTGGCGCGGATAGTTCCGTCTACGCCGAGCGATTTCATGAGGGGCATACAGCAATGATGGCCCGTACGCACGGCGACGCAGCATTTGTCGAGGATCATGGTGACATCGGACGGGTGTGCCCATACGGGAACGAAGGATACGATCCCAACCTTGTCTTGGCTTTGGCCATAAAATGTCAGGCCGTCGATTTTGGCGAGCCCGCGCATCAGGGTATCCAACATGTTCTTCTCATGCGCCGCGATATTGTCTTGCCCGATGGTGCGAATAAAATCTATTGCCGCGCCCAAACCGATGACTTCGACGATGGCGGGTGTGCCAGCTTCGAAACGTGCAGGTGCTTTTTTGAACGTCGTGCCTTCGAACGATACATTTTCGATCATGTCGCCCCCGCCTTGATAAGGCGGCATATCATTTAAAATCTGCTCGCGCCCCCAAAGAACGCCTACGCCTGTGGGCCCGTATAATTTATGTCCTGTGAACACCAGAAAATCGCACCCGATCTCGCGTACATCGACGCCGCCATGCACGACGCTTTGCGAGGCATCGATCAGAACCTTGATATCGGTGTTAAACGCCTTCGCTTTTCTTACAATCTTGGCGACGGGATTGATGGTGCCCAAAGCGTTGGAAACATGGACAATGGAAACCAATTTCGTGCGTTCGCTCAGAGTATTTTCAAACGCCTCGAAATCGAGCGTTCCATCTTTCATGAGAGGAACGACTTTAATCTTCAATCCTTCAATCAACTGCCACGGCACGATATTGGCGTGATGTTCCATGGCAGAGACGATGATCTCATCCCCCGCCTTCAGGTTCGCTTTGCCCCAGCTGCTTGCCACGAGGTTGATAGCCTCCGTGGTGTTTCTTGTGAAAACGACTTCGTTTACGCTGTAGGCCTTGATGAAATCCGCGACCTTGCCGCGCACGGTTTCATATTCCTGCGTCGCCATTTGTGAAAAATGATATAGGCCACGGTGGATGTTGGCGTAATAGGTAGACATGACTTCCGACATCTTGTCGATCACCGCCTGCGGCTTTTGCGCGGACGATGCCGTGTCAAGATATGCCAATTTCTGTCCGTTGGTTTCTTCGGACAGAATGGGGAAATACTCGCGGCAATAGCCTATGTCCGTGATGCCAGCCATTGCGCCATTTTCTCTTTGATGTTGCCTTGTATGCCCTCATCCGTGATCGTGTCTATGGCTTGCGCGCAGAATGATGTTATAAGCAGTGATCTTGCCTCTTTTTCAGGAATGCCGCGCGCGCGCATGTAAAAAAGCGGCTCTTCGTCCAGCTTACCGGTGGTCGCGCCGTGCGAACATTTCACATCGTCGGCGTAGATTTCCAGTTCAGGCTTCGTGTCCATTTCCGCCTGCGGCGACAGGATCAGCGCGTTGGATAGTTGATACCCGTCCGTCTTTTGCGCGATCTGATGAACGTGGACTTTGCCTTGGAACACACATCTGGATTTGCCGTCCAACACCGATTTATAGGTCTGGTTGGAATTGCAGTGCGGCGCCTTGTGTTCGATGGTTATGGTCGTATCAGAGTGTTGTTCACCGCGCAGAAGATTAAGGCCCGCTATGCCGAATGTCCCATTCTCGCCGATCAGTTCGGTATGGACCTGATTTCTGATTAATCCCGCGCCTTCGATATGGTTGAATCCTTCATATGTGCCGTCGCGGCCAATCTTCACATGAATAAATTGCGTCGATACCGCGCCTTCGGCTTCTTCGAATATGCGGTAATGGCGAAGTTTGGCATTCTTGCCTATAGTAATTTGTGCCACGCCGTTTTTCCAATAAGCTCCCTGCCCGTTCTGGCGTTCAATAACGGTAACGGTCTGGCCATCCTTGACCTGAATGACCAGACGCGGCGAAAGCCAATGGCCTTCAGCGGCGATGATCTCGATGGTTTCATCGGATGTAATGAATTTGATGTCTTTGGTGTGGGATGTGTTCAAATCCCAAAGCTGCGTGTCTTTGTACTGTGCTTCACCCGGTGCGTGCGGGTTGAGGAGTTTGACGTCGCTGCCCCAGCCCAATGCCGTGGGCGTGAGTTTGATCTTCTTGAGCGCACGCTCAAGATTCGTGTATTTCCATCTCTCTAATTTGGGTGACGGAAGTTCAGGCAACATTTGCATAGCCTGTTTTTTCGAGTTCTTGTGCAAGTTCAGGCCCGCCCGTTTTGACGATCCTGCCGCCCGCCAACACGTGAACGACATCGGGTTTGATGTAATCGAGCAGGCGTTGGTAGTGCGTAATGACGAGGAACGATTTATCACCGCCGCGCATCTTGTTCACGCCGTCTGCGACGATTTTGAGCGCATCGATGTCGAGGCCTGAATCCGTTTCATCAAGGACGGAGAATTTGGGCTCCAGCATTGCCATCTGCAAAACTTCGTTGCGTTTCTTCTCGCCGCCCGAGAATCCGACAGTCACGGCCCGTTTCATCATTTCATCGGAAATGCCCAACTCCTTGCATTTGGATTTCATGAGTTTGAGGAAATCGAGGGCATCTAGTTCTTTTAGGCCGCGCGCCTTTCGCACGGAATTGAGCGCTGTCTTCATGAATGTGGTCATTTGAACGCCCGGAATTTCTACGGGGTATTGGAACGCCAGAAAAACACCTTTGGCAGCGCGTTCTTCGGGTGCCATTTCGAGGATACTTTCGCCGTTCAGTTCTATATCGCCGGCCGTGACTTTATATTCCTCGCGCCCTGCGAGGATGTAGGACAGCGTGGACTTGCCCGAACCGTTCGGCCCCATAATCGCATGTACCTTACCGGGCTGAATTTCGAGATCTATGCCCTTGAGGATTTCCTTACCGTCGATTTCGGCTTTGAGGTTTTTAATTTTAATCATTTCTTATCTCTGCGGCTAACCTGTAAATTTGCGGGTGAAGCTCCTTACGCAGAGCTTCATCTTTTTCGTTGTCGAAAATCTTTTCATCATCGTACGAGCCGATGCCGTGCCAACCCGTCAGCAGGTATTCGCAACCAAACGTGGAGTCTTTTAAAATGCGTTCCTTACTGCCTTCAAAAAAATCGACCCACATATCGTCGTTGCGTTTGTGAAGGGCGATCAGGCTGTCAAGTTTTGTCAAAAGTTGTTCCAGCATCATGACCCCGACAGAATTCCTGATATTTCCATGAATCCCCAGATGGCAAGGCTCGGCACGAGGAACCAGTTCAAAAGCATCAAAACCATTTTCACGCTTTTGCGGAAGAAGATGAACGCGACGCCCGTGGCTGCGGAGTAAAAAATCATCCACATGGCGATAACACGAAACACGCTCATCAGCGCATCGCTCTTTTCTTTTGTGCCCATTTCCGGCAACAGCGGCGACAAAACCAAAAATCCTATGCCGAGACCGAAGGAATAAGCGGCGCTTTTAAACGCTTTGCGGTTTTTCTTGCCCATCAACTCTTCGTCGATATAGGCCGTTTCTTTTGCTTTCTTTTGGTGAATTGGTTCGTATTGCATTATCCGACGCTCCCCTCTAATGAAATGGAAACCAGCTTTTGCGCTTCGACGGCAAATTCCATCGGCAATTGTTGAAGCACGTCACGGACAAACCCGTTAACGATTAAGGCCAAGGCCTCTTCTTCAGAAATGCCGCGCTGCTGGCAATAAAATACCTGATCTTCCGAAATTTTGGATGTGGTGGCTTCATGTTCTAAACGCGCCGATTTGTTTTTGCTTTCGATATACGGCACCGTGTGGGCGCCGCATTGGTCGCCGATCAGCAAAGAATCGCATTGTGTGAAATTGCGGGCGTTATCCGCACCGCCCATGATTTTTACCATACCGCGATAGGTGGAATCCGAACGTCCCGCCGAAATGGTTTTGGCGATGATGCGTGATTTTGTGTTCGCGCCCATATGAATCATTTTCGTGCCTGTATCAGCTTGCTGGCGGTTGTTCGTGATGGCGACGGAATAGAATTCGCCCTGGGAATTATCGCCTTTTAAAATGCAGGAGGGGTATTTCCACGTGATAGCGGAACCTGTTTCCACCTGCGTCCACGAGATTTTGGAATTCTTACCTTCGCAGATGCCGCGTTTGGTCACGAAATTATAGATACCGCCCTTGCCGTCTTCATCGCCCGGATACCAATTTTGGACGGTTGAGTATTTGATTTCGGCATCGTCATGGACGATCAATTCGACCACAGCGGCGTGCATCTGGTTCTCATCGCGCATCGGTGCCGTGCAGCCTTCGAGATAGGAAACATATGCGCCTTTGTCGGCTATAATGAGTGTGCGTTCAAATTGCCCCGTGTTTTTCGCGTTCATGCGGAAATACGTCGACAGTTCCATCGGGCAACGCACGCCGGGCGGAATGTAAACAAACGATCCATCCGTAAAGACTGCGGAATTCAAACAAGCGTGTTTGTTATCGGCATAAGGAACAATAGAGCCGATATATTTTTTCACGAGGTCGGGATGGTCCTGCACAGCATCGGAGATCGAGCAGAAAATCACGCCAGATTCTGAGAGTTTTTTGCGGAAGGTCGTGCCGACGGAGACAGAATCAAACACGGCATCCACAGCCACCAATGGCGCACCTTCTACGCCAAGCAGAACTTCTTGTTCGCGTAAAGGAATGCCGAGTTTTTTGTAGGTTTCGAGAATGCGCGGATCGACTTCATCAAGGGATTTGATCGTCTTCATGTTTTTCGGCGCGGCATAATAGAACGCATCCTGATAATCGATCGGCGCAATTTCCAGCTTGGCCCATCTTGGTTCAGGCATGGTCAGCCAATGGCGGTAAGCCTTCAGACGCCAATCGAGAAGCCATTCGGGTTCGTTCTTCTTTTTTGAGATTAAACGGACGATATCTTCGTTCAAGCCCTTGGGCGCATATTCCATTTCGATGTCGGTTTCAAAACCCGCATCGTATTTGTTTAAGCTTTTAACTGTGTCGATGGTTTCGAGATCGATGCTGCTCATTGTGCGCCCCCGATCATCTGAGCAAGGCTTACATTTTCAAGTGCCTGCGTCATCGCGGCGTTCACGGGGTTCCATTTGCCTTTCATGGAGCAGTTTTCCGAATGGGAGCAGCAATCATGATTGCCGTCGACGCAGGTTGTGAGCGCGACCGGACCCTCGAGTGCGTTGATAACAGCCGCCATGCTGATCTGGTCTGGCGCTTTCAAAAGTTTGTAGCCGCCGTTCATGCCACGTGCGGATTCAATCAAAGACGATTTCGCCAGAATCTTTAAAACCTTCGCGACCGTCGGCTCCGGCAGTTTGGTCTTTTCAGACAAACCACCCGCCGTTTGCAGGCCGCCTTCTCCCCGCGCCATCTGGGCGAGGATGACGACCGCATAATCTGTCATTTTTGACAATTTTATCATGTGAATCAGTAGTTTAATAATCAGTATATTTTCAGTACCAATTACATGCCACGTAACATGCGGATTTTCAAGGGAATTATTCGAAAAGAACGGGGTGATGTAGGTTGTCGCCCGCCACAACCTCCATCTCTTTGTCTTCGATTTCGAGCACCCACAAGTCGGGATCGCGGTCTACGGCGCGTTTGATATAGGCATCGGCTTCGCGCTCTTCCACGATTTCATCCTGAAGGACGTTGATCCAGACGAGCTTGCCGAGAAGATCGCGCTGAAGACCCATCAATTTGCACTGGCCTTCCATGTTGGCAATTTTCTGCAAAACCATGCCGCCGGTTTTATCACCGCGGTTGGAAACATAAATGCCATAGCCTTCCGAAGACAAACGCCGCACTTCCGCCTCCACCCATACATGGGTCGGGATGCGGCTTGTTTCGTGGGCGAAAGTCATTTTAATGGGCGCCGGCTTGGGATTGTTCGAACACCCAGCATTCGACAACCGTTTTGGCTTCGATGCTTGGGCTGGGGTGATGATATTTCAAAACCTTGGTGACAATTTTGACCGCTTCACGGTCCGATACGCCGCTTTTTAGCAGCGCGGAATATGCGTTCAGCACTATACCTTTGCATTTGCAGGTATCGGGATCTTCCGCCTTGTCAAAAACATCGTGGCACGTGACGCTTTCGGAGGGATGAACGCGGCTCATTATTTTGCGACTTTGTTTTTGATCTTGCGGCCGTACAATTCGAGACGGTGATCGACCAGCTCAAAACCCATTTCCCTGGCAATGCGTTCCTTGAGTTTTTCCAGTTCCGCATTTTGAAACTCGATCACCTGCCCCGTTTCAAGGTCGATCAGGTGATGGTGGTGCTCCATGTTGGTTTCGTAGCGCGAAAAACTTTCATTGAATTCGTGTCGCGTTACCAAATCAAGCTCATCCAGCATGTTCAGTGTGCGGTACACAGTCGCGATGCTGATCGATGAATCGATCGCTTTGGCGCGCTCGTAGACCGCCTCGACGGACGGATGGTCCATCGATTCATCGAGCACTTTTAAAATGGTTTTACGCGGTCCGGTCATCTTGAGGCCGGCATTGATACAGCGTTGTTCCAAGTTCGTCATGGCAATCCCCCTATATGGATAAGGGATATTACTCTGCGGTCTGAGCGATGTCCATGGCGGTTTTTGGCGGGATTTCAACGATTTTACGCACGCGGGACACAGGGAACGTGACCGTGACTTTGGTGCCAAGACCCGTATCGGATTCAAGCATCAATTTACCGCCATGCAGTTCAGCCATAGCCTTCGAGAGAGGCAAGCCCAAACCTGTACCCTGTTGCGTGTTGGCGCGCACGGGATCGTGAATCTGTCCGAAGGGCTGCATGGCTTCGCGAATGCGGTCTTTGGGAATACCCACGCCATGGTCCTGCACGACCACAACCAAATGGCCTGCATCGTCCATATGCGCCATGACTTCGATGGAGCCGCTCTTGTCCGAATATTTGATGGCGTTGGTGATGAGGTTGATGAGAATCTGACGCACCAAACGCGGATCTGCATAGAGCACAGGCAGATTGTGTTGGATAATTTCCTTGATATTGAGCGCGCTGCTGAAGGCACGGTTCGCCATGATGCGAACGACGGAATCGATAAGCCCGCCCATATCGATTTCCTGCTCGTCCAGCTCCACCTTGCCGGCTTCGATTTTGGACATATCGAGCACTTCGTTGATGATTTCCAACAAGTGCTTGGCGCTCATATGGATGTCGCCTTGATATTCCTTGTATTTAGCATGCCCCAGGGCGCCGAATGTTTCTTTGATGATCATTTCGGAGAAGCCGATGATGGCGTTCAACGGCGTGCGCAGTTCGTGCGACATGTTGGCGAGGAATGCAGATTTGGCTTGGTTGGCGGCGTCAGCCTGTTCTTTCGCAATGCGGAGTGAATATTCCATCTGCTTGCGCAACGTGATGTCCATGATGGTGGTAACCTGGAAGCGGCGTTTTTGCGAAAGCTCCAAAGTGGCCGTGGTAAAAAGTACGTTGGCAGTGCTGCCGTTCTTGCGAGACAGCTTCATCTCACCGGAGCTCCGGATACCGCCACGGATAAATTCCTCGTGGTTGCGACGCGCGAGCTCTTGTTCATCGTTCGTGATTATGTTGATGAAATCTAATCCGATAAGATCGTTACGGCTCCATCCGTAAATACGAATGAAGCTGTCATTCACCTTTACGATGCGGCGATTGTG
>JBEIHF010000013.1:7500-52613 GCA_040381535.1 Micavibrio sp. | reverse complement strand
GCAAGACAGTGGAGATGATCTGCCGCGAGATCAGCGTATCGGACGCGACGTATTACAAGTGGCGCAAGGAGTACGGCGGCATGGGCATGGATCAGGCGCGACGGCTCAAAGAGCTTGAGACCGAGAACAAGCGCCTAAAACGTGCGGTTGCCGACCTGACGCTGGACAATCAAATTCTCAAAGAGGTGAACGAGGGAAACTTCTGAGCGCTGAGCGGCAACGCCAGGGCGTGGTCCACACGCAGCAGAAATTTGGAACATCGGAGCGCCGGGCGTGTAAAGCGCTCGGCGTTTTGCGTTCTGTTCAGCGCTATCATAAGCGAAGACCAAACGACGAGGCACAGCTTCGCAAAGATATTACGCGCCTTGCTTTAAAATACGGGCGTTACGGATACAAGCGGATTACGGCCTTGCTGCACGTCGAAGGCTGGCGGGTTAACCACAAACGTGTGGAGCGTATCTGGCGTGAAGAAGGCCTAAAAGTACCACAACGCCAGAAGAAGCGTGGTCGTTTATATCTGAATGACGGCTCAGCCATCCGCTTGCGCCCGTGCTGGAAAAACCATGTCTGGAGCTATGATTTTGTGGCGGAGCGTTTATCAAACGGCAAGAAAATCCGCCTGCTGACTGTCATTGATGAATATACGCGCAAGTGTCTAGCGATCCGTGTTGGTTATGCCCTGAAATCCGATGATGTGCTGGATGTCATCAGCGATTTATTTATTACGGAAGGATTGCCGGATTATATCCGCTCGGATAATGGCAGCGAGTTCACAGCAAAGACGCTGAAAGACTGGCTGCATAAGCTCGGCATTAATACGGCTTACATCGAGCCGGGATCACCATGGGAGAATGGATACAATGAAAGCTTTAATGGCCGCCTGCGGGATGAGCTTCTCAACGGAGAGGTTTTTTACACGCTAAAGGAGGCGCAAGCCATCATTGAACAATGGCGCAATCACTATAATCACGTGCGCCCACATTCATCTCTGGGCTACAAACCGCCCGCACCGCCAGCGCGCATCCGCCCTGCGCTATCTTCCGCTACGCTCACGGCAGCGCAGGGCGGGACACATCATGCTGAGAACAAATCATGAAAAACACGAACTTAATGCTGGACCAAAGATTGGGGGTTGACCAGTGGCGCGTCATCATGGAGCCGATACCGAAGTTTCTGTATTCGCGCAAAACGCCGGTCCATGGAATATATATCGCGCCGCCGCCGTTTTGCGCTTGCTCCAATTTAACTCCCACAGGTTTGCCTTGGATATCGCTCATTAGGAAAAAATCCTCGCCGTTGGTAAGGCGTTTTAAAAGTTCGTGCGGGGGTTCGCGGTCATTCGCATCGGAAAATATTTCGACGAAAACAGGTTCCCATTCATGGATGGGGGATTCGTCGGAGGATACGCGCTCCAACGTGAAATACGGCGCCAACTCCATGGTGGTGAAGCGTGTTTCATTGCCAAGAAGTAAGCCGTCCATATCCGCCACAATAAACCCTATCTCATTGAGTTTATTTAAGAATATATGGAAATGGTTTACGAGCCGTTAACAAAACGGCCTTAGGAATAACTGAACTATTGCGTTTTTATACTTTTTTGTCTAAGAGGCGGCCGAGTTCTTCGGACATTTCCTTGGTGGCCTGGAGCACAGATATATTCGCTTTATAGGCGATTTCACCGATTTTCAGATTCACGGCTTCGGTGGCCAGATCTACATCCGACGGGCTTCCGTCTTCTTGCGGCGTTGTGACATTGGCGATGCGCTCTGCCGCCGAATCTACCTTTTTGGTAGCGGAAGTAAGGCCGGATAAAGCGTTGGATATGGCACCAATCATCTTTATAGGATAACATGAATGCGTTAAAAGTTATTTGAAACGTCATCCATCCGAAGAGCCGCCCATGAAAAATGTTAACTTATTGGTACTGCTATGTCTTTTGGCTTTTGTGTTTGCCGCACCTGCGTCGGCGGAACAAAAACCGTGGCGTTTTGGCTGGTGGCCGGGCCACTGGGAATGGGTGGGCTACAAGAAATTCAACCCCTATCTTGAAAACGGCAAGCAAACCCAAAACCAGCAATGGGCCGCCGAAGACTGGTATGTTCAGGACTGGCTTTCGCAAAATAAGGACGGCTTCAAACTGATCGATTCTTGGTTCCGCACCGACATCTTGCGCAAACAAACGTCCGAAGACGATGTGCCTGTATTGCTTGTCGGCCCGCAATTCTATCGTCTGGGCGGGTTTGATAAACGCCGCGTGGTTACGACGCTCGATTCCGTGTACGGCATCACCGAGAGCGGCGAACATCCCGTGATTTTGCTGAAAGATTGGCACACGAAACGAGAGATCGGTTATTTCACGCGCGAAGGTCTGCAAATCGAATAAATTATAGTGGGTCTGCCTCTTGCACAACCGCCTGATGTTTTTTCGCCAATCTATTTTCCCGCCACACGATAAATATGTTGGACGCGATAACCACCGCAGCGCCCGTTAGAATCGTGTGAGTCGGAAACTCATCCCAGAAATACCATCCGAACAATGTCGCCCATATAATGCCGGAATAATTGAACATGGTGACAATGGCCGCGGGTGCGTATTTATATGCGGTGGAGATAAGCACCTGTGCCACAACGCCCGTCAGGCCCAGACCGATGATAAACGGTACCTCGTTCCATGTGGGTTGCACATATACGAGCGGCATCGGGATGAGAGCCACGAACGTGCCGATGAAAACGAAATAGAAGGTTACGGTTTCGGGTCGTTCGGTTTTGCCCAAGGATCGCAGGATGATTTGCAAGGCTGCGTGCATGCAGGCGGCCGCCAACGCAACGCCTGCACCCGCGAGGTTCACTTGTCCGTCAGGTTGCAACATGATCAGCACGCCCATAAACCCTAGCATAACCGCGCCCCATCTTTGCCAGCCTACTTTTTCACCGAGGAAGAAAAACCCGAGCGCCGGAATCAGAAGGGACGATGTGAAAAGAAACGCAGTGGCATCGGCCAGAGGCATCATCGCGAACGCGCCAAAGGTGAGGGCGAGACTGATGGTTCCCAGAACGGAGCGTACGACGATGGTGCGCGGGCTGGTTTTGATTGTCATGATCTCGCGCTTACCCATCACGAAAATCAGAAACAAAAACGGCCAGATGGCGATGATGTTTCTGTAGAATGCGATCTCGATGACGCTGTGGTTTACGGCCAGTTTCTTTGCGAAAACATTCATGACCGCGAACAGGAAAAACGCCGCTACGGCGCAGCCCATGCCCAGCAAGGGGTTGTCTTTATGGGCGATTTGGGCTGCCGGTGGGATCATTTGATTGGATAGTCCTTTTTAACGGTTTCGATGATATAATGGCGGTATGAACGGTGTCTCGGATAAAATGTCCATCACTCAGACCATCACGCGCTTGAAAGTTTCCAAGGCGGCGGATGCACCCGCCTCGCCTTTTACGGGCGCGGAGCAAAGATTGATGGACCTCCTCGACATCAAATCTGAAACTCAGACCAAACTTTCCCAATCGCGCAAGGCAAATGCCTATCTCCAGTTTTTCGGGGCGGCGCTTCGCTGGCTGAACGGAGGGAGGGGTTTTTCGGTTTCGCCCGTATATACTTCAAGCGTCGAAACAAAGACGACCAAAGTCGACACAAAAATTTAACCTTCCATTAATTATGGAACCTGACTAACGAGCAATCGTTGGTTATTATTACACACGTAAGAGGAGATTATAAAATGAACACAAGATTTTTGACGATGGCAGCGACAGCCCTCATGGCGCTTACGTCCGTTGCGCTGGCGGCCGAACCCGTGATTACAACAACGACCGAAACCACGCCGGCTGGCAATTCTGCGGTAACGACAACCACCATCATACCTGCGCCGGGTCAGGCTGCAACGGCTACGACTTCCACGACAACGCCCGTTGCACCTGCTGTTGTTGACGGGCCGCGCGATGCGATAACAGGCGAAGTTGTTCTTCCGAAGGTTGCTGAAGAGGAAAAGATAGAAGATGAATCTTTGCGCGATAAAGTCCGCGACAAGATGAAGAACAAATCCGATTGATAAAAAACCCCGCAGTAAGCGGGGTTTTTCTTTATTCTAGTTTCTGTCCCTGTCGACCAATTTGTTTTTACCGATCCACGGCATCATGGCGCGGAGTTTCGCGCCGACTTCCTCGATCGGGTGTTTGGACTGCTCTTCGCGGATCTGGACAAGACGCGTGAGGCCTTCCTTGTTGCCGCCCATAAAGGACTGCACGAATTTACCCGATTGAATATCTTCGAGAATACGCTTCATTTCTTTTTTCGTTTCCGCTGTGATAATGCGCGGGCCGGAAACGTAATCGCCAAATTCGGCGGTGTTGGAAATGGAGTAGCGCATGTTATTGAGACCGCCTTCGTACATCAGGTCGACGATCAACTTCAATTCATGCATGCATTCGAAATATGCCATTTCAGGTGGGTATCCGGCTTCGACCAATGTTTCGTAGCCTGCTTTGACCAGTTCGGAAACGCCGCCGCACAGAATGGCCTGTTCACCGAACAAATCGGTTTCGCATTCATCTTTGAATGTGGTTTCGATGATGCCCGAACGACCGCCGCCCACGCCGCAGGCGTAGGACAGCGCGATGTCTTTGGCTTTGCCCGAAGCATCTTGGTATACGGCCACAAGACTAGGAACGCCGCCGCCTTTTTGGTATTCGCCGCGTACCGTATGGCCGGGGCCTTTGGGGGCGACCATGAATACATCGAGGTCTTTGCGGGGTTTAATCAATTGGAAGTGTATGTTGAGGCCGTGCGCGAAAGCGAGCGCAGCCCCTTGCTTCATATTGGGTTTGAGGTCGGCGTAGTAAATGTCTTTTTGCAATTCATCAGGCGTGACCAGCATAATGACATCCGCCCATTGCGCCGCGTCTGCCGGCGACATGGTTTCAAAACCTGCGTCTTTGGCTTTTTTGTTTGTGTTGGATTCAGGACGCAAAGCAATGCGCACCTCTTTGACGCCACTATCGCGCAGATTTTGCGCGTGGGCGTGGCCTTGTGATCCGTAGCCGAGAATGACGACCTTCTTGGCTTTGATAAGATCGGTGTCGCAATCCTTGTCGTAATAAACATTGAGATTGCCGAATTGGGTTGGTGCGGCTTTTGCAGCCGCGCTTGTATTAGCCATTATGTCCTCTTTCTAGTTTCTTAGTTTTTTTAATTAGTTGCTGCCCATGGCGCCATCGACTTTTTCATTCAGTTTCATGAACGCATTCATATCGCCTTCGATATTGCCGTCTTTTTTGCCGATCAGCTGGTCGTTGTAAACAACCTGCTCAAGCATGGCGGCGTGCGTGCTTTTAAACATGCCCCATTGTTGGGAGAACAGGCAGGAGCCTTGACGTTCGGATTCCGCAAAGTCGTCGTTTTCGACGTAAGTGATTTTGATGCGGCGGTAAACGCTACCCATAGTTTTTTCATCTTCGGCGGTGGGTGTGCCTTTGAATTCCTTGACCGTACGCGGCTCGATCATCGCGCTGACGGCGGCTTTACAGCCTGTAAACATTTTTTCATCGGCCTGTTCTTGTGTAACGCAGGCGCTCAAACCAAGAACGGAAACAGATGCCAGAGCCAGAGTAAGTTTTTTCATGATAAATATTCCCTTTGTAATGTCTTAAAATCTAAATTGCTTTTGCGCCGCGCGACATGGCTGCGACGCCGGTGCGCGAGACGTCTATCATACCAAGCCCGCGCATTAGGTCAATGAAGGCATTGAGCTTTTCGCTCGATCCCGTGACTTCGAAAACGAATGATTCATGCGTGGAATCCACAACACGGGCGCGGAATATGTCGGCGGTGCGAAGGGCCTCAATGCGTTTTTCGCCGATGCCTGTGGCTTTGATAAGGGCCAGTTCGCGCTCAACATGTTCGCCCTCTAATGTAAGGTCTGTAACGCGGTGAACCGGGACAAGGCGGTCCAGCTGGTTTTTGATTTGCTCGATCACCAGCGGGGTGCCAGAAGCTATGATCGTGATGCGGGAAAGATTGTTGGCGTGGTCGGTTTCGGCGACGGTCAGGCTTTCGATGTTATAGCCGCGACCGGAGAACAATCCGACGACGCGGGCTAGAACACCGGACTCGTTATCGACCAGAACCGACAATGTATGTTTTTCAATGTTGGCGTGTACAGGGCCCGTACCATAAACGCTTTTGCTGTTCTCTGCTTTTTTCTTTACCATGGGGTAAAATTGTAAAGCTTTGAGGGGTTAAAGTCCAGAGTTTAAAGGGTTATTGAACGCTTGCGAGCATCGGATTGGGTTTGCGCACGGGCACTAAAGCATGGGTGGTACCCTCCAACAATCCTATTTCTTGCAATTTTGTCTGGACGTTAATGCTATCCATATTCTCGTAAGTCATGCAGACCATAAAAGTCACGGTAGAGAATACCAACAGCATCAAGATAAAGTTTAACCTGTAATTCATCGCAACTCTCCTGCTCATCATTCTCGCCCCTTAAAAGAACAACAAAGATGTGGGCCGGAGAGTTCCTCGATATAGCCTTATTTATACCAGTTTTTTGTCAAACTGGCTGGCATCGGGTGCAAGGATCATTTCGTTGTGTGCTTTGCCCGAGGGAATCATGGGGAAGCAGTTTTCCTTCTGGTCCACGCAAACATCGACGATCGTGACCTTATCGGTTTTCAGCATCTGGGCAATAACATCATCCAATTCTGCGGGCGTTGTGGCACGCAGGCCGATACCACCATAGGCTTCGGCCAGTTTGACGAAGTCGGGCAGGGATTCGGTGTAGCTTTGCGAATAACGTTCACCGTGCAGTAGTTCCTGCCATTGGCGGACCATGCCCATCCATTGGTTGTTCAGGATGAAGATTTTGACGGGCAGGCGGTATTGTACGGCGGTGCTCATTTCCTGAATATTCATTAAGATAGAAGCTTCGCCGGCCACGTCGATGCACAGCGCATCGGGATGTGCCATTTGCGCGCCGATGGCAGCAGGAAGGCCGTAACCCATCGTACCCAATCCCCCCGATGTGAGCCATCGATTGGGTTTGTCGAACGGCAAAAATTGCGCTGCCCACATTTGGTGCTGACCGACTTCGGTAGAAATAAACGTATCGCGTCCGTCTTTGGCAATCGCATCGCGCAGGCGTTCCAATGCATATTGCGGTTTGATAATCTCTTTGCTGTTTTTGTATTGCAGGCATTTGACGGCGCGCCATTCTTCGATTTGCTTCCACCATGTTTTTAAGGCATCGGCATTGGCCTTGAAACCGCTTTTTTTCCAGACATCCAGCAATGCCTGTGTGGCTTTGCCTGCATCGGCGATTATTCCCAAATCAACATGGACGTTTTTGTTGATCGAGCTGGGGTCGATATCGATATGGATTTTTTTGGAATGTGGAGAGAAGGCATTGAGGCGGCCCGTGACACGATCATCGAAACGTGCGCCGATACAAATCATGACATCGCAATCATGCATAGACCAGTTGGCCTCATATGTTCCGTGCATGCCGAGCATGCCGAGCCATTGTTTGTCCGATGCCGGGAATGCGCCAAGACCCATCAAGGTGGATGTGATCGGGAATCCCGTTTCGCGAACGAGCTTAGTCAAGGCTTCTGAGGCTTTTGTGCCTGCGTTGATAACACCGCCGCCTGTATAGAATACGGGGCGTTTTGCTGAGGCCATCATCTCGACAGCATATTCGATAGCGTCCATATCAGGTTCGGTGCGCGGCTGGTAGATATGCATCGGTGCCTGTTCCTTGGACAAATAACCGCCTTCGGCGAATTGAATGTCTTTGGGAAGGTCGATCAATACAGGACCGGGCCGACCCGAACGCGCAACGTGGAACGCTTCGTGGATAACTTGCGAGAGTTCGTCGATGCTTTTGACCAGATAATTGTGTTTGGTGCAGGCGCGCGTGATGCCCGTGGTGTCGGCTTCCTGAAATGCGTCCGTGCCAATGAGGAATGTAGGAACCTGACCCGTAATACAAACCATCGGAATGGAATCCATCAACGCATCGGTCAATGCGGTAACCGTGTTGGTTGCGCCGGGCCCGGATGTGACCAGACATACGCCGACTTTACCCGTAGAGCGCGCATAGCCTTCCGCGGCATGGCCCGCGCCTTGTTCGTGGCGCACGAGGACGTGTTTTACTTTTTTTTGCTGGTAGATCGCGTCATAAATGGGAAGAACAGCGCCGCCCGGATAACCGAAGATCGTATCGACGCCTTGTTCCGCCAAAGCTTCGAGCACCATCTGCGCGCCCGTCATCTTGCGGGTTTTCGGAAGCGGGACCTGCACAACCTTGCCGGCATCCTGCTGGTCTTGGGTCTTGTGTTTGGTTTGATCTTTCATGGCCGTGATCCTTATGGCTTTTTAAAAAACAAAGCCCGTTTGGGTATTCCCAAACGCGGCTTTGTACTTGTTGCACATTGGAGGTCGCTTCGTATTCTTCTTTATTATGGTCATAATTCTTGCCGCATTGCAAACAAAAGGTAATTTTGTTACCAAAAAAGCAAGAATATTATAATTTAATTTACAATACTGCATAACATCCATTCCATTTCTGCATAAGTAGGCCAATTACAATAGTTCGTTCGTCACGTTTTTATGTTTTCGGCCATTAAAAAACGCCCCTGAAGGTTTCTTCGGGAGCGCTGTTTCGGCTTTGACATCAAGTCGCGTCAGAGCTGCAGCGCCTCCGTAAGGAGCACCACGAGCAAGACGACGAGAATGTTAAAGCTCTTTTGCATGGGCTTAAGGTAATATCTGACGGACCGTTTTGGCAACCGTTATTTTGAGGTATGCTCGATTTCATGGCCGAAGCCAACGAAACCCTCTATGCCGAACTCAAACCCGCGCTGGAACGGGTGGAACAGGTCCGCCTTGAAAAACTGGCTTCTCTAGGGCGTCGCAAGAAAATCGCATGGCCCATAGGCGCCGTCCTGACGGCGGTATGCGGGCGCATCGATTGGTTTCTCCTCATGGCCTTCAAGGACAGCGATGACGGGTTTGTAGGCGTAACCGTTTTTGCGCTGGGGCTGTTGTATGGATGGGTGACGCAACCGCGCCGCGCATATCTCAAGCAATACAAACAAGACATCATGCCGCGCATCGCAAAGGCGGCCGCGGATCTGGCCTATGACGTCAAAGGCTCGCTATCGATGGAGACAATCAAGCCCTCCAAGATTGTTCCTTCGTATGACAAGGCTGTGTGCGAGGACGGATTCATAGGATGTTACAAAGGCACCGACATCAATTTTTGTGAATTGAAACTCACTGAAACGCAAGGCAGCGGCAAGAACAGGCGCACGGTCACCAAATTCAAAGGGCTTGTTATCTTGCTGGAGATGAATCGGAAATTTCTGGGTCACACAATTTTAGTGAGAGACCAGAATTCCATCGGGTCGTGGTTCATGGAGAAGACCAGCAAGATGATGCGCGCCGATCTCGTCGATCCTGCGTTTGAAAAAATATTCAATGTGTACACGACCGATCAGATGGAAGCGCGTTATCTGATAGATCCCGTCATCATGGAAAAGCTCATCGATATGAAAACTCATTACAAGGGCGAGAACATCATGACGGCGTACTTCGAGAAGCAAATGCTGATTATGATATCTAGCGCGTATAATTTTTTCGAGCCGCCCGATATCTATAAACACGCCATGGATATGGGCGCCGTGAAAATCTTACGCGATGAAGTGGAACAAATAGTCTCCATCATCGATTATCTAGAGATGCATGACCCCAGACAAAAAGCGGCATAAATAAAAATTAATGGTAATGACGGCCTTGTTGGCCTTGGCGGGCTGTCAGGACTTTGCCCCCAGTGAAAAAGTATGGGACGGAAAATGGAGGGGACCGGAAGAAACTTATCTCGAAGTTATTTAGGAAAGCGGGCATTATAATGTGACTGTGACCAATCTTGACGGCCCACGCACTTTCGAAGGGCACATCGGTAATGGCGGTTTGCAGTTCGAACGGGATGGTGTAAGTGAAACCATAAAGCTAGACAGCGGCATCGATACAAGCACGAAATGGCTGACTGATAAAAAGGATTGTCTCGTCGTGAAATCCGGGGAAGGTTATTGCCGCGATTAGGATTGTTGAGGGGCGGGGATCCAGTCCACACCGCCCGCTATGAACAGATTTTGATTGTGCAGATCTGACGTATGCATTTCCACTTTGTCTGCAGGAACGCCAATGGTTTTTTCCACCATAGCGCCCAGCTTATCGGTAATCTTTTGTTTCAATTCCGGCGGTCTCCCGGGGAAGAGCTGCACATCAATGCGGAAGTTAGGTTGTTTCGTAGGATTAACACCCACGCCAAAGTCTGCAATTTGTTCACCGCCTGCGTAATAGCTTTCCTTCACAAATCTTATCGCCAAAGATTGAGGTTTGCATCCTGCCAGTTCACAAAAAATATCGGTGATGCCCTGCGCGATCTCTTTTTCCTGTGGCGCGGTCATTTCTACGAAATGCACAAAGATATCGGGCATGGTTTAATCCTTTATGAAGCGGAGTGTAGCAAAACATCTCCATAAGTCAAGAATTATGTATATTGATGATGTTTTTCGCGGGCCTAACCTGATTGGTGAACCATGTCACTTGGCGCTTGGCGTATTGGCGGGTTTCGGTCTGGGCGAGGTTGATCGCGTCTTCTTTGGAAATACGCCCCTCACGCCATGCGCGCAAACCATTGGCGCCGACGGTTTTGATGAGAACAGAATCTTTCGATACTTCGCCGCTCCCGATCTTTTTATCGAAAGCTTCCAATTCTTCCGCCGCGCCCATTTTCAGCATTTGTTCAAAACGCTTGTTGCAGCGGTCGTATAATATTTCGCGTTCGGGCATAACGAGTGTGATGTCAAACATCCAGTCCTCGGGCGGGGCGACTTTGGGAATGGCCTGCCATTGGGAGAGGGGTTTGGCCGTCGCTTCTAAAATCTCCCACGCATGAATCAAACGCGCCGTGTGCATCGGGTGATAGAGCGCAGCGGTTTCTGGGTCACGCTTTTGTAATTCTTCATAGAATGCAGGATTGCCAAGCTCTTTTTGTTTTTGAATAGCGGCGAGGCGAATTTCAGAGGGTACATCGGGAATGGGCGAAATACCTTCGATCAATGTTTTGATGTACAGCCCGTTGCCGCCCGTGATGATGGGGGTGATGCCTTTGTCCAGCATCTCTTCGATGATCGGCGTCGCTATTTCGCGCCACGATCCCGCTGAGCATGTATCGTCGGGGTGCAAGGTTCCATAGAGATGGTGCGGCGCTTCTTCTTTATCTTGGTCCGAAGGCTGCGCGGACAGAATGGGCAACTCCGAATAAATCTGCCTGGAATCGCAATTTATGATAGCGCCGTTCAACTCAACGGCGCGTTCGATGGCGAGGGCGGATTTACCGCCCGCCGTGGGTCCTGCGATGATATGGATGGTTTTGCTCATGCCCCTCGGACATAACGCCGAGGGGAACAAATTGCAATTACTTCTTGCCGAATTTCAGGGCGACGAAGCGGACATCGCCTTCGCGGTTGACCAAAAGGAGCACCGGAACATCGGGATTTTCCTTCTTGGCCTTGGCCACGGCGTCTTTGGTTTTTTGTGGCGTGTCGACGATTTCCTGCGCCACTTCGACGATAACATCGCCAACGGACAGGCCTTTTTTCGCGGCTTCGCCTTTGCCGTCCACCTTGGTCACGACCACGCCGTTCACGTCTTCAGGAACATTGAACTGTTTGCGGGTTTGTTCGCTCAAGGAGCCCACCGTAAAGCCCATGTCTTCGATAGAGCTTACGTCATCCGCGGCGGGTGCTTTGGGTGCATCGGGTTCGTCATCGAGAAGACCTGCTTCTTCGGCTTTTTCAAGTTCACCGACTTTGATTTTGGCGGTTTGCTCTTTGCCGTCGCGCCAGAATTTGAGTTCGACCGTTTTATCGATCGGCGTTTCGGCTACGATGCGGGGCAAGTTTCTCATCGCGTTGACGGTTTTGCCATCGAACGTGGTGATAACGTCGCCTGTTTTCAATTTGGATTTTTCCGCGGGGCCATCAGGCGTTACCGAAGCCACCAATGCACCGTGAGATTGAGGCAGAGATAGGCTTTGTGCGATTTCTTCGGTCACGCTCTGAATACGCACGCCGATCCATCCGCGGCGCGTCTTACCGTATTCGATTAACTGACCGACGACGGATTTCGCAAGGTTCGAGGGTATGGCAAAGCCGATACCGACCGATCCACCCGAGGGTGAGAAGATGGCCGTGTTGATGCCGATGACTTCGCCTTGCAGATCGAACATAGGGCCGCCGGAATTTCCGCGGTTGATCGATGCGTCGGTCTGGATGAAGTCGTCATAGGGCCCAGCATTGATGTTGCGCTGTTGCGCAGAAACAATGCCGGCCGTGACCGTGCCGCCGAGGCCGAACGGATTACCGATGGCGAGAACCCAGTCGCCAACCCGCATTTTGTCGGAATCTCCGAATTTAACGGCCGTAAGTTTTTTGCCTTCGACAGGAACCTGCAAAACAGCAAGGTCCATTTTTTCGTCGTAGCCGATGATTTTTGCCTCGAGCATAGAATCATCGCCGAAAGTTACGCGCACTTCGTCCGCGTCTTTTATGACGTGGTTGTTGGTGACGACATAGCCTTTTTCCGCGTCGATCACGAAGCCAGAGCCCAACGATGCGGGCGGGATGGCGGGTTCGCCACCAAGGCCGCCGCCTTCACCGCGGCGGTTCAAAAATTCTTCAAAGAAATCTTCAAAAGGAGAGCCGGGTGGGAATTGAGGCATCGGTAGATCTTCCAAGCCGGGCAGTTGTTCTTCGCCTTGTCCTTCCCTGCCTTTGCCGGTGCCTTCTTCTTGCATTTTTTGGGTGGAAGAAATGTTGACCACGGCGGGGAGCAGATCATGCGCGATGTCGGCAAAAGTTGCAGGCGCGCCGGGAGGAATGGGCGATGCAGCCGCCGAGGGCGCAGGCGCGGCCGCTTCGGTTTTGTCTTTGTCTTTATCTCCCATGGCATGACACATAACGGGTGTGCCGATAGCGCTGATAAGGGCGAGAACGGAGAGAATTTTAAAATGTTTTTGCATAGATGTGGCCTTGTGAAAAAGTCTTTTATATAATCGGGCGTACCCTTATGGAGCGCCGCGACTATGGCATAATTTAGGAGGTCGCGGGCGCACGGTCAACGACCGCGCGGACGTTTAAGGTGCAATTTTTGCGCCAAAGATTTTACCTTATTACGACTATTGTTTTTTGTCGAAGTAACGGAAGAAGTCGGAGTCCGGCGACAGGATCAGGCGGGTGTCAGGGTCGGAGAGCGTGGTTTTGTAAGCTTCCATCGAACGCATGAACCCGTAGAATTCCTTATCCTTGTTAAAGGCGGCGGCGTAAGTCTGGATCGCCGTGTTGTCGCCTTCCCCGCGGATAACCTGTGCGTCGCGTTCAGCTTCGGCCAAGATGACGGTGCGTTCTTTTTCTGCGCCCGCACGGATTTCCAGCGCAAGCTGTTCGCCTTTGGAGCGCGTTTCGGTGGCGCGTTCCGTCATTTCCGAGATCATGCGACGTACGGTGGAATCGCGTAAAGATTCACCAAGGTCGGCGCGCACAATGCGCACATCGACGACTTCGATGCCCATTTTGTCTTCCTTGATTTTCTTATTTAGGCGCGAATTGATTTCAGCCATGACGCGGGTGCGGTCTTTGGACAGCAATTCTTTGAGCGTAGTTTTACCGAGCACGGTACGCGTGGCTTCGTCGATGATGCTTTCGATACGCTTATTGGCGTTGTCGACCGAGCGCAGTGTTTTCATGAATTGCAACGGATCGCTGATTTTATAACGGGCATATGAGTCAACGATGATTGGTTCGCCGCTGACATTGTCTATCGGCGGTATGACGACGATGTTGGCTTTTGCTTCATCGGAAAGCTCGGCTTCGGCTGCTTTCTCTTCTTCGGTTTTTTCCTTAGGTCGCGTGATGAGACTGCTGGAAATAACCATCTGCTCGGGGGCGGGATCGACGGACAGGATACGGCGGTCGAAATAACGCACTTCTTGAATCATCGGGATTTTGAAATGCAGACCGGGTTTGCGCATGTCGTCGCCGACAGGTTCACCGAGCTGGAGCACGATGGCCTGTTGAGTCTGATCGACTATGAAGAAAGTCTGCGACAACACGATGATTGCGGCACCAGCAAGGAACGAGAATATGGTCAGTTTGTTGTTCATGGTTATTGTCCCTTGAATTCGTCTGATTTCGGCGCGACGGCACCCGCGGCGGGGGCCACGCGGTTAAGTTCGTTCAGCGGCAGATAAGGTACGACGCCTTGTTTGCCGTCGCCGTTATCAAGAATGATTTTTTGCGCGTTCTTCAAAACCGATTCCATAGTTTCGATGTACATACGCTGTTTGGTCACATCCTGACCGCTTTGGTAGGCAGATAAAACCGAATTGAAACGGTCGGCATCACCCGATGCGCGGGCAATAACGGATTCCTTGTAACCTTGGGATTCCTGTACCACGCGGTTCGCGGCGCCGCGCGCTTTGGGAATGATGTCTTCGCGGTAAGCCTGCGCTCTGTTCTGCACATCTTCGGCATCCTGCTTAGCAGATTGCACGTCTTGGAACGCCGCCTGCACGTCGGGATGCACTTCGGCGGAGTTGATCAGAACCTGCGTGATGTTCACCCCCGATTTATATTGATCGAGAATGTTCTGCATAATGATTTTGGCTTGGTCCGCGACGGAACCGCGCTCTGTCGTGATGATCGAGAACATACGCGTTTGTCCCACCACTTCGCGGATTGCGCTTTGCGCTGCTTTACGAAGCGTGTTTTCGGGGTTTTCGATGTTGAAGACGTAATCTTCGGCGCTGGAGATATTCCACTGCACGACGAAATCGAGATCGACGATGTTGAAATCCGAGGTAAGCATAAGGCTTTCTTCTGGAACGTCTCTGCCGCCGACAATATTTCCTGCACGGCCCGTAGAGCCGGTGAAACCGATATTCATGGTGCGGATTTCATTTACGTTGAATTTGGTCATGGTTTCGACGGGCGCGGGCAGGCGGTATTTCAAACCTTCCGTATCTATTGTTCTGTTCCAAGCACCGAAACGTTGGATAACGGCGTGTTCGCCAGGATTGACCGTGAAGAAACCACTCGCCAGCCAAAGACCTGCGAGAACGATAACGCCGAGCGCGATAAATTTTCCGCCGCCCGCGGAGGGAGGAAGAAAATCTTTAAAACCTTCTTGTAGTTTCGCGAAAAAATCATCAAGGTCCGGTGGCTCGGTTGGGCCGCGTGGGCCGCCGCGATTTTCACCGCCCCATGGGTTTTTCTTGCCGCCGGTGGACGGGTTGTTGTTACCCCAAGGATTGCGGCCTTTGCCGCCCGAATTATCGTCCCAAGACATATGTTTTGTTTTCCAAAATAAAATTGTATGTTTGCGTGGGTTTGATGATAGAGGTTTTTAGCGGCCCCGTACAACCCATTTGGAAAACCATGCACGACCTTAAAGACAAAATTATGGCCGCCCTGAAGACCGTCAAAGCCGATGGTGGCGACGTCGCGTCCATGGGTATGGTCGGCGACCTTCAGATCAGCGATGCCCAAGATGTTTTGATGACTTTGGAGGTTGACCCCGCCAACGGGTCGGTGATGGAGCCTTTGCGCCTCAACGTGGAAAAGGCCATCAAATCAATCAAAGGCGTGAAATCCGCGCATGTGATTTTAACGGCGGAACGTAAAGTACAGGCAACTCCCCCCGATCCGCACGGCATGAACAAGAACCCGCCGCTTGTATTGCCTTTCAAGCACATCATAGCGGTTGCATCCGGCAAGGGCGGGGTGGGTAAGTCTACGGTGGCGTTCAATCTGGCGACCGAACTCGCGGCCAAGGGCTTGAAGGTTGCTCTTTTGGATGCCGACATTTATGGACCTTCGGTTCCGCGCTTGAGCGGGACCAGCGGCAAACCGAAGATGAACGATTCCGGAAAAATAATTCCGCATGAGGCCCATGGGATTAAACTCATGTCTATGGGTTATTTGTCCGATGAGGACAAACCACTCATCTGGCGCGGACCGATGGTACAAACCGCCTTCTACCAGATGTTACGAGACGTAGCGTGGCATAATAAAAATGAGGCTATGGACATGCTTGTGATCGACATGCCGCCCGGGACGGGGGATGTGCAGCTAACTTTGGCGCAGAAGGTACCGGTGACGGGCGCCGTGGTGGTTTCGACACCCCAAGACCTAGCATTAATCGATGCCAGAAAAGCTATAGCGATGTTTGAGAAGACCAATATCAAAATATTGGGATTGATAGAAAACATGTCCTTTCATATTTGTCCCAAATGCGGGCACGAAGACCACATCTTCGGACATGGTGGGGCACGGGAAGAAGCATCGAAACGGAGTGTTCCGTTTTTGGGTGAAATCCCCCTCAACGCCAAAATTCGTGAAAATTCTGACAACGGCAAAACGGCGGGTGATCCGTCTTATGGGACGATTGCCGAAGCCGTTTTGAAGCTACTGAAAAATTAAGATACGCGGCGTCTTATGGGCGTTCGTAGGTCAGAAAGGTATAAGGCCCATGTGAGTCCTTCTTCGTTTCCTTCCACTCTCTCCCTAATTCCGGAAAAAACGCATCGCCTTCGGGTGATTGGTGGATGCGCGTGAGATAGACGCGGTTGGCGAGTGGTAGCGCGAGGGTGTATATCTGCGCACCGCCGATGATGCAGATTTCCTCGGCGCCCGTTTTCTTGGCTTGGTCGATCGCTTCATCGAGGTCTTTGCAGGTGAGGGCGCCCGCATGCTGGTAATTCTTACGAGAGATTATGATGTTCACACGCCCCGGCAGGGGCTTGCCCAAAGATGTCAGAATGCTCTCAAACGTTTTCCGGCCCATGAGACACGGCTTTCCCATCGTGACTTCCTTGAAATGTTTGAAGTCTTCAGCAATGTGCCACGGCATGGCGTTGTCCTTGCCGATCACATTGTTGTCGGCGGCGGCTACGACGAGGGAAATGATCATAGGGGGTTTTATACTGTATTTAAGGATTGCTTGAAACAGCTTAGTAATCGAGCGTGCGCTTGGCGAACTGTATCGCTCTGTGCGGTTCGTTGTTGTTCAACTGGATGATCACCTGATCGACGATAGGCTTTACTTTTGCAACTGCGGCGGTGAGATCGTCGGCTGCCTGCTGCACTGCAAACATATCGGAAAAGCGATGGTTCCCGATAAATTTAAACGGCGATCGGTGCCTTGATGGTCGGATGGGCTTCGTATCCGACGAGTTCAAAATCTTCGAATTTGAAGTCGAAAATGTTTTTCACATGCGGGTTCAAATGCATTTCGGGAAGCGGGAATTCCGTGCGCGAAAGCTGTTCGTTCACCTGATCCAGATGGTTCATGTAAATATGCGCATCACCGAACGTGTGAATGAATTCACCAGGTTTCAATCCGCATACCTGCGCCACCATCATCGTGAGCAGCGCGTAGGATGCGATGTTGAAAGGAACGCCGAGAAAAATATCCGCGGAGCGTTGATACAACTGGCACGAAAGCTTTCCGTCCGCGACATAGAATTGGAACAAACAATGGCAAGGCGGGAGGGCCATTTTGGGCACGTCCGCAACATTCCATGCTGATACGATCAAACGTCTGTCATCGGGTTTGGTTTTGATGCGTTCGATAAGGTTGCTGATCTGGTCGATCGTGTGGCCGTCGGGCGCGGACCAGCTGCGCCATTGGTGGCCGTAAACAGGGCCGAGATTGCCGTTTTCATCGGCCCATTCGTTCCAAATTTTTACGCCGTTGTCGGTGAGATATTTGATATTGGTGTCGCCGCTCAAAAACCAGATCAGTTCATGGATGATCGATTTCAGGTGGAGCTTTTTGGTCGTGACCATGGGGAAGCCTTCGGACAGGTCAAAGCGCATTTGATGCCCGAAAACGCTGATCGTGCCCGTGCCCGTGCGGTCCGTTTTCTTGTTGCCTTCTTCGAGGGCGCGGCGGAGCAGATCGTGATATTGTTTCATGGTCGTTTTTCCTTGTCTTTTTGTATGAATTAACCTTAAAAGAGCGTTGGAAAAGCGGCAATTCCAAAGAAGTTAATACCCCTGAGAATATATTTGACATAACTTTTATTTTCGGGTAATTTCGCCGCAAATAATAAGGGTGTGAAAATGACGACAAATGCATTTAATCTCAGCGCCGATCCTATGGAGCGCTTGAAAAAGGCCGATCCCGCCAAAACGATTCTGGTCGACTGCAATGGCACCCTTTTCATGGTGGACGGCAAGCCCAACAATATGGAACTGGCAAACCGTCTTCTGAATGCCGACCATAACGGCTATACCGTTATTATCTTCTCTCAAAGACAGGATAATTCGAAAAACCTGCGCTTTCTCGATGTCGCGGTTGAAAAGCAACTCTTCGGCCAAGCCAGAGAAGAAACCATGCAGAACTGGCGTGCTGAAGACGGCGAGAGTCTGTATTTCGGCGAAATCCTCGAAAAAAGCGATGCTTTCACATTTTTTAAGGAATCGGGCGCGCGCCCTCTGTTGATCGTGGACGACGAGCACAACTCCCATAACATCGATGCTGTTAATAAGATTGGTCCGACGGATTACGAGGCTTTTGACAAGATTGTGCCCCCCAAGCAGGAAGGTCCTGCGATTGGCTCTGAGCCGACTGTAAAAGTTGCCTGATCTTTCGAAAACCTTGAAAAATTAACGAATTTCCCCTATATTGAATGTGCGGGCTTTCGGGCCCGTTATGACGCTAAACGTTATTGTGAAATAAGCGTCGTGGACCCGGGGGCAGTGCCCGGCGGCTCCACCAAGTTGGTTGATAAAACGACCAAGGCGGCGGGGCCGAAACAGGATCGACACGCGTAATAAAGACAGTGGACGGCGTTCGGTATGATACCGCCGTAATGGGTCAGGCAATATAAATGCCAACGATAACTTCGTCGTAGCGAATGACAACAACCAAACGGTTGCTGTCGCTGTAGCCGCCTAATAAGCGTCTATAGTTAGTAGTTACAAATCAATCCCTAGCGTCTAGACAACGTTAGGTGGGGTTCGGGCGGTTCCTCGCAACAGAATACCGCCCACTTCTATTTTTATGCCCGTAACTTCGCGGGCATTTTTTATGTCCATTGACGGGGCGCGCATGGCGGTGGAACATTCCCGCCATGACATTCTTGAAAAACCTTTCCTCGTCAGTTTTATTTTTGCCCGTCGTTCTTTGGATCGCCGCGCTCATATGCGCGCTGTTCCCCATCAATGCATGGCAACTGGAATGGTTCATGGCGCTCGTCGTACTTTTGTTCGTGTGGTGCTATGTTATGCTTTCCCAAGGGGTTGCAACTGGATGGAAGATGCCTCGCGCGCCTGTGCTATATCTTGCAGGGGCGTTCTGGTTTCTTGTCGTGTGCAGCGTATTTTGGGCCGAAGTAAAATCCATCGCTTTTATGGGCGTGTGTCTCTTTTCCATTCTGCCACTGACATTTTTCATCGGTGTCATGACGGGCAGGCAAGACCATTTTAAAATTCTGGCCAAGATCGCGGCGGTGATTTTCGCCATTCTATCGCTATGGGCGATATTACAGTTTTTCTTATTAAACGCATATTTCCAAGGACAGGCGCGTCATCCTCTGGCCGACCCGTCATCGCTCGGTGCGCTGTTTTCTCTCGCGCTTTTTTGCACGCTGGGCTGGATTTTATCGGATGCTCCTCCGCGCTCGCGCAAATTCGCCGTAGCTCTTGCCTCTCTTTTGGTGTGCGGGATCATTTCCACCGTGGCGCGCGGCCCCGTGTTCGCCTTCATACCCGGTATTGTTCTATTTTGTGTTTTGCTGTGGCCAAAAATCAAGGAACACCGCAAGCCGCTTTTGTGCGTTGTGCTTGCGGCTATCGCGTTTTACGGCGTGACCCTGACCGGCGTGCAAAAGAGATATGATCTGGGCCAGCGTTTGTTCGGCACGGTGACGCTGAGCGGCGATATTTCCAACAACCGCGTGAAAATCTGGTCCTCAACCGTCGATATGATCAAGGATCGCCCGTTGCTCGGCACGGGTATCGGCACGTATCACCTCTATTTCCCCGAATATCGCAGCTCCAATGACGAGAGCGGGACCTCTATGGCGCACAATGATCCGTTGCAATTCTGGGCGGAACTTGGCGTGCTCGGCCCGCTTTTATTTTACGCGTTCGTGTTTTCGGCCGCGATGCGGAATTTTAGGGCGTTGAAAGATAAACAAATGCCAGCGCAAGACCGCGTGATCATCGTTTCGATCTTCGCGGCGCTGGCATCTATGGTCACGCAAAGCCATGTCAGTTTCCTGCATTATAATATGTCGATATTGCTTATCACGGGGACATTGCTGTCGCTGTGGTTCCTCCTCACATCGCGCGCCCTCAAAGAACCACTGCGCGAAGTGGTGATGCCTTCGAATATGTCCGTAAACGCCGCCAGATTTTTTCTTTTGCTACCCTTCCTGATGTGCGGTTGGCTATCGCTCAGCATCATAGGCGGGGAGTATATGGCAAACCGAGCCAGAGATTCCTTGTTCCGCGAGGACATCGCTCATTTCCCGCATGAAATCAACATGGCCAGCCGTATATCGATGGGCCTGAATTTCCGTGTTTATTTGTTTGCGGTGAATGTCCCGATATCCATCCTTGATTATAAAAAAGATACGATCGGCGAGAAAGAGCAAAAGGAATTATACGATCAAACGGTCGGGTATATGAACATTGCTCTGGGTCTTAATCCCCGTGCCGCCACCGCCTATTATTATCTGGGCAAGGTGCAGTCTCTGGTACAGCCTTCCGTTATTCCGGAAGGTACGTTGTCGCCCGAGGAATATTACAAGAAAGCCCTCGCTCTGGATCCGCTACATCTGGGTGCGCGTATGGCTCTGTTTAAAATTTATAAAGAGCAGAACAAAAGCAATGAAGAGCTTTTGTCATTTCTGCAGGAGGGCGAACAGTTCTTTTATACGACCGACGTCGTAAACGGATATTACGGAGCTTTGGCTACGCTTTATCTGGAAGAAAAAAATTACGGAAAAATGAAAGAGGTGCTCGCGCGTCTGGCCGAATTCAAGCAGCGATCGGACTACAGTATGATCAAGCAGAATACGACCATACCACAAGCCATCATGGGCGGTTCGGAGATGTTCGAGGGCCAGTAAGTGCGGCCATGCGCGTTCTTTTCCACAGAAAGGGCCGTGGGGGGCGATAAACTTCTGGAAAAACGACAGGCAGAATGCGAGTCTAAACGCGGATTCGGCCATCCGGCTGATTTCTTTTCAAGGAACCCCTTGATTTTCCACCCCGATCTTGCGACCAATAACCATGAACGAAGATGATGAAGATACGCTCCGTTACGACCGCATGGTCGAGTCCGCATTGCGCGGCGTCGTGCGCGAGGCTATAGAGGAAGTTATTCAAGAAGGCGAGCTTCCGGGCGACCACCATTTCTACATCACCTTCATTACCGATTTTGCCGGCGTAAAAATTCCCGCCTACCTTCGCGATCGCTATCCCGGCGAAATGACCATCGTTCTCCAGTATCAGTTTTATGATCTCGAAGTCGATGATATCAAAATGGGCGTGACGCTTTCGTTCAACAACGTCCCGGAACGTTTGGAAATTCCGCTTTCCGCTATCACCATATTCGCAGACCCCTCCGTTAACTTCGCGCTGCAATTCCAGCCGATGAATGATGATTCCGATGAATTCCCCGATGGTGGCGACGATGATGACAAACCCACCGGTTCCGATGATAAAAAAGGCAGCGGTGAAGCCAAAACAGGCGAAGTCGTATCCCTCGATAAATTCCGGAAGAAGTAATTATGTCTGCACAATTGTCTGCATTCTGGCGGCCTGATATCGCGCCGGACCATGAACCGCATGCAGTGAAGATGTTGCGCGGTTCCTTGACTGATTCTATGCGCGGCAACCGCGTGGTGCCGATCAAATTTTATCATCCCGACTACCATCATGGCGATCCTCTGCCGCTGGTCGTGTGGTCGCACGGTCTAGGCGGCAGTGCGGACGGCGCGGCTTTTATCTCACGTTTTATCGCGGGGCACGGTTATGCCGTTTTGCATGTCCAGCACGCAGGCACCGATTCCGCGCTGTGGGAAGGCAAGGATGGCCATCCTTGGGACATAATCAAGGCGCTGACCATCCCGCGTTCTGCCAGCCTTGCACGGTTTGGCGATGTGCCGTTCGTGCTCGACAATATTCAAGAATGGTTTGCAGGGCGCCCTGAAATTCCCGCGATTGATTTTAAAACCATGGGTATGTCGGGCCATTCTTTTGGCGCTATGACAACGCAGGTTTTGTGCGGCCAGCAATTCCCTGACGAGCAGGGGATTTTGCAGGATTATTCGGATCCGCGTTTCAAGGCAGGTATTTTGTATTCGCCCGTGCCCGCGTTTCATTTGACGGGAGAGTTACCCGACCGTATCTACGGCGGTATCGACCGCCCGCTCTTTCACATGACCGGCACGGATGATTCATCGCCTGTCGAAGGGTTCGGCTATGAACGCCGTTTGGCCGTGTATGATTATTCGCACAAGGCGGAAAAGATGCTGTTGGTCCTCAAAGACGGTGATCACATGATCTATAACGGCAGCCGCGGCAAATTGGGTCAGAACCCCAACCGTGCCAAACACGAAACCATCATCAAGATTGCGTCGCTTGCTTATTGGGACGCGAAATTAAAAGGTGATTCCAAGGCGCAGGACTGGTTGACCCGCGGCGGTTTCGGCACATATTTGAACGGGGACGGCGAACTCCGTCGTGAGGGTTAGATATGTCCGGTAACGCGATTGAAATTTCAAATCTGAACAAGACTTATGCCGCGTCGGGTAAATCGCCCGCGCAAGTCGCGCTGCATGATTTAAGTTTGAACATTCCCAAAGGATCGATCTTCGGACTTCTCGGCCCCAACGGCGCGGGTAAATCCACGCTCATCAACATCATGGCGGGGCTGGTCGTCAAAACATCGGGCACCGTGAAATTGTGGGACCGCGATATCGACATTGAGCCCGAGAATGCAAAAGCCGCCATCGGCATCGTGCCACAGGAAATCAATTACGATCCGTTCTTTTCGCCGCGCCGTCTGCTGGACATTCAGGCCGGTATGTACGGTGTACCCAAAGCGGAACGCAAAAGCATGGAGTTATTGGATCTCGTGGGCCTTGCCGATAAGGCCGATGCCTATACGCGGTCTTTGTCGGGTGGGATGAAGCGCAGATTGCTGGTAGCAAAGGCTTTGGTGCATACGCCGCCGATTCTAATTCTGGATGAACCTACGGCGGGCGTGGATGTAGAGCTGCGCCAGATGATGTGGGAGCGCGTCAAAATGCTCAACCAGCGCGGCGTTACCGTTTTGCTCACCACGCATTATCTAGAAGAAGCGGAAGAGCTGTGCGATTCCATCGCCATTATCAACCATGGCCGCATCATCGTGAATGAAAGCAAAAAGGATTTAGTCGGAAGACTGGATTCCAAAGAAATCCTTTTCCGCCTCGACCGCGCGATGAATGAAATCCCTGCAGCGTTTGCGGGGCATTGCACGGTGCAAGATGACGACCGCACTTTGCGCGTGCGATATGCGCCCAAGGAAATGTCGGCGGGCTATTTGATCGAAATCGTTCAAAAAGCCGGTTATGGCATCGTGGACATATCCACGCAGGAAAGTGATCTGGAAGACGTATTTCTTCAATTAACGAGGAATCCTGAGCCTCTGGCAGCCCGTTAACCACGAAATCCACGCATAATCCATTGACATAACTAACTACATTATGTATTTTCTTCCTCAGTTTCTTTAAAGAATAAGTGTTAGGAACGGTTTATGGCGTTTTCAGACAGAGCACCAAAAGGCGGTGGAAGAGCTGCGATAGCCGACCGTGCGCAAGCGCAGGCGGACAAACTTATCGTCCAATGGGATTTATTGGCCCAACAAATTCCCGGGCCACGCTCCAAAAAAACTTTATCGGGCGAATTGTGCGTGGAGTTCGCGCAGTGCACGCGCCGTCTTGCAACCATAAATCCCAAGCGCATCGAAGCATGGGAAGATAAAAGGCAGAACAATATTTCTCTCGCACTGAACGCCCTTGAAAAATTCTATGGCGCTGCGGATGTAAAGCCGAGTATTGAAACACATCTTTTGATGGCAGAACTCAGCATGTATAGCGGTCAGCATGAAAAAGCCAAAGGCTTTATCGATGCTGCAAGAGCCAGCAAGCCCTCGCACGTGAAATGCATGGTACTTCAGATTGAAAACGACCTTGATCTGGGCGGCGACGGAAAAGCGGTGATGGCCGCCTGTGCCGCGGACAGACAAAAAGTGGCCGAGACTGAAGCAGGTCGTGCTGGCAAGAGCCCGGAAGAGACGAAGATCGAAGTTGCCAAATCGCGCCGCAGGGTTGCCGAAGGATTTTACGAACATGCAGAATTTCTTTATTCGAACCTGAAACGTCAGGACGACCGTGGTAAAATGACACGCATTCGTGATTTTCTAGTTTTCCTTGGTCCCAAGACAGCGGCCAACCAAAACGATGTCAATTTGCCGGGTAACCGCGACGGCCTTATATTGGCCGGAAAATATTCCGAAAATCTGGGCGATTTTGCCAAAGCGGAAGAACAGTATAAATATGCTCTGTCCGTCAGCCCCAATAATCCGAGTTACTACGCAAAGCTGGCGGGTGCGCAAAGAGGCCTTGTTTTGCAGTACAAGGAAGACCGAGATTTTGCCAAGCTAAAACCAAAAGCGCATGAATTGTCGGAAACGCTTAAAAAAGGCCGCCAACTGGCCCCGAGTCACGATGTGTGGCGCGAAATCGAGAAGTCCGTGCTCCGGCTGTCATAGCGCGCCTTGACAACCGCCCGTTATCCAATATTAATCAGCCTAATATATAGTTTGCAGCCGTAGCTCAGCTGGATAGAGCGCGTCCCTCCGAAGGACGAGGTCATGAGTTCGAATCTCATCGGTTGCGCCATTTCCTTGATTACAGCCAACTAAATTCCCCTTGAATTTTCGAATAACCTTTGGCAGCATTAATTAATAAATGAGCATATTGCGTCCATTTTTTTCATTAGTTTTTTTAAAAGCCCTTCGTTTTTTCGTGGGGCTTTTTGTTTTTTAAAGGTTTGCCATACATGTCAATTCTAAACCCGCTTTTGGGAATCTAAAAAAAGCAAGCGTCAGGGCCGCTTTATAAGCTTTTACGGTTTATCTCGGTATAGAGCCGGCGTAGTATCACTGAGCAAAACCGATTTTTAGACGGGTAGATTATATGAAATTTATTGCAATGATTTTTCTGGCCTTGATGGCATTTGCACCCGTGGCGCAGGCGGCGGAGGAGTATAAATCCGCGTATGAGCGCGTGTTGAAAACGGGTACCATACGTTGCGGCTATGCGTTATACCAGCCGATGCTGTCCAAAGATCCCAACACGGGCGAGATGACAGGGATTGCCGCAGATGTTATCAGTGCGGTGGCAAAAAGCCTGCAATTGAAAATTGAATGGACGGCGGAATTTGGCTTTGCCACCTCCATCGCCGATCTTGAGGCCGAGCGTTTCGATGTGACCTGCATCGGTTTTTGGCGCCTGCCGTTGGAGGCCAGGCGCCTGACCTACACGATGCCGTTTGCATTCAGCCAGATGAACGCCTATGTACGTGTGGATGACAAGCGTTTCGACAAGGATGTTATGCTGATAGATGATGCGAAGGTCAGTATCATTTCCGCGGATGGTCAGATGTCTTCCTCCGTCGCGCGCGACCAGTTTCCGAATGCGAAATTGATAGAGCTTCCCAATATGACGCAGCTCTCGCAGCAGATAGAAGATGTGGCGGCGGGAAAAGCGGATGTGTTCTTGAGTGAATCCGGCGCTGCAGAAGATTACATGATCAAGAATCCTGGAAAAATCAGACGTGTTCCTACGCCCGCGCCAGTCAATGTGTATCAGAACACCCTTGCCATGAAGATGGGGGAGAATGATTTGAAAACCATGCTGGATTCCGCGCTGATCGATGTCATAGAAAACGGGCAAATGGACAAAATCTTGAAAAAATATGACCCCGACGGTAAGGTTTTTAAGAAAGTCGCCAAAGGCTATCAGCCTTAAACGTTAAACTTCTTTAGCACGTCTTTTTGGCGTTTTTCGAGCTTGGAAAGATCGAAACCTTCGATCATTTCGTTGAACACGCGGTACCAGTTTATTTCCGCCTTCAAATGCAAGAACACGGAGCCGAGGCCGAGCGCGGCGCGGTCCATAAAGACGAATTCGCGCGGGATGGTAACGCCTCCGTTTCCGGCTTTTCCGGCTTCACGCAGTTTTTCATGTACTTTTTGTGCGGTTTCCTTGCCGAACACGCCGTTGGTGACTTCGCCGATCGGGCGCACGCGGTCTTCCATCAATGGGGCGTACAAGAAACGCGCCCAGATATTGAGCGTTTCGATCTGGTCTTTGGAAAGATTGTTGAAACCCCATGTTTCATAGGCGTGGACGGAGCGTTTGATGTCGTTTTCCATCAATGAATGATAGAGATCGATCACGCCGCTGACGAATTTGGGCGGAAAGACGCGCACGCAGCCGAAATCGAGCAGATTGATGGAATGATCCTTGCGCACGGAATAATTGCCCAGATGCGGATCGCCGTGGATGATGCCGTAATAATAAAGTGGCACATACCATGCGCGGAACATGTTCATGGCAATCTTGTTGCGATCGGCGGCAGAAGACTCTTTGAAATTGAGGATTTTTTCGCCGTCCAGCCATGTGCTGGTGAACAGTCTTTGCGTGGATAATTCGTCCACCACTTCTGGAACATGCACGCCTTTTTCATCGCGTAGCATGTGTTCATACATTCTCGTGTGGCGTGCTTCGAGCGCGTAATCCAGCTCTTCGTACAAACGTGCGGCCAATTCCTCATGGATATATTTGGTCTGGATGGCATTGTCGTAACGCTCATAGATCGAAAAGATCACTTTCAACTGGTTCAAATCCGCGCCGATGGCCGAAGACATGTCGGGATATTGCAGTTTGCAAGCAACCCTGCGCCCGTTATGCGTTACGGCCTTGTGTACTTGGCCGAGGCTAGCGGCGGCGGCGGCTTCTTTTTCAAATGATTTAAACCGCGATTCCCAATCGGGTCCGAGTTCGGTTTTCATGCGGCGTTTTACAAAGGGCCATCCCATGGGCGGCGCATTCGATTGCAGATTTTGAAAATCCTGCGCGTATTCGGCGGGCAATGCTTCGGGGATCGTCGCCAGAATTTGCCCGACTTTCACCAAAGGGCCCTTGAGGTTGCCGAGGGCTTCGGTCAATTGGCGTGCATGGTCGCCGCGTTCGATCTTAATGCCGAAATATTTTTCACCCGCGACACGTGCTGCGAGGCCCGTCATAGTCGCCCCGACGCGGCCATAGCGCATTAACTGGCTTCCGAGCGAGGCATCCTCATTCTTGCGTGTCATAGCGGTAACATTGGGTTTCGCGGGTCAAAAGTCCAGTCTTTTCTTGGGTTCTTTGCGGGTCTATAGTGGGGGCTATGAAAACATACAATGATGAAATCAAAGAGAAAATCCTTAAAGCCGCGCTGCCGAGCGTGGCTTTCGACGGCTGGACTATGGATGTTTTGATGAATGCCGCCGTAGAGAGTGGCTTCAAAAAGGAAATGGTTCTTTCCGTGTTCCCCGATGGTGTGAAGGATACTCTGCGTTATTTTTCCCGCTGGGCGGACGATGAAATGCTCAAAGCCCTCGCTAAAGAAGAAACACCCCAACGCATCCGCGATAAAATCGCACTGGCCGTGCGGGCGCGCATGAAAGCCCTGACCCCTCACAAGGAAGCCGAAAGGCTAGCCATCGCATACTGGGTGCGCCCAATGCGCAAATTCGAGGGGGCGAAGCTGGTCTGGAAGACGGCAGATGTCATATGGCATTGGGCGGGGGACACGGCTACGGATTATAATCGCTATACCAAACGGGCGCTGCTTAGCGGTGTCATTACCTCTGCGGTGCTTTACTGGCTTTCCGACAATTCCGTGGGCGCCAAGGACAGTTGGGCCTTTTTGGACCGGCGGATAGACAATGTTTTGAATATAGGAAAGATTGTCGGGAAGCTTAAAACAGCTTAAACTACAGGCTGGATTTTTTTGCGGGAGCCTCCTTTTGTTCAAATTCTTCGTCCAGAGACTGTTTTTCTTTTGCATGTTTCTAGCAGCCGTCGGCGCCTTTTTGGGCGTGTTTTATTACGCGCTATACACGGAAGAAGAAAGCAAACGCCCTGAACATTACGCATCGCCATTCGGTGAGGCTTCGGGTAAAGCCATCGTCGATCCCACGCAGGATAAAAACTTGCTCTCCGTTCAACATATGAGTGCGGGTGAGCTCGGCGGATATTTGCCTTCGGCCATCGCCAACGCACTGACCTTCAATCAGACAAATTATAAATCAGTCGTTGCGGATTCGGAAAAATATTTCACGCCCGAAGGCTATGTACAATATGTTCAGTTTTTAACGGGCGCCAATATAGAACAAGCCTTGGTCGCGCAAGATTTGCAAGCGGGTGCTTTTGCAGAAGAAGAGCCGCTTAACATCAATCACGGCGTATTCGACGGGGTCTATAAATGGGTGTTTGAAGTGCCGGTAACGTTAAGCTTTACGCCGCGTTCCGCTGAAGGCGATATCGCCGCGCAGGGCCAGCCCTTGAACCGCCGTTTTGTCTTGCGCGCGCAAATGGCGCGGGTGAATGACCCCAAATTTCCCCAAAGCGTGAAAATAGAACTTTGGCAGGTATTGCCGCCGCGCGCGCAAAAATAAACGCCCGGAAATGCGCCAAAAATAAAGGCAGGGATAAGGTTTTTTTCGATCTTTACGCCCATTTTGCGCCCCCCTATAAATGGCATCTACACATCACATTTATAAGGCGTAACAAACATGGGCGAAGCGAGCGTGAAGGAATTCCGTGAACAAAAAGACAACACCGCAAACGATACCGGCGGCGTTTCAGGCCAAAGATTAAAGGCGTTTATCGAGCGCGTGGAGCGTTTGGAAGAAGAGAAAGCCGGTCTGTCCGAAGACATCAAGGACATCATGGCGGAAGCCAAAGGCACGGGGTTTGATACCAAAACCATGCGCAAGATCATACGCCTGCGCAAAATGGACGCGCAAAAGCGCAACGAAGAAGAAGAGCTTCTGGAGCTCTATAAATCCGCTATCGGATTAGAATAATTGGGTTTTTAGGTCTTAACCTACCCGTAATCTTTTTCCCGTATTATGGCCCCCGAATTCACAATTTGGGGGCTTTTGTTATGGGGATGGATAAGAACCTGCATCAGGTATTGGACGAAGTATCGCTTCGTCTTGACCGCGATGTGCCCGTTTCCGTCGCCCCCAAAGCGCTCGATGAATTACAGGCTTTTGCTATTTTGGATCCGCTTCTGGCCGGCCTTCACAAACAATATCAGGACGCCCGCCAGCAACGTTTGCAATCCATCAAGGAATACGGACGTGGCGATGGCATGACGGATATGGCATCCATTTTGGAAGATTCCGCATGGTGCGCCATGCAGACGCGTTACATGGAAGTGCGCGCGATCCGCTCACTGATGGCAAAAGCGCAAAAGATCATGGAAGAAACGCGCCTCGAAGAAGAGCGCGCGCAAAGAGAAGCAAAAGAACGCGAAGCGCGTCAGGCTCTGGAGCAAATGCATTTGTTCGCTCAGATGCACGAGCGCAAAGAAGAAAGCGAAGTTGGTCTATGGCTGGCACTTTTGATGATGTACGGCAATCAACAGAATTTCTTCCGTAACTACCATCCGAGCTATTCGTTCAATAGGCTCGCCGCTTAAACAACATCCAAGACGCGCGGTTTTGGACGGAATTTGTGCAGGTCTCTTACCAAACCATCCCCGCTATTGATAACTGTGACGCGTCGTGCCTGATCCGGCGATAGCGCTTTCACGAATTCTTCAATCCGTGGCATTGTGTTGGTGGTGATGAAATGATCGATTACCACACGCGTTTGCCCGTTTACAGAGCAGGTGGCGTTGACGATGTGCAAAAGCGCCTGCTGTTCTGCAGGTCCGTGACAAATGGCGGCGTCAACTATTTTTGCTCCTTTGCTGAGCAGGGCCTGTGCGCTTTGAATTAATGAGTCTCCGCTGTCGGCGAGGTCGTCAATTAATACGCAAGCGCAGCCGTCCACATCGCCGTGCACACTTTCGACATAGGATTTCGTGGGAGCGCCGGGATAGGGAGCTTTGCGTTTTTTGACTACGCCAAATGCAATGGTTTTCAAGAACGTATCGATGTCACCGTACTGTTCTTTGAGACCACCCATTTTTTCCCAAAGAAAATTACCCACCGTATGTACGCGTTCGATGGCCATGTTTTTCTTTTTGTCGTCTTTTTTGTCCCAGCCGTCAGGCGCACCCATTCTGAATTTTCCCGTCAGGATTTCATCGAAATGGTCTTCAATGATCTTGTCGGTAATTGCATCCAGATTGGAATGTACGCGCACATGCTTTTTTTCGAACGCATTGGTCAGATTTTGAATATGCAATCTCGAATGTGGATCGAAAACGGAAATATAATCGGTGCCGATCGCGCGGTACATGATGGGGGCATAAACACCGCCCGGGGCGTTGTTTTCCGAGACCATGATCGTTTTGCCGTCAGGGCCTACCTGTTCGACCATGTGGATTTTGTCGTTACGTCCGTCGCAATCATACAGCATGTGGTAGACGATGGTGGAAAGCCCGCCTGCCTGTTTGTATTCGTTCAAATGCGCCAGCATGAATTCCCCCGCACGGGCGCGGTCGTTTGCGTGTTCGCCTACAAAAGAATTGTAAAGATGGACGGTGGTTTTGGGATCGCGCAGGGCTTTCTCTACGCGGGCTTTTATTTCCTTGCTCGGGACCGGGCCGGGATGATCGTCCCAATCCTGCTGTGCGAATGCTGCTGCGTTTACTGCGCCGTTGCCTTTGTAGGTTTTTGCCTGCCCTTGAATCAAAATGATGCTGGGATCCGCGACCCTCTCGAATTCTTCTTCGAGCGAAGTCCACACGCCTTTGGCAGCGCGCAAAACGATATGAACGGAGTTCGATTGAAGAGACATATTCTACCCACATAGTCCATAAGAGGACGGACAGGAATGTAGGGGGTTTTCCGTATTGCGTCAATAATTTTATGAAATGCGCAAATCAGCCCGTTTTACGGCCTTTTATAAGGTCTTCCACCACCGCGGGGTCGGCCAGCGTGCTGGTGTCGCCCAGTGTGTCGAATTCCTCCGCCGCTATCTTTCTCAAGATTCTGCGCATGATTTTGCCCGATCTGGTTTTCGGAAGTCCCGGCGCCCATTGAATGATGTCGGGCGTGGCGATGGGGCCGATGACTTTGCGCACGCTGGCAACAATCGCCTTTTTGGTTTCGTCGTTCGTGGTCGCACCCTCCTTCAATGTGACATAGGCGTAGATGCCTTGGCCTTTGATGTCGTGCGGGAAACCCACCACCGCGCTTTCGGCTACATGTTTTTCCAGATTGATCGCGCTTTCTATTTCTGCGGTGCCGAGACGGTGACCGGAAACATTGATCACGTCATCCATGCGCCCTGTAATCCAGTAATAACCATCTTCGTCGCGGCGCGCTCCATCGCCCGTAAAATATTTTACTTTGAAAGTGGAGAAATATGTTTGTTCGAAGCGTTCGTGGTCGCCGAACACGGTACGCATTTGCCCGGGCCATGAATCCGCGATGCATAGCGCGCCTTCACAGGCACCTTGTAGTTCCACGCCGTTCGTATCCACGATAACAGGTTGCACGCCGAAGAAAGGCAGCGTCGCGGAACCTGGTTTTGTGGTGGTGACACCGGGAAGAGGTGTAATCAAATGCCCGCCGGTTTCAGTCTGCCACCATGTATCGACGATGGGGCAGCGTCCTTCGCCAATAACATCCTTATACCAGCACCATGCTTCGGCGTTGATGGGTTCACCCACGGAGCCAAGAATGCGCAAAGTTTTGCGCGAGGTTTTTTTGACGAAATCATTGCCAGCCTTGATGAGTGAGCGGATTACGGTGGGAGCGGTGTAAAAAATATTTACTTTGTGCTTGTCGACCACCTGCCAGAAGCGCGACCAGTCGGGATAATTCGGCACACCTTCGAAGACGAGCGATGTGGCGCCATTGGCGAGTGGACCGTAGACGATATAGGAATGACCCGTAACCCAGCCGACATCCGCCGTGCACCAATAAACTTCGCCTGCCTTATAATCGAAAACGCATTCATGCGTGAAGGCGGCGAACAAAAGATACCCCGCTGTGGTGTGCAAAACACCTTTGGGTTTTCCGGTGGAGCCTGAGGTGTAGAGGATGAACAGCGGGTCTTCCGCGTTCATTTTTTCGGGTTCGCAGTCGGTAGATTGTTTATCGACTAGGTCGTGCCACCAGACATCGCGCTTATCGGTCCATTCGGTTTTGCCGCCGGTGCGTTTATAAACGATCACCATGTGCACGTTGGGGCATGATTTCAGCGCCTCATCCGTGTTGGCCTTGAGCGGTACGGTTTTTCCGCCGCGCAGGCCTTCGTCCGCTGTTATGACGATATCGGATTTGCAGTCCTGAATGCGGTCGGTGAGGGAGGCGGGGGAGAATCCGCCGAACACGACGGAATGGACAGCGCCGATGCGCGCGCAGGCAAGCATGGCATAGACGGCTTGCGGCACCATCGGCATGTAGATGGTGACGCGGTCGCCTTTTTTTACGCCGCGGGATTTGAGGGCGTTAGCGAGTTTACAGACCTCGTCTTTTAAATGGCCGTAGGTGATTTTGGCATCGTCCTTCGGATTGTCTCCTTCCCAGATGAGCGCGACATCGTCTTTTTTCGTGGGCAGATGACGATCGATGCAGTTATAGGATGCGTTGATGACCCCATCTTCAAACCATCTGATAGAAACGGGGGAGTTAAACGATGTGTTCTTGATTTTGGTGGGCGGCGTGAACCATGTCAGGCGTTTTGCGATTTCGCCCCAGAAGCCGTCGGGATCGCTCACAGACTTCTCGTACCATTCTTTGTATTTCGCTGGCGTGATATGCGCACTTTGCTGTAGCGCTACCGGAGGTGGAAACAAAGCGGTTGTGTCGGTCATGGCTCGCTCCTTTGAATGAGCTTCGACCTTAGCACCATATAGCCTAAATGCAAAACGGCCCCTTAAGGGGCCGCTTGCAAAACTTTGTATTAAACTATCGCATAACGCAGGCGAGGGTTTCCTGACCGCCCACGATCACGCGCGCGCGCGTTTCGTCGGCTCTACAGGTATCTTTCGGGGAAATCACGTAATAGGACGGTGCTTGCGAAGCGGGACCTTGATAAACGCCGCCTTCATATTGCCCGCTGCTTTGTGGAATAGCTTGCGGTGCACGAATATAAGGAGTTACGCTACGGCAATTTTGTGTTTCTGCGCCGCGGCGATCCATTCTCACGTTACCATCACGTTCACGCGTGTAAGTAGTTGTGCGGGAAGAATCGGTACAGGCTTCCAATCCCGCATTACGTACTTGGTTTGAAGCCTCACAACCTTCAACCAATGACTCTCTTTGTCGTGCTGTTGCGGCATCTCTGTTGCCGCCTTGAAGGATATCGCCGAAGTCACGGCCTGCTTGTCTAGCTATTTGATCGCCGCTACGTCCACCCAAAACACCGGAAGCGAGATTGCCTAAAGCCTGGCTGGTCTCACGGCCTGCACGGCTTTCATGGGCCCGTCTGTCGAATGAAGCAAGAAGTTGGCATTCACGGGTTGCGTAACGACCCAAGCCATCTGCGTAAGATCCGCCGCTTGCGCCGTAGGGTGAGCCGGGAGGTCTTTCGGGCAGGTAAGCACCGTAATCAGAAGTGGCGCAAGCTGCATTCATAAGCAGCGCAAGAGAAGCGCCGGCCGTGGCAAAAGGTTTGCTGATTTTCATTTTTATCTCCGCGATATCGCCGTTTGTGTAACTCAAAAGTGACAGAAACATACTAGATTAAGCAAATTCGGTCAATAAAAATTATGGAAATACTTATTTATATAATAATATCAATGCGTTAATTGTTTGCAGCCATCTTCAAAATGATGTCCCATTCGGCCTTTTTGACGGGCTGGACGGAGAGTCTGGATTGTTTCAAAAGTGCCATGTCCGCTAGGCTTTTGGTAGTTTTGATGGTCTCCAGCGTGACAGGATTGGGCAGGGGTTTTACTGCCTTGAAATTCACCATGCCGAACTTGCCTTTTTCATCTGTCGGATCGGCATAGTATTCCTTCGCCACTTCGACAATGCCGACGATCTCTTTGCCTTCGTTCGAATGATAGAAAAATGCGAGGTCGCCTTTTTTCATCGCCTTCATGTTGTTCGCAGCCTGATAATTGCGCACGCCGTTCCAGCTTTCGGTGCCCTTTTTCACGTGCTGGTCCCACGACCAAACAAACGGTTCGGATTTCACAAGCCAGTAGTTCATATTACGCGGCCTCCGCCTTGACGGGGCGATCGAGCATCTTGCCGATCATCTCATTCACATCGGCATTTTCTGACAGGCATTTGTGCACGGCTTCGGCGATCGGCATATCGACCGCGTTGTTCTTTGCCATGACGATGAGCGCTTTTGCCGTGTGCACGCCTTCGGTGACGGAATTGCGCGATGCCAGAATATCTTCGAGCGTTTTGCCTTGGCCCAATGCCACACCGAGCGAGAAGTTGCGCGATTGCATGGAAGAGCAGGTGAGGATCAAATCGCCCACGCCGCACATGCCCATCAATGTTTCTTTCTTCGCGCCCAAGGCCGAACCCAAACGCGCGATTTCAGCGAGGCCCCGTGTCACCAATGCCGCTCTGGCAGAATCACCCAATTGTTTGCCTTGAATGATGCCAGAGGCGATGGCGATGACGTTTTTCACCGCGCCGCCGACCTGTGCGCCCACAATATCATCGGACGCATACATGCGAAGCGAACGGCTGGAGAGGGCGGTCGCTACTTTTTCGGCTTCTGCCTTGTCTTTCATCGCGAGCGTTACGGCACTCGGCAAACCTTTGGCGATTTCGATGGCGAAGGTCGGGCCTGTCAGAATGGCGACAGGGGATTGCGGAGAAACTTCCGCGACGATTTGCGAAAGCAAAAGACCGGAATTGATTTCGACGCCCTTAGCGCAGATCACGATGGGTTTGGTTGCATCGAGATTGGCCTTCATGGATTCCAAAACGGTGCGCGTATGCTGGGTCGGGGTGACGAACAAGAATATATCGGCGTGCGCTACTTCCGTCAGGCTGCCCGTTGCCTTGATATTGTCATGCAAGAGAACGCCGGGAAGAAAAGGAATATTCTCATGCTTGGTATTGATCGCCGTGACGACTTCCTCTTCACGCGCCCAGATAATGACGTTCTTTCCCGATGTCGCGAAAGATTGTGCAAGGGCTGTTCCCCAAGCGCCGCCACCGATGATGCCGATTGTCTGCATTTTTACCCTTGTTCAAATTGTCTGAAGATTAATTAGTGATGCGGGATTTTTCCGCTTCGGGATCGAGCGGCCAACGCGGGCGCGCTGCTACGTCCAGAGTGTCGATCATGTTGCGTTTCAAACGTTCGATTCCTGTCCATGCGATCATAGCGCCATTATCCGAACATAATTCCAACGGCGGCGCAACAAATTCCATACCAGATGATTCCGACAAATCCTTGAGTGATGAGCGTATGCGTTTATTCGCCGCAACCCCGCCAGAAGCCACCAGCGTAGGCCGTTTAACGTTTTTGTACTTACTTTTGAAAATCTCAATCGCGTGGGCCATGCGGTCGTTCACGATCTGCGTTACCGTTTCCTGAAAAGCGTAGGAAAGATCGGCAACATCCGGATAATTCAACCTTCCCTGCGGTAATTTTTCAACATGGTTGCGTATAGCGGTTTTCAAACCCGAAAAAGAAAAATCACAACCTTCGCGGCCTTTCATGGGAATTGGCAGCGGAAAACGCGCCGACGCGTTTTGGTGATTTTTGCAATCGGTTGCGGCTTTTTCAACCAAAGGCCCGCCGGGATGGCCGAGGCCCATCAGTTTCGCGGCCTTATCGAAACATTCACCCAGGGCATCATCCATGGTTGTGCCGAGGCGTTTATATTTACCGACATCTTCGGCAACCAAAATCTGTGTGTGCCCGCCCGATACCAGTAAAAGCAGATAAGGAAATTCCAGATTGTTCGTCAGGCGCGGGGTGAGGACGTGGGCTTCCAGATGATTGACGGCAATGAAAGGCAATTTATGCGCGGCGGCGATCGCTTTTCCCGCCATCATGCCGACCATCACGCCGCCGATTAAACCGGGGCCGCAGGTCGCTGCGACGCCGTTCAAATTTTTAAAAGAAATTTTTGCGTCCTGCAGCGCGGCCGCGATCAATGTATCGAGATGATCCATGTGGGCACGCGCAGCGATTTCGGGGACCACGCCGCCAAATGCCTTGTGCTCTTCCAGTTGGCTGAGCACGAGGTTCGCCATGATGGTTTTATCGTCGCGTATCACGGCCACGGCCGTTTCATCGCACGATGTTTCTATACCCAATACAATCATGGGCGGGTTTTAGCAGGCTTTGGGTTTATTGTCATCCGCTGCGAAGACTGCTAAATAACCGCTATGATATTGAAAACCCTTAAAATCGGAACGCGGGGATCGCCGCTGGCGCTGGCGCAGACGGCGGAAGTCGCTAAGTTATTGAAAGATACCTATCCGGATCTCTCGCTCACGCGGGTCATTATCAAAACATCTGGGGATTGGAAACCTGAAGACGGCGAGACGAAATTGTCCGAAGCCGAAGGCGGCAAAGGATTGTTCGCGCGCGAAATTGAAAATGCCTTACTCGAAGGCAAGATCGATTGTGCCGTGCATTCGCTTAAAGACATGGCGTCGGTTTTGCCCGACGGTCTCGCGCTCGACCATGTTTTGAAACGCGCCGATGTGCGTGATGCGTTTATTTCGCACAAAGCGCAAACGCTGGCCGACTTGTCCAAGGGTGCAAAGGTGGGAACATCGTCTATGCGCAGGCAGTCTTTTGTTCTGGCACAGCGGTCCGATTTAAACGTTGTACCCATTCGTGGCAATGTGCAAACGCGGCTTGATAAACTTGCAGCGGGTCAGTTCGATGCAACGTATCTCGCCATGGCGGGTTTGGGTAGATTGAGCATAAGCGGTGATTTCATTCACCCTGTCGAGGTCGGCGATATGGTACCCGCTTGCGGCCAAGGCATCATCGCCGTTGAAACGCGCGAAGATGCGGCGGAAGTGCGTATTCTGCTGGATGCCATCCATCACAAGAAAACGGGGCTTTGTGCCTTTGTTGAGCGCGCTGCGCTGCGCGTGCTCGACGGTTCCTGTCATACGCCCATCGGCGCGCATGCAAGGTTCAAAGAAGGCAAATTGCATTTCAATCTTGTTCTGTCATCGCTGGACGGCAAGGAAGTTTACGAAGAAGCGGTGCAGACGAATATTACGACGCGCGCGGAAGCTGCTAATCTGGGCGCCGTCACAGCCAAGAAAATAAAAGTTACCGCGCCAAAATCTTTGTTCACATGAGCGTCAAATCCATCGTCATCGTCCGGCCCGAAGAAGACAGCGCGGAGTTTGTCGGCGCCATAAAAGATATCGGGTTCGAACCGCATATCGAATCCGTGCTCAACATTTCCTATCGCGGCGAATCATTACCCGAAATTTCCGCCGACACCCCGTTGGTTTTTACATCGGCGAACGGCGTGCGCGCTTTTGCAAGATTGAGCAACGAGCGCGCGCATCCCGTTTACACGGTGGGACGCAACACGGCCGACGAAGCAAGGCAGGCGGGATTCACCGATATTGAAAGCGCGTCCGGCACGGTGGACGATCTTACGGTTTTGTTAACAAAGTCGTTAATAACTTCGTTAATTCAGCCGCTTTATATTCGCGGGGAACATATTTCCGCCGATTTGATGGAAATTATGTCCAAAAAAGGGGTTATTTTGCGTGAATTCGTAGGTTATTCGGCCATTCCGAGCCAGAATTTGTCGATTAACCTTCTAAATCTGCTCGATCTGCGCAAAATTGAAGCAATAATGTTCTTCTCTATCAGTGGCGGCCAAGTTTTTTCTGATTTGCTACAGCAATATGACCGCGCCGTGCGTTTGAAAACGACAAAGGCCTTGTGTATCAGTGAGGGCGTGGTACATTCTGTTTCCGTATTGCCCTTCCAGCAAGCTCTTGTGGCCGAAAAGCCCGATCGGTATGGTATGATGAGATTATTGGAACAGTTGGCACCCACCATTTTGCATAAAGTTGAGGATTGAGATTGTTATGAGCATCGAAGATGTGGACTCCCTGAAAAATGCCTCCGTCATTATCGAGCGCTTCGGGGGTATCCGCCCGATGGCCGCGAAAGTGGGGGCGCCCGTGACCACGGTTCAGGGATGGAAAAAACGCGACGTCATTCCAGGCGTTCGCCGCGCAGACGTGATCCGTGCCGCCAATGAAAATAGCATCGATATCACCGATCTTCTGACAGATTCACCTACATCCACCACTGCAACGGGCCCCGCCGTCGAGAAAGGCGCGCAAACCGGGAGCGCGTTTATTAACAACGATAACGACAATGTAAAAATTTCCGTGGAGCCGATTTACCGCGCGCAACCCAAAACAATTCCGGCATCGCTTCAACCGCGCATCGACGCCACGCACGAAGAATTGATGTCCGCAATCCAGCAGGGCCAAAAGAAAGCCGTGCGCGCAAGCTTTTGGACTGTTCTGGCTTTCGTCCTTGTTCTCGGCGGCGCGGCGACTTTGTTCCTCATGCCTTCCGCACAAAAAATCGAACGACATGAAGACCAGCTTGCAACGCTCAGCGGTAAAGTTACGGCGATGGATGGAGACGTCCAGCAAATGAGCAAGGATGCGGAATTCGTGCGCGAAATGGTTCCCGATGACATCCGCAACAAATTCGAAATTTTGAAATCCGAAGCGGATGCTATTAGTCAAGACGTCCAAACCATTGCAAAAACAGCAACGGATGCCGCCAAAGCAGCCGGGGGCGTTGATACAGGATCGCTCGCCGACCGAATTTCCATTCTCGAAGCCAAACTTTCCGATGTCGAAGGCGGCCAAGCCGTAAAAGATTTGGCTGCACGTATACGCGGCCTCGAAGTGACGGTGGCCGGACAAGAACAAATCAATTCATCGGTGGGCGAACTGACCAAGATCGTTGATTCCCTCGATGGCCAGATGGGCGCACTGAGCACCAAACTTGCCGAGACGCAAACCGCACCGCAAAAAACCGCTTTGAGCAATACGCTTGAAGGCGTGTCGGGCAGCGATATGAAAGCCGCCGCGCTTTTGATCGCGTTCTCACAACTTCGTGAATCCTTGAACCGTAACGCGCCGTTAGAAGAAGATGTTTTATTGCTGCAAAAACTCGTCGGCAATGAAGACCCTGAATTGCAGGCGGCGTTGTCCAAACTGGCACCGCAAGCCAGCAAGGGCGGCATTCTTACGGCAGACGGCCTTTCCAATGAATTTAAAGGCATGGCCGGCGATATCGTGTTTTCCTCGCTCAAAGGTGAAGATGTATCCGTTACCGACAAAGCCAAAGTGCGTTTGACCCAAATCCTCAATGTTAAAAAAGACGGTGAATTGGTCGGCGGCACGCCCACCCAAAAAACTGTTTTCAAAGCGCAAGAGCAACTGGATGCCGGTGATGTGCAGGGCGCCATTGCCACGCTGCAAACCCTGGAAGGCGAACCTGCGGCGCAGGCGCAACCTTTCATCCAACAAGCGGAAGCCACATTGCTCGCCGACCAAATCCAATCCATGCTTCGCCAGATGATTGTCGCCAATGTTGGTACGAACATCAGCGCCGCTTCCGGTATGGACGCGCTTGAAGGCGCGGTCGATACGGTGAAGAGCTTTGCGTCCCCCGACGTTGTGAAGGACGAAGAATCCGGCTTTGCGGTTCTGCCTGCTCCCAAGGGATTTAAAGGGTTTTCATCCGGCCAGCCTGAATGATAGACTAGGCGCATACTCCGCGTTTTTCTGTTGTTCGATCTTTAACGCATAAGGATTACTCCGTGCTTCGCGCCCTGTGGTTTTTCGCCCAGCTTGCCATCGTCGTTTGCGCCGCCTTGTGGTTGATTTACCAAAAAGGCGCTGTCGATATCACATGGAATGATTATTCCATCAACATCCAACTTGGTTTGTTCCTGCTCGCGTTCGTGCTGTTTACGCTGCTCGTCGTCACGGTATTTCGCATCGTATCTACCGTCATGTCGTTCCCCGGCGTGTTTTCGCGCAACAGAAAAGACCGCAACCGCGCGAAAGGTTTCCGATCACTGACCCGCGGTTTTGCCGCGATAGCCGCGGGTGATGCTAAAAAGGCCACCATCTATGCCCGTGAAGCGCGCAACTGGTTGCCCGATGAATCGGGTCTGCCGTTGCTCTTAGAAGCGCAAGCCGCACGGCTACGCGGCGAGGAAGGATCCGCGCGCGAGATATTCAAAAAAATGTTGGTTGATAAAGATGCGGCCTTTTTTGGCGTGCGCGGGCTTTTAAAATCCTCTCTGGATGAAGGCGATACGATAAAGGCGCTGTCTTACGCCAAAACCGCGCTCGATCAAAACCCGAAACAGCCGTGGATTTTGAAATCAGTTTATGACCTACAAATCCAGAATCGTTTGTGGGAAGATGCTTACGAAACGCTCACCCGTATCAAAAAACTCAAAGCCATGGATGAAAAAGAGATCACGAAAGACGAAGTGACTCTGCTTATCCTTTTGGCCGAACGCGATAGAGAGCAAGGCAACGATGCGGCGTTCCTGAAAAAGATCGAAACCGCTGTAAAGATCAACCCCGCCTTTATACCCGCGGTGACGAGTCTTGCCGATTATTACTGGACCAAAGACAAAAAGAACAAGATTTCGGGGATTGTTGAACGCGCATGGAAATACAATCCGCACCCCGAATTGCTCTTATGGTGGGACAAGGTTGCGCCCGATCCCAAATCTTCCGATCCTTCGCGCCGTTTGCGCTGGTTTGAAAAACTCGTGGCCCTGAAGCCTGACAATGTTTATTCCCAGCGCGGCGCGGCCAAGGCCGCGTTGGATTGCGCGCTATGGGGCGTTGCCAAAACCTATCTGATGGCGGCCGAGAAGATTCATCCATCCGCACAATTGTATCGTCTACACGCGGACCTCGAAGAGCTGACAACGCGCAATGCGATTGTCATTCGTGGTTGGCTGGAGCGAGCGGCATCGGCGCCGCCTGAAGAAGTGTGGTTTTGCGCGCAGACAGGGCATATCTATGATTCATGGTCGCCGATTGCCCAGCCGCATGGCTCGTTCAATACCATCACATGGGGCAATCCCAACCGCGTGTTCGTAGCGGCGCCCGTTCTGGCGCAGTGGCAGGACCCGCTGATGATCGAAAAAATCTAAACTTTCATCGCCTTTAAAACGACGAACCCGCCGATAAAGCCGCCGACATGCGCGGCCCATGCGACCATGCTGCCATCGGGGCCGCCCAGCATTCCAAAACCGATGGAAAGCCCAATCCAGATGATGATAAAGGGAAGAATGCCAAAACGCCCGCCAATTTCACGCTGGCCGCGGCTCATCATAATAAGCGCGGCGGCGAATAATCCCGACAATCCGCCCGACGCGCCGATCATGGGATAGGGCGAGGCGGTGTTGAAAAGATAATGCGCGAGGACGCCAAAAAGCCCGCTCGCAACAAAGAGTATCAATGTCTTCTTTCCACCGAACCATCTCTCCACGCCGCTGCCGAAGGCCGCCAACATGAACAAATTCATCATCACGTGCATCCATCCGCCATGGAAGAGCATGTGTGTAAACGGCGTTATGAGGATCAACGGGTTGAAATTTTCGGTATGCCACGCCTCGGGAATAAAGCCGAAGCTGTTGATGGCGAGATCGGCATATTCCGCCGGAAGCAGTACGTTCGTGATAAGGAAGATGGCGAGGATAACCCCGAGTAGCCATTTTGTGACTGGGGGAAGGTTAATCATGGGCTCGGCAATACGGGTGGCCGCGCGTTCGATTTTTTCTTTTTCGCGGCGCATGCGGTCACGCTCCGCCAACGTGGGCAGAGGTACAATATTGTCATCTTGTGGTTTGGGACGGCCGTCGCCGTTCGTCTGCGTCATAAACACCCTTAAAGCCGTAGTATAGCTTTTAGTGTGACGGAGGCCCACGGCTTTTTTGTGGCATGGCTTGTTATGGTGCACAAAAAATTCCCCCCGTGTTTAAAGCGGGGGGAGAATTTACAGGGATAATTCCCTGACTATATCAGCCAAACCTTAATTCTCTTTTAACCGGGGGTAAGCCCGCCAAACATCGGTGCGGTTTTTTCCGCATCGTATTTGTATTTGATGGTTTCATCGCCGCGTGCGGCCAAACCGCCGCCGGGGGTGGCTTTGTGGATGATGTCGGTAACACCCTTCATCAGGTCCATGACCATGATCTTGGTCTGTGCCAATTGTTCTTTTAGGTTTTCAAAGGCTTGCGCATAACCTTCTTTGGCAATCTCTTTGCCCATGATGACGAATTTTTTGATGTCGCCGAGCGTGGAGATAGTACCTTCGGCCATCTTTTCGAACGCGTTCATGGAAGACAGAGAAGACAATGCAAATTCTTCTTTCTTCTTCAAGACGGGCTTTTTGCCGCCGCCGCCTTTACCGCCGCGGCCTTCCTCATCTTCTTCATCGTCCCCGTCATCAGCGTTTTCATTCACGGCTTTGATGTCCAGATAGGTTCTGGCTTGGAAGCTTACAGGATAATGATGCAAATCCTTGGGGTTCAGCGTAGTGCCATTCATGCCGGCTTTCAGTTCGACGCGCACGTTTTTGTCGTGCCATTCGAATATAGCGCAATGGCTCTTATGTTCGCCATGCTGTATGAATTTCTTGACCACGCGCTTACCCGGATAAAAGGGTTCGTCCTTCAATCCTGCACTTTCCAAAAGTTCTCTAACATCAACCTTCATGGTCACACTCCTCAGTAAGTCACGTATGGATGGATAAACCGAGTATCCACTATTATTTTACGAAATTGCAAATTTACTATGCGTTTAAAAGCTTAAGAGAGGGTTAAAAACGGCTTGTTTTGGCTATATTATAGCAAGTATTTTTATAAAATAGATTCACGGAGACTTTGTGGCTTTTCCGTCGTTTGTGGTACAGTGAAATGATATAAATTCGGGAGGCTCCATGCGCGTAACTCTGTCTTTGGCCCTTGCGGCCCTTCTTATCGGTACGGCCGGCACTGCCATGGCCCAGTACAACACGTCCACGGGATCCTCGGGTTACACGTATATACCCTCATCAAAAGGGTCTTCGGCGAATATCTACAACACGGAGCCGATGGTCGCAGGAAAGAACGCGCCCTCCTACACTTCTTCCAAAAACAAACCCAAGCCTTATGCTTTCGGTGAGGAAGCCGGTGCTGATGGAAGCGGATTTGGTATGATGTCACCCGAACAGGCAAACGCGATGCGCGCGATACGCGACCAGCAAGCGCTTCAGGCCCAACAGCAATATCTGACCGACATGCAAAGAACGGGCGGCATGCCTGCAGGTTCGCCTTCCTTACAGGACCGCATGGGTCAGCTTAATCCCCTCGCAGAGGAAGAAGAGCCAAAGCCTAAAAAGCGCCGTGTAACATATAACCAGAGAAATAATGAATCCGCGATTGGTGTTCCCCCGCGACTTTTCAATCCCGACCAGCGATAATCACCGCTTGCTTGTGTCTTTGATCTAATGCTCTGATGGGGTATGAAGATTTCATGGCGGATCTTTATCAAATTTTTCTTATATTTCAAGGCGACGGGACCAAAGCGCTTGCCGTATTCTGGCCTTTCGTCATGCCGATTTTCCTCTATGTCTCGCAAAAATCTTTCGATTTCGGCCTTATTTTGTTGCTGATCTCCGTGTGGAGTATTCAAGGCCAAACATTGCATAGCGCCGCCCAGTCAGGTAAGAAAAAAGGATCTCACATTTAACCAAGTTAAGGCTATGCCGAGCGCAAAACCGTCTGTGTTACTGATAAACCGTGTTTACCCACCTGCACGCGGGGCGAGCGGTAGAGTTTTGCGCGATCTCGCCAAGGAAATGGCGCGTGCCGGATGGACGGTTTCCGTTCTGACCACGGGCGAAAAAACCTTTTCTGAAAAAGACGGCGGCATCGCCGTTCACAGGGTCAAGGCACCTCTCAATCCCAAAGGCGCGATCGCCTACGCTATCGTTCTTTGGAAACTCTACTGGACGGCGATGAAGCAGCCGCGCAACGATTTGGTCATTACTTTGACCGATCCGCCTTTGCTGGTGACGATGGGTCGTCGCTATTCCAAAAGCAAGCGCTGTGGGCATCTGCATTGGTGTCAAGATCTCTATCCAGATCTGTTCCCCGCCGTGGGAGTCAAACTCCCGCAATTCGTTTTGCGTGCGCTAAGCCGTTCCACAAGACGTTCGATGAACAAATCCGGTAAGGTCATCGCCATCGGCCGCTGCATGGCGCGTCATCTCGCGCGCACCGGCGTGGAGACGGGCCGTATCAGCATGATCCCAAACTGGCCCGACATGGAATTAGTCGATCCCAACAACGCCAAATCCAAGAAGCCCGATGTGCGCCTTCGCGATGTTTCCAACGCGCGCCCTGTGGAAAATCTGGTTCGCGACAATTCACCGCGTTTTCGCATTTTGTATGCCGGCACTATAGGCCGCGCTCACCCGATGAAGGCCATATTGGAGGCCGCCGAATATCTGTCGCCTCATCCTGAAATAGAATTCGTGTTCGTGGGCGAGGGACCAAGCCATGACCGCCTATCTTCCGAACGCGCGCGTCGCGGATTGCAAAACATCAAATTATTGCCGTATCAGCCCAACAGTCTTTTGAAGGACTTGATGGAAAGCGGCGATTTGCATTTGGTTTCCATGCGCGATGATGCCGCGGGCCTTTTGGTGCCGTGCAAATTTTATTCGGCACTGGCCGCGGCGCGTCCGACCATCTATATCGGCCCCGCCGAAACCGAAGTGGGG
>JBEIHF010000012.1:0-55617 GCA_040381535.1 Micavibrio sp. | reverse complement strand
TCGAGCGCGAGGCCGAGATCCGCTTTTTCTTCGAGAACTTTTTTCTGCAGGGCTTCGACATGCGTCGCGCCGCATCCATCGTTGATGTTGCGACCGTTTGGACGATCCCCGATGGAAATCACTTCGGCTTCGAGTTCGTACAATAATTGGGGCGCGATTTTATAGGCCGCACCGTTCGCACTATCGACGACGATCTTGAGGCCATTCAAAGAATCGCCGCGCGGCATGCCGCCCTTTAAAAATTCTATATAACGCCCGCCAGCATCGTCCATACGCGCGGCTTTACCGATCAGATCAGGCGCGGGGAGCAATTCATTCTGGTCCATTTCCAGCGCAGATTCGATTTCGATTTCGAGCGAATCGGAAAGCTTATATCCGTCGGGGCCAAACAATTTGATGCCGTTATCGGCATAAGGATTGTGGGATGCCGAAATCATCACGCCCACATCAGCACGAAGTGAACGCGTCAGCATGGCGATCGCGGGGGTGGGCACAGGGCCAGTAAAGATGACTTCCATACCCATAGCCACGAATCCGGAGGCCATGGCCTGTTCCAGCATATAGCCAGAAAGGCGGGTATCCTTGCCGATCACGGCGCGGTCCATCACGGCCCCCCGCTGCTTGGCGCGCAGAACATAGGCGGTCGCCATGGCCACGCGCAAAGCCATATCCGCCGTCATAGGAGGGGTGTTCGCCGTGCCGCGGATGCCGTCAGTACCAAAATATTGGCGAAAATTGCTCATATTATTGTTTTTAAACCAGAATCACCCAAAAAACCACTAAAGTTTAGAATGTTATACTATTATGAAAAAACTATTTTTCTTTGACATAAACTCAACCGTTGGCTAGGACATTATGGCTATTAGTAATATTGGAGTGCAATTATGTCTAAAACAGCCGTCGCAAAAAAAGCCGCAGGTGGAAATGACCTGGCTGTGGTAGAAAACCCGCCCGTCCACGTCGTATATAGCGATGTATTGAAAATGATCAAAGCAGGTGACAACCCGCTTCTGATAGGTCCTTCGGGATGCGGTAAGACCACGATAGCACAGCAATTGGCATCTACGTTGAAAGTGCCGTTCTCTTACTTAGGCAAAGTCACTGCTGACTTCCAGATCAAAGGTTACATGGACGCGCAGGGCCGCCCCGTACACACAACGTTCCGCAAAGCGTATGAAAATGGCGGATTATTTTTGTTCGACGAACTGGATTCATCCGAACCCGATGCCATCACCTCAGCGCACGCCGCTCTGGAAAACGGCGTGCTCGATGCACCCGACGGTTTGATCAAACGCCACCCGAAATTCTTCTTCATGGCCGCCGCGAACACGTGGGGCCATGGCGCGACGCTTGATTATGTCGGACGTAACAGACTCGACGGTGCAACACTGGACCGTTTTGCAACAAAGTTTGTTGATTACGACGAAGATTTGGAAAGCCGCCTCATACATGAAAAATATGACGGAGGTCAGGACAGCTGGGTAAAAACCGTGCAGACTGCACGCGCCGCCGTGCGCTTGCTGGGCATGCGCCACATCGTATCTTTGCGTGCTTCTTTCAGAGGCGCAGCCCTGCTAGAAGCTGGCATGGACAGAAAACAGGTGGCTGAATCCCGTCTTTTCCGCGGTCTTCCCGAAGAAGACAAAATCAAACTCGTTGAAAAAATGAAAACTTCGCTGGGCAATTTGAAAAATGAACTCGGTAATGCTTTGTCAACGCATGGCGATGTAAAAGACGGCTTGCAAGAAGTTACTGAAACACTGGAAGCCTTCGCAAAACTTATGGAATCGAAAGATGAAATCAGCGATTTATCCGCGCGCGCGACGGCGGTAATCAAAAAACTCGGAAAATTCGAGAACACCGTCACCAGAGCGGAAAACGCCATAGACGCGGCAGAGCAATTCAAAGATCGCGTGGCAGCTGCGCAAAGAGACGCTCTGGCCATTTTGAAACGCGCACCGAAATAAGGGTTTTTAAATGCCCTACAACATAATAAAAACATTCAACTCCCCGAATGAATTTTTGGAATGGGCAACGAAGGCGCCAACTCCTTGGGGTGGTAACCTTGGCAGCCGTGAATACAGAAGCGATGGCTGGGCGGGAACATCTAACTACGATCAGGCCTATCAACTTGCGAAATATGGCTGGGAAGACGGCCTTAAGCGTTTGCAAAAATACATGGATATTGCCGAACTCATAATCCCCGTACAAAAGACGAAAGTCTGGCATTATTCGGCAGCAGGATATTATCCCAATTCCGGGCGTGCCTCTGCGGGCGATCCGTTCAACATGGCTGCGCCGCGCCGCGAAGAACTTAAACTAAAGCCCATCATTCCCATTCGTACCAACATAAGCGCAAATGCGGAGGTTTCTAGCAACAGAATTATGCAGTGGGGCGCGGCTATATGCTCCTATGTCAACGCGCTCGAAGCTTCGGGTTTCTCGGTTGAATTGGAAACCGTTTCAGATACACATGACCCCTGCGGCGATGGCCCGAAACTATCTTTTCAGTTTCCTATCAAAAAGGCGGGTGAATCGCTTTCGCTTATCTCCACCGTGTTTTGGTGGGCGCATCCCGCCGCGCTGCGCCGCATTGAATTTTCTGCGATGGAAAGACTGGATATCGAACAATGGTACAATCCGGGATACGGCAAAGCGAGCAAATGGACAAAAGCCCCTGTAGGCACGCTGGATTTGAGAATCACGGACGCTTGTAATACAATCGAAGACAGCATTCACGCCATCCGTAAAAAACATCAGGACATGCTGGACAATACAAAGCGGCACGATGTAAATCTTCCTCGGTTCGACAGAGGCTAAAAAATGTATTCGATAGATCAAAACTGGGAAAGGGCTGTCCAAAGCCATGTGTGCATCATGCAGACCCAGCAGGCCGAAACCGAAAAACATCCTTGGACAACGCATAAATTCCGTATGTGTTTCGATGTCTATGCACACACATGCGAACGCTTTCTCGATTACGTAACCACGCATTTTGAATCCAAAGCGGGCTTTGCGGATTTCTTGAAAGAAGAAGCGCGGAGCCTGTTTCCGCCCAAAGCAGATTCTGCAAGATTGCTCGATCAATATAATTGGCGCGCGAGCGATGTAAATGCGATTACGGATGCTGAGAAGCTTTCATTGATATATCTCTATAGCTATTGCGCCCTAACCCACACCGCCGCTTTGGAACATGAACGCCAACAGATGGCACAAACCCACAGCCTTCAGTCCGCTTAATAATTCAACGCTTTAGGATCTACTTATACAAGTCCTGCATAGCTTATATGCCGATTTTTGTTGACTTGAACCAAGCAATCAGTTATTAATAAATAATAAAGAAAAAGAAAAGTTGACCAGGGAACCGGTAAAGAGCGGCTAGTGCCAAACGCGTACGAACGCGCTCGTCTATTTCCTTGAAAACAGCATAAACAAAAAAGCCCGCCTCCGCAGGCCAAGGAGTTTTTACGCCATGAAAAAACAAATGCAGCAAATCTGGTCGAAAGAAACCGCCATTCGGTGCGTTATCCATGGAAGACGGATTATCTGGTCCGACCTCCGCCGACAAAGCTGAGATAAAATTTCCTTCCTCTCCTAAGCCCAATGGAAAAAGACAGGCCCCCTCACCTGTCTTTTTCTTGTTTTTGAGCCTTAAATCAATGTTTTCTATATATTTGCAGTATTCTTATATATTATGTATAATATATAAGAATTAATGAAGGAAATACATGTTAAAGGGTGCTTTCACATCGCTGGCAGATACTAGGGAGAAGAAGTATCCCGCAGGTGGATGGGCCAAGGAATCCCCCAAACTGCAGCAGCTTTTGGCATCAGCGGCGCAGATTAAAATCCAAGACGATACGCCCCAATTAACATTGATGGAAAATGAAGAGCGCATTGTCGATGAAAAGCGCGATAAGATACGCAAGATCCGCGATTTCACCAGAGAAGTGGATGTGTTGCTAGATCTCGAAAATAGAACTAGCACGGCTTTCATGGAACGTGTAATTGCGGAAAACAATGTGAACCCCAACGAAGTGGACAAACCTATTATTGTGCAAACACGCAACCAATCAAAATCACCCCATAGAGCGCGAAAAGCGCCTGTGGAAGAAGCTATTCGCTTTCAAATAAACAGCTAATCAGTCACCCGATACATCGAACAAATTATAAGACGCGGAATGACAGACAGGGCCGCAGCCATCGCCGTTGGGGCGTGATTCCTTATAATCTATGCGCACGATTGTTCGGGTGAGAATCGTTTTGTTGTTGTGCGTAATACGCACCATAACTTTACGCGGATCATCCTTGATATGTATATCGCCGAAACCGTGGTCGGATTTGGGAAGCGCGCAGCCGCTCTCTGTGATGGTCACAAGGTCACTATTACAGGAAAGGCTTTGTTCGCCGCAGGGTTTGAGCGGCAATTCGCCATAGCAATTGACATGACGGTTATCAAGTACAAGTTCAAAACGGTAGTTACCGTTCTTCCATTCGCGGTCGTAGTCCCCGCGGAGCATCACACCATCGATACAGCCAATCTCCGTACAGGCCTTTGCGGCCTGCGCGGCAGGGGAAAATATAAGAAGAACAGAAGCTGCAAAGAGGAACAGCCCGCAACGCATGCTAAGCGCTTTGCGGTTCGATAGAGCCGCCGCTGCTGGGCACGCTGGAGCGCGGGCCCGAATGGATGGGCTCGTCACCGTTGTCGCGCAAGATTGCTTCGCCGCGCAGCAGCGCCTTGATCTCTTCACCGGACAGCATTTCGTATTCGAGCAGGGCTTTGGCCACCGTGTGCAGTTGGTCGATCTGCGTGGTCAGGATTTCCGTCGCACGGGCGTAGGCCGTGTTGACGATTTGTTTGATTTCGGAATCGATGATGGACGCCGTAGCATCAGACAGATTTTTGGATTGCGCGACCGAGTGGCCAAGGAACACTTCTTCCTGATTGGCGCTGTACAAGATGGGCCCGAGCTTTTCGGACATGCCCCATTCCGTGACCATACGGCGCGCCATTTCAGTCGCCATGCGGATATCGGACGATGCGCCCGTCGTTACTTTTTCCGCGCCGAAGATTATTTCTTCGGCGATACGTCCGCCCATGGCAACGGCCAGATCGGCTTTTAGTTTGGCTTTGGAAACCGAAATACGATCACCTTCGGGAAGACGCATAACCATACCTAGCGCACGGCCGCGCGGAATGATCGTCGCCTTGTGAATGGGGTCGGATTCCACTTCGTGCAAGGCCACAACCGCGTGACCCGCTTCGTGATAGGCGGTCAGTTTCTTTTCGTTTTCCGTCATGACCATAGATTTGCGTTCAGCGCCCATCATCACTTTATCTTTCGCATCTTCGAATTCCTGCATAGAAACGACGCGCTTGCCGCGGCGTGCGGCCAGAAGGGCGGCTTCGTTCACAAGGTTCGCAAGGTCGGCACCGGAAAAGCCCGGCGTACCGCGTGCCAACGTGTGTGGAAGAACATTTTGCGCCAAAGGCACTTTCTTCATATGGACGTTGAGGATTCTCTCGCGGCCCTTCACATCGGGAAGCGGCACGACGATCTGGCGATCGAAACGGCCGGGACGCAACAATGCGGGGTCAAGAACATCGGGGCGGTTGGTCGCAGCAATCAGGATAACACCTTCGGTGGCTTCGAAGCCGTCCATCTCCACCAGCAACTGGTTGAGGGTTTGTTCGCGTTCGTCGTTACCGCCGCCGAGGCCTGCGCCACGGTGACGGCCGACAGCGTCGATCTCGTCGATAAAGATGATACAAGGCGCAGATTTTTTCGCCTGTTCGAACATATCACGCACACGGGATGCGCCGACGCCGACAAACATTTCAACGAAGTCGGAACCAGAAATCGTGAAGAACGGAACATTGGCTTCGCCCGCGACAGCGCGCGCGGTAAGTGTTTTACCCGTACCAGGAGGACCGATCAAAAGAGCGCCTTTGGGAATTTTTCCGCCAAGACGCTGGAATTTTTGCGGGTCTTTTAAGAATTCGACGATTTCCTGCAGTTCGACTTTCGCTTCATCGATACCGGCAACATCGTCAAACGTAATACGCCCATGTTTTTCGGTCAAAAGACGTGCGCGGCTTTTGCCAAAGCCCATCGCACCGCCGCCGCCTTTGCCCTGCATTTGGCGCATGAAGAAAATCCACACACCGATCAAAAGCAACATCGGGAACCACGAGATCAAAATACCCATCGCGCTGATTTTTTCGGGGTCGATCTGTTCCGCCGTAATTTTGACGCCTGTTCCGGACAAACGATCCACCACGTTTTCATTGGCGGGGATGCGCGCCTTGAAGGCTTCGCCGCCGCTTGTGAAATGGCCGGTAAGTTCCTCACCCTTGATCGTCACATCGGAGATGCGGCCCGCTTTCGCTTCGGCCATAAAATCGGAATATGCCATCGCTTCGGATGCGGCAGGATTATTCGCCGTTTTTGCGCCTTGCAGCACGTTGAACAAAAACACCATCATAAAACCGATGGCGAGCCATACCATGAGATTGCGACCAAAACCGTTGTTCACTGCGCTGAGTCCTTTGTAATACTGCGTTTAACCGTCCTCTTGACGGTCCTTGGCATATTAGGAGGAATTAGCGCGGATGTCCAAGGAAACAAGCCGCTTTCCTCCCCTATATTGGTCTTTAAAACAGGCGGAATTAAGGCTTCGCCTTGGGCACGATGTCCAGTTGCAGAAGATCGGAAGGAGTGTCTTTTTGCACTGCAATTCTGGACGCTGTGTAGTAGAGCCTGTATCCGAATTTATCGCGGTAGGCCTGCAAGACGACTTCAGTATCGCTGCTTAGCCAGGTCGTCTTCAACCACAGATCCTTTGAGTAGAGAGCACGTCCCCAGAATTGCGGAAATTTTCTATAGCGCTCGTTCTTCCAGTTGAATTCTTCTTTCGCAGGTCTGCCGAATTGCGCGGTGAGTTCCATCTCATGCTTGCTGAAAAGATCGAGAATGCGTTGTCCGTCTGGCTGGGTCAGTTCGAAATAATAGAATTCGGCGGAGGACAGTTTGCTGTCCGTAAAATTATAACGGAGCATGGGTTTGAGGATCGGCGTGATGGTTCTGTCCCGCGGCAAAAGGAAAAAGAGAGAATCTCCCTCTTTCTTGTGGAAAGTGGCCGTTTCAAAAGACCGGACATCCTCTTCCGAAACACCCCAGACGAAATCGCGGAAAACCCCCATCGGTTTTGCCGATATGGATTGCGCCTGCGGGTTGGTCTGCGCTTCGACCGTGTTGAAGCTGCAACCATACAAAACCAGAATGAGGCCTACGGCGACCAGAGTGGCGATCAGAAGTTTTCTAGACATATTATTCCCTACCTATCCATAGTGTCGCATTTTTGACCTGCAAAGCAAAGATGCACCCGCCCAGCGTTGCACCGTTAAAGCCGGGGTCTGCCATTATACGATCGAGTAGGTTTTCGAGTTTCTCCATCCGCGGCGCATAATCGGCATCGGGGCGCAATTCATCCATCGCCTTAAGCAGGACGCGCAAAACCAGTTCTTCATGTGATGATCTGAGTGTGTTGATATTGAAGAAAAAACCATCGCTTCGTTTTTCCGTGAGGGCCTCTTTGTAAAGTTTTTCCGCTGCCTCTTCCAGCGCACTGCGCGCCCGTCCCAAGCGCTTGGCGGTGGTGGCGAGACGCTTTGAACTCAGTCCCTCTTCTTCCAGAATGCTTTGCGCAGCGCGCAGACGCGGGCGCAGATATTTTTCGTTTTCGTTGGATGGGTCGCGGACAAACGGGATGTTTTGCTCTTCGCACAGGGCGAGCAGCTCCTCTTTGGAGAAATTCAACAGCGGACGGACCAGCGTGATACCGTTTTCGGTCGGTTGAAGAACCCGCATACCCGAAAGCCCGTCGAGCCCACTGCCTTTGGCCAGACGAATAAGGAAAGTTTCGGCTTGGTCATCCCTGTGGTGCGCGACAAAGAGATGTTCGGTCCTCGTATCCTTCATCGCATCGGCCATAAGCGCGTAACGTGCGATGCGGGCCTCTTCCAATATACGGGTTTCGGGCTTTTTGCCCCCCCATTCTACGATACGGTGCGTAACGTTTTTAAGATTTTTGGCGAAAGATTCCACAATTCTTGCCTCATCTGCGCTCTCGGCACGCAGGCCGTGATCAACGGTGATGGCATGGACCATTGTGCCGTTTCTTTCCGCCCATTCCGAAAGCAAAAACAGCATGGCCATGGAATCGGGCCCGCCCGAAATACCCGCCGACACGCTTTTGCCGAGCGCTAGCTTGCGCAAAGAAATTTCGAAATCTTCGATGGGTTGGGACATGGGGGATTTATAGCAAACAGTTATGGCTTTGTCACGGCGGCAGACGGCTGGGGCAATGGGTCGTTTTTGGCTATATGAATAGCCAACGCAAAAGCGAGGTAACCCAAGAGCATACAAAGGAGAATCCAGCCGATTTTTGGCATGGGTGTAAAGGGAAAACGCAAAGCCATCAGGCTTTGCAGCCGAGCGCCATCATTTCGGAATCGCCCTTGGCCAGCACGGGGGCGGGACCTTTGGGGTATTCTTTTTTGAGTTGGCCAAGCGCAATGCAGGCATTGTCTTTTTCGCCTTTACCCGCAAGCGACATACCGAGCTTTAGCAAATTGTCCGCGCCTTTAGGACCGCCCGGATATTTTTGATAGGCTTCGGCAAACACGCGCGCAGCCTTGTCGTATTCCTTACGCACATAATATGTCTCACCGAGCCAGTAGAGCGCATTCGGCGCGAGAGCATGCGTGGGATATTCTTTCATAAAGGCGATAAAGGTTTTTTCGGCGGCCGGATAATCGGACCGTTTGATTTCACCAAAACCTTGTTCGTATAAACCCGCAGCATCCACCGCGCCGGTTTCCGCACCCGTCACATCTCCGGAAGGTTGATTCATCGTGGCATCGGGTTGCAACACTTCGGGATTATCGCCAAGCGTCGGATGTCCCAGATCGCTCGGTGCCAGAACACTTTGCGGTTGATTCATCGAAGGTTGCGCCGCGCCCATCGGGGGCTGGCCGCGCAATTGTGCCTCTATAGCATCCAAACGCATTTGGGAATCTTGTTGAAGCGCATCCAGTTTTTGCTGGAGCTGCTGGCTGTCATACGCTTGCTGTTCGACCTTGCCCGTCATATTGCGCAGATCTGTTTCAATCTGGCTCAGGCGCGCATCCGTGCCTTCTGTGCCGCCGCCCGCAATCGGAGGGGGTGTCTCGCCCTTGTAAACCGCGCGGTTCAACGTATCGACTTCGTTTTCGATGCGCTTGATACGGTTCAGAACGTCGTTGGATTCAGCGTGTGAAGGCAGAGCGGAAAACAAAGCGATGGCCGCAACAGTGCAAATGCACAAAGGAGTGATCCTTCGTGCCCATGCTGATTTCTTTATATTTAAGGAATAGCTCATGTCAGAGCAATTCGCCTTTCAACTATTCGACGCGGGTTACGCCACGACGGTTTTGTGCCCAAGAAGCGGCGTCTGCACCGACAACAGCGGGCTGTTCTTTACCGTAGCTGATCGTGTTCAAACGAGCAGCAGCAACACCTTGCGATGCGAGGTAGTTTTTAACAGCCGTTGCGCGGCGGTCGCCGAGGGCGATGTTGTATTCACGCGTACCACGTTCATCGGAGTGACCTTCGACCGTGATGTTCAGGTTCGGGTAGCGGTTGAGCCATTCTACTTGACGGTTAAGCGTATCGCGGGCTTCGGGAGCCAGATCATAGCTGTCGTAAGCGAAGAAGACGCGGTCGCCGACATTCGTGGCGAGGTCTTGTTGCGAACCGGGAATGACAGAACCATCAACGGATCCATCGCCGTATACTCCGGTGCCATCGAGGGCACCCGTGCCGTCCGTGCGTTCACCTACTGTTACGGAACCATCCGTTGCAGCATCCTTATCGGAAGAACAGGCAGCTACCGTGGTAGCCAGAAGAGCGATCGCTAATAAGCGGATGAGCATGGGGAAAACTCCTTTAATATAAAAAAATTACGGTCAGTGAAAAGAATACGTCTGAAAGACTGATTCGGTTCCATTCGTGACTCTTGTAGCCCCCATCGAGAGGCGTGACAAGAGGGCGCATAACAATACCTTCATCTGTTCACATTTCATCCACAATTGCAGGCCAAATCGCGTTTGCTTTCAATCCATTGTTGCGGTGATATGCCGTAAAATATTTTCGGCATCGCGTTTATCCAGCGCATTCGGCGCGGCCTGTATGTATTTTTCCAGAACATCGACGGCCGCGGGCTTCTTACCCGTTTTTGCATATAACACACCAGCATCCAGTAAAAGCCGATATTCGGCGGGGTCCATCCAGCGCATTTTTTCGACGCAATGAAGCGCGCGCTCGTAATCCTCCGCCTCGATTAGGCGCAGCTTGATATTGTTTTGCAGGCGTATGAGCGTTTCGCGGTTCGTGCAGGGTTTGTAAAAATCAGCGGACAATTCGGCGTTTGTACCGCGGATTTTTTTGAGGAGCGAACGAAGATCGGGCGCCTCCATCACCTTACACGCACTGAACGGATCGAAAATCAAACGCTCGCCCTTGTATTCGATGCGGCATAAAAAATGGCCGGGGAAATTCAGACCGTCCAGATCCCAGCCATTCGAACGCCCCGTATAGATAAACAAAATCGCGAGCGATATGGGCAAGCCCTTGCGGCGGTCAATCACGCGGATCAGATCGGCGTTTTGCAAATCGTCATAGGTCTCCGTATCGCCCGCATACCCTTCGCGGTCGCACAGAATATGTTTGATCGCCGCAAGCCGCGTGCGTACATCGTCATCTGCGCCGGCATTGAGGAGCTCTATGAAACGCTGCCCCACATCGCGGGCGAGTTTGTTCGCATGGTTAAAATATTTGTCCATGCTGATGCCAAGATGATCGCCGGCGGCGAATGCCAGCGCGACATGAAGAAGATTGATGTCTGGGTCGTCCTTGCTGCCGCTCTCTTTTAGAACCGCAGATGCATCGAACATTAATGCATGACACTCGTGGGAGTTACGGGTTCACCGACCATTTTCACGTAGGAAACGACCTGTTTGACGTTCGGGATAGTGCGCGCGATCTGCATAACTCGGTTTAGCTCGTCCTGACTCATCGCAACGCCCATTAGATAAACCACGCCCTGCACCGTATCGATGGAATAATTCAAGGATGATACGTTCTTCTCGAAAGTCAGTTCGGCTCTCAGACGGGAAGTGATCCATGTGTCTTTCACAAATCCCGGAATGCCCTCACTCTCCGATACGCGGATTTCATTGATGACTTGTTTCACGCCCGGCACCTGCCAGACAAGACGCACGGCCTCAACGCGGTCTTCGGGGTTTTGCACAACACCTGTCAAGAGCACACGGCCCTGATTGACGGTGGTGGAAAGTTTCGAGAAGGTTTCGAGATTGTATTTGATCCATGACTCATTGATCTGGCCCTTGATCGAAGCATCCGTCACCGCGCCGGAAATCCCGCCTTCTTTTGAAGCCGCGTTACCGACACCCGCCGCAGCGCCTGTCGCCATACCGAGCGGCGTGCACGCATTCAAAAGCGCGAGGGAGGAAACGAGAAGAACGAGAGATTTTTTCATAGAAGTTTTCATAGAGTGGCCTTTTGAATAATAATACCGCAAATCATGGTTTGAAAATATGGCTTTTGTGAGTCAGAATGGCGTTAGACGCGGGAAAGAATTGTTTTAATAAGAGGACTTAGTTCCGTATCCGATTTTCTCTTGCATATGAAATGGTACATGGCGGCCCACGCATCGGGAAATTCCGGCTCAATCTCGTTCCAATATTCTAGATTATCCATGGCGGGGTTGTCGGGATGTCTTTCCAGATAAAGCTTTTTGAGCCACTCGCTCAAAGACACCATCTGCACTAGTTCAAGGCCGAGTCTTTCCAAAGTGTCCTTTATTTGCAAAAACGTATAGGTACGTTCTTGAATGTGGAATATCAGATCACGCATCTCCGATGCGGAATAAAAATCGCGGTACCACGCGGCTGCGCGCGCCGTATCGCCCTTGGGCCGCCCGATAATATCAGCCCGTGCGATTTTCATGTCTTTGTGATTGGGCTTTAAACCTTTGTCGCGCATCTGCTGGCGTACATCGTTCAAAATGCGGTGCGCGGTCGTGCTGTACAAACTGATATACATCGCCCCGCCGGGCTTCATAACATCGATAAGTTTTTGCCACCCCGCTTCAGGGTCTTGCATGTGGTGCAATACGCCCGAACAATTGATGAAGTCGAATTTTTTACCGAGCATCGGCAGTTCCAGAATATCGCATTGCGTGAAAGTCGCATTTTTCACGCCGTAATCTTCGGCCTGACGTCTGGCGTAAGCGATCGATGAAATAGATATATCCACCGCATCGACGGTAAGCCTGGGAAAGTTGAGCGCGATGTGCGTGACATATTGGCCCGTGCCACACCCCGCCACCAATATATTCCCCCCGTCATTTTGCGCGCCGACCAAAGGCACGTCGATATAGCTCCAGCGCGGATAGGGGTTTTCCTCGTACATAGCGCGGACATTCGTGGAAACTTCGTTTTTGATGCTGCCGATAGTAGGTATGGTTTCCCGCAGTGCGATTTCGCGTTCTTTGGCCGTGATCTGAAGGGCGATCATCCGGCGGAAAGGCGCCACGGCAGAAATCTTGTAGCTGAATTTATGGCGGTACAGCGGCTCATAGCAACCTAGAATGGAAATCGCAATCGCATCGTCTTTGGGCAGCGCAGCGAGCGCTTTTTCTTCTTCGTCCGTAACGGGATAAATATACTCGTTCGTAAAACACAATTCCGCCATCGCGCAAATAAAACCCAAATGCTTCGTCTTCATCCATCCCTTAGGCCATAAATCAAGCAACATAATGCGGCGTAGTTTTACGAGGATCAATTCCAACGGCAAAATCGCGATGATGAATTTGCGCAAACCTTCCGTCAGATACGGATTGGCCAGTATTGGCTCTAGCTCTTTCCATTCCTGCTCCGACAGGCTTTCCCCTCTTTCCTTGTACAAGGGTGCAAAAGCAGGATCGAGCATCATCATGCGGTACCACACGGTCATGATTTTTTTATAATCAATGCCTTCTTCTTGCAAAGTCACCATTACGGCGTTTTGCAGATCGGCGTTGAACGGCGTCCCCGTAAAATGCGTGATGGTTTGCGCCAGAACAACTTTCAGAAATCTGTCATTCTTGCTTTCGGAAAATTTTAGCGCGGCTATACAAGCATCATATGTCGCGGGATAATTTTGCGCGCGAAACCCGTCCGATGCGTTCTGGCGTAATTCTTTATACCCGGCTTTCATCAGGCGGCAATTTCGTACATCTGCGGCATGAATTCATATCTCGCGTCCTTTTTGACAACATGGCCGACGCCTGGGAAACACAAATGCATGCCGGCGACGCGGATTTTATCGGCCGCAACTTCATCGAATGTTTTCAAACGGGACTGGCGCGCGAGATCCGCGTCCACATCGAATGAAACTGTCTGTGCGGGATATTCGAATTGCACGGCAGGAACATGCACGAGGTCTGCCCAGATCAGCAATTGATCACTTCCGTCGGACACGCGGATACCGCTGTGCCCTGGCGTGTGACCGGGCAGCGCGACAGAGGAAATACCGTTACCTATATCGTTGCCCAGCGCGAAGGTTTCAATCTGGCCGCCGCTACGGTATGCACCGATATTTTTCTGCGCGGATTCGAACGCATCCTTGTTTTTACCGTTTTTCTTACCATCATCGAACCAGTAATCAAGCTCCATTTTGGATAAACGCAGATTGGCTTTCTTGAAAACGCGCTCGCCATCATTATCGAGCAATCCGCTCGCATGGTCGGGATGCGCGTGGGTTAGAATGACATCATCGATATGGTCGGGAGAAATGCCTGCAGCGGCAAGATTGGCGGCGAGATTGCCGAGCGTAGGCCCATATCCCGCGCCGCCCGTGTCGACCAGCGTAAGCCGCGTGCCCGTATCGATCAAAAATCCATTCACATAGGCGGGGAAACTTTTGCCGGCGGCGATAAAACTTTTTGCGCGCAATGCGGCGAGGTCTTCGGGCTTCGCACCCGTTAAAATCTCTTCGGGCAAATCCATGCCGCCATCAAGCAAAGACGTCACCGTGATATTGCCGACCTTGGTGCGGTAGAAACCAGGCGCCTGTGTGGAGGGCGCTGCGGCCTTCGCACTCTTTATATGAACGGATGGGAGAAAAGCTCCGGCCGCGGCAACTGCGCCTGCGCCTATGATAAAGTTTCTGCGATCGATCATGGGGGCCTCCTTAAACAAATGGGGTGATTGACATGGATTATGGTGCGCGGGTGCGCACCTGACAAGATCATTTCAGCTGCAAAACTTCACTTGTTATAAATTGCGCCGTTTTGTTCAGTGCCTCGCCCTTACGCTTGCACAAAAATTCATACATTCCGTAAAAACGCCCGGGATTTTGCAACTCTAGATCATGCCATTTCAAAAGATCTTTTTCACCCGCATGTTCAGGGAGGGGCGCTCTTTTGAACCCGATAAATTCAAGGCCGATTTCATCCATCATGTTTTTAATTTCGGGAAGCGTGTATGTCACCTCCTGCACATGGAACAAAAGATCGCGGATATCCGACATGCCGAAGAAATCACGCCGCGATGAAACGGGCTTAAGAGGATGATCCTCAGGCAGAGATTTGATATAGGCGCGCAGGCTTCGAATGCCTTGTGGATCGGGTGGATACTTACGCGCCTCTTCGCGCACTGCGGTGATGACCTCGCGCACACGCGCGCTGTAAAGACTTATCAGCATCAATCCGCCATCACCGAGACGGTTCACAAGCTTTTCCCATCCCGCTTTTGGGTCGGCCAGATGGTGAAGCACGCCCGAACATTCGATAAAATCGAATTTTTCCTCCATGGCATCCAGCGCCATTATATCGGCCTGACGAAAAGTGACGTTTTTGCACCCAAATTCTTCCACCACACGCATGGCGTATGCGATAGACGCCTTGGTAATATCAATGGCGGTAATCTCCATATTCGGGAAGATATAAGCCGCCTGTACGAGCGAGTGACCCGTCCCGCAACCGGCCACCAACATACTCCCCTTCACGTCCTCATATATAAGGTATGAAAAATCGGATGAAACCCACCGCGGATAGGGGTTTTCCTCATACATCGCTTGCACGCCACGCGAAACATCATTGGTCGTCATTTGAAAGGTTTCGATGGTTTGTTTGAGCTCTTGCTCGCGCCGCGGATTTTCCACCTGCATTTTCATCATCTGGCGGTATCCCGCTACGGCGGAAAGCTTGACGGGAATGTTGCGCTTATGAAGAGGCTCGTAGCACCCGATCAGACACACGGCGATCGGATCGTTTTCGGAAAGTGTCTTTACCGCCGCAATTTCTTCGTCCGTAACATCCCACACATATTCGTTATAAAAACATTGCTCCGCCAGCGCGGACAAAAACGCAATATCTTTGGTTTTGAGTATTTTTTTCGGAAACGATTCGAGCAAAAGATATTTTCGAAAGTCTGTAAATATTTCCTCTATCGCGACTTTGCAAATAACGGTTTTGCGCAAACCCGCAATCACGAACGGATCGTTCATCAACGAAGAACGTTCTTTCAAATTGGGATCGAGCAAAAAAGTCGCGCCCCACATCGGCGCCATTTTCTGCTGCTCCACTTTATCGAACGCGAACGCCGCGATGAGCGCTTGTTTGATAGGTGGATAAAAATTATTTAACTCTATGCCCTGCATGGTTTCGCTGAGCAAAAGGAATTGCACATGCCCCGCATTAGGATGAACGGCGGCGAGGCCGGCCAGTTCGAACGCACGTATTTTCTGCCCGGCATCCCGCGCGGCGATAACGCCTTGCGTCAATTGCGGCAAAGATACTTGCGCGGTTCGGGCTGCTTCACTCATTCTCCGAAATTCCACGCGTTTTCCATGTGGTGTATGGTGAATGGCAAACGCACCGCCATCACATCGAACCGCATGGGATATTGTTCGTAACGCCCATTACAGGCCAGAAAATGCATAACGGAATCGCCAATACACCCCCGCATTTTCGGCGTGATACAATACAGCGCATCTTCTATGGTGGAACGCACTTTCACTTCTATAAAAACCAGATACTGGTCGTCAAGCGCGATAAGGTCGATTTCGCCGTGGGATGTTTTATAGCGGCGCTCGAGAATTTGAAAACCCTTGGCGCGCAAAAACAATTCCGCTACTCCCTCGGCCATCAAGCCGCGATCATGGGTTTTCTTTTTCTGGTCCATAAACTTGCAAACTATTTGTTACTGCTCGCCCCACTTTTTGAGGGTCGTTTGCGGAAGTGTCCAATAATCTGGGTTTTCAGGCAAATATTTACTCATAATATCCGCCATCATTCCATTGGCAGTTACTTCCTCTATGGCGGAATCAATCAAATATTTTAATTTTTCTTCACCTTGTCCTATCATAAAACTCCCGTTGCAATACCCAACAGGCTCGCCGATAGATTTCACTTTATCACCATTGGATTTATTATAGCGATCAATCGAAATTTGATTGTTGAATGTGGCATCAACTTTTTTAGTAACCAGCGCCATCATCGTATCGGCGTCAGCCCCAATCTCGCTAACATCCATTCCTTGCGCGTTTGGAAATTTATCATTTTTATAAGTATCAAAAATCGTATTCGCATATGTCGCGATTTTTACTTCTTTTTTATTTGCCAAGGTTAAATCCTGGTCAAAACGCACATCATCTATACGTACAGATAAATAATTGGGAGCAGAGAAAAACGGCCTTGAAAACCATGCGCTCTTTGTACGACGCGCCTCAAAGCAAACATCTGCACATAGGACATCATATTTTCCGGTTTTTAAATCCTGCTCTGCGGCACCAAAACCGGCTTCCTGTGTCCATTCGATTTTTATGCCCGTACGACGGCCAATTTCTTCCATCAAATCGTGTGAAACGCCAGACAGTTGTTTTGTATTGGGATCCACTATCAAGTTAGGATACCAGACAGCGTAACCACACCGCAGTGTTTCTGTTTTCATTATGCGATCAAACGCGGCCTGATCCTCTGCTAGCGCAGGTGAACATATGCATAAAAAACCCAATGTAATTAAAAACTTTTTCATTTTTATTCCCCTTTTAATTACGCTTTTCCCGATAATTTCAACGCCAGCATATAGATGGCTTTCTTGGGTTTGCCCGTGGCACCGGCGACAAGTTCCGCGGCGTCCCGCACGGACAATGTTTTCAATGCCTGCATCAACTGCCCTTCGATGGTTTCACTGATAGCGGCATCTTCTTGCTTATTTTCACCTATTATAAGAACAATTTCGCCCTTGGGCGGGCCGTTCTTTTCGTAGTTCTCGATCAACGCCGACAAACGTCCGCGTCTCACTTCTTCATAAAGCTTGGTCAGTTCACGCGCGACGGCGGCGGGACGATCCCCCAGAACTTTCTTTATATCCTTTAAACTGTCTTCCAGACGCGGACCCGTTTCATAGCAGATCAACGTACCCGGGCGATCCTTCCATTTTTCGAGGAGTGTTTTGCGCGGGCCCGAACGGGCAGGCAAAAACCCGATAAAGCTGAACGCATCGCATGGCAAACCCGATAATTGTAACGCGGGCAGTACGGCATTGGCCCCCGGGAGCGCGGTAATCTCTACGCCCTGTGCAATCATGTCGCGCACAAGTTTATAACCCGGATCGGAAATCAGCGGCGTGCCTGCATCGGATACCAGCGCAACACTCTCGCCTTCCTCGATCACTTTTTGTATATGCTTTCTCTCGCGCTCGGTCGAATGGTCGTTGTAAACCCGCATCGGTTTTTTAAGGCCGAAAGCCTTGAGCAATTTTCCTGTGACACGCGTGTCTTCGCACACGATCAGATCGACGCCCGCCAAAACATCCATGGCGCGGAAACTCAAATCCCGCAGATTTCCTATGGGCGTCGGCACCAGATACAAGCCGGGTTTGAGCAAAACCTCCTGTGGCAATCGGGACTCTTTTTGTGTATGGTCTGATCTCATCTTACTTTAAAAATTCTCGCGCATTCGATTATGTCGAATGACAGTATCAGGAGCATCACAATGTTTCACCGCGTTTTTGCTTTTTTTCCCCTAATCCTTGCCGCGCTGCTGCTGGCATCCTGCATAGGCACAGGCTCCTCCCCGTGGAAAGGAAATACCGGCGATGCCGCGATCTATGGAGGCTCCCCCTTTATCGGTGCCGCGCCCCAAGCTTCGAATGGCCAGAGCATCAAGGTCGCGATCCTTCTTCCTTTGTCGGGCAAGAACGGCGCCGTCGGACAATCCATGCTGCAAGCGGCGCAATTGGCCGTCTTCGATATGGGATATGACAACTTCGAATTGATGTCGCTCGACACGGGCGGCACCGCTAACGGCGCTTCCGCCGCCGCAACCAAGGCCGTCACCGACGGCGCACAATTGATCCTGGGCCCGCTTTTTGCCGAAGAAGTCCGCGCGGTGAAATCCGTCACCTCCATGCGCAACATCAACGTCATAGCATTTTCGACCGACTGGACCCTCGCGGGCGGAAATACCTATATCATGGGCTTCCTTCCCTTCGGACAAGTGGAACGCATCGCGTCGTTCGCCGCCGACATGGGTTTGAAAAAAGTCGCGGTCGCCGCGCCCGCCGATCAATATGGCACAACGGTATCGCAACGCTTTGAATCCGAAGCCTTCGAACGCGGCATAACCATCACCCGCGCATTATCGGATGTGGGCGGCTATGATTCCGTTTTCATCCCTGCGGGCGGAACTCAGCTTTCTTCCATCTTGCAACGCGTGGCCAACAACAACGCGCGCAAACTCGGCACGGGTTTGTGGGATGACGAACGCGTGGCCGCCATGCCGCAAATGAACGGCGCATGGTTTGCCGCACCATCACCCACCGCACGCACAAGTTTTGAAAGCCGCTATCAATCCACCTTCGGCTCCAAACCCGTGCGCATCGCGACACTCGCTTATGATGCCTCGGCCTTGGCACAGGCGCTGTCGAAAAACGGCGGCGGCGCATCGGCCTTCACCGCCGCTAACCTCACCAACCCGAACGGGTTTGCGGGCATCGACGGCATCTTGCGTTTCAACAAATCGAACCTCGTGGAACGCGGCATGGCGGTGCTTGAAGTGAAGGGCGGCCGCGCGGTTGAAATTGCGCCCGCACCAAGTTCGTTTTAATTACCAATATTGATTAACACGTTGAAAAATATAGGAAACGCTTTTGCGTTTGCGGGGAGCCTTAAATCGTGGAATAAGGTTTGCCATCTACAAAAATAATGAAGGATTAGAGGGTAATGGAAGTCTGGATCTTGTACGGCGACGATGTTGAATCGACCGCCGATCTCGCCCACGAGGTACGCCGCTTCAAATCCGAAGCAGAGCGCATGGGCATCTCACTTTCTGTTCACAAACCCGCCGATTTCGATTTGATCGTATCCGAGCACACGCGCGATTCCGTTTTGATCAACGGCAAACCAGTGCCATTGCCCGATGTCGTCTACCCCTACTTCAACCACGGCGACCATTCCTACTTCAATCTCGCCATCGTGCGCCAACTGGAACGGATGGGCTGCCTCGTCTACAACAAAGCCTCCGTCATCGAAACCGTGCGTGACAAATTGCACACGCACCAAGTGCTCGCCGAAAAAGGCATCACCTCACCCACGACGATGCTCGCCAAATTCCCTATCGACGATGCTATGATGACAACAATTGAAAAAACATTGGGCTTTCCCGTCGTTGTAAAAATTCTCGATGGTGCACTCGGTATCGGCGTGTTCTTGGTCGATAACGCCAAAGCGTTCCGCGAACAGATGGATCTGATTTCACAGACCAGCCCGAACATTCAATTGATCTTCCAGCAATTCGTGGCCGCATCCAAAGGGCGCGATTTGCGTTTGTTCGTTGTCGACGGCGAACTCGTCGCCTCCATGGAACGACGCGCCAAAGAAGGCGATTTCAAAGCCAATTACAGCAGCGGCGGAAGCGTGCACGCGTTTCAGGCAAATCAGGAAGCCATTGATCTCGCCGTTAAAACCGCGCGCTCCTTGGACATTCAAATCGGCGGTATCGACCTACTTTTCTTGCAAGGCGGCGGCTACACGATCTGCGAAGCCAACACGTTCCCCGGTTTCAAAGGCCTTGAAAAAGCATCGGGCGTGAACGTGGCTGAAAAAATCTTCCTCGCCATGGAAAAACGCCTCAAAGCGCACAAGTTGGGAATCGGTCGCCGCCGCACGGACTCCATTGCACGTTTCCACTAAGAATTCCATATCATCTTAAGCGCCTGTGGATAACTCTTCTATCGAAATTGCGCGTATGAGTCCTTTTAATATAAAACCGTTCGTATCGTATAAATCATAAATACAAACGAAGAGGACATCCCCATGCAGATTTCCAGTGCAGAAAATTTGCCGCAAGCAGAACATGAATTCAAAGCCGGCAGACCGCGCTCTGAAGAAAGCCGTAGAGCCATTTTGGACGCAACGCGTCGTCTCCTTACGCACATGTCGGTTTCCAAGATTTCCATCGAAGCCATTGCAAAGAAAGCAGGAGTGGGCAAGACCACCATCTACCGCTGGTGGCCGAACAAACAATCCGTTGTGATGGAAGCCGTGTTCAACCAACCGGGCTTTCAGAACTTCATGCCCCAAGCTTCGATACCGTTCGTAGGGATTCAGAATCAGATTGAAAAGCTGGTCCGCCAGTTGACGGGCAAGAACGGACGCATCGTTGCGGAAATCATCGGAGAATGCCAAGGCGACGTCGAAATCCTTAAGGCGCTCGTTAAGAATTTCTTTCAAGACCGCTACAACTCCCTCGCCTACTACATCCAAAAAGGCAAACATGAAGGTACGTTTCGCGAATCCATCGATGTCGAAGTCGCCATCGACGTTATCTTGGGCCCGATCATCTTCCGTCTGATGTCCGGCCAGAACCTCGATGACACCTTCGCCAAAAATCTCATCGAAATGGTGCGCGGCGCCATGGGCGTTCAAACCCTGCAAAGCCGTGCATCCCAATCCGCAGCAGGCGCTGCATAATGGGTAAACTCATGAACAAACGTAACCTGATCATCGCGGCAATTTGCGGTGTCGGCCTTTTGACTCTGGCCGCATGCGGCGACGGCGCCTTGAAACGCCAGTTCACGGTGGCGGGCGTCTACTCCATATGCAAACCAGATGGTTATCCCGTTGTCTGCTTCGCGGATGCAGACGGCAAGGAAGGCGGGCTCTTCTGTCTGCCTCTGTCCGAAGCCGGCGGCAAATGCCTCTAATAAAAAGCCCTGCAAATGCGGGGCTTTTTATTAAGGGAATGTCGTTTTAAAGGGAATTTTTAAACCACTGAATATATAAGAGAAAAAGCCTTTAATTGACATAATGTAAATAACTCTATATATCTTTTTAATGGACGAAAAAACCAAGGACATCATTCTCTCCGCGTGGCGCGAAAATCGCCTCGCTGCCGTTCATGTAGATTTGATCGATTTCTGCCTTGAAAAGAAAACCACCGCTGCATTTGAGGGCGTGCGCGCGAACGCTGCGCAAATGCGCGTTCTCAATATTCCCAACATATGGGTCACATTCGATTCCTCTGGGCAAGATTTGGACCGGTCCGCTATGACGGTCGCAGAAATGGATAACGATCCCGAAAACCGTATCTCTTCTGTGGTAGAAGCGCACGGCGGCGAAACCGTTGTGATTAAAAATGAACTCGCGGCCTTTAAAAGAGATGAAGATACAGCCCTTAGTCTGGAGCTCGACAGGTTACAAGCTGATACTATTTTAATAGACGGCGTATATTCCAGTGGCTGTATCAGCGCCACCATCACCGAAGGCATCCTTAGAAAAAGATACAATTTTGTCGCGATAACGGACGGCATGAACTGGCCGGACTTATCAGGTGCCCCTCTTGATTGCTTATCGGAGCTGCGAAAATATTGTGAAGAATACAGCGCAAAAATGGGGCCGGACCTCAACAGAAATCTGTCAACGGCCACCCGCCGTGATTTGGAAAAATTACTTGTAAATAACCCTTCCGGCCCCGCATCTTCCATGGAAGCACGTGGGCTGGGGCCCTCCTAAAGCGAAAATATTGCATTTCCTTCAATACCGCCCTATAAATCGCCCCATGTGGACCGTTGCCGCCATGTATCGCTTCGTTGAATTGAACGACCTGAACAAAGTGCAGGCCGCCATCAAGGACGCGTGCGTCGAAAACAATATCTGCGGCACTATTCTGATCGCGCCCGAAGGCATCAACGGCACCATCGCGGGCGTGGGCGAAAAGCTCTACAACATCATCGCAGTATTGGACCAAATCGCGGGCGTAAAATCAGGCGAACTCAAATACTCCTCTTCTACAGGCAAGCCTTTCTTGCGCATGAAAGTGCGCGTCAAAAAAGAAATCATCACCATGGCCGCGCCCGAAGCAACCCCAACGAAGAAAGTCGGCCAATATGTGGAAGCCCAAGACTGGAACGCGTTAATCGCGGACCCCGACGTCACGCTCATCGACACGCGCAACGATTACGAAACCGCGGTGGGCATTTTCAAGGGCGCGATCGATCCCGACATTCAAAAATTTACGGATTTCAAAAATTTTGTCGCCAAAAAAATGGACCCCGCCAAGCAAAAGAAGGTCGCAATGTTCTGCACGGGCGGCATCCGCTGCGAAAAAGCATCGTCCTACATGCTCGCGCACGGGTTTGAGGAAGTCTACCACCTCAAGGGCGGCATCCTGAAATATCTCGAAACCATCCCCGCCGACCAATCGCAATGGGAAGGCGAATGCTTCGTGTTCGACCGCCGCGTTGCCGTGGGCCACGGATTGGAAGAAGGCAATCACGACATATGCTATGGCTGCCGCTTCCCGTTGAATGAAGGTGATAAGGAAACGCCCGTGTATGAAGAAGGCGTTTCCTGCCCGCGCTGCCATGAATCTTTGACCAAAGAAAAAGCCGCATCATTGCGTATGCGGCATTCTCAGTTTAAGAAAGACGAAATCTTCCTTTAAAATTTCGTCCGTTTACCGGACTTTATTCGGCCGCTTCCGCCGAAACGGGAGAACTGTTCCTGATGAACGGCAGAGGGATCGTAATCGTCGGGCTCCTTGTCACATTCGAACGTGTTGAACGCGCCATATTTTTTGCGGTCGCGCCGCCCGTAGGACGCGGTTTCTTTTTCTTTCACATCGAAGACATAGGTTTCGTTTTTTTCCAGCTCCGCGCCTTTTTTGGCCTCAATATCGATATAGGCCCGTGAATAAATTTTATCTTTTTCCTTAACAACAAGGCGCTTGCGCCCGCCGCCGGGAGCAGATCGAATGTCTTCGATTTCACCGATGATTTTGGAATACGCGCCGTCCGCTTCGAATTTGTTGCTGCTATAGCCTGAAAGCCCGCCGCCGCGAGAGGATGAGTTCTTCATATGTAGTACCCGTTCTTAAATATTATTCTTGTCTAAAATAATAATACCAAGTCGGATGACACGAGCGCAAATTTCAGACGCGCATGTAATTATGTTTTGTCAGAATCCTTTTCGCTTTTTCGCTCTTCACCGCCGCGGTCTTTGTCATGGTTCTTCCATTTGCCTTTGTGGCGCTGACGTCCGGGCGTGAGGCCGTTGATGATTTCCTTCGAAAACTTCTTGCGGTCATCATCGGAAAGCTCATTAAGCGCTTTACCCATCGTGTTGGCGCGGTGGCGCATGATCTTGCCTTGCGTATCGAGGAGGTCGTCCACCGCCTTATCGTATGATTTGCGCTCGAAATTATCGGACGTAAGAATATTTTCCACCGTCTTGCGACGCGCTTTCACTTCCTCGATCAACGGTTTCACTTCCTCGCGGCCGTTTTGATACGTGCGGGCGACAAAGGCTCTGGCATCGGGGCTCATCGTGCCGGGGATCGGAATATCCTGACAAAATTTATAGAACATCCCCGCGCCCACGCCGATAAAGACGATGTTGAGCAATATAGAGATCGTAAAGATCAGTTTCATACGAGGGTTCATAACCAGCCTCCTTCGTTCACATCAAGAAATGAGGACCAGTCCTGCTCCAGCATGGAAAGTCCTTCTCCTGTTTGCATGCCGATGACGATGCCGAGGATAATCCCCGTCGCTACAACCACCGACGGATGGGGAATGACCACCATCGACATCAAATCTTTCCAGATCGCGCCCCAAGCCGCGGGGGGGGGTTCCTGGCCGCTGTGCAGGGCCGTGAAGATGATGCGTTCGGCAAGATCGGGCCGTACCTTGGGTGTCATGCGCTTGTTCAGCCATTCATTCAAATTATCGTGTTGCATATCGCTCCCCTTTTAGTGGGTTCATGTTATGGTCCATATATTCTCTCAGTCCTGCTTTGGCGCGCATCAAAAGTGATTCCAGAGCTTTCAATTTCAAACCCATGCTTTCCGCTGCTTCCGCGTTGGTCAAACCTTCGTAGAAACACAGCGTAATCGCCGTTCTTTGTCGCTCTGGCAAAACCGCCATGGCGGATTCAATGCGTCTTTGCTCCTCGTTCATCGCGGTTTCGGTTTCGGGTGATACCGCACTGTCCGCGACGTAAGGCAAAATGAAATTGTCCGAAACCATTTTTTGTCTTTTGCGCGCGCGGTCGATATTCTGGTTCACAAGGATGCGGTAAAACCACGTTGTGAACTTAGCGCCCATGTCATCCTTCCATATGTCCGGCTTTTGCCAGATTTTCAGAAAAGCATCCTGTACCAGATCTTCCGCCTCACCCTCCTGTCCCGTCATGCGGAAGGCCGCACCGAAAAATTTATCCGTATGACGTCGGACGAGAATCGAAAAAGCCTGATGGCTTCCTGACCGTATCAGGCGCATCAGGCTTTCATCGCTATCATCAGCTGAGGCCAGCAAGGACCCCATGTGTGGTTACTCGGCCTCAGGGGCTTCGGCGGGAGCTTCAACAGGCTTAGACTTATCTTCACGTTTGGTTTTCATCTCAGCTTTTTTCTTTTCCCATTCGACTTTTTTGGCTTCATAGTGCGCCTTGGCTTCGTCCTTGGTCACGCTACCATTTTTGTCGGCATCCATTTCATCGAATCTTTTCTTCGCATTATCGGCACTTTCCTGTGCTGTAATCGAACCGTCTTTGTTGGCATCGATTTTTTCGAACATTTTGTCGCCGCGGTTGCCGTGCTTCGTGCCGTCATGTTCGGCGAAGGCCGGAACGGCTTGCAAGGTCAAAATAGCGGCAGCCGCTAGTAACATCGATTTTTTCATTTTTTGTATCCTCATGGTTATTGGTAGATGGATCTTACATAACTTCATACGAAAGGCCGACCTAAACCCTTCGTTCCATCTGCTTATAATATTTAGGGCTTTTTATAGAGGAATCAGCCGCCTGCGGCAATGTCCATGACAAGACGAGCGGGATCGGACCCCTCAGCCTTGAGGAATTCCGTCGATAATACGCGGGCATCGGCCTTCAACTGGATGGCAACGTTTGATCCGCCATTCGTGCCTTTTTGGGCGGTCCAGCCCGATACCAGCGGGGAGACGGGGGATTTGCCCGATGTGGCGCCCTGCCATCCGGTTTCCGGCATATCGACCATCAGGATTTTTTCACCGTTATCGAGATCGTATTTGAAATCGGGTTTGGTATTCGAAGACAGATCGAACACCAAACGCGTTTTGCTGCCATGTTCGCCTATGCGCACGCCGGTGACGGAGCCGTCAGGTCCCGTTCCTGCGGCAGGTTCCGCAGATGCGGGAACGGCTACAGGAGGTTGTGTCGTGGCTTGCGATGTGGTCGCAACCGTTGTTGTCGTTGTGGTGGCTGGCGCCATCGCGGCGGCGGTCACGGGTTTTGGTGTTGGCGCGACAACGGGGGCGGAAGCTGTTTCTTGCGGCATGGATGGGCGCTTGCCGGTTTCGGATTCAATCTGGTCGAGGAGCATGGAGATGCGATCGTTTGTGATGTTCAAACTGGCAAAAGCGGGCATGATGCGCGCGTAATCTTCACGCAAGCTCCCGACAGATTGTTCGAGGCGCGCAATGCGTTCTTCCATCGAACCGGCCGCAACTGGTTCCGTCGTCGTGACGACGGTGGTGGTTTGCATGGGCACGGCATTGGTCGTGAGAACGGGCGTGAGCGTGTCCGATTGCGAAAGCGGCAAAGGCTGCGGCGCGGGTTGATCCATCGCCATATCCATTTCCGTGATCGGCGGCATCGGCGCTGCCGTCTTGGCAGAAGGCGCAGAGGATGAGGAAGAACACGCCGCAAGTGCGATGACCGATACCGAAAGCGTGGTCAGAAGATTACGGGTAGTTTTCGAAGCGGACATGGCGGCCATCCTTTGATGTGGGAATTCTTATCTTCCCATCGTAAAACGAGGCGCGGAACGGTCAAGCTTGGCCGCTCTCGCTCCCCATCTTATGCACAGGCTTATGAACGTCTGCGCGTCCGCAAAAACCTTGTAAACATCGTATATCCGCGGGGGTGGGCGATGCCGATCGTATGCAATGTGAACAAAACCATCCACAGGGCGAACAAGAGCACCGCCGGCACGTTTTGCGCTTCTGCCACAAAACCCAGGATAGCGGTCAAAGCAATAAGACCGAGTATCGCCGTCGTGGTTCTGGCGGGACTCATCCCCGCGTCTATAAAACGGTGATGCAGATGGCGGCGGTCGGCGTTGAACGGGTGCAGGCCGCGGATGGAACGCGCGATAAACAACGCGAACGCATCCATCACGGGAATGGCTATGATCCAGATCACGGTGATCGGCTCTAACGGCGCATGCGGCATCTGCGTGAGATGAATGGAAAACCATCCGAGCAAAAGGCCAAGGCACAATGATCCCGCATCACCCAAAAACACGCTTGCCGATGAACGCCATGGCGCGCGCATATTGAACGCGAGGAAACCCAAAAGCGCGCCGAGCAAAATGCCGAGCGTACCGACATAGGCCCACTGCCCCATCGCCACGCACACGATCAAAAACCAAAAAGTCACCAGCGCGCAAAAACCGCCCGCAAGCCCATCCACACCATCGAGCATATTGATGGAATTCATCAGCAGCGCGAGGCACAGAACAGTGAAGCCTTTGGAAATGAAACCGAGTTCGACATTACCGAACCCGAAAAGATTGCCGAGATTGCCGATCTGCGCTTCGCCAAAAATCACAACAAAACACGAAACCCAAAGCATCAATCCAAATTTGATATAGGGGCGGATGGTTTTCGCATCATCGATCGCACCCATTACGAGCAATGCAATCACGCCTGCGACGAGCGGCCATGGAACGATGTCTTCATAACCCGCAAACCACGCGACCGCGAAGAACACAGGAAGGATAGCCAAACCGCCGATGGGCGGCACGGGATTGTCGTGTTTTTTGCGGCCGCCGGGTTTGTCCGCGAAACCAAAACGCAACGCGAGAACGCGTCCGCCCTTTAATGCGGCGGCGCAAAGCGCAAAAGCGAGTATGGAAAAAAGCCAGACCAAGAAAATCCCCTGTAATGGATGGACGTACTTTTTACCATTCCGCATACAGGAGTAGCAATTCTTAAATGGATTTCAATAACAGGGAAATAATTACGCGTCGCCGCTCAAGGCACCGGTCAGATAGTCGAAAAACGCATAAAGCTCTTCGCCAAACGCGAAAATAAACACCGCGATGGCGAGCGCAATCCCAGCCGCGATCAGCGCATATTCGATGGCGGTGGCCCCGCCAACGTCTTTCTTCCAGTATTTAAATATGACTCCCATCACGCCTTCATTATACCATCTATGGTTGGCAACGACCTAGGATTTTCGGGCCGCGCGCTGTTTAAAACGTATCGGGGCGAGCGCGTTAATCGATGATTTACCAAGACTAAAGATTCCGCCGCGCAAGAAATCGGCGAGTAAATGCGCCCCTGCAATTGTGGAAACGATACCGTGCGATCCGTGTGCGGTCGTGATAAATTGCCTCTCGCCCATCTGCCCGATGATAGGAAACCTGTCTTTAGAGGCCACACGCAACGAAGCACGGTGGCCATTGTCTTGAAGGCCTTTCAATACAGGCACATTTTCTTCCAGATTTTGAATATTCGCGGCATCATCTTCGGGCAGATTATCCTTGTGGTGGAGCCATTTTTGAAACGTCGAACCGATGGCATGACGGCCATTCAAGCTCGCGGAAATATACCCACCATAGCATAAATTTGTCTTCAATTTTATGCTTTCGGGCGAAGCTTCCGCAAATGTGATTTGCCCGCGCACGGTATGAACAGGCAAATCGAAATTACCAACGCCATTCGCATAAATAATCGCATCGGCATCCACGGGCTCTTTGAACAAGGGAACATTAACCGCATAAAACGCGCATAATTTCGATGGATTTACGTGCGCGGAATCTGGCAAATAAAGCGCGCCTTTATTGACTTTTACGCCTGCCGCATCGCTCGCTTCAACGGCAGATAAAATCCGCATATGGGCATCATCCCATCCCCAATTCTCCACCGTGCGTATAAATCGTTTTTCTTTTTCATCGTCGGTAATAAGATGAAGCGAACCGCAGCGCGAATAATCCGCGGATCTCTCGAAATTTCGCGCTGTCTGCGCAAATCCCGCCGTATAAAAATCGGAATCTCCGCCGCGAAATGCCGTAAAACGCGGATTGATAAGACCCACTTCATTGCCAGACGCGCCTGATGCTATTCCGTTCGGGTCGATCAACACAGGTTCTAATCCGTATTTTTTCAACACATACGCACAAGCTGTTCCCGCCAATCCTGCGCCATAAATCGCGATTTTTTTCGGCACAGGTGCCGCGATTTTTTCTTGGCCTTCGAAACGCCCCCCCAGCATGTCGCGCTTGCGCCCAAAGCCTTTTTGTTTCCAGACGGTGAATCCTGCTGCTTCCAATCCGCGCTTCACAAATCCCGCAGACGTAAATGTGGCAAAGGTCGTGCCGCCATGGCTCAATCGTGCCATCTCGGTAAAAACCTTTTCTGTCCACATATCGGGGTTTTTAGCGGGCGTGAATCCATCCAAAAACCAAGCATCGACGCTCCCTTGCACTTCCGAAAGCGCCTCGTTCGCATCATCGAAAATCAACGTCAACGCCACGCGGTTGTCGAACAGAATTCTATGAAAACCGTTGGCGCGGATGGGATATTGGGAAAGCATCTTTTCCAGATGAGGCGACAAACGCTCCGCCCACGGCGAAAGACCTTTGCGGATGTCATCTACGGACATCGGGTACTTTTCCACAGATACGAAATCCAAAAATGCGCCTTGCTCTGCCGTGGCGTCGAAGAGCTCCCACGCCAGCAGGAAATTTAATCCCGTGCCAAACCCTGTTTCGCCGATGGAAAAGCGCGTCCGGCCTTGCCACGCTTGCGGCAAATTGTTACCGTTTAAAAAGACGTGCGCTGTCTCCGACGGGCCGTCATCGGCGGAAAAATACACGTCGTCGAATATGTCAGACCTTGGAACGCCGCTCATGAAACCCATATAAATGAAGTTGCCGCCCAATATAAAGGAATTAAAGTAAGAATATGAGCACGAAAAACCCGCTTCTCGAAAAATTCACCTTGCCCAACGGGGCCCCTCCCTTTGATAAGATTGAAGAAACACATTACCTCCCCGCGGTAAAGGCGGCGATCGAGGAAGCGCGGGCGAGCATAGAGGCGATTAAGAATTCTCCAGAAAACCCCACATTCGAAAACACCATCACGGCGATGGAATTGGCGGGTGAAACGCTCAGCATGGCGTCCGGCATCTTCTACAACCAATTGACCGCCGCATCCACGGACGGCATGGATGCGCTCGCCGTCGATATCGGCCCTGTAAGCTCCAACTTTTCTTCTGACATCATCATGGACGAAGTGTTATTCAAACGCGTCAAAACCGTTTATGACGCGCGCGAGAAATTGAACCTCACGACAGAACAGGCGACCGTTCTCGATGATTGCTACAAAGGTTTCGTGCGCGGCGGTGCATTGCTCGATGCCGAAAAGAAACAACGCCTTCGTGAAATCAACGAACAGCTTTCCGTCGTCGGCCCAGAATTTTCGAAGAACGTCAAAAAATCGTCCGAAGCCTTCGCCCTCGTCATCGATGATGAAGAAAATCTCGCCGGCCTGCCCCAATCCGCGAAAGACGCGGCCTCCATGGAAGCCGAAGAACGCGATCTCAAAGGCAAATGGGTTGTGACGTTGGATTACCCCAGCTACGGACCTTTCGTCACCTACGCGGACAACCGTGCCTTGCGTGAACAGGTCTGGCGCGCGTTCGCATCCCGCGCTTATAAGGACCAATACGACAACTGCGCAAATATTCTCAAAATCATCACGCTCAAAGACGAACGCGCGAAAATTCTGGGGTATAAAAACCATGCAGAATTCGTGCTTGAAAAACGCATGGCGAAGAATTCCGACAACGTCATGGCATTTTTGAAAAAGATGATGGCGACATACAAACCCGCCGCACAAAAAGATTTGGCTGATTTAAAAGCCTTCGCGCAAAAATCGGGCTTCGCGGATGACATCATGCCGTGGGACGTGGCCTATTACAGCGAGAAAATGAAAGAATCCCTCTTCCAATTCTCCGAAGAAGATTTCCGCCCCTATTTCCCGCTCGAGACCGTGCTCAAAGGCACGTTCGAACATTTCTCAAAATTGTTCGGCGTCACCTTCAAGCCCGTGAAGTACCCCGTCTATCACGAAGATGTAGTGACCTACGAAGTCACCGACAACACGACCGGCGAATTCATGAGCCTGTTTTATGCGGACTTCTATCCGCGTAAAGGCAAAAAACCCGGCGCGTGGATGACATCGTACCGCGAGCAAGGCTTGCACATGGAAGGCATGAAACGCCCGATCATCGCCATCGTTTGCAACTTTACCAAACCCACGAAAGAGGCACCCTCGTTGCTTACGCATGACGAAGTCCTCACGCTCTTCCACGAAATGGGCCATGCCATGCACGGCATTCTATCCAACGTCACTTATTCCTCACACTCGGGCACATCCGTGTTGTGGGATTTCGTGGAATTGCCCTCGCAGGTTCAGGAAAACTGGGTTTACGCCAAAGAAACGCTGGATCTGCTGTCGGGCCATTACAAAACAGGCGAAAAAATTCCTGCCGATCTTATTCAAAAACTCAACGACGCGAAGAATTTCTTCGTCGGATGGATGGGGCTGCGTCAAACCAATATGGGCCTACTCGATATGGCATGGCACACGGCGGACCCCAAAGACATCACCGATGTTCCCGCGTTCGAAGATGCCGCAACAAAAGACGCTTCGCTCTTCCCGCGTTTTGCAGGGCCAGTCTCCACATCCTTCAACCATATTTTCGGCGGCGGCTATTCTGCGGGTTATTACAGCTATAAATGGGCGGAAGTTTTGGATGCCGACACATTCGAATTTTTTCAGCAAAAAGGCTTATACGATTCCGAAGTGGCAACGAAATATAAAAACGAAATTCTGTCGAAGGGCGGATCAGAAGATCCCTCCGTGCTCTACAGAAACTTCCGCGGCAGGGATGCGGATCCCGAGGCACTGCTCCGCCGTGAGGGCCTCTTGGGAAAATCCAAAGCGGCTTAGTTGCACATTGCCAATAAAATTAACGGTACCGGTTGAGGAAAAACAAAACGGAGCCTTTGGTTTCCCAAAGAGCTCCGCCGTGTGTGTGGGACTTTCGTCCCGCCTCTATACTGCCGTTTAGTAGTACTCTTTTTTCCTGCTCCTCGGCCGCGTGAGTGGGGAACCGACAAAGGCCTCGCAACAGGTTAACTTGGTTAAATTCCAAGATTAGATTGAGACATTCATAGGTTTCGCCACTTTTGTCAAGAAATTTTTTGTACAATTTTAACGCTTTTCCCTTGCATGATTTTACAGATTGACCTATAAAACCCTCATTCCGAACGGCGGAATTATTGTGACCAACTGAAATTGTTATAGAAAATGTCGATTACGACTGCACAAATTAGAGGCGCACGCGGTATTTTGAACTGGAGCCAGCAAGATCTGGCCCAGCGCACAGGGATTTCCGCGACCTCCATCGGCTCTATTGAGAACGGCCAGACCACGCCGCGTGAAAGCACACTTTCCACCATCCGCAAAACGCTGGAAAATTCGGGTATTGAATTTATCGGTCTTGAAGGCGTGCGCGTTCAAACCAATTACGTACAAACACTGAAGGGTGCGGAAGGTTTCAGCACCTTTTTGGATGATGTTTATAACACCGCCGTTTTGCACGGTACGAAGCAGAAACCTACAGACGTTTTCTTGTCCAACGTTGCCCACGAAAACTGGGTCAAATGGATGGGCCCGGACCGTTGGGAAAACCACACGCGCCGCATGACGGAACACAAAGACGTTATGGACGTTCGTATTATTGTGCAGGAGAATGATTGGAATTTTCCTGCTAAAGCCTATTCTAAATACAAATGGTTTCCCAAAGGTATGTTTAACGATAAATCATTCTATTCTTACCACGACAGACTGGCTTTTATTAACTTCAAGAACGATGATGTCGAAATTATCATCATCAAACAACCCGCCTTTGCCGAAGGTTATAGAAAGCTCTTTTTGATAGCCTGGGATCACTATGCAATTGATCCCCAGGAAAAGAATGTATCTTTTGGTAGTGTGAAAAAATGACGGACGCAGCAATGACGGATTCAGCTTTGCAAGCAGGTAGCAACATACCAACTCCAGACTCCGGCCCGAAAGACCGCTGGAGTCGTACATTTCTTGAAAGTGGGAAGGTTTGGGGTGATGGGCCAAGCCAGTCAGGCCTTATTCTTATTCAACGTGTAAAAGAAATGAGAGACCGTCTTATAGAAGCCGGTGTAGCCAGACCAAATATCGCAGTCGCAGAAGCCGGATATGGGTATGGAAGAGACGTATTGGCTCTTTTAAAGGTTAATAAAGCAAACATACAGTATTTTGGTGTGGAAGCATCACCTATTGGCGCTCAACTGGCATTTGAAGCTGTTAAAGCCGCAGGTAGAAAATCACAAGCATGGATGGGAACCGGAGATTTTACCCAAGCTTCAAATCCCTATGAAAAAAACAATACGGATTTTTTTCTGGCACACAGGGTGATGCATCTTTTGGGTTCCAATGGCAAAATTAGAACATTTTTAAATAACGTTCATGACCTCTTAAAACCCGGCGGAGAAGCGATTATTTCCGTGCGCGATGAACGCGACTTCAAACCGGACCGCATGGAACTCAACCGTGACGGCGATGCCGTATACAAAGACAGACCGGACCATGTGATCACACTATGGGGCGTGGACGATCTGGTAGCTGTTTTCAAAAAGGCGGGCTTTGAAGTGCAGGAAGCCATTCAGGGCAACGAACCTGAATCCACACTGCACCCCGATGAAACAACTTATTTCACAATCATTCGTGCCAAAAAACCCGAACCAGCACCTGCACCCGCTTCGGCATAACACAGGCAAATCTCTTAAATTCGCTTTGGCCGGAGCATAAAAAATTGCTATCCTTGCTCCCATGACACACCCCCTCGACGGCAAATATCTCGTAACCTCGACCACGGACTATAGGGGCCCGCTGGAGAAAAAGAGCGACGGTGAAACCGAAATTCGCGACGGCCGCACCGAGCGTTATGACCGCGCCAATTGCCTTTGGACGTCCGTCTTCCGCATTATTTCCGAAAGCGAAGTGGAAATGGTCTCCACCGCCGATCCCGCCAAGGCGGATCTTGATTTCCTTCTGACCCGCCCCGATGGATCGCCCACGCGGCAATCCGTTACCTACAGAACCGTTTTGAAACTGGCCCGCAAGGATGAGCGCATCCAAATGTCGGGGCAGATTTCCTATGGCGGGGATTTGACCTTCGTAACGATGCGTAAAATCGGACCACTCTCTTCTTAAGCACGTTTCCCCAGGGCGCGGGTGCTCGTGCGCCCAGCCATGCCTGTTTCTCCGGCCACCCAGACGATTTTGTCGTCCAGCGGGAAAAAACTATCAGCCATAGATTTTCTTTCTGATGCTTTTGGGAACGTCCGCTTCCACCATTTCAGCGATCAGATCGTCAAAGGAATATTTCGGCGCCCAATGAAGAATATCGCGCGCCTTCGTGGAATCGCCTATCAAACAATTGATCTCTTTCGGGCGGAACATTTCGGGATCTATGGTCACCAGCATCTGCCCGCTGAATTTGTCATGGCCGGTTTCGCGTTCCCCCGCGCCGTGCCAGACGATCGGGCGGCCTGCATATTCAAAAGCGCGCTCGACGAATTCGCGCACGCTGTGCGTTTCGCCTGTCGCCAGAACATAATCATCGGGCTTGTCTTGCTGGAGCATCATCCACGCGCCGAGCATGTAATCTTTAGCGTGGCCCCAATCGCGCCGGGCTTCGAGATTGCCCAATTTTAAAGGCTCCTTACGGCCCATAACGAATTCGCCAATGGCTTTGGTGATCTTGCGCGTTACAAACTGTTCGCCACGCAGCGGGCTTTCATGATTGAACAAAATGCCGTTGCCGGCGTGAAATCCAAACGCATCGCGGTACATACGCACCATCCAGTAGGCATAAAGCTTCGCCGCGCCATAAGGGCTGCAAGGTCCGAACGGCGTGCCCTCATGTTGCGGGGCGGGTGCGTTGCCAAAAATTTTCCGAAGAAGACGCCTGATAGAATTTCACGTTTTCACCCATACCGAGCGTGCGCATCGATTCCAAAATACGCACGGGGCCGATCGCGTTCACATTCGCGGTGTGTTCGGGCATCGAGAAACTGACTTGCACATCGCTCATCGCCGCGAGGTTGTACACTTCATCGGGTTTTGTTTTTTCCAAAAGGCGTATCAGGCTCGCGCAATCCGACATATCGCTGTGGAACAATTCCACATTATGCGGCGACGAATAAAGCCGCTCTGTATCATCGACTGGAAGATACGGACGCACACCGCAAACGCGATATCCTTTTTCGAGCAGGATTTCGGCCAGAACGGCTCCGTCCTGGCCCGTGATACCGGTGATGAATGCCGTTTTTTTGCTAATGAATGATGCCTGAAACGAAGAATTCCGTCCTGCCTATGTATGACGGAATCGCTCTTCACAGTCAACGTATGATGGTGCTCTTACTGGTCCAAACCCTTGGCACGCGGCGCAATGTTGGGTCTCACCAAGCCTGCGATGCCTTGATCTACAGCGGGGGCAGCGTTGGAAACATCTATGCTCGCTTGGGTGCCGCTTCCTGCAAGGTTGGACATCAAGTCCTGGCGCACCGCGCCATCGGATGCGGAAACGGTTACAGGCCCTGAGCCCAGCGGTTCGCCTACTATCGGAATCATTGTGTCCTCGTTTCTACATAAGCAACTGCTGTTATGCAGGCGGGGAAGGACTCACCCGGCGGATATTCCACGATGCCGACTTGGCTGAAATGGATCAAGCGCTGGAAGACTTCCTCGTTGTGATAAGGGAACAGCGCGATCTGGTCGTAACCGGCTTTGATCTTGATGTGCGTGGGCGTAGCCGAAACGGTGTACGGTTGCGGCTCCAACGGCAGCATGCCGGGCAGCACGATTACCATGCTGTTGTCATGTCCCATTATGAATTCGCAACGTTCAAACACTTCGGAAAGGCCCCCTTAAACACACGGCGATATAAGCCCTATTGGCTTACCCCTAACATATGCTCTCTCTCTTAATATTTTATGAAAATATGGCAGGTTTGTGCAAATTCCGCCTTTATTCGGCGGCTTGCGGGGGCACCGGGGGGGCGGGTTTCCGGTCATAAGGCTTGAATTTCAGGCTTAAGTCCTTAAACGGCCACACAAGCTGTTCGTGAAATTTATCGGGCATCTTTTGGGTGATTCCGATCTTGATGGGCGGGCGTCTTTTCGAATCGATGAAATGCGTGCGGAAAACCAGATCCCAGATCATGATATTTTCGGAATAATTCTTGTTTCCTTCGCGAAGTACTTTCGAATGGTGCCAACGGTGCAGCTCGGGCGTGTTGAAGATATGCGAGAACGGAAAGAAGAAATTCATCTCCACGTTACAATGCGTCATCATCCCGATATAGGCGGTAACGGCGGACAGCCAGAGCACGACTTCCATCGGCGCGCCAAGCGCAAGCAGAACGCCCACACCCATCAGAATACTGACCAGCGAATTGATGAAATGGAATCTGCCTGTGTTGATGATATGCAGACGCGTGACCGAATGATGCACGGCGTGGAAACGCCACAAAGGGTGAAATTCATGGGAAAGCCTGTGCGCCCAATACAAACCGAACTCCGCTGCCACCAATCCCAGAATGACTTGAATCCACAAAGGCCAATCGCGCGGCCAGATGCCGTAGCCCGGCTCCGCCACGCTCGTGACGATCGTCGTAAGGCCGAACACACCCGCGAACGCGACCAACCCCTGCACCACGCCTTTGCTAACCAGCGTGTGCGCGATGTCGGCAAAAATCTGCCCGTCATTGTTACGCCATTGCGGCTCGAACGGCATCTTCCATTCCAGATAGGCCAGCGCCAGCGCAAGGCTTAAGTACGTCAGGTTGAAGGCCAGAATAGGATGGGTGGAATTGAACCCGAACACGGTCGCCACGATGCAGGCCGCAAGCAGGGCGGGCCACAGCACATAGGACAGGATTTGGCGGGTTTTCGTATTCATACCCCTAATTAAAAGCAGGGTTTGATGCTTTGCAAGCAGGAAAGACGGGGATGGCCTAAAGCGTTTTCTTGCGAATCGGATTGCCGATGCGTTAAGCTTTTTATATATAGTCATTCTTTGTATTTTTAAGGCGTATTTCTTCCCATAACCTTTTTGGCAGGAATCCGACCCTTAATGGATTTTAGCGTCAACGACCAACTGAATGAATCTTCGGCCGCATTTCGAAGATTGCAAGTCGCCCGTGCCTTTGCACCCGCGCCGAAAGCTGTTGGCGAAACCACATCTACGCAAACCGCCGTTGCGGTGCTCCCCGAAAAAACATCTGAAAAAGGCACGCGCGTCGTATCCGAAAAAAACGAAACCATCGAAAACGGTTTGCGCCGCACTCGCACATTTGAACAAGACAACGGACGCCAGTTTATACGCGTCGAAGAATTGCTTGCTACATCGCGCGGTTCCAAAAAATCCGTGGTCCAACAAAACCCCTCGGGCTCGATTACGCGCTATGAAGAAATTTTGGATCGCGATGATTCCGGCACCTTCCGCAGAACCCAGCGTTTTCAGGATGAGGCGGGCGAACAGGTCACGCAAATCACTTACAGCTACAACGCCAAAGATCCGTTTACCTTGACCAGCGGCGGCGCTTTGTCGTTTAACGCCCCTTCTCCCTTTGAATCCGCACGCGGAACACAGCTTGATTTGAGCGTCTAAGACGGCCATATTGAAGGCGTCATTTTCAAGGAGACACTTTCATGCTCAAAGGCAAAACAGCCATCATTACAGGTTCCACCAGCGGTATAGGTCAAGGCATGGCATATGCGCTCGCCAAACAAGGCGCGAACATAATGCTGAACGGATTGGGCGACGCCGCGCAAATCGAAACCGAACGCGCAAAGATGGAAAAAGAAATGGGAAGCAAAATCCTGTTCAACGGCGCGGACATGACGAAACCCGACCAGATCGAAGCGCTCATCAAGGAAACAAAATCAAAATTCGGCTCCGTCGATATCATCGTCAACAATGCAGGCATACAACACGTCGCGCCGGTGGAAGAATTCCCGCCGGAAAAATGGGATTTGATCATCGCTATCAACCTCACATCCGCTTTCCACATGACGCGCCATGCAGTACCACTCATGAAAGCCGGGGGCTGGGGACGCATCATCAATTTGGCAAGCGCGCACGCACTCGTGGCATCTCCTTTCAAATCCGCCTATGTCGCCGCCAAACACGGCCTCGCGGGTTTCACCAAAGCCATCGCGCTCGAAGTCGCTGAAAACAACATCACCGTCAATGCCATCTGCCCCGGCTACGTCAAAACGCCGCTGGTCGAAGGGCAAATTGCCGATACGGCCAAAGCCCGCAACATGACGCCCGAACAGGTCGTAAAAGATGTAATCTTGGGCGCGCAGCCGACCAAAAAATTCACCACCGTCGAACAGATCGGCGATTTGGCCGTGTTCTTGTGCTCCCCCGCGGGTGAAAACATCACGGGCACGATGCTACAAATCGACGGCGGCTGGGTAGCCAAATAAATGTCTAAAAAGCAGGACAAAAAAAACGTCAACATCGCCTTACAAGGTGGTGGAGCGCACGGCGCTTTGGCTTGGGGCATTCTGGACATGCTCCTCGAAGACGGACGCATCGATGTGGAAGGCTTCACCTCCTCCAGCGCAGGCACGATGAACGCGCTGGCGTTTGCTCAAGGCATGATGGAAGGCGGACGCGACGGTGCCCGCGCAAAACTAGAAGAATTCTGGTCGGAAATTTCAAAGGTGGGTGTTTTCTTCTCTCCCGTGCACACCAACCCTATGGAAAAATTTCTGGGCTTTGGCTCCGCTGAAAATCCTTTCGCGTATTTTATGTTCGATACGATGACGCGCATGTTTTCGCCCTATCAATTCAACCCGCTTGACATCAACCCACTGCGTGATGTGCTTTTGCGTGTGATCGATTTCGAAAAAATCCGCGCCTGCGACAAACTCAAACTTTTTACCTCAGCCACCAACGTGCGCACGGGCAAAGTGCACATCTTCCATGGCAAGGAAATGAGCATAGACGTTGCCCTCGCCTCTTCCTGCCTACCGTTTTTGTTCAAGGCGGTGGAAATCAGAGGCGAATATTACTGGGACGGCGGCTACACGGGCAACCCCGCGCTCTACCCACTTTTCTACGAAACGAAATCCGACGACATTATATTGATCCCCTTGAACCCGATGTACCGCGAGGAAATCCCCACCAGCGCGCCCACGATCATGAACCGTATCAATGAAATTTCGTTCAATGATTCATTGTTGAAAGAATTGCGCGCTATAGAATTCGTCAAACGCCTGATCGAACAGGACATGATCAAGGATGAATTCAAAGGCCAGTATAAAAACCTATTGGTTCATTCCATACGCGCCGACGACATGATGAAGAAATTCTCTATCACATCGAAATTTGATACGGATTGGGATTTTCTTATCAAACTGCGCGACGCGGGGCGCGCAGGCATGAAAAATTGGTTGGATCAAAACTTCGATAATCTCGGCGTACGCCCCTCCGTCGATTTGAAACAGGAACTGCTCATAAACCGCGAAGGCGGACGCGCGCCAAAATTAAAATAGAACGCTTAAATTCTGCCTGTTAGCAGAAGGATCAGAACGATCACCACAACGAGCATCAAACCGCCCGAAGGGTAATAACCCCAGTTTTTGCTGTGCGGCCAGTTCGGCAAGGCGCCGACCAGTGCCAGTATCAATATGATCAATAAAATTGTGCCTAAGCTCATGACTTGCTCCTAAAAAATAACCTTTTTGAGCAAACGGACGGATCTTAATAAAGTTCCAGCAACATGCACCGCGCGGAGCCTCCGCCATAATATTCTATGGTGGGGATGCTCGGTTTGATAATGGTGCGAAAATGCTTGCCCAGCAATATTTTCTGATCGTCCCTGAGCGAGTCATATCCTGCCTTGGACATCACCAGCATTTTTTCGCCATGACGTCCGATGACTTCCAGAGAATTGCCGCAGAAATGTTCCATCTGCTTGTTGGTGAATTCGATCACCTCACGGTTCTTTTTCAAACTCTCGATAATACTGCAGTCTTTCAAACTTTCCGAACATACACCCGCAAGCGTCGTGCCGATCCACATCATCACATCGGTGTGATAAACGGGTTTGCCGTGGTAATCGGTGTCGAACGGAATATGTGTGTAACCAAAATGCTCGCACCATTTCTTGGCGAGTTCTTCGTAGGAACGCTTAGAGCGCCCCTGATAGGCAATCTTGTGCACGCGGTCCAGCCACATCGCGCCGGTGCTTTCTAAAAACTTTCCGTCTTTCTCGTGGTGTGACAGATCAAACACATGGTCGTACATCTTACCCAAGATCGCGATCACATCATCGCGGTTGCGTTCGATGCGGCGATTTTCCGCGAGCATCGGATAAAACACCATGCGGCGCGAATCCATCGTGGACACCCAGTTGTTGCAGAAAATATCGTCGGGAGAACCCGCGCGTCCGTAGACGGTCGTCACCGTCACACCGTTTTCGACCAGCAGATCGCGAAAATGCCGAAACTCTTTCAACGCGCGGGTAAGGATAACCTCTTCGCTCTCGGCATCACGCTTCTGATAAGAATTCGTCTCCCGCGTCTGGGGGTTTTCGTGGAACTCTTCGGGCTCCATCATCATAATATGGTTTGTAGACTGATACATGGCCTTATTTATAAATGATTCTAAGGCCTTAGCGCAAACGCCAAATCATAGTTGACTAATCGGTACAATACTCTAAATCTCTTTTCGGATAGTCAAGGAATTCAAAGACATGCCCCGCCCCGACAAAGGCACCCGTCAAAAACTGATCGATACAGCCGCAGACCTTATCTGGACCTCCAGCTATGGTTCCGTGAGCGTGGACGACATATGCCGCGCCGCCAATGTGAAAAAGGGCAGCTTCTATCATTACTTCCCCTCTAAAGCCGACCTCGCCATTGCCGCGATGGAAGAGCATTTCGCCGAGGACCTGGAACCCTACTTTCAAAAGGTCTTTGCCGCCAATGTTCCTTTCGTGCAACAGATTGAAAATTTCGCGGAATCCATTTTGGAAGAACAACGCATCGCGCAGGAAAAATACGGCCGCGTATGCGGTTGCCCTCTTGCCGCACTGGGTTCGGAAATGATCGGTGAAGAAAGCCAGATCCTATCTGCCAAGGTGCAGGAAATGTTTGGCAAATGTCAGGACTATTTAAAGGCCGCCATATCTTCGGCGATTGCCGCAAACGTTATTGATGCCAAAGATGCCGATGAGAAAGTGCGTGAACTGCATGACTTTACCACAGGGCTTATGATGATGGGCCGCATCAACAACACTCTCGATGGCCTCGAACATGATTTAAAACCCGGTATGCAACGTATTCTTGGCCTTGCGGTCGAACAACCTATTTTAAAGAAGTCCCTTTAGGAGAGAGCGATGTCCAAATCTTCCCGTAACAAATTCCTTCTCGGTGCCGCCACGCTTTTGGTGATGACCGGAGGCTTCATTATATTTCAGACGGTGGGCCCAGATCACGCGATAGCGCAGATAGGCGGAGAAATGCCGCCCATGCCGGTTCCGGTTGTCACCATCGAAGAGAAACCCGTCGAAATCTGGAAGGAATTTTCAGGCCGGATTATGGCGGTCGATTACGTCGAAATCCGCCCGCAGGTCACGGGCAATATCGAAAAAATCCATTTCACCGACGGACAAATGGTGAAAAAAGGCGATCTGCTCTATACGATCGACCCCCGCCCCTATGAGGCCGCCGCTGCGCTAGCGCGCGCCGAAGTGACGGGCGCGAAAGACGCTCAGGATCTCGCGCAAAAAGAACTGGTCCGCGCCGAAGAACTTTTGAAAACTGGCGCCATTTCGAAAGCAGGATATGACGAGCGCGTGAATTCACAAAAACTCAACAAATCTCTTATCGCGGGCGCGAACGCACATTTAAAAGCGGCGCTGGTTGACCTCGACCACACCACTATCAAAGCACCGATCGACGGCCGAATTTCGCGCCCCGAAATCACCGAAGGAAATTTGGTAAAGGCGGATGCCGCGCCCGTGCTGACGACCATCGTCTCCGAAGCTGAAGTTTATGCGGATTTCGAAGTCGATGAACAAACCTATCTGGCATTCGTAAGAAAAGATGCTGGCGATAGCGTCGAAGGTGAAAAGGCCATCCCCGTACGCTTATTGCTGAGCAACGATGAAACGCAAACGCCGTATGAAGGCACGATCAAAAGCTTTGATAACAAAATCAACCCGTCTTCGGGCACCATCCGCGCTCGCTCTATATTCACCAACACTGATGGCGCATTGCTCCCCGGCATGTTCGCGCGTGTCCAGATCGGATCTGCCGTGAAGGCAAACCACATCACGGTTCCCGTAGGCGCTATCCTGACGGACCAAAGCCGCAAATTCGTTTACGTCGATGATGGCGGTAAAGCGACCTACCGCGAAGTTAAAATCGGCGACATGATCGACAATAAAAACCGCGTGGTCACATCGGGCTTGGCCGCAGGTGATAAAGTCATCGTCGACGGTCTGATGAAAATTCGTGCCGGGGCACCCATCAAAGGCATGACGCCTGAAGAAATGGAAGCGATGAAGGCACAAATGACCGCGCAGACACAAGCCCAAGCGGGCGACGCACCGCCTACAGAGGGGGCGCCGGAAGCGGCACCTGCTGAAGCGGCACCTGCTGAAGCGGCGCCTGCTGCAGAAGCTCCTGTCGTTACAGAAGAACCAAAAGCCATACCGTTCGAAGAACCCGCGGCCGATCAAACACCCAAAGAAACATCGGCACCTGATCAAAAACCGGAAGAAACCGAACCCTTTGTACAATCTCCCGAAGATCTACCCCAAGAAAACCTTAAGCAGGAATAACGCGCCATGAATCTTTCGCGCTTTTTTATCGACCGCCCTATTTTCGCGGCCGTTTTGTCTATTCTTATATTTATGGCGGGTTTCGTTTCCATCTTCCGCCTACCGGTATCCGAATATCCCGAAGTCTCCCCGCCGCAGGTGGTGGTCTCCGCCAGGTTCCCGGGTGCGTCGCCCGCCGTGATCGCGGAAACGGTTTCAACACCTTTGGAAGAGCAAATCAACGGCGTCGAGGGCATGCTTTATATGTCGTCGCTCGCCACGACGGATGGAAATTTACAGCTTTCTGTGACGTTCAAAATCGGAACCGACCCCGACCTCGCGCAACAGCTAGTGCAAAACCGCGTGTCCCAAGCCGAACCGCGCCTACCCGACATCGTGCGCCAGATCGGCGTGACGACGGTAAAATCATCGTCCAGCATCACGATGGTTGTGCACATTCTTTCGCCCAACAATTACTATGATTCATTATATCTGAGCAACTACGCGACCCTCAACGTTAAGGACCGCTTGACGCGCGTAAAAGGCATCGGTCAGGTGCAGGTGTTTGGCGCGGGCGATTACGCCATGCGCATATGGCTAAACCCGGACCGCATCGCGGAACGCGGCCTCAACGCCATGGATGTTATAGGCGCCATCCGTTCGCAAAATATTCAGGTATCGACAGGCACCATCGGCGGACCACCCTACACAGACGGCGCGACACTACAAATGCCGATCAACGCCAAAGGGCGTTTAAGTTCGGCGCAGGAATTCGAAAACATCATCATAAAACGTGATGATAACGGCGTGGTCACGCGCCTAGCTGATGTCGCCAAGGTCGAACTAGCGGCCCAGCAATACGCCATGCAATCGCTTCTCGACAACAAGGAAGCCGCCGGCATCGGTATTTTCGCCGCGCCTGGCTCCAACGCATTGCAGATTTCGCAAAATGTCCGCGCGACCATGGAAGAATTGAAGAAAACTTTCCCAGAAGGCTTGGATTACGGCATCGTTTACGACCCCACGAAATTCGTCTCCGATTCTATCGATGCCGTTATCCATACATTGCTTGAGGCCGTTCTTCTGGTCGTCCTAGTCGTGATCGTATTCTTACAGACATGGCGCGCCTCCATCATTCCGCTTCTGGCCGTACCCGTGTCCATCATCGGGACATTTACGTTCCTTTATCTGTTTGGCTTCTCCATCAATGTTTTGTCATTGTTCGGTTTAATTCTCGCCATCGGTATCGTGGTGGATGACGCCATCGTCGTTGTTGAAAACGTCGAACGGAACATTGAAAACGGTCTCTCCCCGCGCGATGCCACCATTCAGGCAATGAAGGAAGTAACGGGGCCTATCATCGCGACCATGCTCGTGCTCACCTCCGTGTTTGTACCGATCGCTTTCGTTTCTGGCCTCACGGGCCAGTTTTACCAACAATTCGCGACCACCATTGCGATTGCGACCGTGATCTCGACGATCAACTCGCTCACTTTATCACCAGCGATGTCCGCACTTTTGCTCCGCAGCCATGATGCACCCAAAGATGCGCTGACGCGCTTTATGGATGCCACGTTCGGCTGGTTCTTCCGGGGCTTCAACAAGGTTTTTAAGAAGAGCGCGCGCCGTTATGAAAGCGGCGTCGGCGGCGTTGTCCGCCACAAAATTATTATGATGACGGTGTATGCACTGCTGCTCATCTGCACGGCGTTCGTCTTCAAACTGGTCCCCGCGGGCTTCGTCCCCGCGCAGGACAAAGGCTACGTTATCGCCTTCACGCAATTGCCGCAGGGCGCGACGCTGGAACGAACCCGTGAAGTGATCACCAAAATGGGCGACATCATGCAAAACCATCCGGGCATTGATTCCGTGGTGGCTTTTCCGGGTCTTTCTATCAACGGCTTTACGAGCAGCTCATCCGCGGGTATCGTCTTTGGTCCGCTGACGGATTTCGAAGAACGTAGATCCAAAGATTTGTCAGGCACCGCCATCGCGGGTTCGATCCAAAATCAGCTTTGGGGCATCGATCAAGGTCGGGCGCTCGTCTTTCCGCCGCCGCCTGTCGACGGCATGGGCACGATTGGCGGTTTTAAAGTGCAGATCGAAGACCGTACCGATCTGGGCTATGAAGCGCTCGACAACGCCGTAAAGGCTGTCATGGCGCGCGCGGCGCAGGAACCCGCCATCGCACCAGGCATGTTCACCAATTACACGATCGACACGCCGCAATTGTTTGTGGATGTTGACCGCACAAAGGCCCAGCAACTCGGAATCGATGTTTCAGATGTATTCTCCACGATGCAAGTCTATCTGGGCTCCATGTATATAAACGACTTCAACCAGTTCGGCCGCACATATCAGGTTGTTGCACAATCAGACAAAGATTTCCGCGCCACACCGGACGATATTTCGAATCTGCGCGTTAGAAACAAAAACGGTGAAATGGTGCCGCTCGGCTCTGTCGTTACCGTGACGGAAACATTTGGCCCCGCAACCGCCATGCGCTACAACGCATTCCGCACTGCAGATTTGAACGGCGATGTCGCCCCCGGCTATTCTTCGGGCGAGGCGCAGGCTGCAATTTCAAAGGTATTGAAAGAGACCCTGCCCCAAGGTATGGATTTCGAATGGACCGATCTAACGTACCAGCAAATCTTAGCGGGCAACACGACCATCTATATTTTCCCGCTCTGTATCCTGCTCGTCTTCCTGGTTCTGGCTGCGCAGTATGAGAGCTTAACCATGCCGCTTGCCGTCATCATGATCGTGCCGATGTCCATTTTGTCCGCCATTTTCGGCGTCTGGCTTTCGGGGGGCGATAACAACATCTTCACGCAGATATCGCTCTTCGTGCTCGCGGGACTGGCGTGTAAGAACGCGATTCTGATCGTGGAATTCGCAAGGGAATTGGAGCATCAAGGCAAAGGCATCATAGAAGCCGCGCGCGAAGCTTGCTTCTTGCGTCTGCGCCCGATCCTGATGACATCCTTCGCGTTCATCATGGGCGTATTGCCGCTGGTCTTCTCGACGGGTGCGGGCGCAGAAATGCGTCATGCTATCGGCGTCTCGGTGTTTTCGGGGATGCTAGGCGTTACGTTCTTCGGCTTGATCTTCACGCCCATGTTCTACGTCATGCTCCGCATGCTGGAAGTAAAACTGACGGGCAGAAAAGATCCCGTGAAGTTACACGGCGATGAAATTGCGCCCTGCGAGCGCAAGTCCGTGCACCGCGATCCCGAAGAAGAAACCTTTTAATTGATCTGGGCGACGACGACTTGGGAAACCGGAACTTCGAACATCGTTCCGGGGGCTACGATGCCTGCGGCATTATGGATGAAGCCGCCGATGCTGCCATCCGCCTGAATCTCGAACGTCATGGATAACTCGGTGCCGGCGAACGGCGCTACAGCGGCGATATCAACAGTAGACGATGCTATGGCTTCGGGTGCGGGCGCGGCTTGTTCCAGAATGGCTTTAGCGGCATCGCCCATGCCGCGGTAATTTCTTTCCGCGATCAATTTAAGATCAGTCTGGGCCTGTAAATTTCCGGCCTCTGCCGCTTGACGATACAATTCCATCGCGCGGTCCGCATCGGCTTCGAATCCGTTGATACCGCTGAGAAAGGACATCGCCATATCTTTTTGCGCTTGCGCGTTGCCACGCTCTGCCAGCGCTTCGATCGCGCGCCATTGTTCCGAAATAGCGGGAACTTCGATGGGCGTATCAACTTGCGTTTCGATAGATGTGTCCGTGGTTACTTCGGCAGGCGCATCGATAACAACCGGCGGTGCTACTTGCACAGGCGGTGCCGACACCAAAGGCATGGCGGGAATTTCCGGTTTGCCGAACGGCCACAAACCGCCGAGCCCTGAAAGCATGCCGTCCAAATTAAAATTTTCGGTGAGATGTTGGAATCCCTCGGCAATGCCAGGAAGCGCGAACATCGCAAACGCGCCGCCTATGGTCGCCAGCGCGGTCGATTTAAAAACTTCTTTGATGACGGATTTATTCTCGTCGTTCTTGTACCAATCATTTTTCCACGCCGTATAAAGTCCTTTGCCAAAACCGACAGTGGCCGCGCCGAGGAGAATAAGCGCACTCGCTCCCGTTGCGTGGGCGGCGGATGCAAAGACGGCCTTAAGCCCCATCCCCGCCAAGCCAACACCCGCGCCGAGCATAAAATCATGTACGCGCTCGTTTTTAATTATGGAATATATTGTGTGGCTGAAATCATACGCATGCCGCTTTTTCTTAAAACGCACTTGTGAATCTTCCCAGTTATCATTGGTGATCACAACAATAGCGGGCGGGTCGTCATCTTGTCTCTGTGCGGCAGCGAACATAAAATACGCTTTATTTGTCAGAAAGGTGTTGCGTGATTACGTCAAGGGTGTATACCTACCCCATCGTTATAGCAAGTGGATTTTTTCACTACCCTCGGAAGAGGGATTATCTTCCTCAATGTGTTTACTAAGGAGTTATCTATGTCTCAATTCAAATTCTATGCAGCCGCTTTCGCAATCGGCGCTGCTTTTTCCGTTGCAGATATGTCCCCCGCTTTCGCAGTTCCTCCCACTGGTCACAACGACGACGGATGCAGATCGAAATGCAATCCGACACCTCCTCCTACACCTCCTCCGGCACAAGGCGGTAATACGAACAACAACGATAATAATGCCACCGCCACTGCAAATGGCTGGGGCTACGGCGAAGCAAACGCGACAGGCGGCAATGCCAACGCACAAGGCGGAAACGCGAATGCGCAAGGCGGCATCGGTCAAGGTGGTGAGGGCGGAAATTCGCAACTCTCGAACACGAACAGCTTCACCACGAATTATCGCGCAGCCGCAAACGGTGGGAATATTTACAACGCCCCGTCGGGTAAATGCGGAGAAGGCTTTTCCGGTGGCATTGGCGTATTGGAAGCCGTTGTCAGCGTTGGCGTCACGGGCCAAAACCGTCCCTGTCTCGCAGGCAACGCCGCACTCGGCACTATGAATGTTGGCGCACAAATGAACGATAATACCATTGTGGCTGTCGGCGTTCAGGGCTTGGCTAAAACATACGACGAAATACAGTCGGGCGTTACGCAGGTCGGCGCGGCTCTCGCCGCAAACCCCTGCGCTGTCGATGCGCCCTCCGCCATACAGCTTTTGAATCCCGCAGCAGCCGCACGCGTACAATGCCGCCCTGTTGTAGCACAAGCAGATGCAAGTCTTGGTCAACAGCAAACCATCAACGTCAACGTTGCAGAAGGTCGTACCTCTGTTGCGCGCGCACCTCTGACCTGCCCCGCCGCCCAGGCAGCGGAACGTACCGCTCTGGATCGCTTCACCGCGGCAACGGCAGCATGGACGGCCCTCGCCGTACCGCGCCGCTCAGGTACCTCTCAGGAAACCAGATATTTGGAGACCTGGAGAGAGCACAGCAACGCCCTGATTGACAGAGCCAGTGCATGTGGTCCGCAAACGCCCGGAGCCAGCTAATATCATGGCGCTGCGTTACGCATTTATCGGGGCGGTTTTTCCGCTGATGGGTTTGGGCGCCTGTGCGACCAAACCGCTTGCAGTAGGCGAATGCCAGACCGGAAGCCAGATATCTTCACCTGGCAATCTGCTTGGTGGCTTTCAATCCGTATCGCTCGATCGGCAATGCGACCTCAACAGAAACGTCAGAACGATGGTGAACAGCCCAGATATAGGCGTCAGAACCACAGGGATGATTGTCGCCGCGCAAAACGATGGAAGAGTAACGGGAGCCCTGCCCGTAGCACAAGAAGCTATCGCCAATGCAAACGGCACGGTCACATGCAGAGCGGGTACACCCGCAGCAGGGTCTACGACTGTTCCGTTCCGTTGTGATACACCGTTGATCGTGATACAACGCGACGCACCTGCACCTGCCAACCAATAACTATCTCAAAATTTCCTGCGCCAATTGATGCGCCTGCATCCTGATTTCGGGGATGGCGGTGGTTTCGAACATATCGCCAAAGCATGCGGGGCCTATCTTCCCGCTCACTTCATACACGCGCCCCGGCTCGTCGTAACGATAGCCCAGACAATTGACAATAGCGTCCGCTTGTATGCCTTTGCCGCCTTTTAAAACCACCTTCCCACTTTCAATCTTTTCCACCCGCGCCTTCACGAATTCTAAATTCATAGTTTGCAATTTCGCGGCGATTTCGGGCGCCATCCGGTGGCGGTGTATATTCCATTGGGTAAGCATGTGGGATAGGAATGATTTGCGCTCTGCGGAGGTCCAGCTTTCCCAGATAATATTCGTATGCCCGCGCATGGCATCAATCACCGCCTGCCATGGCACGTCTTTTTTTGCCGCCGCGGCAATTTCATTCCGTATACGGCGCATCATGCGCGATGGCGATAAACGCGCATCTTCCTTCGTAGTCAGAAACGGCGCGTAGCTCGCGGGTTCCGCATGCGGCATGGGAAGCAGCGCATGGTTGGAAATCAACGTCACCTTGCCTTTATATCCATGTTCACGCAGGCCTATCGCCGCATCCACCGCGGACAACCCGCTTCCCACCAATGCAATATGTCCCGCGGCCTTTAAGGTCGTATAATCCAGACTCCACGGGCAATCATGGCAATCAACCGCATTTTCTTTTTTTACATGCAGCGCGCGCACATTCCCGCTCGCCAGAATCGCATGGTCATATGACTTTCCGCATATTTCATACAAACCGTTCGCCTTGCGCGCCTCTTTCACATCCTCCTTAATAAGATGGATGTCTATTTTTACCTTCGCATCATGGAGTTTTTCAAGCAGGTAATCGCCGAACAATTTGCGCGGCACGAAATCATCAGCCCCAAACCCTCGCGCCGCCGCCCAAGCCGCAAAATCATCTTTTTCCTCGTGATACGCGCTCATATTCGCCGCGCGTACATTGAGCAAATGACATTCCTGCGTGGTGGAATAGGCTATGCCACGCCCGAAACGCCCCGCGCGGTCATATACATCGACAGCAAATTTTTTGGAATGTGGAATGCGCGCAAGATGGGCAAGCAAAAGCGTGGCCGAAGCCCCCCCGCCGATGATCGCGATGCGCGTCCTATCCATGGTGATGGTGGTGGCCAGTTTTTTGCAAGCGTTCCTGCATTTCCTCATAAAGCTTGTTGAGCGATGAACTGGTCCTTGACTGAAAGATTGCTGGGCACAATGCGTGCAATATACTAGCGACACCCGCTCCGATCAAACGCAACCCGAACCACGCTGCGAAAGTAAAATGTGCTAGGTAGTTTTCATGCACGGAATCAAGATGTGTATGGCATTTTTTCAACATGCTGTGATTCTCTCATAGCCGCGCAAATCGCTCAACCCGTAATTATGCGCTCAATTGCAGCAAAGGCAGCTGTTTGAACAGGCCCATCACGCCCGATTTGGCGTATTGCTGATAATAATGGTCCACGTCTCCGTGGTTGCGGGTGGAATGCAATATTCCTTCTTCCGCTTTTTCGTACATGCACGAAACACGTTTTAAAATTTCTTTTTCCTGCCCCGTCATATCGCCTTCGCACCAAACAATTGCGCGGGCCGAAACGCAAAAACGCTTTTTATCGGCGTGGTCAGTAATCTTGCGGTAAAGCGGCACAACATCTTTGGGGTTTTGTATGTCTTCGCGCAGAACAACGAGTTGCGCCGTTGAAAACGGCACTTGGTAAAGATAGCTTTTTAAAAGCTCTTGCTCTTCCAAGGAAAGATTATTGTCCACGAATGCAAAGGCGAACACCGCCCGCCACATAATGAATTCGGATTCTGTAATGGATTTTGATTTACCGCTCATCCATTGAAAACGAACAGGCGGCTTACAAGTTCCTATGGTAAATTTTGGAGGAAATGGTTGGCCAAACAGGGGCAGTTCTGAACCCTGAGACCCTACTGGAAACCCTCGCCGAATGGGATGAATATCTCAAGAAAACCGCCCCGGACTTCGGGGGGCCATGCCCATAACCCCCGAGATAGCGCCGCTCACGCCGATATATCGTAACGTAACGCGCTCCCGAAGACCTGCGCCATTTTCGATACGGCTTTCGGCGGATGAGCGGTCGCGGCTACCCGCGCGAAACCATTTGAAGATTTCAAAGATGCACTCGATTTGGAAGACCCGCGCTGGCGTCACTACGCGGCGCGCAATGCACTGGTGAGAATCCAACTCGCGCTTTCGGGAAGATAGCGGCCCGTGATTCGGCTCAAGTCATTGAACCATTGCCCTTCGGCGAGAACGGGGTGTGCAAGTGGAAAGAAAAATCGTCGGCGGGCGCAGGCACTTTTGCCCGAGCCTCGGGAGACCGACTATTTTTCTTGAAGCCCGCTGAGGGGCTGGCCCCTCAGCGGGGCATTTGAGCGACTGGATAAGCCGTTTGGGGCATTTTGAAGAGGATGCGCGCTGCATTACAGTCGTATGATCTCACTGCCGCGCATAATGAGGGACAAACCCGCTCCCAAGAACGGCGAACAAGCATTTGCTTTTGGTGAGGGAGGAAGGGGCTTTAGCGCCCCCTCTGGTCAAGGCTTCCCTGCGGCGCTTCGCGGCCTTGACCATTCAACCGGCACGCTCGCCGCTTGGGCAGGGTTGCAAGGAAACTTGTAACCAATGCCTACACTTTGGCGATGTAGCGGAGTTGGGCTTCTGGAAATAGTGCGAGGTTCAAAAGACTATTTTTTGCGGAGGCGCAAATGTTGTACAATGATAACATGACGACGAAAAAAGCGCGCGTATTGATGTATTTGTCCGGCCTGGCTCTCACGCTTGTGAGCGTGGCGTGCGCGCTTCTTTTTCTACAGGGATTGCCCGCATGGCGCTTCCTAATGGGTCCGATGTTTCTGCTCACATTCATTCACGGCGCATTCTGGGCGACGCTCTATCATAAAGAAAATCGGCTAACATGGTTCTAGACGCTGCGCGCAATACCGAACGCGGCAGCGTCCTCATCATGCTCTTTATCGCAGTCGCACTTTTCGGGCTGCTTGCTTTTGCCTTCCTGCAAGGATCGCGCAACAATCTGAGCATGATGACGAGCGAGGCGCAAAAGGCGCAAGCGACGCAGGTTCAGGATTGCACCAATGGGGTTGATATGGCGGAAAGGCGTCTGCAAGCTAAAGGCTGCGGCGCTCTGGTGTCTCACAACACTGATGGAAGCAACACGAATCCAGGTGCTCCATCTGATGGCTCGTGCTCCATATATCATTCCAACGGTGGCGGAATGAAGCCCTGCGCCGCGCCACCTTGCGACTTAACCACGCTTGCTATCGGCGATGAGTGCGGCGGATACGTGTATGCCGGCAATGTGGGCGGAAGATTTTATACGGCCAGAACCGATCATGGGGCCGCTAATTGGAACAATGGAACGGCGACCTACGTAAACACAGGTGCAACATCCACAACCGGTGGCGTTGCGAACACCAATACACTTGTGGCATTCAGCGGCGGCGGGCAGCCGTATCAAGCGGCCGTGTTTTGTAGAGCTCTTGGAGCACAATGGTATCTTCCGTCAGAGGATGAAATGGCGATGATGTACGCAAACAATGTTGCGATCGGCGCGTTCCCGCCCGGCGGGACCTTGGGCGATTGGTATTGGAGTTCGACGCAGAGCAGCAACAACCATGCGCAAGCACAAAGAAATGATGCTGCCATGTCATTGGGTGTCTTTAAGAACACTGCACTTAGAGTTCGTTGCGCTTACAGGCCGTAGACTTATTCAACAATTCGTCTTGCCGGTTTTTCCTATCAGCGGTTCAAGCCATTGAACCGCTGCCCTTCGGCGAGAACGGGGTGTGCAAGCGGAAAGAAAAATCGACGGCGGGCGCAGGCGCTTTGCGCCGAGCCTCGGGAGACCGACTATTTTTATTGGAGCGCGCCGAGGGGCTGGCCCCTAAGCGGGGCATTTGGGCCCCTAGATAAGCCGTTTGGGGGCGTTTTGGGGCGGATTCTCGCTGTATAACAGTCGTATGATCTCTTTCGGCGCTTATCGACAGAGAGAGCCTCCGCCGCGAGAGCGGCGGAGGGCCGGAAACGTTAGTATTCCGATGCCAGCATGACGGTGAGGACACGCTTGGTCTTCGATGGGTCGGCGGGATCTTCGGAGCCGTATTTTAGATCGAGACGACGGTCGATCGTGTGATCGAAGCCAAGACGCAAATCGTGGCCCACGCGCTCGAAGAACGCGTTGAAAAGCTCACAAAAGAGAAGCTGGCTTTGGCGGAAAAAATCGCACTTGGCGCTCAGCCGCTGAAGAGTTTCGAGCAGTCACTTAGAACCGCTCTCACATTCCTCGCAGAGCCTTGGAAACTCTGGAATTCCGACCGCATCGAGCACAAGCGCGCGGTGCTGAAACTGGCTTTTGCTGGAAACCTGCAATATGCGCGGAATGAGGGGTTTAGAACCGCTGATTTAGCGTTGCCTTTCATGGCATTAGCCAACTTTTCGGCGGCTCGAAAAAGGATGGTGGGCGGTATAGGGATTGAACCTACGACCCCTTGCGTGTCGAGCAAGTGCTCTACCGCTGAGCTAACCGCCCACAAAAAGGCAATGCGGTAAGCCACTTATCGGTTTGGGTGCGGGAAGAGGATTTGAACCTCTGACCTTCAGGTTATGAGCCTGACGAGCTACCGGGCTGCTCCATCCCGCGACCAAAACGACAAATGGTTCGTGTTTATAGGCTCTAGGTATCTGGTTTGCAACGTTTAAAAGTCAAAGCGAGCCTTTAAGAATCACCTCATGACAAACCATTGACATAATAAAATAAAACCGATACATAACTCCCTATGCATATCTTTTTACGTCTGCCCAGCCACACGAAGGAAAGCCGCAAGGATTTCATGGCGTTGTCGCGCCTGTTCCCGACGGAATGCTTTGAAAACGCGGCATCGGGGCCGCAACTGAACGCGAACGCCGCCAACGATTCCAAACTGAGCACGCGGCGCTTTGAAATCAGCGTGCTGTGCGATATGTGGGACAAAGCGTTAAACAAAGCGGAAGTCGCCGTACGTAGGATGGATACCCCCCCCTTTGCGCTCGATCATTTTTTAAAGGATGCACCCCTGCCCGATCCGAACGCCATAGCGATAAAAGACGCCGCAAACGCACTCGCGCGCCATGTCGTGCGCATTGATCATATCGGCGTCAACGTGCCGCACAGTCTTCCGGCATCCGCGTGGAAGAAAGCGACAAGAGCGCTCTCGCATCACAACAATCTCTATGAATATCCGAACGGCGTGGACGGATATGACCCTTCCAAAAACCTCTGGCTGTTTCTGGTGCAAAACGCGTTCGGGCACGAGGGCGCACAAACCAAATTCAAACTGGCCCATGACGGGTTACAAGACCACAGCGTCGTGCAGATCGATATCAAAACCGATTTAACCCCTGAAAACGCGCGCAGCCTTTTCCCGACAGGTCAGCAATTACAGGGATTGGAAGATTATTTTTTAAGCGTTCCCATTTCCACGCAAATCCCGGGAATGCAGGATGTCCGCCTCGACATACGCTTTGCCCATGAGAAAAAATTCCCGAACAGCTCCATCAACAAGGAGCGCACGGCGTGGGAGAATGGAAACTTTTTTACCGAACACGGGAAAGCCGTCATGGCGGACAAAGCCGCACGGCTCCCAAGATTTGACGCCTAAGCGGCTTTCGAATTTTTCTTCGCACGCTCGATGCCTTCGAGGATGAGTTGCTTGGCCTTCGCCGCATCGCCCCAACCTTTGAGCTTCACCCACTTGCCTGTTTCAAGATCTTTATAGTGTTTGAAAAAATGCTCTATCTGCTGGCGACGGATAGGGCGGATGTCTTCTAAGTCCTCAATGTTATCATGATAGGGGTGCAGGGCGGCCACAGGCACGCCGATGATTTTTTCGTCTATCCCCTTATCGTCTTCCATCATCAATACACCCACGGGACGCGTGCGCATGATCGCGCCGGCCATGACGGGCGTGACGCTTATGACGATAACATCCACGGGATCTCCGTCTTCGGAAAGCGTGTGCGGGATAAATCCATAATTGCCCGGATAATACATCGGGGTGTGCAAGAATCGGTCGACGAACATAATGCCGGATTCTTTGTCCAGTTCGTATTTAACGGGGGCGCCGCCCATCGGGTTTTCGATGAAGACATTGACCTCTTCGGGAACGTTCGCGCCAATGGCGATTTTATCGAGAAACATTCTTATATCCTTGAATTCTAACGCCGCATCATTACGGGATTTCACCCTATCCCGCCACAAAAAAAGAGCCTAAAATGCCCCCCATGGAGCTATATTTTAAGGGGAGTTCGGGCAATTTGCTAGCCGACCGGCGCTATCAAATGGCGCTGGAGATGACAGAAGGCGGAGATTTCACTGCCGCCGCCGATTTGCTCCGCCAAGCCATAGAAATCGTGCCCGAATGGCCGCCGCTTTATTTCCATCTGGGCGATGCGCTGCGGCTCAGCGGCAAAAAAGAAAAAGCGGTAGAGGCTTTGTGTGAATATCTTTTGCTCGACCCCGAAGACAAAATGGGAGCCGCCATCAAACTCACATTTCTCGGCGCACATGATGCGCCGGATACCTTGCCCGAAGGATATGTAAGATCGCTCTTCGATCAATACGCCCCGCGGTTTGAAAAATGCCTCGTCGAAAACCTCGCCTACCACACGCCCGAAATCATCGCGGAAAGAATCAGGGTAGTTCATCCCGCGCCGTTTGAAAATCTTTTGGATCTGGGCTGCGGCACAGGTCTGGGCGCGCTGCAGTTCAAAGGGCAAGCGTCCCGCATGGTCGGCGTCGATATTGCGCCTGCCATGGTCGAACACGCCAAAGCCAAAGACATCTATGCCGAGTTACACGCTGCGACGATTGAATCATACCTCGCATGCAGCAGTGAAAAATTCGATCTGGTCCTGGCCGCCGATGTGTTCGTTTATATCGGTGTGCTGGATGAATTGTTCAAAAACGTCGCCTCGCATATGAATGAGCGCGGCATATATGGTTTTTCTACCCAGAAAATCGGTGACGGGCATAAGGATTGGATTTTAGGTGACGATCACCGCTACGCGCATTCGAAATCC
>JBEIHF010000011.1:0-58897 GCA_040381535.1 Micavibrio sp. | reverse complement strand
GACCATACATGATATGTGGGACAATCTGGGCCGCGTGTTCGCCGAATATCCGCATTTGCACCACATCATCTACAACAAAATAGAAATTTTCGGCATCGAGCACCTTACCAAAATCGGTGCGCGCTCCTCTTTCCTTGCGATGGGTGGCCACGTCGCCAATTGGGAATTGTTCCCGTTCTTCATGAATTATCCCGCCAATGCGGATTCATCTTGTATTTACCGCATTCCCAACAATCCTTATGTCGCATGGCTTCTCGACAAATGCCGCAATCCTGAAAAAAAAGCGCGTTACATTCCCAAATCCATGGCGGGTACGAAGGATATGGTGAAAATACTGCAAGGCGGTGGGCGAATTACAATTTTGATCGACCAAAAATACAATCAGGGTGAGCCGATAGAATTTTTTGGGCGCCCCGCTATGACCTCAACATCCATCGCGCAGCTTTCACTTAAATTCGGAATCCCAATTTTACCAATTGAGGTGGAGCGGCTGAGCGGTTGCAGATTCCGCGTCACGGTCCATCCGCCGCTTAACACAAGCGGCCTTGATGAAACGGGGATCATGTTGTCCGCCCACAGGCTTTTGGAAGATTGGGTCGCCAAGCGTCCCGCGCAATGGCTTTGGCTTCATCGTCGATGGGATTCTAAAGGTTTGTAATATTTCATAATATTGAAATTATCATAGAAAGCTTGCGGTTTTCCCCTCGCTTGCCTTACAACTAAGCGACTTTAATTCTTTGTAAAATTACACTTACGGACTTTTTCAGGCGGACTTATAAAATGACAAAAATTTCAGTAGCTCCGAAAAATAACCAACAATGGGAGCCGAGAACATGGCGTGACAAACCCGCCAAGCAACTGCCCGATTATCCGGATTTGGCAAAGCTTGAAGCCGCGGAAAAAACGCTGTCGGCCATGCCGCCCCTCGTTTTCGCAGGCGAAGCGCGCCGTTTGAAGGCACAATTGGCGGAAGTTTCGGCAGGAAACGCGTTCGTTCTGCAAGGCGGCGATTGCGCTGAGAGCTTTGCGGAATTCGGAGCGAACAAAATCCGCGATACGTTCCGCGTGCTCCTGCAAATGGCCATCATCATGACCTATGGCGGCACGGTGCCGATTGTAAAAATGGGGCGCGTGGCGGGACAATTCGCCAAGCCTCGTTCGGATGACAAAGAAACCAAAAACGGTGTGACGCTGCCGAGCTATCGCGGCGATATAATCAACGGATTAGACTTCACGGAAGAGGCGCGCATCCCCGACCCCGAACGTATGGTGCGTTCCTACAATCAATCGGCGGCAACGCTCAACCTGTTGCGCGCCTTCGCGCAGGGCGGTTATGCGGACCTCGCCAAGATCCACAACTGGAGCCTAGATTTTGTAAAAGATTCACCACTTGGAGAACGTTACGAGAAAATGGCGGGTGATATCGATCGTGCCCTCGCCTTCATGAAGGCCTGCGGCGTATCGGGCGAAAATGTTCCCACCATGCGCGAGACGGATTTCTATACCTGTCACGAAGCGCTCTTGTTGCCTTATGAACAGGCTTTGACCCGCGTGGATTCAACCTCCGGTGACTGGTATGACACGTCCGCGCACTTCTTGTGGATCGGCGCACGCACCAACCAGACGGACGGCGCGCAAATGGAATTCGTGCGCGGCATCAAAAATCCGATCGGGTTGAAATGTCCGCCCACTTTGGACGCCGATACGCTTATTCGTTCCATCGATGTGATGAACCCCGATAATGAACCGGGCCGTTTGTCGCTCATCGCACGCATGGGCGCTGGCCAGGTAAAAGAAAAACTCGCCTCGCTCGTCAAGGCAGTGAAAAAAGAAGGCCGCAACGTGGCATGGATTTGCGACCCTATGCACGGCAATACACATGTTTCCTCGACGGGTTACAAAACCCGCAAATTCGACAACATCCTTTCCGAAGTGCGCGACTTCTTTGCCGTTCATAATGAACAAGGCACGCATGCCGGCGGGGTTCATTTCGAGATGACAGGTCAGAACGTCACCGAATGTGTCGGCGGCGCGTATCTCGTGACCGAAGAAGATTTGTCTTCACGCTATCACACCGCGTGCGATCCACGTTTGAACGCAAACCAAGCCATGGAGCTCGCGTTCCTTGTGGCGGATGAATTGAAAGCGGCGCGCAAGGGATGATTGCCGGGCTGGACATTGCCATCGCCCAGATCAACCCGATCGTCGGGAATATAGCCCACAATATCGGTTTGGTCCGTGCGGCACTTGCGGCATCTAAAGATGCAGACATCGTCGTATTCCCCGAACTGGTCGTCTGCGCCTATCCGCCCGAAGATTTGATTTTGAAGCCTTCCTTTGTGCAGGAATGTATGAAGGCGACGCAGGAACTCATCGCCGAAACCAAAACCGGCCCCGCCTATATTCTCACCACGCCGTGGCACGAGAACGGGAAGAATTACAATGCTGCGTTTTTGGTGCATAACGGCAAGATCGAAGGCCGCGTTTTCAAAAACAATCTGCCCAATTATGGCGTGTTCGATGAAAAACGCATTTTCGAAAGCGGTCCGCTTCCTGAACCTGTTACGTTTAGAGGCCACAAGCTCGGCATCGTGATCTGTGAAGACATCTGGTTTCCGCCCGCCTGCGAGCATTTGAAAAAGCAAGGCGCGGAAATCTTCCTGTCCCCCAACGGCAGCCCCTATTCCACCAAAAAACACAAAATGCGCGATGATATGATCGCAGCGCGCGTTGTAGAGAATGGATTGTCCCTCATCTATGTGAACCAGATCGGCGGGCAGGATGATCTTGTTTATGATGGTAGCTCCATGGCGTTTGACGCCTCAGGCAAAAAGATTTTCCAAGCTCCGCATTGCGAAATTTATGTCGGACCTATCCGCGAAATCGTCCGTCAGCCCACTCCGGATGAAGAAATTTATGACGTTCTGAAATTATCCTTGAAGGACTATATTTCCAAAAACTGTTTCAGGGGCGTGATCCTCGGCATGTCGGGTGGAATAGATTCAGCGCTCTCCGCCGCTATCGCCGTCGATGCCCTTGGAAAAGAAAACGTTCGTTGCGTGATGATGCCGTCGCCCTTCACGTCCCAAGAAAGTTTTGAGGATGCGGAAGCCTGCTGTGAATTGCTCGGATGCTCTTATGAAACTATTTCTATCGAACCCGCGATGAAGGCTTTTGAATTCACCATCAAAAATCTTTCAGGAACCGCGCATGAAAACATGCAATCCCGTGCGCGCGGTTTGATCTTGATGTCGCTGTCTAACCAAACAGACGCGATGGTGCTTACGACCGGCAATAAATCCGAAATGGCGGTAGGTTATGCCACACTGTACGGCGATATGTGCGGCGGATACAATGTTTTGAAAGATGTTTACAAAACCAAAGTGTACGAGCTTTCTAAATACCGCAACAAGCTTTCAAACGTCATTCCCGAACGCATTATCACGAAAGTCCCCACGGCGGAATTGCGCCTCAACCAGACGGATCAGGATACCTTGCCACCTTACGATATTCTGGACGCTATTTTGGAAGGATTTATCGAACGCGATCTGGGCGTAGCAGAGCTTGTTAAGGAAGACTTCGATGCCGCCACGGTGAAAAGGGTTTTTAAACTGCTCGATCTGGCTGAATACAAACGGCGTCAATCGGCCCCTGGCCCAAAGATCACGTCCCGCGCCTTTGGCCGCGACCGCCGTTATCCCATCACCAACTGGCACCGCTACAATATCGAGCAAAAATAATTGCTCAAAAATTACAGGGGCTCGCAGGTAAAATGAACACTGACCAAAGCGGGGCATCCTTGCGCTGCTTCGCTGGTTGCCTTTTCGACTTTCGTTTCGATCAGGTCTTTGGTTCCAACAAGAACCGTAGATTGTCCCATTACCATGGCGTGTATAATATGGTCACGCGCATCTTGGGTGGATAAATTGAACACGCTACTCAAAAGCTCGATATTGCATGCGCATATAAATTTCTGATCCTGTCTTAAGACGGCCTGATATTTTCCCGGCGGCTCGACCTTCTCTTTCGGAGCCACCACGACGTCTTTTTCACGCTCTAATTCTTTAACCGGCATAATTACACTCTTTACCGAAGCTTATTAAGCATGTAGTTATGATTATGTCAATAAAAGGTGTGAAAACATTGAAAAGTTAAATAAAAACCGCTATTTGAAATCCTCTTTCATGAAAGGCCCATAATGTCCGTTGCTGTCCGTTTCGCCCCTTCCCCCACCGGCTTTTTGCATGTCGGCAATGCCCGTACAGCCATCGTCACGTGGTTGTTCTGCCGCGCGAACAAGGGCAACTTTTTGCTCCGCATCGACGACACGGATGTCGAGCGTTCGAAACAAGAATATGAAGATGCGATCAAAGACGGTCTGACATGGATGGGCCTGACATGGGATCGCACGTTCAATCAAAAAAACCGGAACGAACGTTACAATGTCGTCATCGAAAAGCTCAAAGCCGACGGGCGCATTTACGCCTGTTACGAATCGGCGGAAGAACTTGGCCTGAAACGCAAGACGCAATTATCGCGCGGTGTTCCCCCAATCTATGATCGCGCTGCACTCAGACTCACCGATGCCGAAAAAGCGGAATTTACCAAGCAAGGCCGCAAGCCACACTGGCGTTTCCTCCTGAACGATGGAGTCACGAAATGGGACGATCTTGTGCGCGGCGAAGTTTTGTTCAAGGAACGCGAAATGTCCGACCCCGTGGTTATCCGCGAAGACGGCAGCCCGCTTTATCACATGTGCTCCGTCATAGACGATTACGACACCGACATCACCCATATAGTGCGCGGCGAAGACCATGTTTCCAACACCGCCTGCCATATCCAGATGTTCGAAGCGATTAGCAATGTTGAAGGCAAAAACTACATGCCGCAATTCGCGCATCTACCCCTAATCTCCGATTCCGAAGGCGGCAAGCTTTCAAAACGTCTGGGCTCTTTGTCCGTCAAAGGCGTAAAGGAAGCTGAAGGTCTAGAACCGATGGCTCTGGTATCCCTGATGGGACGCTTGGGCTCATCCGATCCAATCGAGCCGTTCGCATCACTTGATCCCCTAATTCAAGGTTTCGACCTCAAAAAATTCTCGCGCAACACGCCGAAATTCGATGTTGATGAATTATACCGACTGAATGCCAAAATCCTGCACCATACACCTTACGCGCAAGTGGCGGGCCGCTTGCAAGCCATGGGGCTCGACAAGCTCGATGAATCTTTTTGGAATGCGGTACGCCCGAACATAGCAAAACTCGCGGATATTCAAGATTGGTGGAATGTCACGCACAACCCCGTCACTGCAACCGTTGCCGATACGGATTTTACGCAGGCCGCGGCGGATGTTCTGCCGCCTGCGCCGTGGAACGAAACTACTTTCAACACATGGATCAACGCGGTGAAAGAAAAAACTGGCAAGAAGGGCAAAGAATTGTTCCTGCCGATCCGTATTGCCCTGACCGGTATGGAACACGGCCCTGAATTGCCCGTTCTGCTTCCCCTGCTTGGCCCTGAAAAAGTCAAAGACCGCCTGCTTTCCAAAAAGGCCGCGTGATGAAAGCGCTTTTCCTTGCCTTGCTGTTGATCGCCGCACCCGTTCAGGCCTTTGCCTGTATCATCGCGCCGGAAAATGCAACGAAGGAAAAAATCCAGATCGTTCCCAAAGGCTATTACGGTTTCCATGTAAAGCTGTTGTCGGTGAAGGCGTTGGACGGATCGAAAAAATTTGATCTGAAGTCATTACCCCACGATGAAGTGGTGGCCGAGGCGGAAGTCATTGAAAATTACGGCCTCGAAGTCCCAAAAAAAATCGCGCTCACCTTCGGTCCCTGCAGTGTCGAACCCAAAGTAGGCCTCACTTACAATATTCTCGCCTCTCCTTCCGAAGAAATAGGCGGATATATGGTGGAAGAACATCCTTCCTTTGTCATCGACAGCGCTGCCAAGAAAAAATGAAGCCCGTTATCGTTCTCATGAATCCGCAGATGGGTGAAAATATCGGCGCCGCCGCGCGCGCGATGTTCAATTGCGGGATAGACGAACTGCGCATCGTCAATCCCCGCGACGGATGGCCGAATGAAAAAGCCAATATCATGTCTTCGGGCGCGTTCGATAAAATGCCGCCCGTGAAGGTTTACAACAACACGGCGGAAGCATTGGCCGATTGCCATTACACCTATGCTACCACCGCGCGAATCCGCGACATGGTAAAACCCGTCCTGACCGCGAAAGAAGCGGCAGCAGATTGCCGCAACCGCGAAGTATCGGGGCAAAAATGCGCCTATCTGTTCGGCGCAGAGCGCGCGGGGCTGGACAATGAAGACGTCGCGCTTAGCCACGCCATCATTACCATTCCCGTGAACCCCGATTTCTCCTCGCTCAATCTCGGCCAAGGCGTTTTGCTGTGCGCGTATGAATGGTATCAACTCGGCGCTGTCAAAGGATTACCCCGCACAGCCACCACCGAAATCGGCAAGGACGAAAGTGACGACCTGCCTGCGGCGCATGCCGAACTCGACAATCTTTATAGACGACTTGAAGAAGAACTGCGCGCGGGACATTTCTTCCGCACGCAGGAATTACAGCCCACGGTTATGCGCAATGTGAAAAACATGCTGGGCCGCGCGGAAATGACCTCTCAGGAAGTCGCCACCTTCCACGGGCTGATCACCGCCCTGACAGGTAAAAAGAATAAGTCATGAAAGCCTTTCGCGATCCATCTCTTTGGGGTGTTATCGCGGGCAGCGTCTTTGCCATATGTATGGCCGTCACGGAAAACTGGTCGGCGTCCGAAATACTTTGGACTTACTGGGCGCAAAGCGTGCTGATAGGTATCATCAACGCCTACCGTATGGCCTCGCTCGGTGACTTCAGTACCACGGGCCTGATATCGGGCGGCGATCCCGTGGCGGAAACGGTTCAGGCCAAAAAGGAAATGACGGGCTTCTTAGTCATTCATTACGGGTTTTTCCATCTGGGTTATGCCGCTTTTCTGGCTACCGATGCGCCGATTGACCTTTTGGCGCCCAATATCAGCATGTCTCTAGCGCTCGCTATTACAGGCTTTGTTGCCGCACATGTCTATTCCTACCGCCATAACAAACTAAACGATTTCCGTGACAAGAAACCCAATCTCGGCTTTTTGTTATTCTACCCCTATATCCGCGTCATCCCCATGCACATCATTATAGTTTCAGGCGTCATGCTGAGTTCGGGCGGGATATTGTTTTTTATGGCCATGAAGACTCTGGCGGATGCGTTGATGCACATGACTGAACGCAAAATATTCCGCCGCGCGTAAAAAGTGGCCGCCTTTTTAAGGGCGGCCAAGTTTGGAATGAAACTTTAGACGTATGAAACTTTATTTGGCACCGAGCGCGACAATCCGCGTCTGCTGGGGTGCAAAGCGGTTGTAACCGCGCAACATCATAAAAAAAACAATGGTGTTGTAAATAATGAAACCGTATTGGTTGGACAGATAGGCAGCGGCAAAACCACAGACACAACTAATGGCGCTGAACAAAAATCCTTCGCGTTGTTGTTGCGTGATTAGGTTGCAACCGATCAAACCGAAGAATAAAGCGCCCCAATCCATACCGTAAAATTGAAAAATATTGTCCATGTAATATCCCCTAGCCCCCAGACTATAGGAGGCTAATTAAGGGGCTTTTAAGAATAGATAAAATTCGAACTAATAGTTTTGGCCATGAAAAAGCCGCCCGGAAGGCGGCTTTTTGAAAGGATTCCCTTACCAATTAACGGGAGTAGAATTCGACCACAAGGTGCGGTTCCATTTGCACGGGGAACGGAACATCTTCCAGTTTCGGCGTGCGCAGGAACGTGGCTTTACCGGCTTTGGCATCAACCTCGATGTATTCCGGAACATCGCGCTCGGGGGATTCCAGAGCCGTGATAACCACAGCCATTTGGCGGCCTTTTTCGGTAAGTTCGATCTTGTCGCCTTCGCGAACTTGGTACGAACCGATCGTTACTTTCTTGCCGTTTACGGTCACGTGACCATGGGAAACCAATTGGCGGGCGGCGAATACGGTCGGGATGAATTTAGCGCGGTAGCAAACGGCATCCAGACGGCGCTCGAGCAGGCCAATCAGGTTTTCGCCCGTGTCGCCTTTCAGGCGGACGGCTTCTTCATAGTAACGGTGGAATTTCTTCTCGCCGATGTTGGCGTAATAGCCTTTCAACTTTTGTTTTGCCATCAGCTGAACGCCGTAATCGGTCGGTTTCGGGCGGCGGGCGCCGTGCATACCGGGACCCGTTTGGCGGGTGTTATAAGGAGATTTCGGGCGGCCCCAAAGGTTGCAGTTCAGGCGGCGGTCGATCTTATGTTTAGAATTTGGGCGTTTATCGCTCATACGTCAGGTTCCTTCTGGTTTTTTATAAGTTATTGTCCCAATTGCCTTTTTTAGGAATGAGCAAGCTCACCGAGTGATATTTCAACCACTACTTCGAGGGAATACTTGGTTTATAGCCATTTTTGAGGGCATGTCAAACAAAACCAGCCCTCCTTTAAAGGAGGGCCAGCTTCATTTCCGTCAGAGGGGACGGACGGAATTGCTAGTATTTTGCCACGGGGTCGGAAGCATCCATCGTGTGCTTCAGTTCACCGTCTATCTGCTTTTCGCTCAGCGATTCACGGATATCCTTGTCCTGTTGATGGTCCGCCTCCAATTTGGCTGTGTATTCCGCTTTGGAATCACAGGGAAAAACATATTTTTGAAAAAATCGAACACAGGAGAAGCTCCTATTTGTTGGTTTTTTCCGGTTTCGGGGTCAGACCTTTTTGATGATAGAAAGCTTCTTTCAACTCATCATAGCTGATTTGATTGTCTTCATCGTTATCGGCATCCTGAAAGCCAACGCCCGTGAATTCAAACATCGTCAGGCCGTCTTTTGAGTCCGTATTGACGGTTTTGTAGTGAGGAACCTGTTGCAGACGTAGCGTGTACTCTTCTTTAGTCAGCTCGGCAATGCCATCCTGATCGATGTCTTGGTATGTACGTTTGCTGTATTCAACAGGTTCATACACAACCATCTGATTGGTGTAGAATTCGTGGTTATCGATTACATGGTTGCTGTTCGCATCCCAGATATCGATGACATCGTTGGTGAGATCGCCTGACGCCATAATGCTTTTTGTTTTGGGGCTGTAGTAATAAAATGTTACAACCGGGACAGCCGCAGAAGATGGAACAACCACAGCAGTCGTTCCGGGCACTACCGCCACCGCAGGTACATTCGGGTCTTTAGTCGTCACAGATTGCGTTTGATAAGAAACACTGCCGTCGGGGTTAACCGTGCTGGATTTCTCCGTAACCGTTTGGGTGGTTTCAGCTTCGGCCAATTCGGCAATCATAACGCTGGCCACGGCCAACAGAGCGCATGCGCCCATCAATAAATTTGTCTTGGAAATCATGGTAATAATCCTTTTTCAATTATGTAGTGTGGCACCAACAAGCGGCCTATGTGGTTGGTTCCGTTTATTCACGCCTCTCCCAGTAAAAAAATTGACAGGTTTACAGTCTTATTATACATAATATATATGCGGTTTTAGCCCGCTGACGCAGCACCAAACCCTTAAAAAGTTTCAGGAATATTTTGCAATTAGCCCGCGGCTTTTCCGACGGAGAGTGTGGCCTCAGTCTTACGTCTGTCTTAGCCGTCGAAAGGCTGTTGCTTGACGCGGCGATCGGGTCCGACATACTCCTCGCCGACCACGAATTCGCGCGGCTTTTCGATAACACGCACGATCCGGTCGGCCAGCGATTTGGCGGAAAAAGGTTTCACCAGATATTCGGAAATGCCTGCATCACGTGCTTTGACCACACGCGCCAAGTGGCTCGAACCTGCGGTCATGATGATCGGCACGAATCGATTGACGCTGTCTTTGTGTCGGCGGATCATTTTGGCGAGATAAATTCCGCGATCAGGATTTTGCAACCAATCAACCAGAATGATGTCGTGGTTCAGCTGGTTGAAATTTAAAAACGCCTCTTCCACCTCGTAGGAAGCGTAAACGTTTTTTTCGGGAACGGTGAGAAGGTTCAAAACGCCTTTGACCAATTGGAACATAGGCACGGAGCTTTCAACCACCAGAACTTTTACATACTTGAAGTCATAAGCCATATGCTATAGCCCCTTGGCTTTTTTGTAGCGCGCGAAGGCTTGCTCGAGTTCGGCCACAAGTTTGCTGCCCACGGGTGACTCCACCTCTTTGAGCTGTAGTTTGATCATTGCCTGTACGGAATTGTGGTAAGCGACGACGATCTTAATGACATCCCCATCAGGTCCGTCAATATTTTCTAAAAAATCTAGCGCTTTATGGCTGATATGGGAGACAAGCGGATATTTGAACAGACCGCCTTGGGCTTTAAGCTGCAACATCGGATACATAATCTCTGCGAATTGTTTGTCTACGGAGATTTTGTCTTCCTCGATCGCCTTCAAAACCGTGTTGAGTTCGGCAAGCAAATCATTTGCGAGCGGGCGAAAATCAATATCGTTATTCTCAATGCCTTGTTGGGCTTTGATAAGGTCGGTCTCGTTGAATCCGCCGCTGCCAACTTTTTTCTTCAGCGTGTTTTCCGGCTTCACCATTTTAACTTTTGAGGTCATGCTTACCTTTTCTATGTAAATTAACTGAGAAACTAATACTTTAACAAATTATGCCGCAAAGCACCAATCTTGTGCAAGTAGATGTGAGGAGAGAGAATGGTGGGCCCTGCTGGACTCGAACCAGCGACCATTCCGTTATGAGCGGAACGCTCTAACCAACTGAGCTAAGGGCCCCATAAAAACGATTTAGCCGATTGTGCCCTGCCCTGTCCATAGAGGAAAAACCCTTATGGAACAAAACACTGGTTTTATCCGATTAAACCAGTATTATCCATAGCGTGTGATTTCGGGAGAGCCAATATGAAAAGAATTACTTTAAGCCTTTTAGCCCTTATTACAGCCATGCCGATGGCCGCTCAAGCAGCAACATCCGACATGATGGTTGCCGCCACCATGCAGCGCTGCACAACTAACGAGGAATGCGCGCTGGTCAGCAACAGTTGCCGAGACAATTGCGGTTTTGTTCCCGTCAACAAATCCAACCTCCCCACACTGGATACTCTTTACCAATCCCGTTGTGGCAAAACCATGGCGGCCAATCCGACATGCACAGTGAACCCGCCGATGAATGCTGCCTGCGCAAATTCGCGTTGCACGATTGATACCGCCTATAAACAAGTGGCAAGTGTGGGCGATTATAAATCCGGCGCATATCCTGCTCCCGAAGCACCAGTTCCTTCTAAAGTGCAAGCAAATGTACAAGATTCAAAATCATTGACGGCTTATCAACTGCCGCAAACGGATGTGAAGCAAAACACGGTCGGCACTATTCCAACGAAAGTTTATGTCCCGACATCGGCTCCCGTCAGCGGTGGTAATTACATTCCTGTCGGACAATTACAAGCACCTCTAAAAGCAGTGGAGCCAGCTATTGCTTTAGCGCCTTCGCATATTCCTCCGCAGGCTGTTCCAAGCAATCAAACACATGCAACGCCGCCTGAACTGGTTCCACCCGTAGCACCGAGAGCGCAAGCTCCCGCACTGCCGCCTGTCTCGGCACCTGCCGTTCCGGCGACGCCACAACAACTTCTGCCCGTAGCCGCGACACCAACGGTTCCAACGATGACGCCTAGCATCGAACCTTCCGCAACAGTGGCCTCAGCACCGACCGCACAAACCTATGTCGCGCCTGCACCTGCCATTCCGCAGGCCGCGGCGCCTATATCTTCCATCGGTGCGACGGGCGTTCCGCAAGCAACCTTAGGTGCGAAGCCGATCCCGCCTTCGGATCTACAACCCGTGCCAACATTTATTCCTCCTGCCGTAACGGCAAGTCCTATATCGGCTAAAGATCCTAGCGCGCCTCCTCCTGCAAACACGATGCTCATAATGACGCCTGCCCCTGATGGCAGCAAAGGCATGGTCATGGCTCCTTCGTTGAAAGCAAAACCCGCCGTGAAATCTTTCTCTGCGGGAAGCACAACTGCTGCCAGGAAAACCATGGCAACGGACAGCTTCAACTAAGATCAAATAATCACAAAAATTCCCGCGTCATGCGGGTTTTTTGTTTTCAGTTTTTCTCTGTGGGTATGTCGTCGTTGGCGACGGTGGCGAACACTTTTAAATGTGCGCCCTGAAACACGATACCGCCCGTCATGGGATTGATCATCAGATATTGATCGGCGGCCATCAGATCGGCGAACAGATCGCCTTCAAATTCGTAAAGTTCATATCCATCGGGAACATCGGCCTCCTCGACAAACTCGTTCACTTCGTCTTCGTCCGTGAACAATGGGATATATTCGATATCATCGTCTTGTTCAAGCTCGTAATTGAGGAAGTTGAGGATCAAGCCCTCTTCGTCTTCGGATTTTGCATAGCAAAGAACTTTGCCTCCAACGAGGTTCTTGATCAGCTTTTCGAAAAGACTGTCATCACCTTCCACAATCTTTTCTATAAGGTCGCGCATGCCCTATGTATCCAAAAAACTGCGCAGTTTGCGTGAACGCGACGGGTGCTTAAGCTTGCGAAGCGCTTTGGCTTCGATCTGACGGATACGTTCGCGCGTAACGTTGAACTGTTGACCCACTTCTTCGAGCGTGTGGTCGGTGTTCATGCCGATACCGAAACGCATGCGAAGCACACGCTCTTCACGCGGCGTAAGCGACGCCAGAACGCGGGTCGTGGTTTCGCGCAGGTTGGAATGGATTGCGGCCTCAACAGGCAGGATCGCGTTTTTGTCCTCGATGAAATCACCCAAAGATGAATCTTCTTCATCTCCGATCGGCGTTTCCAGCGATACGGGTTCTTTTGCAATTTTCAAAACCTTCCGGACCTTGTCCAAAGGCATGTGCAGACGCGCTGCCAATTCTTCAGGGGTCGGTTCGCGGCCTATTTCGTGCATCATCTGGCGCGATGTGCGGACTAGTTTGTTGATCGTTTCGATCATGTGCACGGGAATACGGATGGTTCTGGCTTGGTCGGCGATCGAACGCGTAATAGCCTGACGGATCCACCATGTGGCGTAAGTAGAGAATTTGTAACCGCGGCGATATTCGAATTTATCGACGGCCTTCATCAAACCGATGTTGCCTTCTTGGATCAAATCCAAGAACTGCAAACCGCGGTTGGTGTATTTCTTTGCGATGGAGATAACGAGACGCAAGTTGGCCTCAACCATTTCCTTTTTCGCGCGTGCAGCTTCGCGCTCGCCTTTTTGAACCGTTCCCGCGATGCGGCGGAACTCGGAAATCGGCAACATAGCCTCTTCGGAAATCACGCCGATCTGCTCACGCACCTCTTTGACTTTTTCTTCGGATTTGTCCGCGAATTTTTCCCAGTTCTTACCGAGCTTGCGCACTTTGGCCAGCCATTTGGGGTCGAGTTCGTGGCCGTAATAGTTTTCGAGGAATTCTTCGCGCTTCACTTTCGCGTCCGTGGCAAGGCGCAGAAGTTTACCTTCCATGTTCACCAGTTCGCGGTTAACCTTGTGCAAAGCTTCGACCAGCTGTTCGATACGCGCGTTGTTCATGCGCACTTCGTTCATCAGGCCAACCATTTCGGCCTTAAGCTTGTCGTACTTTTTGTTCAACTCAGGAGGCGGTGCCTTACCCTGTGTCAAAAATTCCAGACGTTCTTTTTGCGCCGTCTGCATTTTCTTGTAGGTCTTTTTGATCTTGGCAAAGCTTTCGAAGACTTGCGGCTTCAATTCTTCTTCCATGGCGGCGAGAGACGGGTTGTCTGCATCGTCACCTTCGGTTGCGCCCTCTTCGCCTTCGACAGGCTCCGCCGGTTCATCCGATGGGACCGCGCCCGGTACGGGAACGCAGGTAACAGCGCCTTCGGGCGTGCCGTAAGTTGCATCAAGGTCGATTACTTCGCGCAAAAGAATGTCGCCCTTTTGAAGCGCTTCATACCATGCGAGCAAGGATTCAATCGCGAGCGGGCTTTCGCAGATACCACCAATCATAAGTTCACGGCCTGCCTCGATACGTTTTGCAATCGCAATCTCACCTTCGCGGGACAGCAACTCAACCGAACCCATCTCGCGCAGATACATACGTACGGGGTCGTCTGTACGGCCCGTGTCGTCGGCGGAAATGTTACCGCCGGATTCGTATTCGCTTTTTTCTTCTTTTTCTTCTTCGGCGTCTTCTTCACCGCCATCGGACATTTGAATGCCGACGTCGGAGAGCGTGGACATCGCATCTTCGATTTGTTCGGATGTAAAATCTTCGGCAGGCAGAGCGGCGTTCAATTCATCATAGGTGATGTATCCGCGCTCTTTGCCTTTAGTGATAAGTTTTTTGACGATCTGCGCCAGCGTGCCTTTGGTCGCGGTCGCAGTCGTGCCTTCCGTGGCTTCATCCCCTTCGGAATCTTTTTCCTTCTCGGCGCCTTTGGCGGCCTTAGCGGGTTTACCGACTTTTTTCGGAACCGCTTTTGGTTTTGGTGGGGGAGTTGTTTTCTTTGTCATCGCCATTTTATGTTGTTCGCATCCGTATCTCTAACCGATTCGCCCATTTAATCGGAATTCGCATTAAATTCAAAGCCCAAGTCGCTTAAAATCGTCTTTTAACCGTCTGAAATGTTACGGATTTCCCGCAGGGCATTCAGCCGGTTTTCATTTTCTTCGGAAAGGTCCTCTTTCATGGCCTGTATGGCCTGACGGAGTTCGCCCTTTGCTCCGTGTGCCTGCATCGCTTTCCAAGCTTCCTGCCATGAAGCCAATACGGCCCCAGGGTCGGAATTCGCTCTGGCAAATGATGCGTGCGTATACAAGGAATCTGATAAAAGACGACCTAATTCCTCCCCGTATCCCTGTTCAGTCAAATGGGCCTTAAGCCCCTGAACGTCAAGGCCGGAGCCACGGTTCAGTGTTGATAGAGCAGCCTGACGCAAGCGGTCAAGCCTATTTTCCGAAAAGTTAAGCTGTCCGGCCTCTTCCTCGATATCCCCGTAGATCTCGGGATTGTTGATCAGGCAGGCCAAAAGGGCCTGCGCATACAGATCGCTCTTGCCGAAGGTCGGGCGACGCAAAGGTGCCACAGGTTGCAAAACTGGCTGTTTCCCGAACTTTCTCACGCCCCACGGCTGCTGGGCTTGCGGCTGCCATGGTTGTTTCTGGCTCGGTTGGGGGGCAAAGGCTTTGCGGATTTTCTCGCGAAACGCCTCTTTGTAATAATGCTGGACCGTGCGGTCGGTGATACGCGAACAAATCTCTTCCAGCGTTTTGGACAGTCCCGCGCGGCTTTCAGGGGTATCGAACGCTTTGCCGTCCGTGTGGTCGTACCACAGGAAATCGACGAGATTCATTGCGCTTTGCAAAACCGTGCCGAAGGTTTCCTTTCCTTTGATCTTGATGAGCGTGTCTGGGTCTTCCCCTTCAGGCAGAAATGCGATCTTGGCGGAATGGTCGGCTTTGAGGAGCGGCAGAATGCGCTCGCATGCTCTAGAGGCCGCACGACGTCCGGCATTATCTCCATCAAAACAGAGAATTGGAATCTTTTCTTCACTTGGGATGATCTTCCACAGAACGAGGATTTGCTCTTCGGTGAGCGCGGTGCCAAGGGGCGCGACCGCCCCGCGAAATCCTGCGCGGAAACATGCGATAACATCGAGATAGCCTTCGACCACCACGACAAGCTGGCCGTCCGCTGCCGCCATGCGGGCATGCGGTTCGCCGTAAAGCATCTTGCCTTTGTGGAAGTGTGGTGTGTCGGAGGAGTTAATATACTTTGGCGGCTTGAAATCACCGCGGTCCGGCGCACGCAAATGATCTGGCAGAATGCGCCCGCCGAACGCGACGATACGCCCTCTTCTATCAGGTACGGGAAACATCACGCGCTCGCGGAAAAACGCATAGGGCTCTTTCGATTTTTCGGAAGTTTTCAAAAGCGAACATTCGATCATCTGCGCGTCGGTGTAGCCGAGCATGGTAAGATGTTTGCGCAAGGATTGCATATCCTTGGGAAGATAACCTACGCGGAACGCAGAGAGCACATTTTCGGGCACGCCACGCTCACGGATATAATCATACGCAATTTTATTGGACGGGTTGCGCAATTGCGCCTCCATCCATTTCGCCGCATCGTCCATCAGCGTGTAGAGCGATTTTTCTTTTTTCGCTTTTTCGATGTCTTCGGGCGAACTTTGCGGAACCTGCAGACCTGCCATTGCCGCGAGCGTTGCGACGCTCTCGGGGAAAGACAGATTGTCATGGCGCATGACGAAATCGATGACAGATCCGTGCGCGCCGCATCCGAAGCAATGATAAAATTGTTTGTCGTCGTTCACGTAAAATGACGGTGATTTTTCATTGTGGAACGGACAACACGCCTTGAATTCCCGCCCCGCGCGGGTCAGCCGCACGCGCTTGCCGATGATATCGGACAAAGTGATACGCGAGCGCAATTCATCAAGAAATCGCGGAGGAATAGCCATGCTTTATGTTTAAAGAGGAGTCGCCAAAAACGCCAAGGTTTTTATATTCACATAATCATCAATAATTATGCCGAAAGCTTTTGTTTTATAACGCTGCCTACCTTGCCCATATCGAGTTGACCAGCGTAATTTGCTTTGAGTTCGCCCATCACCTTGCCCATATCCTTGATTCCGCTTGCACCCGTGTTGGCGATGATGTCGCCTATGATTTTGGCTACCTCGTCGTCGGACAATTGTTTGGGTAGGAAGCTCTCGATTACTGCTATTTCAGCGTCTTCCTTGTCGGCCAGTTCGGGGCGGGCATTATCACGGAAGATTTTCGAAGATTCGCTCCGCTGCTTGATCATGCTCTGAAGGAGGGACAACAGGGTCGATTCGTCAATGCCCGAATTGGGGCCGTCGGTGCGAGATTTGATGTCCTTATCCTTCATGGCGGCGATGATAAGACGCACAGTAGCAAGACGCTCCATGTCCTTGTTTTTCAATGCTTCCTTCATGGCGGCGTTAATATTTTCGCGCGTACACATGTTTTTCCTTCCATACAGGGGCGGTTTTGGTTATTAAATCATCTTCCAGTGGCCCATTCAAAACTGGAAGCGTCTTTATGACCGATATATCTACCCCCAAGCCCCCTAAAAACGCAAGCGCGGTCATCGTTTTGGCCGATGGATCGGTGCTTTATGGACAAGGGATCGGGGCGCAAACCAAGGCTGTCGGCGAAATCTGCTTCAACACATCGATGACCGGGTATCAGGAAATCCTGACCGACCCCTCCTACGCGGCCCAGATCATAAATTTCACCTTCCCCCATATCGGCAATGTCGGCACGAACGATCAGGACATTGAAACAATCAATCCCGCCGCGCGCGGCTGTATCCTGCGGGAACAAATCACGGATGAGGAAAGCTGGCGCGCCACCAAACATTTCAACGACTGGCTGAAGACTTATAATCTTCCAGGCATTTGTGGCATCGACACACGCGCGCTTACGCGCCGCATTCGCAATATAGGCGCGCCGAACGGTATCGTCTGTCATCAGGCCGACGGAAAATTCGATCTGGACGCGCTGAAAAAAGAGGCCGCCGCATGGCCGGGTTTAGAGGGCATGGATCTCGCGAAAGATGTTTCCTGCACCCAGACTTATAAGTGGGATGAAACTATTTGGGATTTGAAAACGGGCTACGGCAAAATCGATAACGCGCAATATCATGTCGTTGCGATGGATTTTGGCGCGAAGAGAAATATCCTACGTTGCCTCGCCGCTTCGGGCTGTAAAGTCACGGTCGTTCCGGGCAACGCCACGGCAGAAGACATCATGAACCACAAACCCGATGGCGTGTTTTTATCGAACGGCCCTGGTGATCCCGCGGCGACTGGTGAATATGCCGTGCCGACGATCAAGGCTTTGCTGGCAAAGAACATGCCGATCTTCGGCATTTGTCTGGGCCATCAAATTTTGGCATTGGCTATCGGTGGCAAAACAAAGAAAATGCATCAAGGCCACCGCGGCGCAAACCAGCCCGTGAAAGACCTAACAACAGGTAAAGTCGAAATCACTTCGCAGAACCATGGTTTTTGTGTCATGCCTGAATCATTGCCCGCCAATGCCGAAGTCACGCACGTGTCTTTGTTCGACGGCACGAATGAAGGTTTGCGTTTGAAGGACAAACCCGCCTTCTCCGTGCAATACCACCCCGAAGCGTCACCGGGTCCCCAAGATTCTCATTACCTCTTCGGACGATTCGTCGACATGATCAAAACGAGCAAGGCGGCATAATGGCAAACCTTCTACTCAATGGCTTCAAACTGTTTCGAAAGGATAATTACGAGGGTAACACCCTCATGAAGAAGCTCGTGAAGGATGGCCAGTCGCCGGATTACTTTATCATTTCCTGCATAGATTCCAGATCCAACCCCGGCACCATCTTCCGCCCCGAACCGGGGACTTTTTTTGCACACAAGGCGATGGGCGCCATCGTTCGCCCCTATAAAAAAGGGACGGCACTTTCCGCCGCCCTACAATTCGCGCTCGTGCATAATAAAGTGAAGGAAATCATCGTGCTTGGCCACACGGGCTGCGGTGCGATCAAGGCGATGGTCGAACAAACGGATGATGAGGAAATTTCTTCTTTCACCAACATCGCGCGCGAAGGCCTCGAAAGAGCGAAAACCAATGCGGGTAACGTGCACACGCAAGAAGAATTGCTCCGCCACGCGGAAGAAGAAATCGTCCTGCTCTCGGCAGAAAATTTGAAATCCTACCCCAGCGTCGCGAGCGCTCTGGCCGAAAGGCGCGTTGTTATCAAACCATGGCTTTTTGACATGGAAAGCGGCGCGCTTTTGCAATACAACAACGAATTCAAACAATTTGTAACACTCACAGGAAATAAGAAGAGCGACAATGCCTAAACGGACCGACATGAAAACCATCTGTATAATTGGCGCTGGCCCTATCATCATAGGGCAAGCATGCGAATTCGATTATTCTGGCACGCAGGCATGTAAAGCGCTCAAAGAAGAAGGTTATCGCGTCGTTCTGGTCAATTCTAACCCCGCGACCATCATGACCGACCCGACGATGGCGGACGCGACTTATATCGAACCGATTACTCCCGCGATCGTCGCAAAAATTTTGGAAAAAGAACGTCCCAACGCGCTACTGCCCACCATGGGAGGGCAAACAGCGCTCAACACAGCACTCGCATTGGCCGAAGACGGAACACTCGACCGCCTCGGCATCGAACTGATCGGCGCGAACCGCGAAGCGATTTCCAAAGCCGAAGACCGTCACCTCTTTAAACAATGCATGACCGAACTGGGATTGGAATCCGCCAAATCCGAACTCGCGCACAATATGGAAGAGGCCCGCGCAGCTCTAGCCATCATCGGCCTGCCCGCCATCATTCGTCCCGCCTTCACGCTCGGCGGAACGGGCGGCGGTATCGCTTACAACAAAGAACAATACGAACAATTCATCAAGGAAGGCCTCGACGCCTCCCCCATTTCGCAAATTCTGGTCGAAGAATCCCTTCTCGGCTGGAAAGAATTCGAAATGGAAGTCGTGCGTGATAAAAATGACAACTGCATTATCGTCTGCTCCATAGAAAATATCGACCCGATGGGCGTGCACACGGGGGATTCAATCACAGTTGCGCCTGCACTGACGCTCACTGACAAAGAATATCAAATTATGCGCAACGCCTCGATCAAGGTTTTGCGCGGTATCGGCGTGGAAACGGGCGGATCGAACGTGCAGTTCGCCATCCATCCCCAAACGGGCCGCATGATCGTGATTGAAATGAACCCTCGCGTTTCGCGCTCGTCGGCGCTGGCATCCAAAGCCACAGGCTTTCCGATTGCCAAGATCGCGGCAAAACTCGCGGTTGGTTACACATTGGATGAACTGGGCAATGACATCACGGGCGGCAAAACGCCTGCGTCGTTTGAACCTACCATTGATTATATCGTCGTCAAAATTCCACGCTTCAATTTCGATAAATTCCGCGGCGCAAAAAAAACACTTACCACATCCATGAAGTCCGTCGGCGAAGCCATGGCGATGGGCCGTTCGTTCGAAGAAGCGATGCAAAAAGCGCTACGCTCGCTTGAAGATGGCTTGAACGGGTTCAACGACATGAAAATCGGTGAAAACGAAACACCGGACCATGACGAGATACGCGCGGCCCTTTCCAACCCCGCGCCGCGCCGTATCTTGTATGTCGCGCAAGCCATGCGCAATGGTTTCACAATCGAAGAAATTCATGAAGCCTGCAAAATCGACCCCTGGTTCTTAAAACGCATCAAGAATATCGTCGATAAGGAAAATTCGATCAAAGAAAAGGGCCTGCCAGCAGATGCCGAAGGCTGGATGCAGATCAAGAAGATGGGGTTCTCGGACTCCCGCCTTGCCAAACTCGTTAATGTCGAAGAAAAATCCGTAACCAAAGCACGCCACAAACACAATGTGCGCCCCGTGTTCAAACGCATTGATACCTGCGCCGCCGAAATTCCGTCCGACACGCCGTATATGTATTCCTGTTATGAAGGCAACGGCCTTGCAGCCGCTGAATGTGAATCGGAACCCACAGACAAACAAAAAGTAGTCATCTTGGGGGGCGGACCGAACCGTATTGGCCAAGGGATCGAATTCGATTATTGCTGCGTCCACGCCTGCTATGCTTTGAAAGAAGCGGGTTATGAAACCATCATGATCAACTGCAACCCCGAAACCGTGTCCACGGATTACGACACATCGGATCGTTTATATTTCGAACCGCTCACGGCCGAAGATGTCATTGAGATTATCCGCACCGAAGAGAAAAACGGCAAGATACACGGCGTTGTTGTTCAACTCGGCGGGCAAACGCCGCTAAAACTCGCGCATGATCTCGAAGCTGCAGGCATTAAAATTCTCGGCACTGATACGGATTCCATCGATCTGGCTGAAGACCGCGAACGTTTCCAAAAACTTTTGCACAAACTCAAACTGCGCCAGCCCGACAACGCGCTGTGCCGTACTGAAGAAGAAGCATTGGAAAAGGCAGAAGAGATTGGCTTCCCGATCGTTATCCGTCCATCCTATGTTCTGGGCGGGCAAGGCATGGAAATCGTCCAGACGTTCGATGAAATGAAATCCTATATGGCGCGTGCTTTGCAGGTATCGGGCAAGAACCCCGTTCTGCTAGACCGCTATCTCAAAGGCGCAATGGAAATCGATGTCGATGCATTGTCGGACGGTAAAACCGTTTACATCGCCGGTATCATGGAACATATCGAAGAGGCCGGCGTGCATTCGGGGGACTCCGCCTGCGTTCTGCCGCCACACTCCCTGCCCTTTAAAACCGTAAAGGAACTCGAAGCGCAAACCATCAAACTGGCCAAGGCTCTCAAAGTCAAAGGCTTAATGAATATCCAGTTCGCGTTGAAACACAACAAAGTCACAGGCGAATATGACATCTACATTCTTGAAGTAAACCCGCGTGCATCGCGCACGGTGCCGTTCGTCGCCAAAGCCACGGGCGTGCCCGTTGCCAAAATCGCCGCGCGTATCATGGCGGGCGAAGCTCTCTCGGACTTCTCTGAGCTGCTCGTCGGCATGTCGATGGATCATACTTGCGTAAAGGCACCTGTGTTCCCCTTCTCTCGTTTCCCAGGTACCGATGTTCTACTCGGCCCCGAAATGAAATCGACGGGCGAAGTCATGGGCATCGACAAAGACGTCGCGCAGGCCTTCGCCAAATCGCAGTTGGCGGCGGGCACCATCCTTCCCACCGAAGGTACCGTGTTTTTGTCCGTCAAAGACAGCGACAAAGAAAAATTGATTCCCATCGCTTTTGAATTGATGGAACTCGGATTCAAATTGGTCGCCACGGGCGGCACGGCGCGTCTGCTGAAAGAAAAAGGACTCGAAGTCACACGCGTGAACAAGGTGATGGAAGGAAGTCCGCACATCGTGGATTCCATCATCAACGGTGATATCGACTTCATGATCAACACAACCACGAAAGGGCCTCAGGCTTTGGCCGACGGGCTTTCGATCCGCCGCATGGCCCTTACCTATAAAATTCCGCATTACACGCTTCTTACGGCGGCGCGCGCCGGTGTTCAGGCTATCCAGTCCATGAAAGACCGCGATATGGAGGTAAAATCCCTTCAGGAATTTTTCCGTAAGGAAGAAGATACGGAACGAGAAGCGGCGGAATAGAGGAACTTTTCCGCCCCTTAAAAGTTGGTGCAGCACATTGCTTTGTTAATTTAACTTTTAAGGAGAAATATCATGAAAAAACTCATGCTTGGCCTTGGCGTTGCCGCCATCGCAATCACCGTAGCCGCCCCCTCTTTCGCTCGTGAAGTAAGAAAAGTGGTCGGTTACGTTAATACGGAAACCATTTACAATGATCGTGATGCGGAATTCCGTCGTGCCGACACAAGCGGCGATGGGGCCTTGAATTTCAACGAATTTCAAAGAGCCGCTCTTCTGCAAAATGAATATGAGATGTTTGTAGCCAACGACTCTAACAACGATGATCTTCTGACGATCGAAGAATTCCGCGTGTTTAGCAAGTCTGGTCCTGCCAAAGTAGCCACGGGTAACTCGATGACCAAATACAACTTCAACAGGGCCGGCATCAAAAACCCATAAGAACTACACTGTTTAAGCAAACCCCCGGCCATCAAACGCCGGGGGTTTCGCTGTATCACTTGACGGCACGAACGATCCTTGATTAGCTGTAACTCCTCCGCCACATGCTTGGCGGATTTTATTTTCAGGACGGATACCATGGATAAAATTCCAATCACCCGCGAAGGTCTGGTTGCACTCGAAATCGAAGTGCGTGACCGCATCCATAAAAGACGCCCCGCCATTATAGCGGCTATCGCCGAAGCGCGTGCGCATGGGGATTTGTCGGAGAACGCCGAATATAGCGCTGCCAAAGAACAACAAAGCCACAACGAAGGCCGCATCAAGGAGCTGGAAGCCGTCATCGGCTCTGCTGACATTATCGATCCCAAACAATTCGTAGGTCAAAAAGTTGTAAAATTCGGCGCGAAGGTTGTTATCGTTGATGAAGAAACCGACGAACAACGACGTTTGCATCTGGTCGGTGAATATGAATCAAACGCCGACAAAGGAAAAATTTCTATAACATCGCCCATTGCGCGCGCGTTGATCGGAAAATCGCAAGGCGATAGCGTTGTCGTGCGCAGCCCTAAAGGTGTGGTCAATTATGAAATTGTCGAAGTTATTTTCGAATAATCAGGACGCGATTGCGTCGATCTTTTCCGCCAGCTTGATATCGAGATTGGTAAGCCCGCCTTTGTCGTGCGTACTTAGGGATATGTCCACCTTGTTATAGACATTGTGCCAATCTGGATGGTGATCCATCGCGTCGGCGATTGCGCCAGCTTTCGTCATGAAAGCGAAGGCTTCCTTGAAATCCTTGAATTTAAAAGATTTGGAAATCGTTTTGTGATCGGAAGATAAACTCCACCCCTTCAAGTTTTTTACGCGCTCTTGCGGGTCGGGGAAGAGTTCGGGGTGCATATTACTTGCCTTCATCCACTTCGATCGGCACGCCCGGCTCTTCTTTCGCCGTGCGCACCAGCGGCATAGTTTTGACCGACGTGACATTCTTGGCGGATGTCAGGTTTTCGGTCAGGAAGCGTTGATATGAATCCCAATCCTTGGCGACGATGCGGAGCATGAAATCCACTTCGCCCGAAAGCATATGGCATTCACGCACCAGCGGCCAGCTGCGGCAGGTGTCTTCGAATGATTTCAAATCGGCTTCGGCCTGCGATGTCAAACGCACCAGCGCGAAAACTGTTATGCCGTATCCCATCGCCTGCGGTTCGATGCGTGCATGATAGCCTTTGATAAAACCACTTTCTTCCAAAGAGCGCACACGGCGCAAGCACGGCGGCGCGGAAATTCCGGCGCGTTTTGCGAGCTCTACGTTGGTAATACGTCCGTCTGATTGTAGGTCTTTGAGGATTTTACGATCGATTTTGTCGAGCTTAATGCGGCGCATGCGGTACTTTCGGGAATATTGTTACAAGTTCGCGCAAAAAGATTACTGCCTTTTGTGCGTATGCTGATATAAAGTTGCTGAAACATAATTACAAGTGGTTTTCTGTAGGCTGGTAAGATATTGAACCAATTATGAACGTCAACCCCAAATCCCTGCAATGCTGGATTGTCACGGAAGGCATGGCCGGAACCGAGAACCAATGTCTCGGCGTTGCCGAACAATTGGGCCTAGAACCCGAAGTAAAGCGCGTAAAATTGCGCCAGCCGTGGCTTTTTTTCACACCGTATATCGGCTTTGAATGTGCATGCTCCTTCGACACGCCCCTCACCGGCCCTTGGCCTGATCTGTTGATCGCTTCGGGTCGCAAGAGCGTTGCGGCTGCACGTTACATCAAACGCAAAAGCGCCGGAAAGACTTTCACGGTGCAATTACAGGACCCACGCATCGATCCGAAAAATTTCGATCTGGTCGCCGTTCCTGCGCATGATCCGACGCGCGGTGCAAATGTTCTGGTGACGAACGCGGCGCCGAACCGCATCACGAATTACGGTCTCACCCGAGCACGCAATGATTTTGCGCCTTTGTTCGCGATGATGCCTTCACCGCATATTGCCGTATTGATCGGCGGGAATTCTAAGGCGCACACCGTCACCGAATACGCGATGGAAAAACTCGGCGCACAATTGGCGCAGTTAAAGGGCAGCTTGACCATCACAGCTTCGCGCCGCACGACGGAATCACAACGCGCCGCGCTTTTGAAAGGCCTCGGCGATCATCCGCATTTCTTTTGGAGCGGCGAAGGCGCCAATCCCTACATGGGCATGCTCGCTTGGGCCGATGCTATTCTGGTCACTGCCGATTCCGTATCCATGCTTTCGGATGCCGCCACCACGGGCAAACCCGTGTATATGATTGAAATGGAAGGCGGCACGAAACGCTTTGATAAATTCCACCAGAATCTGCGCGATCAAGGCATCATCCGCCCCTTCGAAGGCAGACTCGAAAACTGGGGCTATCCGCCTTTGAACGATGCCGCCCTCGTGGCCGCGGAAATTTTGCGCCGCATCAATCCATAATCGCTTATAAACGGCGGGAATTGGCCGCTACGCATGGGGGTAAATGGCCATACCCCCTTTACCGTCCCAAGGCCGATCTATATTACTTTTACAAACCCCATCGAGAGAGTTAAATGACGTCGCCCGCCACTGATACTGCCCATACCAAAGTCCTCATCATCGGTTCCGGCCCTGCCGGCTACACCGCCGCCATTTATGCTGCGCGCGCCAATTTAAAGCCGATCCAAATTCTAGGGTTGGAGCCCGGCGGCCAATTGACCATAACAACCGATGTCGAAAACTATCCGGGATTCAAAGACCCGATCCAGGGCCCATGGCTCGTCGAACAAATGCAAGCGCAAGCCCAGCATGTCGGTACGCACATGATATACGACCTCGTCACAGACGTCGATTTCAGCAAACGTCCGTTTGTCGCCACCTGCGATAGCGGCAAAGTATTAACCGCAGACACCATCATTCTTTGCACGGGAGCGAAGGCGCGCTGGCTCGGCTTACCAAGCGAAAAAGAATTCCGCAATATGGGTGTATCGGCTTGTGCCACGTGCGACGGGTTTTTCTACAAGAACAAGAAAGTTGCCGTGGTCGGCGGCGGCAATTCCGCGGTCGAAGAAGCATTGTTCCTTTCGAACATCTGCGAGAGCGTCACCCTCATCCACCGCCGCGACAAACTCCGCGCCGAAAAAATCGCGCAAGACCGTTTGTTTGCCAAAAAGAACGTCCACGTTATCTGGAACGCAACCGTGGAAGAAGTCAAAGGCGTGCGCCGCGGCGAAGGCGACGTACCCGGTGTTACGGGACTTGTCTTGAAAGACACCACCAACGGCAAAACATCCGAAATCCAATTGGACGGCATGTTCGTCGCGATCGGGCATGACCCAGCGAACGAACTCGTCAAAGGCAAATTGCCGCTCGACAATGAAGGCTATGTCATCACCGCACCGGATTCCACGGCGACCAGCATCGAAGGCGTTTATGCCGCAGGCGACGTTAAAGACAAGTTGTGGCGTCAGGCCGTGACCGCCGCAGGCATGGGATGTATGGCGGCGCTGGAAGCGGACCGTTATCTGACCGTTCTGGAATCGGCGCACGAAACAAAACAGGCTGCGGAGTAAGACATGGATTGGGACAAACTTAGAATTTTTTACGCCGTTGCCGAAGCAGGTAGCTTTACGCATGCGGGTGAAAGCATCAATCTTTCGCAATCTGCCGTATCGCGCCAGATCAGCACGCTGGAAGAATCCATCGCCATCACCCTCTTTCACCGCCACGCGCGCGGATTGATTTTAACCGAAGAAGGTGAACTGCTTCACAAGGCGGCGTCCGAAATATTCGGCAAGCTTGCGATGATCGAAGGACAGCTTGCGGATTCCAAACAACTGGGTGAAGGACCGCTTCGTATTACCGTCGCCGAATTTATCGGTTCGACCTGGCTTGCCCCCAGACTCGCACAACTGAAAAAAGAATATCCGGACATTCAACTCACCATGCTGCTTGATGACCGCATTTTGAATTTGGGCATGCGCGAAGCCGATGCCGCCATTCGCCTTTACAAGCCCGAGCAGCCCGATCTGATCCAGCGCCAGCTGGCCAGCATCAACTTCCATATCTGCGCCTCCAAGAGCTATCTGAAGGAGCGCGGTACGCCCAAGACTGTGAAGGAACTGAAAAAGCATACGCTGATCGGATATCCCGACAATGTGCCCGCCCCGTTCGCGGACCCCAACTGGCTGTTCCGCGTGGCGGAAATAGAGGGCGAATCAAACCATGAAACGGTGATGATGAACTCGATTTATGCGATTTTCGAGACCGTAAAGGCCGGAACCGGCATCGCCGCCCTGCCGGATTACATGGTCGCCAAGGACTCCGAGATCGTTCAAATTCTTCCTGATACCGTCAGGCCACCCGTGGACATTTACTTCGTTTATCCCGAGGAACGCCGCCATTCCAAGCGTATTGGGATCTTTAAGGATTTCCTTTTGAAAAGCGTTGGTGAAACAAAGTTTTAGACTTACGGAAATCTATGCGTTTTTTGCATAGCTGGCCCTCAGGTCTGCCTTAAGAATTATATAGACCAAACCCCTGAATTATCATATAAACAGTCCGCAACCTTCGGGTTGATGGGGTCTTCGGATCCTACGTCTCCCAGACGTGAAACCTCCCTGTTCAACTCGCCGGGCCTTGTGCCCGGTTTTTTTCTGCCCATTTCTTGCCCCGCAACACACCGAACCCTTGGTGATTGCCATGCGTTGGCGATATAATTGATTCATAACTAAAAAAGTCACTTCCAAGGCGGCTCCTTCTTGTTCGATAAACCACCCCCGATTGTTACCCTCTTCAATTATGGCGGCGGCCTGCGCGGTATCATTCCAGCGCAGATCATGGCCCATATAGAACAGGATACTGGTCTGCGTATGGCGGACATGATCGACGTGTTCGCAGGGTCCTCAACAGGCGCCATTCTCAACGCTGCGCTGACTTTACGGAATCCCGAGAACTCTTCCCAGCCGAAATACCGCGCCCGCCACCTCGTGCGCTTTTACGAGCGCGAAGCAGAGCGGATCTTCCCGCCCGATCGTTTCCGCGATCTGCGCGGCCTGATCCACGATTTCAACAACCGTACGATGCGCCTATCGCACCTGAACTCCATTCTCGATCACGGGCATTACAACCCGATGAATTTGGGGCGCGCACTCAAAGCGCTCTATGGCGATGCGCGTTTGAATGACTCGCTGAAAAGTTTGATTATATCCGCCTACAATATCGACGGCGCGCAAATGCGCATCAAAACCGACACGGGCGAAATTGCCGCCTCGCCCATGCACACGCGCAACAATTTCATGGACACGGCCGGTCATGCGCTTTGGATGAAGAATATCAAGATCAACGGCATTGTGGGCGCACGCCACAAAACGCTCGATGTATCCTTGTATGACGCCGTGATGGCAACGACCGCCGCGCCCACCTATTTCCCATGCCATTATTTTCAGGCGCGCTGGCCGGACCATACCCACCCGCACGAATACACGGCGATCGACGGGAGCATCTTCGACAGCCCTGCGATGACTTATCTCGGCGCGCTCAAACCACATTTGCTTCCCCAGCAGGACGTCATCATGATCGGTCTGGGTACGGGCTTTACGAACAAATCGATCAAGAAAGAAGAATGGAACCGCTTCGGTTCGCTCGGCGTCGTCGACCCGGTTAACGACCTGCCCCTCATCAACATCTTCTTCCATGCAACGGAGTCCGCCCTTCTGGACACGTTCGAAGAAGAAATGAAAGGCAATTTGTTCTTGTTCAACAAGTCCCTGACCGTGGACCGCGACGCCGCATTCCCCAGCATGCAGATAGATGACGGCAGCCCCGAAAACATGAAAAATTTAAAAGACTTCGCAGATGCAATAATCGAAGAAAACCGTGGCAGATACCAATCAGTGTGCGACCTTCTGGTGCGCCATCACGATAATAAAAAGACGTGGATGAAGGCGGTTAAGCCCTCCCGCTGGGGCAAAATCTGGTCTTACTTCAAGAAGTGATTTGTGCGGTCCAGCACAGAATAATTTAGAAGTTAATAATAAATGTTGATAAATTATTAATACTTTTGAGTCGTAATGACTTGAGAGCAGAGAGTGATAGATGGATAGATTGCGGACCAACGCAAATACCAAGACCTATTTTGAAACGAACTTATCCGACGCTAAGCCTGCCCTAAATTTCGCCCCCCTGTTTCCCGAAGCCGCTGAAGCCACCGAAGGCGGAACGTTTCATCATAAAGGCCTTGATGTCCCCTTCTTCGTTTCCCGCGCGGAAAACGAACGCGCGGTTGTTGTCGCCTGCACGGGCTTAAATTCCTACACCGCGTTGCGCGCCAAAGAATTAAAACAAATGAACGATGCCGGCATTTCGGTTATCTGGATGGCGTTGCCGCCGCACAAAAGCGATTTACCCTTCATGCCGCACTTCATCACGGCAGGCGAAGGTTTCTTCACCGAGCCGGAATCCCCCGCCAACAAATTATTTAATTCCAAATTGCCTCGTTACGCATTCACGCATTCCACGGGCGGCCAGATTTTCAAGGCGCTGGAACAAAATCCCGAAACGAACGCGAAGATTTTGGAGTGTTACAAAGAAGTAACGCACATCGCGCCCTATTTCGATGCGACGAATGTTTCCTTGAAACATTCCCTCGCCCCCATACGCTGGGTGTTCGACAAATACGCGCACATGAACGCCGATCTCAAACCGCATGAAACATTCTTCGGAAAAGTGTATCTGGCTTTCAAAGCCGCTACCGAACCCTTTACCAAAACGGGACAGGATATCAGCCCGACCTACGGACAGATTCTCGAAGTGCAACATTGGGGCCGCGCGCTTATATCCGCCTTCAGCAAAGCAGCCAAGCCAAAAAATACCACGATCCCCGCGACCTATGTCGTCGGACGCGATGATCCGTTCGCCAGCGCGCTGACATCCATCGATCTGGCGCACCAAAGCAATGCCGCGCTGGAAATCGTGCCCAAAGGCGGGCATTACCCCATCCATGCAAAGATCGTAGAGAAGTTTTTGGAACGTGTCGGCCTAGCAGAATTTTTAAGCGACAGCCCGCGCCTCGCCGCGCAAAGCCGCACAGGCCTTCTGGATGCGACGGCACGCCTCTTCCAAGGCCTGGGCCGACGTGGCGTAGGAAATGCGGAAGTGGGGAGAGAGGCCGAAGGCCACGCCCTGCACGGTAGCCACGCCCTCGGACTCCAATAGATACGTCACAAAATCAGAATCGCTCTCGATGGTTTTACCATCGGGCGTCACTTTGCCAATACATTCCGCACAGGACGGATACACATAGAACGCGCCTTCGGGCCGCGGACATTTAATCCCCGTGGCTTGATTGAGCATGGACACAACGAGGTCGCGGCGTTCAGAGAATGATTTTACCCATTCCTTTAGAAAGCTCTGATCGCCGTTCAAGGCGGCCACCGCGGCGGCCTGCGAGATGGAAGACGGGTTGGACGTGGAATGCCCCTGCACCGAGGCCATCGCCTTAATGAGTTCTTTGGGGCCGCCTGCGTAACCTATGCGCCAGCCCGTCATGGAATAGGCTTTGGACACGCCATTCACGGTGAGCGTGCGGTCGTAGAGTTTCGGTTCGATTTGCGCGGGCGTACAGAATTCAAACCCGTCATAGACCAGATGTTCATACATATCATCCGTCATCACCCAGACATGGGGGTGATTTAGAAGCACGTCGGTCAATGCTTTCATTTCGGGTTTGGTATAGCCCGCGCCCGAAGGGTTGGAAGGCGAATTCAAAATCACCCATTTGGTTTTTTTGGTGATCGCCTTGTCGAGCTGTTCGCCCGTCAGTTTAAAATTGTTCTTGATGGTGCATTCCACGAATACAGGTGTGCCCTCACCCAAGATAACCATATCGGGATAAGACACCCAATACGGCGCGGGGATGATGACTTCGTCGCCTGCATTCAACGTCGCCATAAACGCGTTGTACAAAACCTGTTTGCCGCCGGTTCCGACGATGATCTGCTCACGCGTGTAGGTTAGGTAGTTGTCGCGTTTGAATTTGGCGATGATCGCGTCTTTCAATGCGGGAGTGCCATCCACGTTCGTGTATTTTGTCTGGCCTTTGTCCATTGCCTCTTTCGCGGCGTCCTTGATGAACTCCGGAGTGTCAAAGTCCGGCTCACCCGCGCCTAGGCCGATAATGTCCTTTCCCTCCGCTTTCAACGCGGCCGCTTTCGCGGTCACGGCAAGTGTAGCGGATGGTTTGATTCGGCCCAGACGGTCAGAGATAATCGACATAAATCCTCTTTTTGTATGCTTTAATGCAAGGCATGATAAGTAATCACATCGGAATTCCGCTGAAAAGCTGAATCTCCGCCCTTTCCTCCAAATTCATCCTTGTTTGAATCAGGAACTAAATTTATAAAGAACTGCTTGGTATTAAGACAAAAAGATCGATTATGAAACGTTTTAAAAATTTAAATTTGCCGTTCAAAATACTCGTGTCGTTTTCTATTCTTATTGCGCTTGTCATAAGAATGGACGGGCGTATTATCGAGGATCTGGCCGAGCATATACGCGCCTCCGCTTGGGCCTATGCCACCCTGTTCATGGCGATCCAGTTCATACTGCTCTCTTTCCGCTGGGAAATGCTTTTGAACATCGGCAAACGTCACATGAACCTCACGGACGCGATGAAGATCAACCTGACCAGCCAACTCGCGAATCTTATCTTCATCACATCCATCGGCGGCATGCTGGCGCGTATCGCGCTCTCCGTTCAACATGGTGCCACGGTTTTCAAAACCTTGATCGCCACGGCGTTCGACCGTTTGATGACCCTCGGCGCGCTCATCGTTCTGGCGGCCCTGTTTATCCCCGGCCTCGCCAAAAATGTCGACAACCAAACCTTCGCCACCTTCTCGACGCTGATCAGTACTTTCGTCATCACCATGTTCGTCTTTGCGCCGCTGTTCCTGAATTTCGTTATTTTGCGCATGCCGCAAATTACGAAACTTAAAGGCCGCATGCGTTACGGCGTGCGTTACCTAAAGGTTCTTTTGAATAATCCGCTTTTGTGCGGGAAAATCGTGGCTATATCGCTGATCGCGCAAATGGGCTTGTTCGTTTCCGTGTTCTTCCTTACCCAATCCACGGGCGCCGATATTACCTTCCTACAATTGATGACCGTGTTGCCGATCATCTCCATCGTCGCCGCCCTGCCGATCAGTATCGGAGGATGGGGTGTGCGTGAGGGCGCGTTCGTATACGGACTTGGCCTGCTCAACGTGCCCATGGAGACCGCGTTTCTGGTTTCCGTCCAAGTCGGTCTGATCAGCATGCTGACCACCGTTCTTACAGGCATGCCTGCACTGATGGCCGCAAATATCAAGCTCGGCAGCCTGCAAAACCTAAAAGAAACACTGGCCAACGTCAAAATATAAGGGGGCTGCATGCTCCGTTTGAACGACAAAGCCACCAATATTATCGCCGCCGTGCTGTGTTTTGTCACAGCGCTGTCGTTGCAAATTCAGGTCACGCTGTTCACCTCACCGACCTATCTCGGCCTTCGCATCAATCTGACCGACCTTATCGTGCCTTTCGCGGGCGCGGCTATACTAGCGACACTGCTCATCAGGAAAAGTTTTTGGCCGCAATGGCGCATGAAACATCTTTATGTATGGATCGCCGTCCTTACCGCCGTTCTCGCCCTTGCACTCATCCATACCTATTTTAACTACGGGGAAATCAGCCGATGGGCACTGGTGAATAAATTCGGTGGCTGGTTTGTTTTGATCGCCATAATGGGCATCGGTGCATGGGTTGCCACCAACGCCACCCAAAAAAATCTGGAAAGTTTCGTGAGGGTTTTTCTGGGGTTTGGTCTGCTGGTGTTTGCATATCAGCTGATCATAACCACCTTGCAGATATTCCCCGGCAATCAAACATGGATCGGATATTACAAATTTATAGACTTCCCCATAGCGGGATTGATGGCCAACAGAAACGCCTACGCACTTTTATGTACGGCTGCTATCGCGCTTGCGACCTGCTTTTACTTTTCCAATAACAAAACCGTACCGGAATATTTTACCTATGGGTTTTATTTCTTTTTGCCCTTATTCCTGCTGGTTAACGGGTCGCGCGCTGCGGGAATAGCGCTGCTTTTTCTTTTGCCCACATTGATATTGGTCCATTTTAGTAAGGTCAAAAAATGGTCGCGCCTTTTAGCCGTGTTACTCATGGGGATCATCTTTGTCGTCGCGGCTTTCCATGAAAGACCGTCTGAACTCGTCGTACTGAACGCCAGTCAATATTCCTTCTTACAAGGGGAAAAATCCAAACTATCGACGTATGATGGGGATGATATTCGAAAAAGTGTTTTGAATTCCGCCCTCGAAATGATTCAGGCGCGCCCCCTATTGGGTTCAGGATTGGGAAGCATGTTGCTTCATCAAGAAAACAAAACCAACGCCGCCATCAACGTGATCGATTGTACCGCACTTTGGATTTTGGTCGAAATGGGCGCGGTCGGCTTACTGATCTTTGCGCTGTTTTATATACAGATTTCAAAGTCTCTGTTTTTATCATGGAAGGAAGATGAAGAGTTTTCAAAAACATTACGCCTGTCGCTGATGTTCATATTGTTTGCCTTCACGCTTATTTCGGTATTCCACGAAATACTGTACACACGCTTTGTCTGGTTCTTCTTGGGATTGGGGTTGGCCCTGCCCGCTAGAATGCGTCAGGACGTATAAAGCCCTTGATTTTGGCGGGATCAAAATCCTTCGCCATTAGATCTATTTTTTCGGATTTGAACCAATCGGCCAGAGGTTTCAAAATGGGGTCTTTTAAACCGCGCGCGATGTAATTTTGTATGCGCGGCATATATTGGAGCAGGTCATTCTTGCCTGACACAATCGCCAATCTCAAAACCTGACCGATGATGCGGCAATGGAATTGCGTCGCCATCACGCGGAACCAAGCCCTAAAAGCATCGTCGCCACTATAGCGTTTCATCATCGCATCATAGATATCCGGCGGCACATCGCGGCGAATACTTTCGAGCAGATTGGCAAGGTCATACTGCAACGGCCCCGCCATCGCATCCTGAAAATCCAGAACGCCGAAGGTGCCGTCTTCCAGAAACATCAAATTCTGCGCGTGGAAATCACCGTGAATAAAGCCGATCCGCGGCGGCGGAAGATTGGCGGCCACTTCGTCCCAAGCCGCCAGATACCCTGCCAATAATTCATCACCGTTCGTTTCGTGGCGCGTAGCTGGAACATACCAATCCACAATGCGTTGACGGCCTTTGCTGATATAGCTGTCCTTGTATTTGGGGAAATCGCACAGATCGTCTTTGGAAATCTTGTCGCGCATGGAAATCAATACATCCGTCGCTGCGCTGTAAAGCTTCATCGCATCTCCGCCATGGTCGAGCGCGTGATGCACGCTATTATCTCCAAAATCTTCCAGAAGGATAAAACCTTCATGCTCATCTTCGGCGATGATTTCGGGCGCGTGGATGCCTTTGTGACGCAAGAGTTCATCCACCTTGATAAAGGCCGATAGTTTATGCCCCATTGTCGCAGTAGCGATATGGTCTGGCACGGCTTCCATAAGGATGAATGTATGGTCGGGGGTGCGGACGCGGAAATAACGGCGCGATGCCCAATCCTGCCCCTGCGGGATCAGATCGAATTCCATCCCCGCATGTTCTCCCACGAATTCGCGGCGCAATTCCTCGCGGCTTTCAAAAAATTCTTTAGGGTTTATGTTCATTTTCTATCCGAGAATGCGAAATTCCGCCGTCTGCATGCCGCCGACTTCGCGGTGTTTAGACAACGGTTCTTTATTATATGTGGCAATGATGTTGGACGCCACATCTCCGTGCGTGACCAGAATGACGGGCATATCCCCCTGCACTTCCTTGATAAGGCTTTGGGTGCGGGCCTGCACGTCCGCCAATTCTTCCACACTCCAATCCGAAACGCTTTTTTCCGCGCGGTCGCGCTCCCACACCTTCTCGTAATTCTCGGCGCTTTTGCCTTCGAATTTTCCGAAGAAACGTTCACGCAAACGATCGTCTTCTTTCGACGTTTTGGGAATGCCCAGAACGGTCCTGATTTCCAACGTGGTTTGAATAGTGCGCTTAAAGGGCGAACAAAAAATCGCGTAACCGGTTTCGATTTGCGGGAGCGTTTGCAAAAGATTGCGGGCGGATTGGCGCACCTGCACATGGCCCACATCGGTCAATCCCGCCGTGCCGCCTAGTCCTTTTAAATCGGATGCAATAAGTTTCGCGGCGTTTGCCGTGCTTTCGCCGTGACGAAACAGGATGATCATGGCCTACTTGCCGGATTTGTCTTTGGAAACCATCTGGCGGATGGCGTCGATATGGCGTTGGGACGCCGCTTGTTTTTTGATCGACACGCCGCTTTCGAGGCCAAACTGCGCGGGGTTGCCGAGCGCGATGGCTTTCAGGATTTCCATGCCGAACGGGTCTTGCTTGGCATCCTTGGCCAAAGGTTTGGGCGCGGGCGGCGCCGCGGGGCGCGGTTTGTCTTTGGTGTTCACGACATGGTTCACCGCGTGCGCGACGATACCCGTGATGTGCGGGGCGACCAGTTCATGGAGGAGTTTGGCATCATCGAACGCCCAAGCGATCACCTGCTGACGGGCCGCGGTAACGTTACCGCCGCTGGCTTTCAGGGCGTCACGGATGCGCTTTTCTGCGTATTCGCGGTTCATGGGGGCGTCCTTTTATTATGGTACTTGGTAATTATACCCTACGCGGACAGCCCCGCCAACTCTTTCATGAGCTGCTGGATGCCCTTGACCCTCTGGGGCACGGAATCCCATGAACGAACGGCCACAAGCTTTTGATCTGCCCGCAATTTTATGGTTCCGCGGGCCTCATTCAGCCAGACCAGAAGCTTGCCGATATTCGGAGGCGCATCACCCCTGAATCCGATGACCGCGCCCTTCGGCCCCGCCTCCACTTTGTCGACATTGGCCGTGCGGCAAAATTGTTTGATGCGCACGATGTCGAGCAGGTTTTCGACCTCGTCGGGAATTTTGCCGAAACGGTCGATCAGTTCGGCGGCGAAGGTTTCGATATCGGACGGCGTGTCCAGATCGGCCAGTCGGCGATACAGACTCATGCGAACGCCCAGATCTTCGACGTAATGTTCGGGGATGAGAACGGATGTGCCGAGATTGATGGTCGGCGACCATTGCTCGGCGATGATCTCTTCCACGGAAACGCCCGCGCGTGCGGCGGAGACGGCTTCTTCGAGCATCTGTTGGTAGAGCTCGACGCCGACTTCCTTGATATGGCCTGATTGTTCTTCGCCCAATAAATTTCCCGCGCCGCGAATATCCATGTCGTGGCTTGCGAGTTGGAACCCCGCACCGAGCGTGTCAAGCGTTTCGATGACTTCCATACGCTTTTGCGCCTGCGCCGTGAGTTTTTGCGCAGGTTCGTACGTCAGGTAAGCATAGGCGCGCACCTTGCCGCGCCCGATACGCCCACGGATTTGGTAAAGCTGCGCCAGACCGAACATATCAGATCTGTGAATCACCATCGTGTTGGCGCGGGGGATATCGATCCCGCTTTCGATGATGTTGGTGGCGAGCAGAACATCGTATTGCCCTTCATAAAACGCCGTCATGCGGTCTTCGAGTTCTGTGGGCGTCATCTGGCCGTGCGCGGCAATAACCTTTACTTCGGGGACGAGTTCTTTAAGCGTTTTTTCGACGTCTTCCATGTCGCCGATGCGCGGACACACATAGAAAGTCTGCCCGCCGCGGTAATGTTCTCTCATGATCGCTTCGCGGATGACAAGCGGATCGAATGGCAAAACGAATGTGCGGATGGCGAGCCTGTCCACGGGCGGCGTGGTGATCAGCGACATGTCCTTCACGCCCGTAAGCGACATTTGCAATGTGCGCGGGATCGGCGTGGCGGAAAGCGTCAACACATGCACATCCGCTTTGATTTCTTTCAAACGTTCTTTTTGTTTCACGCCGAAACGTTGTTCTTCATCGACGATGACTAGGCCCAGGTGAGAAAACTTCGTGTCTTTGGCGAACAACGCGTGCGTGCCGATGGTGATATTGACGCTGCCGTTGGCCAATCCGTCACGCGTCGCCTTGGCTTCCTTGGGCGTAACCATGCGGGACAACTGCTCGACACGCAGGCCCGTGCCTGCGAACCGCGTGGCAAAATTGTTGTAATGCTGGCGAGATAGCAATGTCGTCGGCACCACCACGGCTACTTGCGATCCTGCCATGGCGGCGACATACGCGGCACGCAACGCCACTTCGGTTTTGCCGAACCCTACATCCCCGCACACCAAACGATCCATCGGCTGTTCGCCGTTCAAATCGCCGATGACATCGTTGATAGACTTTAATTGATCTTCGGTTTCCTGATACGGGAATCGCATGGCGAACAAATTGTATGAATCCGCATCCACAGAAAGCTTCTCGCCTTTTTTGAGAAGACGTTGCGCAGCAATGGCGAGCAAACCTTCGGCCATCACCATCAAATCTTTTTTGACCTTGGCTTTTCTTGCCTGCCAACCTGCCCCGCCGAGTTTGTCGAGTTGCTGGAAGCCTTCGTCGGAGCCGAAACGCGACAGCACTTCTATATTTTCGACGGGCACGAACAATCTGTCCCCGCCGTCATAGGTAATTTTTAAACAATCATGGAGCAATCCGCCCGCTTTGAGCGTTTCGAGGCCTTCGAACCGCCCGATACCGTGATCGAGATGGACGACAAGATCGCCTTCCTTGAGCGAGGATACTTCGGTCAGGAAATTGTCGGATTTTTTGCGGCGCGTTTGCCTGCGCGTCAGACGATCACCCAGAATATCCTGTTCCGTCAGAACCGCGAGATCGTTCGAGACGAAACCATGTTCGAGGCCGAGGATCACCATCTCCGCAAGCGGCGGGATCAGCGCATGGTCCATCATGCCTTTCAGGCGTTCTTTCGATCCTTCGGAATAACAGGCGATCAGTATTTTCTTTTTCTCGGATGCCAGCAATGCGATATGCATGCGCAGTTCGCCGAACAAATCACCTTCGGGCAATGCACGGATATCGCCAAAATCGCGCCCTTTTCTTGCGGTTGCACCTTCATCAGGAGAACCGAACGGCAGCAACTGGGGCGCGTTGGCGGTCAGAATGTCCCACTCGTCTTCGCTCAAATATAATTTGGCGGGTGGCAGGGCGTGATAGACCGTTCCCGTCAAAGAAACATCGCTGTCTTTCTTTTTGCCTTTTTTCTTGAAGGATTCTTCGAGCGTTTTGCGCGCATCGTAAAAATCCGTTACCTGCGTGCGGCGCTCTTTCGCCGCATTCACCGAAAGCTGGTCGAACGTGACCGAATATTGCGGGACATAATCGAACAGCGTGTTCATCTTGTCGAAGAACAGCGAAATCCAATGGTCCATACCGTTATATTTGCGCCCCTCGGATACGGCTTCGTATAACGGATCTCCGCCCGTAACGGCGCCGAAAGTTTCGCGGTATCCTGCGCGGAATTTTTGAATAGATTCTTCATCGAGGAAGAATTCTGCGACGGGTTTGAGTGTGAATTGATCGACTTTGTTTTCGGTAAGCTGTGTCGCGGGATCGAAAGAGCGGATACTTTCCACATCGTCGCCGAACAAATCCATCCGCACGGGCAATTCCTGCGACGGTGCAAACAGATCGATAATGCCCCCGCGGATGGCGAATTCGCCGTGTTCTCGCACCGTGTCCGTGCGGGTGTACCCGTTTCTTACCAGATAATCCTGCAAATCCTTGACCGATAGGCGTTCGCCGACCTTGACGGAAAAACCGGATTGTTCCAGTGCGGAAATCGGCGTGACACGTTGTAATGCCGCCCCCACCGTCGTGATCAAAATGCGCGGCAGATATTTATCGCTCTGCTTCCACGCAATCAGTTGCGACAGCGCGGCCACACGTTGCGAAACAATATCTGGGTTTGGCGACACGCGGTCGTAAGGCAAACAATCCCATGCAGGCATGTAAACCACCTGAACATCGGGCGCGAAAAATCCGAGCAGTTCGCAAAGGGAATTTGCGCGCAGATCATCCGTTGCGATATGCATGAGCACGCGGCGCGATTTGGCGAGGTCGCGCGCCATGTCGGCGAGGATGCGCGCATCCTGCCCTTCGGGCGCTCCGAAAATCACGGGACGCGCATCAGAGGTCATTTTTGGCGCGGTATTCTGCATAGTTGTGGGCGAGCAATTTTTCTATCACGAGGTTCATCATATTGGCGGGCACGGGCTTTTGTCCCGAAATCCAGTCATAAACATCCGGATCGGGCGTCTCAAGCAGCTTTTCGTAAAGGTCGAGCGCAGCCACATCCATATCGGAAACATTAACATCAGCGAATGTCCCCATAATCAGGTCCATTTCGCGCATTCCGCGGTGCCACGAACGGAAAATAAGGCGTTTGCGTCTGTTGTCCAGTTCTTCTAAAGTCATGGAAACATTCATACTTTAGTTTTAAATGCGATGCCACGGCCATTTTCACTAGATCCGCTTTTTCGATCCCTCACCGTCCTTGGCGGCGTGGGGCCCAAAAACGCGAAGCTTTTTGAAAATCTGATCGGCGGCGGGAAGATTCTCGATTTGCTGTGGCACAAGCCGATTGATTTCGTGGACCGTTCCTATTCCCCCAAAATCGTGGGTGCCGAAGACGGCAAAATCGCCACGCTCGAAATCACCGTGATGAAACACAACGCGCCGCCCAAACGTTCCATGCCTTACAAGGTCTGGTGTACGGACGATACCGGCGCGATCAATCTCATATTTTTTAACGCCAACATGGAATGGACGGAAAAACAATTGCCCGTCGGCAAAAAGGTTTTCGTCAGCGGGCGCGTGGAAGTCTATCAAGGCTATCGCCAGATGGTGCATCCCGATTACATCGCCGATACCAAAGAAAATATCGAAATAGTGGAGCCGATCTATCCGCTCACCGCGGGATTGACCAACAAAGCCGTGCGCAAGGCCGTGACGGGCGCGCTTGTATTTTTACCGACGCTGGAAGAATGGTGCGACCCCGCTTTTAAAAAACTGCATAAATGGCCGGACTGGAAAGATGCGGTAACCAATCTGCACAATCCGCACGGCAGGCTTGATCTGGAAGCCTCTTCCGTTTCCCGCTCCCGCCTCGCCTATGATGAATTGCTGGCCAATCAACTTTCGCTTGCCCTCGTGCGAATAAAACAACGCCGCATCAACGGGCGGAGCTTTGTGCCAAAGGGTACGTTGCGCAAAAAACTTATGTCCGCTGTGCCATTTGAACTTACCAACGCACAAAAACGCACCATCAAGGAAATTGATGATGATATGAAAGAACCGCTGCGCATGCTTCGCTTGTTGCAAGGTGATGTGGGATCGGGAAAAACCATTGTCGCCGCGCTTGCCATGATGAATGTCATAGAAAACGGCGCGCAGGCCGCAATCATGGCGCCTACGGAAATACTGGCGCGCCAGCACGCGCTCAGCTTTGCCCCATGGCTCGAGGCCGCGGGTATTCCGTTCGTCATCCTTACGGGCCGCGATAAATCCGCGAGCCGAAAAGAAATCCTTGCGCAAATCGCCGATGGCCGCGCGAAGGTTGTCATTGGAACGCATGCGCTGTTTCAAGATGGCGTGGAATTCCACGATCTCGGTTTGGCCGTGGTGGATGAACAGCATAAATTCGGCGTGCATCAACGCATGCAACTGCAAACCAAAGGGCGCGGAACGGATGTGCTCGTAATGACCGCGACCCCTATCCCGCGCACGCTCACGCTCACGGCGTATGGCGATATGGAAGTGTCACGCCTCGATGAAAAACCGCCGGGACGCAAACCCATCGAAACATTGCTCATCCCCAAAGACAAAGCGGAAGAGATTATATCGGGCGTGGCCCGCAAAATCGAAGCGGGCGCACGGGTGTATTGGATCTGCCCCTTGGTAGAGGAATCAGAGCTTATAGATCTTCAAGCAGCCGAGGCGCGATATGACATATTGAAAGGACTTTTTGGCGATAATGTCGGTTTGATCCACGGACGTTTGAAACCCGACGAGAAAGATATCGTTATGGGTCGTTTTGCGCGGGGTGAAATTAAAATCCTCGTGGCGACTACCGTAATCGAAGTCGGTATAAACGTGCCGGAGGCAACGGTGATGATTATCGAACATGCCGAACGTTTCGGTTTGGCCCAACTCCACCAATTGCGCGGGCGCGTCGGACGCGGCGGCAACAAGTCTTTTTGCTTCCTGATGTATGACGAAAAACTCTCGGTGAACGCCAAGGAACGCCTGAAAATCATGCGCGAAACCGAAGACGGCTTCGTAATTGCGGAGAAAGATCTGGAGCTGCGCGGCGGCGGAGAGATTCTCGGAACACGCCAATCCGGCCTTCCCGTATTCAAGGTTGCCGACCTTGCGGCCCACAAAGAGCTGCTGGCGGCTGCCCACGACGATACGAAATTAATACTTTCCAAGGATCCCGATCTATCTGGAGAGCGCGGCAACCGTTTGAAAAAATTGCTTTATTTATTCGAACAAGATCAAGCCATCGCAAATTTGCGCGCGGGCTAGAAAAACTGACAGAATGGCTAATATTTCATTACTGAAATATTTGCATATTTTCCGCCGTTTATGTTAGTTTCCTTTTCCGTAACAGACGGTTTGCAAGCAGAGCTCATGAATACAGTTCACGATACCCTAGGGGATGATGAAGCGCGTGAGAGAGACGACAAAAATGATCGTCGCCCGAGCCCGTTTGCGGGTATCCAAAGCTTTGTAAACGAAGCACGCGAAAAAGAAAGAATTCACCAACAAGAAAATGCCGAGACCGAAAAAAAGCGCGTAGACGCCCTCAATGAACTCGCGCGCGAAGTGGTCGCTGACCATTTCAACAATCAAAGAAACGCGGATTTTAGTAAATTTTTTCGCGCAATGAATGCATCTCTCGGGAATAAATTTGTCAGGCCGGAACTGCGCGAGGGTTACAGAGGCAGCGATCTTCTTTTCGCCATCTTCAAAGATATGGAGATGGAAAAAAACCTTCTCCGTTATCGCGACAATCACGCCGCATTTACCATCAAAACAAACACGATCACGTTCAATCCGTCGACGTCACAATTCGGCATCGATGATGCCTTTGAAATGGCCCTGTTTGCCGCACACAACAGGAATATGCTGGGTAAGCAAGTCAAATTGACTGGCACGGACAGGGAAAAGGCGTTTTTGCAATATGCGCTGGAACAGGTAAACAATGCCCTTGCACCCGAACAAAAAATCTCCATTAAGGGCCGCAAACCTTTGCCGAAGGAAATGGATTTCGGCAACTTCACCCTTGATTCATATTTGCAAAAAATGGGCGCCGTGCCGGGCGCGTCGATATCCGACGCCTTTGAAGCGCAAGCAGAACCAGAACAACAACAGACAGCTCAAGCGGGGCCAAAGCCGCGGCACCAGCCCACGGAACGTCCGCTGCGCCAGAAGTCACCACCGCCTCCTACGCAGGATGACATCGCGGACAAAGCTGCGTTTACGCGGCGCGCAGATGGTGAATCCGTAGAAGAAATGTTTCGCGGACGCTCGGCGAAATTTGCTCACACGCCGCAATCGAATCTGTCTGAAAGACCAGAGGGCGGAAAATTCGGATCCGACTCCCGCACCGTTGATGACTCCGCGCCTATTGAGCCGGATGATATTTTTCAAGAAGGCAATATTTTTATACCCGAAGCAGAACCGCGGAGAGAAAGACCCCACGGCGCTTGGCATGACGATGCGATTACCGTGCCTTACAAGGTGGTTGATTTCGAAGCACGGGCCGCCAAAGCCAAACGTGAATATGATGCGATTGAAAAGGCGCTTATCGAACATATAAGCACCACGAATGAATTTCCGGGCCGCGCCATCGGCGATGTCATTATGAAGTACCCGAAAAACACCTGGCGGGGAAAAATCACCGGGAAAGACCGCTGCGATGTATTCACAACCGAAGTCGATATTTACGAAGATGGAACCCCACCGGCAACCGTGGAATATGTATGCCACAAGAAATTGGGGAAATTACATCTTGTAACTATTACGAAAAGCCAAGGGTATGAAGGTTACGCAAACCCCAATTTTGAAAACGCCGTAAACAGATGGCCGCAAAAAGAATGGGGCAATCCGGAAGACCCCGAGATTTTGAAAGCCGCCAATCATTTCTACGCCCATGCGGAATTCGCCGATGAATTAAAAGTTCTTCCGGCGCCTGATGATTCAGGCGATGAACTCGTTACGCCCGATGCGCCGGCCGATAAGCCCCCCTCTGCCCCTCCCTTCGAAACTCCTGATGAACCGCCTTTAGAAGACCCGTCACAAGAATCTGCGCGGGAACAAGCTCAGGCCCAGGTGCAAAAACAAGCTAATGCGGATGAACCTGCGCAGGCGCCGAATGACGCGCCCCAACCCCCTGCGGATAGAAAATCCCGCCTTGCGTTGCTTGCCGGATGGATAAGACATTTAGGCCGAAACAAAGCCGAGCCGGGCGGGGATGCGCCTGCAGAACCTGAATCGCCCGCACTGTATGATGTCAAAACTTCGGGTATGACGCTCGAACCCGAAAAGGCCGAACAGCCGTCCGCTGCTGCAAGCAAACGCCAGCCCCCCCATATTGCACAAATCATTGTAAGCCGCGTTAACGCTATTTTTAAAAGGCCTGGCACGTATTCAGCAATTTTAGTGGCCAGCGGCGCAATGATGGTTGCGGCGACCATAGACCCTTCGGAATCTACCGCCGTGACAAGCCCGACTTCGTCCGCAATGACGGCGCGCGTGGATTTAAGCCCCGAAACCGCCAGAAGTATCGATCTGGCATCATTGTTTACCCAGATCATTACGTCACGCCGCGGGGGGACTGCACCGATGACCCCTCCTGTGGGTGTCACACCACCGTTCGCCTCGCAATCAAGCGAAAATAATTTCGTGGTTGCCGTGGTGGGAGAACCGGGCTGGCACAAAGCTGATCTTCTTTTAAAAAGCGAACGTGTGAATGTAGATAATCTGGATAGCAGACTGGATACGCTTCTTCCAACCCTTGACCTGGCATGGCAACAATGTGCGCCTGGTAAAACACCCATCGTTACCTCTGCCCAGGATCAATTCGGAGAACATGTTGCGGGATCCCAGCATCGTCACGGTGGCGCCGCCGATGTGCGAACGATCAATGGCGAAGAACACCCCCTGACCCTAGGCGAAGCACAAGATTGTTATAACGAATTAATAAGCCGGCTGCCCAATCTTACCATTCTTTGGGAAAGAGGCGCGCGTGACCACATTCACATTCAAATTCCGCGCGCAGGTGAAGAAGCCGTTCATCGCATCGTATTGCCACGCCAGCATCGTCGCACGCCCGCCCCCGCAATTGTCGCGGCATCGCCGGCTGCCACCCAGATTGTTACGATTATACCTGAGTCGGTAGCTGCGGTGGGGCAACCCGTAATAATCGCTTCGGATCAGGAAGCGCATCCGGCCCACACATTCTAATCAGGATTTTGCCGGAGGGGTGATAATACCGCCCGATGCGATCAGCTTGATGGCGTCTTCGACGCTCATCGAAAGATAAACCACATCCTTCTTGGGAACGAATACCACGAACCCCGCCGTCGTCGGCGTTACGGGGATGTAGATGTTCAAAACCTCGCCGCCGCCGCCCACGCTCTGGATTTCTCCTTGCGTTACGCCCGTGACGAACCCGATGGTCCATGAATTGGGGTGCGGATATTGTATCAACACCACTTCGCGAAACGCGGTGGATTGCGTGCCGATGGTCATTTCGAAAACCTGCTTGATGGCCTTGTACACGCTGTTGATAAGCGGCATGCGGAGCACGATGAATTCGGATGCGCGGATAATCAGGCGGCCCAGAAAATTGCGCGCCATAAAGCCGATAACGATAAAGAATATGATAGTGATGATCAGGCCGAGACCGGGAATTTCAAAAGGCAGATAGGTGTTGGGGTTGGCTTCATCGGGGATAAATTTGGCGACCATCGTATCGACGAAGGTCAAAAACCACCAAGCACTCCATAACGTGATCGTGATGGGAACCGTGACCACAATGCCGGTAAAGAAATAACTGCGGAGCCGCGCGCCTACCGCGCCTTTGTGTAGGGCTTCTTCCACATCCTGTGCGATGGGGTTACCACCCGTCATATTATACTTTCATTTTCTTGCGCAGGAACTCGGCGACATTGTCGAGATTGACGCGTTCTTGCGCCATCGTATTGCGGTCGCGCACCGTCACGGCGTTATCACTGGCGGTTTCGCTGTCGATGGTGAAACAGAACGGCGTGCCGATTTCGTCCTGACGGGCGTAACGCTTGCCAATATTTTGTTTGATATCGAGATCGACGGGGAATTCCTCGCGCAATTCCATGTAAAGCTTCTCGGCAATCTCGGGCTGGCCTTCTTTGGCCATGAGCGGGAGGATCGCGGCTTTCTTGGGCGCGATCTTCGGGTGCAGGTTGAGGTATACGCCCGATGGTCTGTTCGGGTCCGGCGTGTAGGCTTCGCAAAGCAGCGCCAGAACGCCGCGCGTCAAACCTGCCGCGGGTTCGATAACATGCGGAACGTAACGCTTGGTGTTGTCGTCCGGGTCCATATATTCCATTTTCTGGCCCGAATGTTCCGCATGCTGGTTCAAATCGTAATTCGTGCGGTACGCGATGCCTTCGAGTTCGCCGAACAGCTTGTTGCCCGCATCGTCAAACCCGTTGAACGGGAAATGATATTCAATGTCGAACGTGCCTTTGGAATAGAATACGAGCTCGTCCTGACCGTGTTCGCGCATAAGGAGGTTTTCCTTGGCAAGGCCGAGGTCCTGCCAGAATTTCTGACGCTCCACCTTCCAGAAATCGAACCACATCTTGGCTTCGTCAGGATGGCAGAAGAATTCCATCTCCATCTGCTCGAACTCACGCGAGCGGAAGATAAAGTTGCGTGGATTGACTTCGTTACGGAAGGCTTTGCCGATCTGGGCGATCCCGAACGGAACCTTGACGCGGGATGAATCCAGCACGTTCTTGTAATTGATAAAGATCCCTTGCGCCGTTTCACCGCGCAGGTAGGCGATGTTGTCATCGGTTGCCGTGGCACCGATTTTGGTTTCAAACAAAAGATTAAACGCCTTAGGTTCGGTCAGCGTGCCGATTTCTTTCGCATCGGGGCCGTAAATGAATTTTAGGCTTTCGGGTTTTGCGGCAACGAAGCTGACGAAATCTTCGGACTTCGCGTTACCCGCTTCATAGCTTTTCAAAAGACCGGTCGATTTAAGAATTTTTTTGATGTCCTCTTCTTCGCTGTCTTGAATATAAGTCGCGTAGACATTCGGCTTGTCGGAGAAGCTAAGCATCTTTAAGTGATCCGCGCGGTAGCGTTTTTTCGTTTCGCGGCAATCCACCATAGGATCGGAGAATCCGCCCACGTGGCCGGAGGCTACCCACACTTTGGGATTCTGAATGATGGCGGTGTCCACGCCCACCATTTGCACGGGGTGGCCGTCGGGGCCTATCGGCGGGCAAAGAACCATGCGCTTCCACCACAAATCGCGCAGGTTGTTTTTCAGTTCGGTGCCCAGAGGTCCGAAATCCCAGAATCCGTTGATGCCGCCATAGATGTCGGAGGCGGGGAAAATGAATCCTCTGCGTTTACACAGGGCGACAATGTCCTTCATATCTTTGGTTGCGGGAACGGTGGTTTCGGCTTTGGCTGGCTGCATCATAATCCTCAAAATCAATCCCTTACAGGTATAAGGAATTTGGCGTATTTCGCAAGATATGGATATGGGGGGTAAAGTGGTGATCGCTCCGGGATTCGAACCCGGGGCCTACTGATTAAAAGTCAGTTGCTCTACCAGCTGAGCTAAGCGATCAAGTTATGCGGATATTTAGGTTCTCGGAACATAGGAATCTAAGGGGGCCCCGTCAAGTTATGTTTTGGGCTTTATCCTATGATTTTCCTGAAAAACCCGCCTATTTGGCCCCGACCGCTCCAAAAGCCGTTAACCTTCGGATTTCGGCGCTGTTTTCGACCTATTTTACCCCGTTCAGGCGGGCCAGCGTGGCGGGTGTTACGAATTCCGATACATCCCCGCCGAGGCTGTGAATCTCCTTCACGAACGAGGCGGACACGAATTGCCATTTGTCGGCGGCCATCAGAAACACGGTTTCGATGTCGGGCGCTATGCGGTAATTCATCCCCGTCATCTGAAATTCGTAATCGAAATCGGAAATTGCGCGAAGGCCCCTGAAGATACAGGACGCATTCACGTCCGCGGCGAAATGCACCAAAAGCTTTTCAATGGGGCGCACTTCTATCTCGCAATATTTTTCGGGCATGTTGGCGATATCCGCCGTTACCATCTCAAGGCGTTCGGTATGCGAAAAACGCGGGCCTTTGCGGGTGTTGTCCGCTACGCCGACGATAAGCTTGTCGACCTGCTTGCTCGCACGTTTGATGATGTGCAAATGACCCTTGGTGATGGGGTCAAACGTGCCCGGATATACACCGATGCGTGCTTTGGATGTCATTCAAAAGCCCTGTAATCTGGTTTGATGTAAATGAAAAGGCCCGCATCCGCGCCCATATATTTTTTGACGGTTTTTTCGACCGTGCCGTCATCCTGCATTTCTGCAATGACCGTATCAAGAAGCGTTTTTAAGCCATGTTCGTCTTTGTTTATACCGATTGTCAGAGGATACATAAAGACAGGCTTCTCGGGCGACAGGTTTTTCAATGTGCCAGGATTGCTCTTTATATAGTTTTTCGCGGAAATAAGGTCGCGGAACGTGGCATCCGCTTTCTTGTAAGTAACATTGTTTATTTCATCGGCGATGGTTTGATTCTCGGACAAAAAGAACGGAACCGCTTTGGGAAGAACGGCGGCTGCCATTCCCTGCGTCGCATCGCCTTCGGTTATCGCGACCTTATAGGCCGCATCGTTCAATATCTTCCAATCTTTATCGAACCGCGTGTCATCCGCGCGTCCGAAAATGCTTACGGGGTCGTAAAACAAAGGGGCTGAAAAGACGGTGCTTTTGGCACGGTTTGCCGAAGGCCAAAGACCCGCACAAAATGCGTCATAGCGGCCTGAGACAAAACCCGCATTGATATTGCCGAACCCCACCTCTTCCACCCATGAAACCTTGATGCCGGCGCGCTTGCCAATTTCGTTGATGAGGTCATAAAAAATGCCCGACATTTTTTTGGTGTTGGGATCGATGATAACCATCGGGTCATAGGACGCGTAGGAACAACGCAATTCAGAGCGTTCGACGACGCGATCCAGCGCGGATTTTTGCGCCTCTTCCGCGCGGGCCGCAAACGGAACCAAAAGTAGCGCAAGCAGGCTGTAAGCCAGAATTTTCATTAAGGGCATCCCCGTAAATTCTTGATATCGGGGACCTTAAATGAAAAAACAAGTATCTCAAAACACAAATCCCCCTGTTTTAAGGGGGGTCTGCGCAAAACGAACTTCAGATGGAAAGGACTATTTCCGGATTTTGACGGGCTGGAGCTGCGGGGCAATCGGACCGCCTATGATGGCTTTGCCCAAGACTTCAACAAACTGCCGCATTCCTTCTATAAATTCCCGCATTCGGGTCCCTTCGCTTTCGCTATAAATCAATTATCTCACTGAACTTATGAAAATTTTATTAAGCGGGTTTCAGACCCTAAGCTTTGGCCATTTTGGGGTCGTAGACCACCACTTGATTGCGCCCGCTCTGTTTGGCTTTGTACAGGCACTGGTCCGCCTTTTGAATCAATTCATCGGCTGCATCGGCATGTTCTGGGAATGCGGCCACGTCGATGCGGCTTTTGACACGCTCGCCCAATTCATCGAAACGTTTAACCTGTGCGGGATTGTCGGCAATCAGGTTGGAAAAGGCCACCAGAGCGTCGCCTATTTTCGGCAAAGCCGGATGATAGGGCACCAGATATTCTTCCATGCCGGTGATAACATAGCCGCGCTGGGATGATTGCACGTCTTTTACGTTGGAGAGCACTTCCTCGAGCTTCGAAATAACCGCGTAAGTGTGATCCACACGGTCTTTTTCGGTGCTCATCACGCGAAAGCTTTTATAGATGGATACCCCGACGCTGAGCATGACCAGAACTGCTATGGCGAAGGATATGGCAATCCTTTTGCGATAGGATATTTTCATCCGACGATTCTACGCAGATTTTAATGGGCGGAGAACGCCTATTCCGCAGGCGGATTGACGGCCTCGGACGGGTCTGCGGGTTCTAGCTCCGCGGCGGCGTCGCCCTCTTCTTCGATCAACCATGCGACGGAGACAACTTTCTCCCCTTCGCCGACCTTAAAGAGTGTAACGCCTTGCGCCGAACGGCCCGTGAAACGCACGCCCGTAATCGGCATGCGGATCATTTGGCCCTGATTGGAAATCAACATCACCTGATGAGAATCCGTCACGGGGAATGTTGCCACAACCGATCCGCCGTTTTTGGTGGTCAGGGACATGTTCGTGATGCCCTGCCCGCCGCGGCCCGTCAGACGGTATTCATAGGAGGATGTGCGCTTACCGAAACCGCCGTTGGTGGCGGTGAGCAGGAATTGCTCCCTTGCCTGCAATTCCTTGAAGCGTTCGGGCGACAACGTAAAGTTGCCCGATGCGCCTTCTTCGACGTCTGTGCCTTCTTCGTCGGCACCGCGGAGTTTGTTCGCGGCCTTGATATAGGCGGCGCGCTCATCCGGCGATACATTAGTGTGCTTCAGAACGGACATGGAGATGACTTCATCGCCTTCCGCAAGTTTGATACCACGAACACCGGTGGATGTGCGGCCTGCGAATACACGGATGTCTTCCACGGCAAAGCGGATAGCCTTGCCTTTGGCGGTTGCCAGCATGATGTCTTCATCGGATGCGCAGATTTTCACGGAGACCAGTTTTTCTCCCTCTTCCAGCTTCATGGCGATGAGGCCGTTGGAGCGGATGCTCTGGAAGTCGGTCAGCTTATTACGACGCACCGAACCATGCGACGTTGCGAACATAATGTCCAGCTTATCCCATACTTCTTCGTTTTCCGGCACGCGCAGGTAAACGGAAACATTCTCGCCTTCCTGTAGCGGCATAAGGTTGACCAACGCCTTGCCGCGCGATTGCGGCGAAGCCAGCGGCAACTGCCAGACTTTAATTTTATGCGCGATACCGCGGGACGTGAAGAACACGATCGGAGTGTGCGTGGAGGCCACGAACATATCCGATACGAAATCCTCATCCTTCAATGATGTACCCGAACGACCCTTGCCGCCGCGGCGTTGCGCGCGGTAGGTGTCGAGCGGAACGCGCTTGACGTATCCGCTGTGAGAAATGGTCACAACCATGTCTTCGCGCTGGATCAGTTCCTCGATATCCATTTCAAATTCGGATTCGACGAGCTCGGTTCTGCGTGGCGTGGCAAATCTGGTTCTAATGTCGATCAGTTCGTTGCGCAAAACATCGAGCATTTTCTCGCGCGAAGCGAGGATGGCAAGATATTCGGCAATAGAATCAGTAATGATTTTCAATTCGTCGCCGATTTTGTCGCGCTCGAGGCCCGTCAAACGGTGCAGGCGCAGATCCAGAATGGCTTTGGCTTGCAGTTCGGACATTTGATAGGTGTTGTCATCGCCGATCGGATATTCCGGATCATCAATCAGTTCGATCATCGGTCTGATATCTGCGGCGGACCAGCGTTTGGCGAGTAATCCATCTTTGGCTTCCTGAGGGTTCTTCGCGTTGCGGATCAGGGCGATGACTTCATCGATGTTCGCAACGGCGACAGCCAGACCTGCCAAGATATGCGCCCGCTCGCGGGCTTTGCCGAGTTCATAGATCGTGCGGCGCGTGATGACTTCCTCACGGAATTTCACGAATGCCTGAATAAAGTCTTTCAGGATCAGAATTTTCGGGCGGCCATGGTCCAACGCGACAAGGTTGCAGCTGAAGGTGGTTTGAAGCGCCGTGTGTTTGAACAACTGGTTCAGCACAACATCGCTCACCGCACCCTTTTTCATCTCGATGACGATACGCACGCCTTCGCGGTCGGATTCATCGCGGATCTCAGAAATATCTTCGACAATCTTTTCACGCGCGACTTCGCCGAGGCGGACGAGCAGATTGCCTTTGTTCACCTGATAGGGAATCTCGGTGACGATGATGGCTTCGCGGCCATTGCCGATATCTTCAAAATTGGTGCGTGCGCGCATCGGGACGGAACCGTTGCCCGTGAAATACGCACTGCGGATTCCCGTGCGGCCCAAAATCAAACCGCCCGTCGGGAAATCGGGGCCGGGAATGATGACGTTCAATTCTTCGTTGGAAATGTCGTTGTTGTCGACGAACGCCAAGCAACCATCGACGACTTCTCCGAGGTTATGGGGGGGAATGTTCGTAGCCATACCGACGGCGATACCGCCCGCTCCGTTGACAAGCAAGTTGGGAACGCGTGCGGGAAGCACTTCGGGTTCGACCATGCTCTCGTCATAGTTCGGGTGAAAATCAACCGTATCTTTGTCGATGTCTTCGAGTAACGCATCGGCGGCTTTGTTCAAACGGGATTCCGTGTAACGCATGGCGGCGGGCATATCGCCGTCCATGGAGCCGAAGTTCCCCTGTCCGTCGATCAACGGCAGACGAAGCGAGAAGTCCTGCGCCATACGCACCAACGCCATGTAAATCGCCTGGTCACCGTGCGGGTGGTATTTACCCATGACATCCCCGACGATACGGGCAGACTTACGATAGGGTTTGTCGGATGTGTAACCGCCTTCGCGCATCGCATAGAAAATGCGTCTGTGCACGGGTTTCAAACCATCGCGCAAATCGGGAAGCGCACGGCTCACGATCACGCTCATCGCATAATCGAGATAGGATTGCTTCATCTCGTCTTCGATGGTGACGATTGGTTGCGTGGGTTCTTTGATGGCAGTATCGGACATGTGTTTTACGCTCGTTTCAAGATTCTTTTTGTGATGTGTTTTTGTAGCAAATACGGGAGGTCCGCACAAGCAAATGCGGGCTTTTCACAGGCTTTTTAAGCTGCGGAAAACGCCTTGTTTTGGCTGGATTTTTTAGGGGTATTTTAGGGCTTGGAACCGGTTTTGAGCTCTAGCATCGCCTTATCCATCATCTTGATCAGAGACGGACGCAAAGCGAGCTCGTAATCGCTCGTTTTGGCAGAGATAGAGCGACCCACTTCAGAGCCGTAAAAATCGATCATCGCCTGCAATTCTTCGGCCGTGAAGTTCGTGGCCATGGCTTTGATGGATTCTTCTTCCACCTGATCGTACTGGATGTTCTTGCGCAGGGCGGCCTTTATTTCGGCCCGTTTGTTGGCAGGAAATCCTTCCGATACAGCATCGATGGCGGATTCAATGCGCAAACGGATGGGCCAGATTTCGTGCATTTTTTCGGCCAGCGCCAATTGCTCGGCGGACACGAGTGTTTCTTCCTGCGCGGGCATGGCTGTTACAGGGGCTTTCGCCTCTTCTGCCATGGCAGGTATGGATGAAAATGCGATCAGGAGCGCCAGAAGCTGTAAATGTTTCATCCATCTATTCTATCTAAAAAGGGATTTCGTCTTCAAGTTCGTCCACGGGGGCGGATTTGCCGCCTTTGGGAGCGGCCATGCCGCCGCCATATTCACCTTGGGAAGGCGCCGCGAAACCGCCGCCGCCCGAGCCTTTGGAATCGAGCATCGTAATTTCGCCGCGGAACGGGCGCAGGACGATTTCGGTGGTGTAGATTTTCTGGCCATCTTTTTCGTAGTTGCGGGTTTCGACCTGACCTTCGATGTAAACCTTCGTACCTTTTTTCAAGTAGTTTTCGCACACATTTATAAGGCCTTGGTTGAACACGACAACGCGGTGCCATTCGGTACGCTCTTTACGCTCGCCCGATGCTTTGTCTTTCCAGCTTTCGGAAGTCGCGACGGAGAAGTTACAAACCTTGTCGCCCGACTGCATGGTTTTGACTTCGGGATCGTTGCCGATATTTCCGATGAGAATGCATTTGTTGACTGAACCGGCCACTGTGGTACCCCTTTGTTTGAATTGATGGGGTACTATAAAGAGCAAAAAGGCCGTGCGTCAATCACGGCCTTTTGCTTATCCTTATCGTAATATCGTCGCAATATCGCTACGCCGCGGCCTTATATTCTATATTCTCTTCCGCCAGAGCCTTTTGATAGGACGGGCGGGCGGAAATATTCTTGAATACCGCCTTGGTTTTGGGGCCGAATTTGTACGCGGCGGGGTTCCAGTTGGCTATGGTCGTCAAAAGGAAATCCGCGGCGGTGGGTTCGATACCCGCAAGATACGTGGTGCCGGATTTTTCCAGTTCGCCTTCCACATAATCCCAAAGTTGCTGGATTTGCTTTCTTGCAGCACTTATAGCGTTTGTCTGGAATTCGCCTTCGGGCGTGTTGGAAGAAAGCCAGAACGTGCGGCCATAGGCGGGGTGCAGCGTCGCGTTGGCAAACATCAGCCATTGCAGAGCCTTTGCGCGTTGTTGTCCAAGCTTCGGAAGAAGCGCGCCGTGCTTGTCGCATAGATATGTGATTATGGCGCCGCCTTCGATCATACCCTTCCCGTCTTCGACGAGGAACGGCACGTTACAGCGCGGGTTCAATTTCAAATATTCGGGGTTTTTCAAACCATCGGGGCCGTCGCCCGCGACTTTGATGGAAACTTTGGGGTTCAATCCCAGTTCGTTCATGATGGCGTGAACGGCCATCGAGCAGCTGCCGGCTTTGCTGTAAAGTTCATAAGACATGATTTTTTCTCCTAGGTCTTTGGTCAGTTATGCCACTGAACTAGGCCGTACGGTAAATTATCAAGCCATGACGGGCGAAAATTTATCGAGGGTGTCTCTGATTCTGGTCAGGATGGGTGTGGCGTGAAGTCTTTTCGGCAGCTTCTTTTCATGATGCCCCATACGCATGTCATAGCATTCCAGTTGCATGCCGACCAAAGCCATATCCTCGGTTTCGCAATAAACCAGATTTTGCAAAACCCCGCCGACCGAATGCTCCAATTCCGCCTGCGGTGAGCCGCGTTCAGAGTTTATATTTTCAAGTTTATCTTTGAGAGTCATAAGGAACAGGACGTCGGCTGCGACTGCCAGTTGAAAAGCGACTGTGGTTGAGATCTGCAACTTTCCCATGGTTTTTATGGATAATGCTATTTTACTTCAGATGCAACTAATATTAGAACTCCGTTGAAAAATACCCGTTGCATCGCCATATCACCTCATATTATAAGCATATAGGCGTATAGAACAAAGTAGGAACATGTTGAAAACATTGGCGGTTCGCGGGGCTCGTGAACACAATCTCAAGAATGTGAACGTGGATATTCCTCGCGACAAGCTAGTCGTGATTACAGGGTTGTCCGGTTCAGGCAAATCATCCCTCGCCTTCGATACGATCTATGCGGAAGGCCAGCGCCGTTATGTGGAATCGCTTTCCGCTTACGCGCGTCAATTCTTGGAGATGATGCAAAAGCCCGATGTGGATTCGATCGAAGGTTTGTCCCCCGCCATTTCCATCGAACAAAAAACCACGTCGAAAAATCCGCGCTCCACCGTAGGCACTGTGACGGAGATCAACGATTACATGCGCCTGCTCTGGGCGCGTGTCGGGATTCCCTATTCGCCCGCAACGGGTTTGCCGATTGAATCGCAATCCGCTTCGCAAATCGTCGATCGGATCATGAAGCTGCCCGAAGGCACCAAGCTTTATATTCTCGCGCCCACCGCACGCGGCCGCAAAGGCGAATATAAAAAAGAATTCAAGGAATATCAGGCTAAAGGTTTTCAACGTGTGAAAGTCGACGGCAAAATCTATGAAATCGGCGAAGTGCCCGAACTAAACAAAAAAATCAAACACGATATCGAAGTTGTCGTGGACCGCATCGTGGTGCGCGGCGATCTCGGCAACCGTTTGGCCGATTCCGTTGAAACGGCTTTGCGCCTTGCCGATGGTTTGATGATCGCAGAAGAAGCCGACAACGGCAAACAACATCTTTATAGCGAAAAATTCGCCTGCCCTGTTTCGGGCTTTACGATTGCGGAAATCGAACCGCGCCTATTCTCGTTCAACTCGCCTCATGGCGCCTGCCCTGCCTGCGATGGGCTCGGCGAAGTGCTGAGTATGGATGAAGACCGGATCTTGCCCGATCACACACTATCCATTGATGATGGCGCGGTCGTTCCATGGTCGAAAAACTTCTCACGCTATTACATGCAAACGCTCGAGGCTGTCGTCAAAGACATGGGCGGCAAAATGAGCACGCCGTGGAACAAGCTGAAGGAAGATGTCCGCGAGGCCGTTTTGTACGGCACGGAACATGACGTGACCTTCACCTATGATGACGGCGCGCGCTCTTATAAAACCACCAAACCGTTCGAAGGCGTTCTTCCAAATCTCGAACGCCGCCTTTTGGAAACGGATTCGAATTCCGCGCGCGAAGAGATTTCGCAATATCAGGCGAGCACGCCCTGCGAAGACTGCAAAGGCTACCGCTTGAAACCCGAAGCCTTGGCCGTAAAAATCGCCAAACACCATATCGGCGAAGCGTCGGAAATGAGCATCGAAGCCGCGCATGAATGGTTCGGCGCGCTGGAGAAGAAACTCGATAAACAACGTGCGGAAATCGGCGGGCGCATCCTGAAAGAAATCAACGACCGCCTGACGTTCCTGATGAACGTCGGTCTCGACTACCTCACCCTTTCGCGTGGTTCCGCAACATTGTCGGGCGGCGAGAGCCAGCGCATACGTTTGGCATCGCAAATCGGTTCGGGCCTGACGGGCGTTTTGTATGTTCTCGATGAACCCTCCATAGGATTGCACCAGAAAGACAACCACCGTCTGCTCGAAACGCTCAAGCATCTGCGCGACATCGGCAACACCGTGATCGTGGTCGAACATGATGAAGATGCCATCCGCCTCGCCGATTATCTGATCGATATGGGCCCCGGTGCAGGCGTGCATGGCGGCGAAATCGTTGCAGAAGGAACGCCTGCGCAGGTTTTCAAAAACAAAAAATCCCTCACCGCGAAATACATGACCGGTGAAAAAGAAGTGCCCGTCCCCGCCGAACGCCGCAAAGGCAAAAAAGGTTTGAGCCTGAAAGTATCGGGCGCATCAGGCAACAACCTGAAAAATATTTCCGCCGAAATTCCGCTCGGCACGTTCACCTGTGTCACGGGCGTATCGGGTTCGGGCAAATCCACTTTCACCATCGATACGCTGTTCCGCGCCGTGTCCCAAAAACTGATGGGCAGCAACGAACGCCCGCTTCCCTACAAGGAAATCAAAGGCGTCGAATTACTTGATAAGGTCATCGACATCGACCAATCCCCCATCGGACGCACGCCGCGATCCAACCCCGCCACATATACGGGCGCGTTTACGCCTATCCGCGACTGGTTCGCGGGTCTGCCCGAATCAAAAGCGCGCGGTTACGGCCCCGGGCGTTTCTCTTTCAACGTCAAAGGTGGACGCTGCGAAACCTGCGAAGGCGATGGCGTCATCAAAATCGAAATGCACTTCCTGCCCGATGTCTATGTGACGTGCGAAGCGTGCAGGGGCAAACGCTATAACCGCGAAACGCTCGAGGTGAAATTCAAGGATCACTCGATCGCCGATATTCTCGACATGACGATCGAAGACGCCGCCGAATTCTTCAAGGCCGTTCCCACCATCCGCAAAATCATGGAAACGCTGAAGGAAACAGGCCTTGGCTATATCAAGGTCGGCCAACCCGCCACGACATTGTCAGGCGGTGAAGCGCAGCGTGTAAAACTTTCCAAAGAACTTGCCAAACGTTCGACGGGCAAGACGCTTTATATTCTGGATGAACCCACCACGGGTTTGCATTTCGAAGACGTGCGCAAATTGATGGAAGTACTCCATACCCTCGTCGACCAAGGCAACACGGTGGTGGTGATCGAACATAATTTAGAAGTCATCAAAACGGCGGACTGGGTTATTGATATCGGCCCCGAAGGTGGTCACAAAGGCGGCACGATTCTCGCCACAGGCACGCCCGAAGAAATCTGCAAGGTAAAGGCCAGCTATACGGGCCAATATCTGAAAGAAGTTCTGGACAAAAAATCCCCCCTCAAAATCGCGGCGGAATAACGATTACGGCGCAAACACCATCGTTGCCGATGCAGGCAAATCGCCTTTAACGGTGTCGTATTTGCTGCCAAATTTTATATCCTGCAGTTTTTGCGTCCAGACACGGGAAACATTCGGGTCAGCATCGTCTTCATGCCGGTGCGTGTTTCAAAACAGGATGCAGATACGGGTCTGGATATGACCCAACACGGCGAGCGGGCGTTTGTTGTCAAACGCCCACCCCTATCATCCGTACCGTCGCCAAAGAGAGCCGGCAACGCCTAGACATTAGTCACGGCCGTGTCCTCGGCCGCGGCCTCTGCCTCTATGGTCGTCGTGGCGATCATGGCGGTCATTCCAACCATAGCGGCGATTGTCGTACCTGTAATACTTGTTGTCTCTGTAATGGCCGTTATGCGACCAGATGAACAAAGGAGCATGGGCGTAGTTGCGGCGGTATAAGGGACGCTGGTCGTAATAAACAACGCGTGTTGGCTGGATATAGCGGTTGTTGTCGCGAATCACGTAATCCACATTGTTCGCGTAATCGGGAAAGTCGTTGCGCGCGCTTTCGCCGACAATCATCCAGTCGCCGTTTGGTTGAAGACACGCCGTGCCATAGGCTTCCTGCGTGCGGTTTCCGATATACACGGTGCGCGTATATTCACGGCAGTAATCGCCCGCCTTCGCGTCGCTTGGCGCAACCGCCAATCCGGCCGCAGCCATAGACATACCCAGAATGAGTGCTTTGATCGTTTTTAACATGGACTTATTCTCCGTATTGTTTGATTCCACGTAGTTTTAACGGGGCATTAACCGAAACCCTTCGCCACCCTTTTGCGTTTTTCATTTTTATTACATGTGCTAATAGTTTTCTTATGACGGGCACACAAAAGCCATTTTTGGTGGGAATTTCGGGGGGGTCCGGTTCGGGCAAAACCACCCTCGCCGAACGGCTTGCCGCGCGCCTTGCCCCGCGCAGATCGACCATCGTCAGCGAGGACCGCTATTATAAAGACACACGCGGTCTGAAAAACTACGATCCCCGCACCTATAATTTTGATGTGGTGGCCTCCCGTGATTACGATTTGCTCGAAATACATCTGCATGATTTGAAATCCGGCAAAGCCATCGACGCGCCACGTTATTCTTTCGACAAGCACACGCGTCTGGAAGAAACCGACCAGATCGCTCCCACCAATGTCATGATATTCGAAGGTATCCACGTGCTTTCGACGGACCGTATCCGCGACCTGTTCGATCTGACCATATATGTCGATACGCCCGACGATATCCGTTTCCTTCGCCGCATTTTACGCGACACAAAGCCCGAAAGCGAAGGCGGACGCTCCCGCGACTGGCGCGGCGTGGTGGAACAATATTTGGCCACGGTGCGCAAATCCCACGCCGAATTCACCGCCCCCGCCCGAGAAAAGGCCGATATTGTGTTGCTGGATGAATGCACAGATGTGGAGAAACCCGCACAGGATATGGTCGATAAGTTATTGGAACCGGTATTTAAAAGCCCCAAATACCGTATTTGACGGAACCATCCCTCTGCCTGAAGCGTTCTTCCTTGAGCACCTCATCAAAGGAGAATATTCATGGATTACAATAGTATCAATAACCCCAACACATCCCGCAACAAATATGAGCAGCGCCCCAGCAGAGTGCCACTTTTCCTCACTCTGTTCGTGCTGGCCGCGCTCGCCATTGTTGCCATCGTTGCAATAACGCCTCGTGAAACCTCGCCGCTTGTAACTAACGATCAGGTCTCCCCCGCAGCCGGTGACATCATGGCATCGCCTACAACGACGCCAAGCGATACTGCACCTCTGGTTGAGGGCGGTCCTGTCGGTGATGCTGATGTTCAACTCAATTCCGAAACCAATCCTTCACCCGACGCACAAAGCACGGATACAGACCAAAACCTGCCTGAAGCAGATGGCGCAGGTGGAACGGTAGCTCCGTAATTAAGGGAGAGTTGGTGCGGGTGGCCGGAATCGAACCGGTACTCCTTGCGGAACCAGATTTTGAGTCTGATTTCATTGG
>JBEIHF010000010.1:0-63611 GCA_040381535.1 Micavibrio sp. | reverse complement strand
GCCTTCTATGTAGTAATTCAGACTTGCTGTAAAGAATCTTATAATAGGTTCGAGCGCGGCAACCAGTTGAGCATCCAGACCCATGCCCATGAGCGTGCCAGACGGATCTTGCATGAAGTTCCGGAACATATCCGTCATAGCTTGTTGCTCTATGCGGGATGTATCAATACCCATTGCAGTGGCTTGTTCACGGAAGCGTTCCTGTCTTTCCGCGTTGCTTGGGTCACGGGCTAATGCAACGCTGGTTCGTGCGAAATTAATCAGATCGCCCATGTCGTGTTCGCTGGTCGCAGCAGAACGCAAGGCCTGATTGAAAAGATCTCTTTGTGCTGGGTTTTGAAGCATCTCCGCAAATTGTTGCGGATCCACGGGCTGGCCGTTTTCATCCTTCATCAAATCTTCAAGTCCCGTAAGAACATCCATACCCTCGTCACGCACAAGCGCATCAAAGGATGCCAACAATGCAGGATTATTGCGGATAATATCGGTCATAGATGTAACGCCCGAACGGTCTTCTTGAGAAGACAATTCTACCATAGCGCGCAGCATCATATTACCGGCGACCATCTCGGGCCCGGCCGGGGCTTCGCGGAAAGTTTTGTCGATATCTGTCGTTGCGCCGAACAGCTGGGTCTGGCGATGTTGCGGATACTCGCGCTCGATAAAAGCAGAGAGCTTGTTGTGATTGTCAATGTCTTCGAGAATGCCCATATCCGTACTCCTATATCCTATGCCCCTATAGTACTAAATCGGCGATGCCGAATGCAAATTTGGGCAAGGTTCAAATCAGTCACGATTATAAGGATTAAGAATTGAGCCCTCGTTAAAAATAGACGGCATTTTATCTAATTTTTTAGGGCTATAAAAAAGGCCGCTGAAGCGGCCTTTTTCGAATTTTTTTCTAGGCGAGGGCTGCCTGCGGGCCATCTGGTGCATGCTGGCGTGCTCTGCGGCTTATAGAAGCGCCGGGTGTGGCACCTGCTTGTGCAAACGCTGCGGAGTAGCCTTGAGACGAACTGGGCGAAGAGCTGGAGTAGCCTGATCCCACAGCCGAAGTAAACATGCTGCCCATATCAAGCGATGCGGTTTGCACGTAACCCGGAGATGCGCTGGCATCGAAATCACGCGTGGGGCGCACGGATGCCCCAGCATCTGCAGAAGCAACCTGACGTTCGCCGCCAGAAGGTGCTGCAGCTTCACGCTGATTGTTATTGTCGCCGTCGCGGCCAAATAATCCAAGAGCCCAGTCAGTCCCATAGCTTATAAGTTCACCTGCGCCCAAGCTTACGCCCGCACCTGCAATAAAACCGACTGCCCCGCCGATCACGCCGCCGACAAGCGTACCTGGACCCGGAACAATGGAACCTGCAGCCGCGCCCCAGGTAGCGCCGGTAGCTGTAAAGCTTCCCGTTGTCGCCAAACCTATGGCGATGCCAGATACGGTACCAACGGTATCGCCCGTGGTCCATTTACCGGTAAAGGTGCCGCTGTGAGGGTTAAGCGAGCCAGCAGTGTGACGAGCATCATCACCGCCGGGGGCACCAGAGCCATCGCGGCCGTCACCAGTGGTGCGGTTGGTATCACCCACGGCGTTATCGCGCATCGAGTAAGCTTCGCTCGTGTCTTCCAATTCGTTTTTACGGCGCAGGTGGCTTTCATTCATCTGCTCGCCGGTTCTTTCAAACCAGTCGCGTCCGGGAATCAAATCGCCGATCATGCCCAAAAAGCCTGCAAGAAAGCCCTGGATGTTTTGCCAGTTTGCGTTACCCGCAAACCATTGATCCATGAAGTTGTTGACGCCGGAAGCGGCGCTTTCAATTTCGGCACCTGTCTCGAGAGCATGGTTGGCAGCGCGCTGGGGAGCGCCGTTGACCATATGGTTGACACCGCTGGCAGCTCCGCCTATGCCGAAAATGGCAAGACCGCCTACGATCATTTTGCCTAAACCTGCGACAATTCCACCCATTTTTAACTCCTAGCCTGTCTTAACTCGACAGCTCATATATAAAGGTATTACGTTAACTTACCCCTAACATACCAAATTCGATTTCATTTTCTCAAATCGGTCTTAAATATTCTTTAATTTTAATGGGTTATTCAGTTTTGCCCGAAATTCTGATTTTGCCGTTTTTTTTCGGGAGCAGTGATTCACGTTAGAAAAAAGCCGCTGACGCGGCTTTTTGAATAAATAAACCCGTGGCTTACGACGCGCTAGGCGGGGGAGGCTCGGGATTATTCGGTGTTCTGTTGGTAAATCTAGCCGTCTGTTGCTGGACCCAATTGCTTACCCCGCTGATAGCAGACTCGGCCTGTGCCCTAGCCTCGGGAGCATTTTGAATGCCTCTTTGCACGTGCCCGTTAAACCAGCCGCCGATGTTGTTAAATAGACCTGTAACACCACCGGGCCGGTGAACACCGGTCTGTTGGGCATCGGCGGACGGTGTAGTATCCCGAGGATCGGTGAACTCGTGGAAAGCCGCTTTAAGGCCAACAAAAGCCATTTTGGCGAGGTTTTGTTTGCGTGCCATTTGTGCACGAGCGCTTGTACCTTTTACCATGCGCCAATTCAGAAAGGCTTCGCCCAATGCGTCGCCCAATGCTTCGCGCTTCTTTCCATGCGCGTCGATAAGTCCTTTGCGTTCGTTAGCAGCACCAAGACGCGCATCATAGGCCGCCTTGTTGTTGACGTCGTTTAAATCGCCATCCGGATCGCCATCTCTTCTAGTCGCCATTGTCCCTAATCCCAACTAATCAATCTTTGGGCCACTATACCAGAAAACTATTAATGAAATCCAATTGGCGCCAAAATGGAATGACTAACAAAGGCTTAATGCCTGAAATGGCGCATGCCCGTGAAGACCATGGCGAGGCCGCGCTCATCCGCCGCCTTGATGACGTCTTCGTCTTTGATAGAGCCGCCTGGTTGAATCACCGCCGTAGCCCCGGCATCCGCCGCCGCCAGCATCCCGTCGGGGAAGGGGAAGAAGGCATCGGATGCCACGACCAGATGTTCGCCCGCGAGTGGTTTCAATTTGAATTCATTCATGCGCATTGCGGCGATACGCGATGAATCGAGGCGGTTCATCTGGCCCGCGCCGATACCGGTCGTGACTTTGTTTGCGGCGTAAACGATGGCGTTCGATTTCACATGCTTGGCGACCTTGAAAGCGAACAGCATGTCATCGAGTTCCTTGTCCGTCGGCGCGCGCTTGGTCACGACTTTAAGCATGTCTTTGGTGACGATGCCACTGTCGTTGTTTTGCACGAGCATGCCGCCCGCGACGGGTTTGTAGTTAACGAGCGGCACGGAAATATCGGGCAATCCATGCGCTTTTAACACGCGGATGTTTTTCTTGAGCGCAAGAACGGCCAAAGCTTCGGGTTCGATGTCCGGCGCAATGATGACTTCGCAGAAGATATCGATGATTTTTTTTGCCGCCGCAGCCGTAAGCGTGCGGTTTAGTGCGATTATGCCGCCGAACGCGGAAACGGGATCACAGGCGAACGCTTTCTCATATGCTTCCAGCATGGTGTGGCCGATGGCGACGCCGCAAGGATTGGCATGCTTGATAATGGCAACCGCAGGTTGGTCGAATTCCGCCACCAGCTCATATGCCGCGTCGGTGTCGTTGATGTTATTGTACGAGAGTTCCTTGCCCTGCAGCACTTCCGCGGTGATAACGCCGGGGCGTTTTTCCTGCGTGGAATAAAGCGCAGCGTTTTGGTGCGGGTTTTCGCCGTAGCGCAGATTTTGTTTCAACGTGCCAGCAAACGCGATCTGGCGCGGGACTTCCGCATCCTGACCTGCAAACCATCCGGAAATAGTGGCATCGTAAGCGGCCGTGTGTGCGTAAGCGCGCGCGGCAAGTTTCTTGCGCAGATCAAAGTTGGTTGCGCCTTCGTTCTTGTTCATTTCTTCTAGCACCGTTGCATAATCCGCAGGATCGGTAACGATGGCGACGAACGCATGGTTCTTCGCGGCGGAGCGCACCATGGCGGGGCCGCCGATATCGATGTTTTCGATGCAAGTGTCATAGTCGGCGCCTTTGGCAACGGTTTGCGCGAATGGATACAAATTTACAACGACCAGATCGATATCGCCAATATCGTGATCGACCTGCGCGCGCTGGTGATCCGCATTGTTGCGCACGGACAAAATCCCGCCATGCACTTTGGGGTGAAGAGTCTTCACGCGGCCATCCATCATTTCGGGGAATCCCGTATGTTCGGACACATCCTTCACCTTTAAACCCGCATCTTTCAAAACCTTCGACGTGCCGCCTGTGGAGAGAATTTCAACGCCGTGTGCGCAGAGCGCGGTGGCGAATTCCACAAGGCTCGTTTTGTCGGAAACCGACATCAGGGCGCGTTTGATTTTGACGGGTGCTGTCATGGGTGCGTCTTTTCGTGCTGGGGTGGCAATCATGGCCGCATTAGTAGCATTAGAAGGATGTTTTTGAAAAGCCGCAAAATTTGACGTAATGCGGACATTGTCGCTATCGTTCGGGAATGGATGGAATTGCCCGCACAAGAATGGAAGCGATGTTCGACCGTCTTAAAAAGGCGTGGCCTCGTTATGCATATGGCATGGAGCCACTGGCCTTTGGCGCGTCTGGCCTGGCGCTCGGAAATGACGAAATAGTGCGCAAAATCATTTTCCGTCCTGCAAATCGGGTGGACGAGGAAAGAGCGCTTGTTCTAATGGAGCATGAAGTTCACATCCTGCGCACGTTTCAAACGCACGCTCCGCGCGTTGTCGAGGTTCCTGTTTTGATCGGTGAGCCCGAGCCCATGACTGATGTTGAATTCATGAGCATGTATGAAATGACACGCCTTAAGGGCATGCCATACAACGCAATACCCGAACAAGATGCGACGCCAGAGGCGAATAAGGCATTATATAAGAGCGCAGGTATTTTAACGGCGCGCTTCCATGCGGGAATAAGCCATTTGGATTTCGGAACCAGCAAAGGCAGGGGCGGATGGCACGGGAATGAAATTATCCGCGTGGATTCTCTCGGCGATGAAATCAATGACGAATTGATGGTGGCTGACAGGCTTTTGAAGGCAACTATGGTGGACGGAAATGTGCATGGTGACATCAACGGAGGTAATGTCATCACACGCGGCTCCGAAGCCAATGGATTGATAGATTTTACCTACACGGGACGATCAAAAAATATTTTCACGGATATGTTCACGCTAGACAAGGCGTATCAAGCGGCATTCGTGGAGGGGTATGGGCAGGAATATGGGCAGGATATTCAAAGTTCTGTCGATGCCGCTTCGCTGTGCGTGTGGGCGAGCATGCTTTTACACAATCATAGCACCGAAGCGGATATACAAAACGCCAACAGGAATATTCCCGAAATCATAGAAAGATTGCAGCCCGCACTGGAGCCGTTCCGTTAGGCCTTCGCAGTAGCGGCGGCCGGGGCCACTATCGTTTTACAGGTCGGCCTGATATAAATGCCGCGTGTATTGTCCATAGGTTTCAAAACATCGGTTATGCCCAGAACCGTTTCGGCGCCACCGAGAATGACGAACCCGTCTTCTGGCAGGACGGCGGACATGTTCTTCAAAACCGTTTCTTTCGTTTCACGGTCGAAATAAATCAAAACATTGCGGCAGAAGACGACATCGAATTTGCCCAAGCCCGCCATGGGGGTAAGCAAATTGAAATGTTTGAATTGCACCATGGATTTTATATCTTGTTTGAGTGCCCAGCTGTCCGCCTTTTGTTCAAAATATTTCATCAGCATTTGAATGGGCAGGCCCCGCTGAACTTCGAATTGTGAATATTCCGCTTTTTTTGCCTGTTCGATCACGCCGGTATCGATATCGGTGCCTATGATTTCAAATTGCCATCCCAAAAGCTTCGCCGTGTTTTCTTTCAACAGCATGGCGATGGAATAGGGTTCTTGCCCGGTCGAGCACGCCGCGCACCAGATACGCAATTTTTTGGAAGGCCGCGATTTGATCAAGTGCGGCAAAATAACATCGCGGAATTGATCGAACGGTTTCAGATCACGAAAGAAAGAGGTTTCGTTCGTCGTCATCGCCTCGACCACATCCTTCACCAGATCGGAAGACGGCATGCCCCGCAATATATGCGTCATGGCTTCGAGCGTTGGATAATTCCATTTGCGGGCTATGGGGGTAAGACGGGACTCGAGCAGATAGGATTTATCGGGAGTCAGGGTGAGGCCTGATTTTTCCTTGAGCAAGTCTTTGTATAGGTCGAAATCACTGATCCGCATTACATCTGCTTCCCAAAAGCCTGTCTAACCCATGGACCTATGTCCTGCAAGGGCAGGACCGCCGTGCAGAGGCCGGCAACCGCAACAGCGCCCGGCATGCCCCACACGACAGAACTTTCCTGATCTTGTGCCACAACACGTCCGCCGCCTTCGGCAAGGCGTTTGCATCCTTCCAGCCCGTCATGGCCCATGCCCGTCAATATGACGGTGAGGAATTTCGGACCCCAGATATCGATGGCGGAGCGCAGCATCGGATCGACCGATGGTTTGCAGAAATTTTCAGGCGGGCCTTCATTGAGTTTGATTAGGATTTTGCCATTCGATTTTTCGAACGTCATATGATGGCCGCCCGCCGCGACATAGGCTTTGCCTTTTTCGACTGGCATGCCGTTTTCGCCTTCGAAGGTCGGCACGTCCGTATGTTGTTCGATATGTTGGGCGAGGGTTTTTGTGAAGGTCGCGGGCATATGCTGGGTGATGATGATGGGCACATCGAAGTTTTTGAAATGTTCGATGACTTTAAAGAGCGCCTGCGGTCCGCCCGTGCTGGAACCGATGGCCAGCAAATTGGGGCGAAAACTTTCGCCCGCTATGTGTTTGCGGAGTTCAAACGGTGTTTTGGTTTTGAGAACAGCGTTTTGCCCGCCGGAATACATGCTGGGGGAAGTGGGCGTGGCAGGGCCCGTGCGTTTGCGCCGGCCCAGCGCTTTGACCACGCGCAGGATTTCGGATTTGAAATCGCCTTCGCCGTGGATTTCGGCATTGGAAGGTTTGGCAATGCATTCGGCTGCCCCGAGTTCCAAAGCGTTCAATGTTATTTCCGCGTTGCGCATGCTCAACGTCGAACACATCACGACTTTCACGCCCAAGGAGGCAGCGAGTATTTTGGGGAGCGCGGTAATGCCGTCCATCACGGGCATTTCTATATCGAGGATAACAACATCGGGATGATGTTTTGCGGCGGATGTTATGGCCTGTTCGCCGTTGGAAACGCTCGCCACGATTTTGATCTCGGGATCGGCCTCCAGAATGCGCGCGATAATTCCGCGCACCATGGCGGAATCATCGACCAGCATGACTTGAACGGGATCGGAGGGAGTGCCGGGAAGGGCCGTGGTGAATGGCATGGAAGACCTTAGGATTTTGAAATGGTGAGTCCGATTTGGGAAAATTTGGATTCGATAATTTCGGAATCGAACGGTTTCATGATGTATTCGTTGGCGCCCGCATTCATCGCGCGTGTTATATGCGCCATATCGTTTTCGGTGGTGCAGAAAATAACCTTCGGATCTTTGCCGTTTGGCATCTGGCGAAGCTTTTCCAAAAACTCGATACCGCTCATCACGGGCATGTTCCAGTCGAGCAAGATGGCATCGGGCATGGATTTTGTGCAGGCCTCATAGGCTTTCTGGCCATCTTCGGCCTCTTCGCAGGCATAGCCGAGATCTTCGACAATGCGGCGCGCAACTTTGCGCACGACGCGGGAATCATCGACTACCAAACATGAAGGCATTTTACTCACTCCAACTCTGTTTCAGGTTTCAGTGCATCCAGAAGGCGCGGAACATCGAGCACGACCAGAAGACGTTCTTTCAATCTGTAGATTCCCTTCGACACGCCGCGCCAGTGCGCATCAAGCGTCGAAGGGTTGTTCTCGTAATCGCGCATCGCAAGACTCATGACATCGCCGATCCGATCAATCATCAAACTATACAATTCGCCGCCATGTTCGACAACGACATGCATGGATTTACCCGCATCTTCGCGCATATTCATGCCGAGGCATACGCGCATATTGACGGCGGTGACGATGCGCCCGCGTAAATTCAATGCTCCTGCAATTTGCGGTGGTGCGAGGGGGACGCGCGTAACGCGCTGTTCGCCGAGAACATCCTGTGCCTGCAAAATCGGAATACCGAAAATCTGGTCGCCCACATAAATGGTAAGGTAATCACGGGTGGAACCCGCAATAATAGAAGATTTTGCGGCGAGGGCGTTCATTTGCCACCTGCCGCTTGTTTAATGCTTTGGTTGGCAATAAGCGTCTCGGTCAGCGAGGCGAGCAGCGTGTCGCGATCGAATTTTGCGACATAGCGCGAGAATCCGACCTCCATGCCATGATGCACGTCTTGTTCCGTCGTGTGCGAGGTGAGGGCCACCATCGGCGTGTGTATCCACGTGCTGCCTTCTTCGCGGACGCGTTGCGCGAATTCAAATCCGTTCATCTGGGGCATTTCGATATCGGAGACGATGATGTCGAATTTTTCGCCGTCCTCGCGCATTTTAAGGGCCGTGGTCGCAGAATCCAAAGTGGTGACATCATAACCCGCAACTTTCAAAAGGGGCGTCAGCATGTTTCTGAAGAACGGCGAGTCATCGACCAATAAAACGCGGCGGCCTTGCGTGGTTTGCTGGCCGTAAGATTCCTCGCCGTGGGGTTTGAACCAGTCCTGATCCGTGTTGCGCACGAAGTAACCGATATCTACGACATCGGTCGCCTTGCCATTGATGATCGCGGAGCCTACGATGCCGCCATGGTCGGAGCCAACCTGTACATCGACGAATTCTTCGGTGATGTCGATTATTTTTTCCACGACAAGGCCCATGGAATTGGCACCGTCATGAAAGACGAGGATCGGTTTTTTGCCTTTGGCCCGCATATCGACGGAAGAATCGAACGGGGTCACTGGCATCAATTTACCGCGATATTGAATCATCATCTTGCCGCCGGATGTTTCGATATCGGAGGTTTTGATTTCTTCGAGACGAGCAACCACCGAAAGCGGTACGGCCTTGGGCGCGGAGTCATTGGTGGCGAAGAGCAGCAGCGCGGTTTTCGCGCGCGCCGGTCCGGTTTTTTTAACTTCCTCGGGTGTGGTGTCCACAATGTCGGTTTCGCCCGATGCTTTGGCAACGCCGTTGGGATCAAGGATCATGATGACGGAACCATCGCCCAGAATGGTGTTGCCTGAAAAGACTTCGAGATTTTTCAAAACTTTCGCCACGGGTTTGACGACGATCTCTTCGGTGTCGAATACCTTATCGACAATGATGCCGAATTTAAAAGCGCCGATTTGCGTGACGACGATATATTGGTTTTCACGCGCATCGCCGCCCAGTTCCAGCAAGGCGCGCAAGGAGACGAGGGGCAAAAGATGATCGCGCAGGCGGTAGAACGGCGTTCCGTTGACTTCTTCGATCTTCGCGGATGTTTCCGGGGTGGTGCGCACGAGTTCGCGCACGGCCAATTGCGGTATGGCAAATTTTTCGCCGCCGGATTCGACTATCAGCGCAGAAACGATGGCTAGGGTAAGCGGAATTTTGATGAGGAAGGTCGAGCCTTTGCCCTCAATCGATTTCAAAACGATGGAGCCGCCGATTTTTTCGATGTTGGTGCATACGACATCCATGCCGACGCCGCGGCCCGATACGGAGGTGACTTTTTCCGCCGTGGAAAAGCCAGCCTTGAAAATATATTGCTGGATCGATTGATCCGACATAGCGGCAACTTCTTGTTCGGTCGCCAGACCGTTTTTGATGATTTTTTCTTTGATTTTGGCGAGCGGCAGGCCTTTGCCGTCATCGGTGATTTCAATGATGATGTGGCCGCCTTCGTGATAGGCCTTCAAAACGATCTTGCCCGTTTCGGGTTTGCCGCGTGCCACGCGATCAGCCGGCATTTCCACGCCGTGATCGGCGGAGTTGCGGACCATGTGCGTGAGTGGGTCCTTGATCATCTCCAGAATCTGGCGGTCCAGTTCGGTGGCTTCGCCTTCCATGACCAGATCGATTTTCTTGTTCAGTTCCATGGAAAGATCGCGGATGATGCGCGGCAGTTTCGACCATGCGTTGCCGATGGGCTGCATACGCGTTTTCATCACACCTTCCTGCAAATCGGTTACGACATGGGAAAGACGTTGCAACGGGGCGGAGAATACATTGTCGCGTTTGTTGCGCAAGGTTTGGAGCAATTGATTGCGGGTGAGCACGAGTTCGGAAACCAGTGTCATCAAATCTTCGAGCACATCGACATTGACGCGTAAAGATTCCGCCGCGGCGACAGGGGCCTTTGCATGTTCGTCGGCTTTGGGCGTTTCGGCTATTGGCGCCGCAACCGCTTCTTCCATTTTGTGGTCGTCGGTTTCCGGAACCGTGACGATGGTGTGCCATTGATCGGGGGAAAGCACAGGGGTGGAATCGAAGAGGGCCTGGAGAGCGTCTTTAGTGCCATCGCCCTTCGACCCGTCTTTCGCGTTATCGGCATTCCCGTCGCGGCCTTCATAGACAGCGTCGAGTTTTGCAATGAGTTCAGAATCATCGCCCTGCGGTTCGGAGCCTGTGGCCTCTAAGCCCGACACGATTTGTTTGATACGGTCGAAGGATTCAAAAATGAGCGTTACGTAGGCGGGCGTGACCTTCAGGTCACCGTCGCGAAAACGCCCCATGACGTTTTCGGCGCGGTGCGCAACGGTTTCAAGGCGCGGCAGTCCCAAAAATCCGCACGTGCCCTTGATGGTGTGCATCAGGCGGAAGATGGAAGAGATCAATTGCTTGTCATTGGGATTTTGTTCGAGGCGAACCATGTCGAGGTCCAGCGCCCCGAGACTTTCGTTCGTTTCCGTCAGAAATTCGCCGATCAGTTCGTCCATACATATTCCCCGCCGCGGATTAACCGCGCACGATGTTCAAAAATTGGAGAAAACGCCTAATACATAAGAAGGTGACATAAGAACATTAAGGTGATGTTAACCACATCAGCCGAAAGGGGCAATAGGGCCTTGAAAAGTCTCGCGTTCTAGGCGGTGGGGGCAGGGCAATCGAGAACGAAGGTGACGCGGTCTTCGCGTTTGTCCTTGATGCTCACCTTGTATCCATAATGCTCTGCAATTACGGAGATCGCGTAAGGATGGACGAGGCGGGGATCAAGTTCTTCGGCGGAGATTTCCTGTTTCAACGCGGCCTCGACATTCTCACGCAAAAGAACGGTATCGCCTTCGGCGAGAATGATCGTCTGATTGCCTTCACCGGGGCGGACCATAACATAGCCGCCTTTCACGAGACATTCCATCGCGAGCATCATCGTGCACATCAGCATTTTGCAGTAGGCGAAGGGATAGGGTTTTGCGGGGCCGAGATTGCCGAAAGGGTCCCATTGCTGGGTGATTTTGCCGTCGGCGGAGATCAGTTGCGAGAAAGCTTTTTGCACGTCTTCGGGTTTGACATTGTTGTCTCGTCCGCCCGCGCCATAGGCGATGCGAAAGGCCTGCAATTTTGCGGAAGCTTGGGATGCGGAGTGCGAGATTAAACCGATAGCGTCTTTGCGTTGTTCGGGATCGTCACCCATTTCTTCCATGAATTCTACGCCGTTGTTGATGGCGCCGACGGGGGAGATAAGGTCATGACAAATGCGGGAGGCGAGCAATTCGAGAACGGAGGCGGCTTGTTTTTTGTTTTCAGTCACGGGCGTTTCTTCCGTTTGCGGCTGGGGTAGTGTCATCTTTGATCCTCAAGCTGTTCGATGGGACCATTTATTGGGGGTCTACCGGTATTTGTCCAGCAGTTTCCGCACGCTATCCGCAATGTCGGTGTCGGCCAGACCGTAGGCGATGTTCGCCTCGATAAAGCCGATGCGCGAACCGCAATCATAATCCTCGCCTTTAAACGTAATACCATTGAAGGGCTGTTTGCCGATCAACTTTGCCATAGAGTCGGTCAACTGGATTTCATTGCCCGCGCCGCGTTCAAAAGCGGAAAGATATTCAAAGACTTCCGGTTGTAAGATATAGCGGCCTGTGATGGATAGGTTTGACGGTGCAAATTCGGGTTTAGGTTTTTCTACCATTCCATTGATGCCATAGAGATTTTCTCGAGCAGACGACGGCTCGATGATGCCGTATTTGTCGGTTTCGGATTTCGACACCTCGGTGAGGGCCAAAACATTGCCGCCGATTTTTTCGTAAACTTCCATCATCTGCGCGAGGCAGGATTTGGATTTGGGCGTGTGAACCACGACATCGGGCAACATTACCGCAAACGGTTCATCTCCCACGAGCTCCCTAGCGCACCAAACGGCGTGGCCGAGGCCGAGCGGCTCATTCTGATAGGCGAGTTTGAGCGCACCTTCGGGAAGGTTCGAGGAGCGGAGTTTTTCAAGGATCTCCAATTTGCCGCGCTTCTCCAAAATGGCTTCAAGCGTTTCGTTCTGTTTGAAGTGAAGATGGAGCGCTTCTTTCGAAGGGCTTGTAACAAAGATGAATTCTTCGATGCCTGCTTCGATGGCTTCTTCGACATTGTGCTGGATCAGCGGCTTGTCGCCGACGGTGATCATTTCTTTGGGGATGACTTTGGTGGCGGGCAAAAAGCGTGTGCCCAAACCCGCTACGGGGAAGACAGCCTTACGAACGGGTTTGAATTTCAACATGCGTTCTTATTGCACCGCGGGAGGTGAAGTTCAAGCACCGAAAGCGTTGTAGACAGGCGGTGTCAGTTTTTGCGCCAGAAGAAAGCCGCCGATGCCCTGCAATACTCACCCATTGAACAGGGCCAGGGAATTGGCGTGCGACCAAATCAAATTCGTGCAGATAGGCGGCTTCGTTGAAAGGCTCGCCCGATTTCTTGATTTTATCCATGGCTTTCCATCCCGTGATGACGCCGAGATACGCGCCCGGGATTTGCACGGCGACGAGGAAGGCGGAGGCGGCAAGTATATCTTTGGAGGGCATGGGAAAAACTTTAATATTATGAAAATATTTAAGTCAAGATGAAGTTCACGGGATTGAGAAACGCCCGTTTTGTCTATAGATTCTTAATCCATGAACACCGCCGATTTCTCCCGAAAATTGACCGACCTCCGTGCCCATTTTGTTAAGGAAGGTGTAGACGGATTTCTGGTCCCCAGAGCCGATGAATTCCAAGGCGAGAATGTTCCGGCATCCTCCGACCGCCTTCGCTGGCTGACGGGGTTCACGGGTTCCGCCGGCGTGGCGATCATTTTAGAAGACAAAGCCGTGGCGATGAGCGACGGACGCTACACCATCCAGCTGAAGCAGGAAATCGATGGCACATTATATGCGCTCGATGATTACACCAAGGTGTCGCCCGCGGAATGGATCGCGGCAAATGGACCCGATGCAGTGATCGGATATGATCCTCGTTTACACACGCCGAACGAAATCAAGAAATTCGAAGAGAAGGGCGTGAAGCTCAAGGCGGTTTCGAATTTAATCGACGCGATCTGGAAAGACAGACCCGCTCCGCCTAGCGCAAACGTCGAATTGTTCCCGTTGAAATACGCAGGCCTCGAGGCCAAACAAAAACTGGACGCTGTGGCGGAAAGTCTGCGGGAGCAAAAAGCCGACGCGGCGATCATCACGCTGCCCGATTCCATTGCGTGGATGCTAAATATTCGATCATCCGATATCGCGCATACGCCCGTCGCGCTCTCCAATGCGATTGTGCGGAGCGATGGGACGCTGGATTGGTTTATCGAGGAAAAACGGGTGCCGGAAGCGGTGCAAAGATCCTTCGGCAACCGCGTATCGTTGGTAAGGCCTGATCAAATCGAAAGCGGTATTGCAGCCCTTAAAGGAAAAAACGTAATTGTAGATGGTCGTCACAGCTCCATATGGTTTACGGGCAAGTTGCAAGAATACGGTGGGAAAGTGTTGAACGTCAAAGACCCGTCCATACACCTCAAGGCCCGCAAGAACGAGGCGGAGCAAGAATCAATGCGCGCGTCCCATGTCCGCGATGGCGTCGCGATGGTGAAGTTTTTAAAATGGCTGGATGAAAACACCGCGATGCTGGATGAATTGGGCGTCGAGAAAAAACTGCACGCGTTCCGCGCGGAAGCCAAGGAATTCAAAGAGAGCTCATTTGATACGATTGTAGGATTCGGCCCCAACGGCGCCATCGTGCATTACCGCGCCAAGCCGCAAACCAATTTGAAAATCGAAAAAGGCAATTTGTTGTTGCTCGATTCCGGCGCGCAATACGAAGACGGTACCACGGACATCACGCGCACGATTGCGATCAGTGAACCCACCGATGAAATGCGCAAGATGAATACGCTGGTTTTAAAAGGCCATATCGCCGTAGCCACCGCAAAATTTCCGCAAGGGACCAAGGGGGTGGATATAGACAAGCTGGCACGCACGCCGTTGCAGGAGCGTGGTTTCGATTACGCGCACGGCACGGGCCACGGCGTGGGATGTTATCTATCGGTGCATGAAGAGGCCGCGAGCCTGTCCCCGCGCGGGATTGAACCTATTGAGGCCGGCATGATTATTTCGAACGAGCCGGGATATTACAAAGAAGGGGCCTTCGGAATCCGTATCGAGAATTTGGTTCTGGCGCACGAAGAGGGCGGGGTAATCGGTTTCGAAACGCTTACCTTGGCGCCGATGGATTTAAGCCTCGTGGATTTCAATCTGCTCGATGAAAACGAAAAGATCTGGCTGAACGAGTACCACGCTCGCGTGTATGAAACGCTCGCGCCGCTGCTCGACGCGCCTACAAAAGACTGGCTTAAAAACAAAACCGCCCGTCAATAGAGGGGCGGTTTCGACTTGATAGGTTAAAAGGTCAGACCTTATTCGCGTTCTTTTTTCTTACGCTCAACTTTTCTCCAACGACGGACAGCCTCGGACTTTTCACGTTTCTTCTTTTCAGAAGGTTTCTCGTAGTCACGACGCAGTTTCATTTCGCGGAAGATGCCTTCGCGCTGCAGTTTTTTCTTCAAAACGCGCAGAGCTTGTTCAACGTTGTTATCGCGAACGCTTACTGTAACCAAATCAAATCACCTCTTTCTTTTTAAATTTATGACAGTAAAGTCATAGCCAGCAGGCCCGTTAATTAACGGCAAACTGGCGCAAATGCAAGTCTCAATGGCGGGTTGCCCTTTAATTCTATGAAAAATCTGGCTTTTTTACAATTATTGAGCATTCTGGCGGTCTTTTCAGGCCCCGCGCACGCCCAATCCCAAACGGCTTATGGCAGCAAAATCATGGTCGTAACGGCCCATCCCGAAGCGACGCGCATCGGGTATGAGGTCTTAAAAAGCGGCGGCAGTGCGGCGGATGCGGCGGTGGCCGTGCAGCTCGCGCTGGGATTGGTGGAACCGCAGGCATCAGGAATCGGCGGGGGCACTGTTGCACTCTATTATGACGCGACCACGAAACAGGTGCACACGTTCGACGGGCGCGAAACCGCGCCGATGGAGGCGGGGAAATATCTGTTTCGCGGCGAAGACGGCAATCCCATGTCATTCGAAGATGCCGCCGTAGGAGGGCGCGCAATCGGCGTTCCTGGAACCTTGCGCGCTCTCGAGATGATGCATAAGAAGTTCGGCGCGAAACCGTGGCGCGATTTGTTTTCGCCGACGATAGTTTTGGCCGAAGAAGGATTCAGCGTTTCAAAACGTTTGGCGGCAGCGGTGGCCAAAGACGAAGGCAATCTGCAATTCTTTAATGACGCCTTGCTCTATTTCTTTCCCGATGCGGCGACGCCGATCAACGAAGGCGGCAGGCTCAAGAATTATTTATACGCCAACCTGCTGCGCAAAGTCGCACTGGATGGGCCCGATGCGTTTTACAAAGGCGCGAATGCCGAACTGATCGCAAAGCGCGTGCATGATGATCACGACAATCCGGGTCTGCTTTCCATCGAGGATATGGAGAAGTATGAAGCGATTGAACGCAAATCGGTTTGTAAAACATACCGTGGATATCTGATCTGCACGGCGGGGGAGCCGACCGTGGGCGGCATGATGGTTTTGTCCGCACTCGGAGTGCTCGCCAATTTCGATATGGCTTCCAAAGGAGCGATGGATGCGGGCACGTGGAATTTGATTGTGGAAGCGGAACGGCTCGCGCTGGCCGACAAAAACTATTACATGGGCGATCCGCATTACGTGCAAAGCCCCGGCGAGCGTTTGCTAGATGCGAATTACCTGAAAACCCGCGCCGCGTTGCTTTCGCCCGATACGGCAGGCCTTAAAGTGATGTATGGCAATCCGCCCGGATGGGAAAAACTAAAACCCGCAGCGAAAGAACCCGTATATCCGAAGCCGCCCGGCACATCGCATATTTCCATTGTCGATTCCCGCGGCAATATTGTGTCCATGACATCAAGCGTGCAAGACACGTTCGGATCGCGCATCATGGTCAACGGTTTTATGCTCAACAACCAACTCGGCGAGTTTTCCTTCGTGCCAGAAGTCGACGGCAAACCCATCGCCAATCGCGTGGAAGGCGGCAAGCGCCCTTTGTTCGATGCGGCCCCTTTGATAGTGTTTTCCCCCGATGGCGCGCCGTTTCTCGTGATCGGATCCGCAGGCGGTTCGGGCATTTCGGGTTATGTGCTTCAACGCGTGATCGCCATGATCGATTGGAAACAGGATTTGGTTTCGGCGCTTGCGGCACCCAACGTCATCAACCGCGGGCGTGGAATCGAAATGGAAGAAGACGCGGGCGTGATGACGGAATCGTTGAAAGCCAAAGGCCATCCCGTACAAACGCTCGGCCTCGTCAGCGGTATCAATGCGATTTGTTTTGTAGGCGGCATGATGACAGGCGCCGCAGATTCCCGCCGCGAAGGCGCGGCGATGGGAGAATAAACTAGGCCGCGCGCGCTTTGAGGTTCAGGGCCGCATCCATCAGGATTTTTGTATAGGGCTGTTTGGGCGCCGTGAAGATTTGCGACGCGGGGCCTGATTCCACAACAACACCGTCTTTCATCACGATCAGATCATGCGCCATAGCGCGTACGACGCGTAGATCGTGGCTTATAAACAGATACGCGAGATTGTGTTTTTCCTGCAGTTCGCGCAAGAGATCTACGATTTGCGATTGCACGGAGACATCGAGCGCAGAGGTTGGTTCATCCAGTACGACGAATTTGGGCTCCAGCACCATAGCGCGCGCGATGGCTATGCGCTGACGTTGACCGCCCGAAAATTCATGCGGGTAGCGATGGCGGGTGTCAGGATTTAAATGTACATCGTTCAACACCTTCACAACAAGCTCATCACGTTGCGCGGGAGTTAAATTGGCACGGTGGACTTTCAATCCTTCACCGATGATTTCGGCGACGGACATGCGCGGCGATAAAGACCCGAACGGATCTTGGAACACGATCTGCATATCTTGGCGCAGAGGCGTCATTTGTTTGCGGTTATAGGCGGATATGTCCGTGCCGTTGAATTTGATATGGCCTTGGCCGTTCAGAAGGCGGAGTAGGGCAAAACCGAGGGTGGATTTACCCGAGCCGGATTCACCGACCACGCCTACCGTGTGGCCTTGCTTGATCGTAACATTCAATCCATCGACAGCTTTCACAACTTCGGTAATTTTGCCGTACCAGTTTTTGGCACGGGGGAAATGCACGCGAATGTCTTTGGCTTCCAGCACGACAGGGGAGATATCAGGAGCGGGTTTGGCAACGCCGCGCGGCTGCGATGACAGCAGAATCTTCGTGTATTCCTGCTTGGGGGAGGAAAACAATACGGCGGTAGTGTTTTGTTCGACGATTTCTCCGTTTTTCATGACGCACACATGGTCTGCGAATTTTTCGACGATGGATAGATCATGCGTGATGATCAGCATCGCCATGTTGAGTTCTTTTTGCAGACGTTCGAGTAATTCCAAGATTTCCGCCTGCACCGTGACATCGAGCGCGGTGGTGGGTTCATCCGCAATCAGCAGTTCGGGATTGTTCGCCAACGCCATGGCAATCATCACACGTTGACGCTGACCGCCCGATAATTCATGCGGGTAGGCGTTGAGGCGGTTTTTCAATTTTGGGAGTTGCACCAGATCCATTAATTCGAGCACGCGTTTTTTAACGGACGTTTCGTTCATCTTCTGGTGGAGTTTTAAAATCTCGCCGATCTGGCGTTCGATGGAATGGAGTGGGTTCAAAGCGGTCATCGGCTCCTGAAAGATCATGCCGATCTGCGAGCCGCGAATCGTGCGCAGGAAATTATCTTTTTTGCCGACCAGTTCTTGTCCCTCGAACGTGATGCTCCCCGACGGATGCGAGGCCAAAGGGTAGGGAAGCAATTGCATGATCGAAAGCGCGGTCACGGATTTTCCCGATCCCGATTCACCAACCAGCGCGAGTGTTTCGCCCTTGTTTATGGAGAAGGAAACGTTTTTGACCGCATGGAACGCGCCATCGGTGGTTTTAAAATCAACGGAAAGGCTTTTGACGTCGAGTAGTTTGTCTGCCATGCCCCATATTTAGCAGGAAAGAGCGGGGCCGCGAAGCCTAAACAACCACAGGCGCAGGGGCGGGTAACAGTTTTATTTCCTGAGCAACATTGCAGGAAAAGCGTCTTTCGGCGGCAAAAGCCCGGTTGGCTTCCGAATCGGCCTTCATTTTTAAAGGGGTGCTGTTGGCTGGATCATACACTGCGGCCAGCCTGTGCGCGGCGTCTCTGGATTTATGCCAGACGCCCGCATTGACTGTGATGACAAGACCGCAATCGGTTCTGTGCGTGTAGTCGTCTTCGGGGACGAACCCGTTGATGGTGGTTTTTATGCCGAAAATGTCTTTGATAATCATATCGAACTCAGTGAATGGTGGCGTCTTGTTTAAGGGTGCAGGCGATCGGGAAGTTAAGCTCTTTGCCTTTAACAATGTGTCTGCCGGCAAGCTCTTGCGTCGTTTCACGTCCCGCTTTCAAGAATGTTTGGGCAAGAACAGTTCCGATATCGCGGGAAATTTCAACATCGGCCGTTTCGACCGTGATGCTATAACCTTGCGGAAGGAAATACACGAATTTGTGAAGTTCTTCCGTCAGGGACGTTACGCTTTGATCGGAAAAAACAATTCCCATCAATCTCTCTTGTAATTACGAGTGATTGAAGGCTTGGATTTGCACCGCGCAACCTTCGGCATCCGCATTTTTGATAGCTTCGATAAGCGTCTGCTGGGCTGCATGACCGCCGCCTAGTTCCATAGCAAATTTGACATCGTTCAAAATGCTATTGCCGCGTTTTTCACATTGCGATAAGGCTTCATAAAGACGGCCGCCGATTACTTCTTGTGACGGATGCGTTATGGCAGGGAGGGCTTTCTCGGTAGCGAGGGTAAACAGAGGGGTTGCTGCTGTGGTCATTGTAATTCACACCTTTTATTATGTCGTTTGTCCATTCTTGGGACTTATTCTCGGGAATAAGAATGATTATCAATTACGAGATTGCAACCAAACCGTCAATGGCTAAAATGAGAATTATTCTCATTTATTTTCCGAGAAGCTTATGAAAACCGTAAGGACTTAGAGGCGTTCGGGATTTGGCCGGAAACTGGCGTTGATTTCTGCGCCTAGGAGAATCGTTAACGCTGACAGCCAGAACCACAGGAGCAGGACGGCGACCGCGCCGAGCGAGCCGTAGGTTTCGTTGTATTTGCCAAAATTGGTGACAAAGAGCGAGAAGAGAGACGAGCCGCCCACCCAGAACAAGGTGGCTACAAGCGCGCCCCATGAAAACCATTTCCATTCCCGTTTCGCATGGCACGGTGCGTAGAAATAAATCATCTGCAATCCGATCATCGCGGAGAGCATCAAAAGCGGCCAGCGCAAAAACAGGTAAAAATCCGTGATTGATTGCGGCATATGGATAAGCGCGAAGAAAGCGGGCAGGAATGCGATGAGCGAGAGCGCGAACAAAACATAGCCGAGCATCACGAAAGTCAAAAGAAACGAAACTGAATTGAACACGATAATGTTGCGGCGTTCGCGCGTGTTGTAGGCAATGTTCAGACCGCGTATCAAAGCGCCGACTCCCTTGGCCGTGGAAAACAGCGTCAAACTGATACCCACCAGCACACCAAGACCGAGCGCGGCGGGATCGGCGGAAGCGATTTCCTGTGCTTGGTCGTGCAGGATTTTAAAAGATTCCGGCGGGATGAAACGCGCAAGCTCTGCTATCTGAGAGGTAACGAATTTTGGATCGGAAAAAATACCATAGATGGAAATGACCGAAGCAATGGCGGGGAAGGCGGCAAAAAAGAAATAGAACGCAACGCCCGCCGCCAGCAATCCGATATAATCTTCGGAAATATTTTGAAAGAGGCGCAGAAAATACTGCGCGGTGCGGCTATCCATGAATTCTTTAAATGTCATAGTCCACAAACTAATATAGGGGCCAAATGGTTCACTATGCAGAACGGCTGACTTTTACACCCGCATCGGACAAGCACCACGCTAGAATGGCTTTTTGAATGTGGAGACGATTTTCGGCCTCGTCATACATGACATTAGCGGGGGAGCGCAGGACATCTTCGGCTACTTCCTCATCCTTGTGGACAGGCATGCAGTGCATGAACACGGCGTGCGGTTTGGCCAGAGACATGAGTTCCTTTGTTACCTGATAAGGGCGGAACATGTCGACGGACTTTCCCTCCTGACCCATTGACACCCATGTGTCGGTGACCAGAACATCGGCATCCTTGGCCGCAAGTTTCGGATCGTCCGTCACTATCGCGCCCATATCGGCCTTCAAATGAAGTTGTGAGGGCAATGCTACAAAAAAATCAAAACCGAATTTTTTCGACGCCTGGACGAAGGTGCGCGAAACATTGTTATAATCTCCGAACCACGCGACCTTCTTGCCTTTCACATCACCAATTTTTTCTTCGATGGTCATGAGGTCCGCCATGATCTGGCAGGGATGGGATTTATCCGTCATGCCATTGATGATTGGAATGCTTGCAAATTTGGCGAGTTCGTGGAGAATTTCCTGATCTGAGCAGCGGATCATGATGGCATCGACGAAACGCGATAAGACCTTTGCCGTGTCTTCGGGGCTTTCCGCGCCCGTGATCTGCATGTTTTGCATATCCATGACGATGGTGTGACCACCGAGCTGCTTCATCGCGACTTCAAAAGAGATGCGCGTGCGCGTCGAGCGTTTGTCGAACATCATCGCGAGCGAAAGGCCTTCAAGCACCTGACGAGGGCTGCGTTTTTCTTTCTTCTGACGATGGGCGTCGTCGAGAATGGCACGTAAGGCCGTAGCGGGTATATCCGCTAAATCAAGGAAATGGTTGGTCATAGGAGATTTATAGCGGAAAGTTAAACCTGTACCAGCGTCTTTTTCAGGATGGCGAGGCCTTCTTTGGCCTGTTTTTCGGTCAAGATAAGCGGTGGGACGATGCGGAGCGCGTTTTCACCGCAGGAAAGCACAATCAAACCATTCTTCAGGCATTTTTTGACGAAATCCTTCACCGGCCCGCCGTTATAGTCGGCGGCGAGGAGCATGCCGAGGCCGCGTACGTTGGATAAAAGATTGCTGTCGCGGGCGATGTCTTCCAGCCCGTCTTTCAAAACCTTCCCGACCTTGTTCACGTTGTCCATGAAACCGGGTTTGAGCATTTCCTTGATGACGGTTGTGACCGCCACAGTGGCAAGCGGGTTGCCGCCATAGGTGGAGCCGTGCGAGCCAGGCGTGATGTGCGAGGTAAATTTCTTTTTCCCCATATAGGCTCCGACGGGGAAGCCCGCGCCAAGACCCTTGGCCAGACAAATCAGATCGGGCACCACGCCGTAATGTTCGTACGCGAAAATTTCACCGATACGTCCCATGCCGCATTGGACTTCGTCGAAGATCAGCGCGATGTCTTGTTCGTCGCAGAGCGCGCGCAGGCCATGAAGGAATTCCGGGGTAGCGGGAATGATTCCGCCTTCGCCCATGACGGGTTCGAGAATGATCGCCGCGGTTTTAGGAGAGACGAGCTTTTTCACGCTCTCCAAATTGTTGAACTCCGCCATGCGCGTGCCTTGGAGCAGGGGTTCGAATCCGTCGCGGTAATGTTGCTGGCCGATCACGGAGAGCGCACCCATGGTACGTCCGTGGAAGGAGTTCTTCATATAGATGAATTCGTGTTTGTCGGGGCCGTGCGTTTCGGTGGCCCATTTGCGCGCGGTCTTCAGCGCGCCTTCGACGGCTTCCGCGCCTGTCGAACAAAAGAAAACCTGATCGAATTCGGAAACCGCGAGAATAGTTTCCGCCGCCTCGATGCGTTTTTCATCCGCGATGTAGCAAAGACCCATATGAAGCTTATCTATTTGTTTCTTGAGAGCCTTGGTATAGACGGGGTGGGCGTAGCCAAGATTGTTGACCGCTATCCCTGCGCCGAAATCCAGATATGCGTGACCTTCGGTATCGTAAAGATAAACGCCTTTGCCCTTTGCCATCTGGACGGGCCAGAAGCCATACACGTTTATAAGAATCTCGTTGGCGTGATCTAGGAAACCGGCGTCGGCCATAAAAACGTTTCTCCCATTTTTTAGAAGGGTTTTGCGTACTTCTATTATATAGGGAGAAACGTTAATTTATCTAGTGCATGTCGTAGAGGTATTGCGGGTACTTATTGGGATCCATGTATTTCTCTTCGCCCTCGCGGAATTTTAGCCACTGGTAGAAATGAACGGGAATATCGATATCGATATTCAATTCACAGAGCGTCTGCACAAAACCCGTCCGGTCAAAGGATTCGGCGCCGAGCATATGCTCGTCCGATACCTTGGCCAGAATGCTGGGCGATCCTTGCTGCGTTGCAAGACCCTGCGCATGACCCAAAAGCATATCGGCCAGAAACTGGTCCGAAATATCGGGACGCACGCAAAGTGATTCGAGCACCGAAATGCCATCGTCATAGCCTTCGAGCATGGGGTGGGTGGACAGGTAGTTCTTGCCATCCTTATCCCATGGCAGGGAAAGCACAGCCTGTGCCAGCAAGCCGCCGTCGGGTCCGCGGACTGCCATAACGGGTTGACCTGCGTCCATATGGGTGATGATCTCTTGCACGGAGAAAACCCGCAGATGGTCTTTCTTGCGCAAGGGCAGTTCATTCCAAACCTGCTGTTGCAGATTCAGGAAATCAGGAATGTCTCTTTTGGTGAGCAGTATAACCGAGGATCCGCTACCGCGCGGGTAAGGATCGGGATCGACTTTCTCAATGAAATTGGCTTTAAACATGGTGCGAACCACTTCTTTCTAACGTCTTTTGTTTTGCAGTGAGTAAAAAACAAAAGAGCCCTTCTCTGGGAGGGAGGGGGTCTCGTGACCGCTAGCGGTGGAAGGCTGTTCGTTTTAAATGCAGTGAAGATGTACCCACTGCCGATCCTGAACCACGCGGGCGGTCAGATCGTACTTCGGGTTCTCGAATTGATTATGTTGTGGTTCATCGAAATCATATCTTTGTTATACGCCTAAGTGACGGTCACTACAATAATAAATTGACCCCGCGGCAAAAAAACTCCGCCACAGGTGTGACACAATTGCAACAGCCTAAACGGGCCGCAAAGAGGGCTCTGACTTGGCCAATGCCACCTGAAAATAGTTCGCGAAGTAGCGGCCGGCCTTGTCCCAAACGTTCTCCGCCGACTTGGTGAAGTGGGTGCTGAGGAAGCTCTTCTGGCTGTCGTTGTCGGTGGCGACTTTGCCGAGCAGCGAGGCCGCGCCCAGTTTGGCCGCTTCTATTTTGGCAGCATTTAGAAGCACTTCCGAAAGCTTCTTGCCACGCGCGTCAGGATCCACCTGCACCGCCTGAACGGCGGCCTTTGGGTCTGTGCCGATGTTCGGGTAGTCTCCAAGGTTCTTCGCGGCGGGTGAGTTGAACAAGGTGACCAGCGCCTGCGCGATGATTTTGCCGTCATGGTCCTTGACCACGATGACGGGCATGTCGGCCGAAAGATGGGCTTCGAGGTCATCGGCGGTTCTGGGCTTGAGGTAGTGCTTCTTGTCTTCGGGCAGGGCCGAGATGACTTTCGCCTGCAGGGCGAGGAAGTCTGGAATATCCGCCTTGGTTATGAGCAGGTAGCTCTGCTCAGTTTCGGGAGGTTGGTGGGCAGGGTCGGCCTTAAGGGCCAAATTGTTAACTTGCATGGGTTTCACCGTAATCTTTTGCGTGTCGTTCTTTTGTTATGGGGATAGCAAAAGAGCCTTTCTCGAAAGGGAGAAGGTCTCGGTGACCGCTACGGTGGGGGCTTATCGTTTTTATTATGTGACGAATGGCGTCACGTCCGAACCTATTCCAACCGGGCGGTCAGACGGTACGTCGTCGCTGGGAGCAGATTATGCTGTGTGCCATGTTAATCATGGAAGCCGTTATAAGGCTAAAACGCCCGCTGTTACAATAAATTTGTTGACGTTAACCAAATTATTTTTATACATAACATCCTCAATAAGAAAACCACGGTGTGTAAATGAGCGGCCCAATCCCCGATTTTCCTACGGATTTCAATTCAGCCATGGCGGTACGCTATGTGGAGCAATATCGCCGTCAGGGCATCGTCATCAAGACGGGCGGTGAGGGTTTGCAAGAAGACGTTTTGCGCAATAAGGCTGTTCAAACCATCAAACTGAAAAAACTCGGCGCACGCGTGGCTATCATTCACGGCGGCGGCCCCCAGATCGACGAGGCATTGGAAGCAGCAGGAATTGTGCCGCAGAAAATTGACGGCGTGCGCGTGACAGATGCGGCGACACTGGAAATCACCCATCGCTGCCTGAACGACATCAACAGAAAATTTGTGAACATCTTTAACGAAGAAGCCGCAAAAATGGGCGGTGATATCAGCGCAATCGGCCTCGGTGGCAATGACGGCAAACTTATTACCGCGGAATCTATTATGGCAGGCAGCTTCACGGGTAAAGTCATCGATGTCGATGGTTACAAGCTGGCACAGATGACGATTGGCGACGACGTGCCGATCATCCACCCGATCTGCATCGGCAAGGACGGTGTAGCCAGAAATGTCAACGCGGACGAAGTGGCCGCGGCGGTTGCTATGAGCCTGAACGCGCAGCGTTTGATTCTGTGCTCGAATATCCCGGGCGTTCTGGACAAGAACAAAAACAAAATTCCCGAACTGTTCGTCGAGGATGTTGAAGACCTGATAGCCAATGGTACCATCACGGGTGGCATGATCCCAAAGGTCAGATCGGCCGCAGAAGTCGCCAAACGCGGCGTGGGCGGCGTGGTTATCCTTGATTGGGCCGACCCGACCGCTATTGAGCGTGAAATCTTTACCGATCTTGGCGCGGGAACACTTATCAAGCGCCGCGTAGAGCGCGCGCCTGCGTCAGATTTCATGCTGACGCATAAATAGGTTTTATTGCCACAAAAAAAGCTTCTGCTTAAATAAAAGCCATTTGATTACTTGGTAAGGGGGAGGGCGGCTTCGGTCAGCTTCACCCAATATTCGATCCCGATCGGAATCAAATCATCGTTGAAGTCGTAGCCCGTATTGTGCAGGAATTTGTTATGCGGTGAATCTTTTTTGCCTTCGACGCCTTGGCCCATCCAGATATAGCATCCGGGCACCTCTTGCAGCATTGCGCCGAAATCTTCGGCGCCCATGCAGGGTTCAACATTGTCATCGACATTATTTTCACCCATCAGAGATTTTAGAATTTTTGTACAAAAGACGCTTTCTTCGGGTGTGTTGATGGTTGGGTCGTATCCGTCACTGATGGCGATCGTAGCGGTGCAACCGAAAGAAGCGGAAATATTCTTAGTAATTTCTTCGATGCGTTTTTGAATGAAAATGCGTGTTTGCGGCGTGAAGGCTCTGAATGTGCCAATCAGTTTGGCCATATCAGGGATCACGTTCGATGCACCCGAGCCCGCATTGAAATTGGTTACGGACAGGACGGCTTTGTCGAGCGGATTGATCTGGCGCGATACGATGGTTTGCAAAGCCGAAACGATTTGCACGGCGGCAGGTATAGGATCCACGGAAATATGGGGGAAGGCGGCATGCCCGCCTTTGCCGGTGATGACGATATCGAACGTGTTCGTTGAAGCCATGATGGGGCCGCTGCGCAACCCAACCTTGCCGATGGAAAGGCTGGGCCAGTTGTGTAAGCCAAAGACGGCATCGACAGGAAATTCTTTGAACAAGCCTTCCTTTATCATGCGCATCGCGCCTGCGCCGCCTTCTTCGGCGGGTTGGAAAATCAGATGGACCTTGCCGTTGAAATTACGGTTCTCTGAAAGATATTTCGCGGCGCCGAGCAGCATCGCGGTGTGGCCGTCATGGCCACAGCCATGCATTTTGCCGGGCGTTTTAGAAGCCCAGGGCTGGCCCGATTCTTCGGTCATGTTGAGCGCATCCATGTCAGCACGAAGACCGATGGTTTTGCCGGAATCGTTTTTAACGCCTTCGATGGTGGCGACAATGCCCGTGACCGCGATGCCGCGCTTATACGTTATGCCCCATTCGGCAAGTTTTTTGGCGACAAAATCGCTGGCGAAAACTTCCTCATACGAAGTTTGCGGGTTTTGATGAAGTTCACGGCGGTAGGCGGCGAATTCTTCTTTCATGGCGGCGATGGAGTTGCTTAAGGTCATAATGGCAAGATTAGCCTTTTTTTCACGAGTTTCAATGCTTAATGAACGAGGCGCAAAGCCTTGGTAAGTCTGCCTTCTGCGGATGTACCAAAAACAATGTCTTTCGTGGCGGGGACGACTTTATAAAGCCCCGCATCGATATCCGCGATGAGTTTTGGCATTTCCCAGACCTTGAAACCCATGATGATCAGAAAATCAGCCGCGCTCTTGAAGGCGATGGTCCCGGTGTCCTTGTTGTTTCCGGCCACGGCGGAAGGATCGCCAGGTATCAGCACGTATCTATACGTACGCAGAGAATAGCTTTCATCGATTCGCACGGAATCTTCGGGTTGGGGCAGCGTTTCGTGCAGGATGGAAAGTGCATTATCGGGATTCATAGAGCCGCCCATCAAAACGATTTTGTCTTTTTCGACCTTGCGGTCGGGCGCGTGCAGGACATTCTCAAAACTTTTATATTCAATGGCGGCATGTTAGTGTGTGAGATCCAGCCCCAGCACATCGTTGCCTTACGCGTGGAAGGTAAACCACAGACCTTTCTTTTCGGCTTTGGGTGTGGCCGCTATAAGACAGCCCTTATAAATGCGGGAAGGCATCAGAGCGTTGTTTTCCGTGGATCGAAGGCATCGCGCACCGCTTCACCGATAAACGTCAGCAGCGTGAGCATGAAGGCCAGCGAAAAGAATGCCGAAATGCCGAGCCACGGCGCCTGAAGATTGTTTTTTCCTTGCGAAAGCAATTCACCCAAGGAAGGAGAGCCGGGCGGCAAACCAAGACCCAAGAAATCGAGCGAGGTCAGGGCTGTGATGGAGCCCGTCAAAATGAACGGCATCATCGACATGGTGGCAACCATGGCGTTGGGTAAAACATGGCGGTGCATGATGGTATGGTTGGAAACGCCGAGCGCGTTAGCAGCGCGCACATAATCGAAATTGCGCGCACGCAGGAATTCGGCGCGCACCACATCAACCAGTGATACCCATGAGAACAGCAGAAGAATGGCGAGCAGAGTCCAGAAACCCGGAATGAACATCGCGGAGAAAATGATGAGGATGTAGAGCGAGGGCAGGGACGACCAAACCTCGATCACGCGCTGCATGAACAGATCGAGTGTTCCGCCGTAATAGCCCTGAAAGGCGCCTGCCGTAATGCCGATGACGGAGCTGATAAGCGTGAGGATCAAACCGAACACAACGGAGATACGAAAACCGTAAATTACGCGCGCAGCTACATCGCGCCCTTGATCATCGGTGCCCAGAATATTTTTGCCCGTGGGTTTTGACGGCGCGGGTTCGGGGAGATCATAGGAAATGGTGTCGTAGGAAAAACGGATCAGCGGCCAGAGTATCCAGCCCTTTCCTTCGATCAATTCTTGCACATAAGGATCGCGGTAATCGGTTTCGGTTTCGAAATCTCCACCGAACGTGGTTTCGGGATAGGATTGCAGGAAGGGCATATAGATGCCGCCTTCGTATTTGACCAAAACGGGTTTGTCGTTGGCGATGACTTCCGCAAACAGGCAGACGGCGAGCAGCGCTAGAAAAATCCAGAAAGAATAATAGCCGCGTTTGTTCGCTTTGAATTGCGTAAGGCGCCGTTTGGAAAGTGGGGACAAAACCATGGCGTTATTTTAGCCGCGTGCGGCCAAAATGCCAGCGCTTAGTGGACCGCTTGGGAGCCTGTGCCGGTCTTTTCGATGATGGAGAGGCGGCGCTTTTGTTCGGGGGTAAGAACGTTGTCGTTCCCTGCGCGCTTGATCATGGAATATTGGATTTTGCCTTGGATGGCGGAAAGTTCATTGTTGGCGGTAATGAGAGTGCTGTTCAAAAGAGTTTTCAGTTCTTCTTCTGCGGTCGGCGAAATGCGGCCTTCCGCTCTGATGCGGTCGCGGAGTTCTTGCAGACGTGCTTGAATGTCTTTCAGTTCCATGTCTATTCTCTTGTTGAAAAGTGTGGGAAAAGTACACGAGCGATTTTATTCTGTCAAATGGTTAATTGCTGTTTTTTGGCAGTTATGTGCAATTCTTTTTCATTTACGAACGGAGCTTATATTAGCCGGTTTTAATGCTTGGAATAGAAGTTTGAAACCAAAGGGAAATCACACAGTGCGGGCTTCGAAATCGATACGCGGATCTACCAGCACATAAACCACATCACGCACCAGAGTCATGATCAAACCCATTAGGGAGAATATATAAAGCGTGCCCAGCACGACGGGATAATCGCGGTTAATGACGCTTTCGTAACTGAGCAGGCCGAGACCATCGAGCGAGAAGATTACCTCAATCAGCAAGGATCCCGTAAAAAAGATTGCGATAAAGGCGGAAGGGAATCCTGCAATCACGATCAACATGGCGTTACGGAACACATGCCCGTACAACACGTCTTTTTCGGCGAGTCCTTTCGCGCGCGCGGTCAGAACATAATGTTTGCCGATTTCATCGAGGAAAGAGTTTTTCGTGAGCATGGTAAGGCCCGCGAAACCCGAAATCACCATCGCCGCGACAGGCAGGATCATGTGCCAGATGTAGTCCAGTGATACCTGCCACCAATTCATATCCACCCAGTTGTCCGAAACCAGCCCGCGTATCGGGAATAGATCGAAATAGCGTCCCCCTGCAAACAGAATAATGAGGAGAATGGCGAACATGAAAGAGGGTATGGCGTAGCCGATAAACACGGCGGCTGAGGTCCAAATATCGAAGGCTTGCCCATCTTTGACGGCTTTCCTGATGCCGAGCGGGATGGAGATCAGATATATAATGAGTGTTGACCAAAGGCCAAGAGATATCGAAACCGGCATTTTTTCGAGCACGAGATCAATCACCGACACATCGCGGTAGTAGCTTTCTCCGAGATTGAACACCGCGTAGTTTTTGACCATATGAATAAAACGCTCATGTGCAGGTTTGTCAAACCCATACATTTTTTCAAGTTCGGCCACCAGTTCGGGATCGAGCCCTTGCGCGCCGCGATATTTCGAAACTGCGCCGTCGGCGCCGCTCGTTGCACCCACCGCCATATCACCGCCGCCGCCGCCGAAACGGGCTGTCGCGTCGATATCATGGCCTTGAAGTTGGGAGATCATGCGCTCGACAGGGCCGCCCGGAACGAATTGAATGATGCAAAATGAAATGAACATGATGCCGAGCAACGTCGGAATCATCAAAAGCAAGCGGCGAAGAATATAATTCAGCATGTGGGTTTTACATTCCAGTCCGTGACCGTCCAGCGGCCTTGATCAAATTTTAGGACACAAACCGCGCCCGTGGAAATCTTTAATGGGTGTTTTGCCCTGAAACCTTCGAAATCATTCGTGATGTGGGGGGCGAAGCGGGCGATACCGTTGCTCGTTACCACCAGAACGCAATCTTGCGCGTCATCCACGATATGGCCCGCGAAATTCTTCCAGTTTTCGATGCATTGATCGGGATCGAAATTCCATCCATCGGGCAGAGTGCCGTTTTCATCCCAATCGGAAATCGCCTTTTGCCCAACGCGTTTGATGACTTCGTCTTCTGTTTTGTTCTCGTCGGGGCCGTAATCGGCTTCGTTGAATATTGCCAAGGGGTATACGGGTTCTTTATAGCCGGCTTCCTTGAGGGCGATCCGCGCGGTTTCGATGGTGCGGGATAATTGTGAGGAGTGCACGGTTTCGGGATAGTGCCCGTTGGTCTTGAGCCATTGGCCCAAAGCGCGCGCCTGCGCGCGGCCCGTTTCGGTTAAAGGCAAATCCGTGCGGCCGCCGACGCGGCGGGGCGTTGCATCTTTTTCGAAAGTGTTTCCGTGGCGGGCGATAATCAGGGTCGTCATGATATTATCATAAGACCCGAATTCAGCCCGTCTGGCAACCGCCTATGAGTTGATGGGGATATTGGATTTTGCCATTTTTTGGGCGGCTTTCATATCCTCCGTGGCTGGTACAAAGTTTTTTAGCTTTTTCAATGCGTATTCCTATATTCCTTGCTAAAATTAATTGCTTTTATAACCTTCAAACGCGCGAATTTTGATCTAGGTTCCAAGGGTCTGATTTAAAATAAAAGGAATTTTTCATGAAATATATTTCTGTCAAAAATAATAAAATGCCCGCGCTAGGTTTTGGGACATATGAACTGTTGGGTACAGATTGCACAGCCGCCGTAGATCTGGCGATTCAAAGCGGATACACCCACATAGACACTGCCCAGTTTTATCAGAACGAAGCGGAAGTGGGGGATGGTATCCAGCGCTCTAATATCGCACGTGATCAAATCTTCCTGACCACCAAAGTGTGGCGCGATAATTTCGTGAATAGTGCGGTAATGAAATCGGTCGATGAAAGTTTGAAAAAGCTTAAAACTGATTATGTGGATTTGCTTCTTATTCATTGGCCGTGGCCGGAAAAGCCGATTTCCACAATGGTGGAAGATATCGCCAAAGTAAAAGAAGCCGGCAAGACAAAATTGATCGGCGTCAGCAACTTCAATATCGAGAATATGGAAGAAGCATTGAAAGTGGCGCCGGATATTTTCTGCAATCAAGTGGAATATCATCCGTATCTATCGCAAAAACCCGTACTTGATTATGTCAGGCAGAATGATATGGCTTTGACATCTTACTCACCCATCGGACGTGGCAAGGCTTGCAAGGAGAAGCTGCTGCAGGAAATCGGATTGAAGTATGGCAAGAATGCGGGGCAGGTGACCCTGCGCTGGCATATCCAGCAGGATAATGTCGCCGCTATTCCCAAATCCGCCACACCGCAAAACATTAAGAACAATATCGACATTTTCGATTTTGAATTGAGTGCGGAAGAAATGGTAAAAATATATGCACTCGCCAAGCCAGACGGGCGCATGATAAGCCCGGGCTTTGCACCGAAATGGGATAAAGCAGCCTAGGCAGCCGCGAGTTTTGCCAGAATTTTTTCTGCGCGTTCCACGTCTTCGGGGGAATCGATCCCCGCCTGTGCCATGCCCGACGCCACATCCAGTGTGACGGTTTGAATGGAAATGCCGTTTTCAAGCAGGCGGAGCTGTTCCAACCCTTCGAGGCGTTCATAAATACCTTCGGGCAGTGATACGAATTTCCTCAAGATATCGAATCTGAAACCATAAAGCCCGATATGTTGATAGACGGGGGAGAATTCTTCTTTACGCAACTCATCCTCTTTGCGGATGGCGGGCAGGATGGATTTTGAAAACCACAAGGCTTTGCCTTTGGCATCCATCACGCAGGTCGTGCCCGAAAACGGTGTTTTCTTTTTGGATTGACGAAGCGCGTCCAATTCCGCCCAGCGCAATCTGGCGACAGGTGTAACGACTTCAAGTTTAGGGTCTGACATAAACGCCTGAATTATTTTGAACGGTGCTTCGATAGGCGTGAAGGGCGCATCGCCTTGTAAGCCCACAACGAATTCAAAATCACCATCCAGTATTTGCGCGGCTTCGAGCACGCGGTCCGAACCGGTTTTACAATTTTCGGAAGTCATGACGCATTGAACGCCGATCTCATTACAATGTTTTTTGATGCGTTCGTCTTCCGTCGCCACGGCGACAATAACGTTTTTGAGCGAACCGGCCGCCTTTTGCGCGATATCGACGACACGCGAAAGCATGCTTTGCCCGCCGAGTGTGATGAGCGGTTTGCCGGGGAAGCGGGAGGAGCCGTAACGGGCGGGAATAATTATCGCGGTCTTCATAGGGTCTGACTTTACCTAACTTTATGGAGAAACGGAACTGTTTTTGGGTGCCTACGTTTGCTCCGTGACAAATTCAAACCCCTGAAGGAGATAAAACATGTCCAAAGTAGACAATCTGCATGACCTGTTCGTAATGGAAATTTCGGACATATATAATGCCGAAAAACAACTGACCAAGTCTTTGCCGAAAATGGCTAAACACGCCACGGACGCAAAATTGAAATCCGGTTTTGAAAATCATTTGGCCGAAACCGAAGACCAAATCGCGAAACTGGATAAGGTCGCTGAAATTTGCGGCATCAAATTCAAATCCATCACGTGCGAAGCGATGAAAGGCCTTGTTAAAGAAGGCGGCGAAGCTTGGGACGAATTTGAAAAAGGTGCGGTTCTTGACTGTGCTTTGATCATTGCCGCTCAGAAAGTCGAGCATTACGAAATTTCCGGCTATGGATCTTTGTGCGCTCTGGCAGAATAACTTGATTATGCCGATGCAATAAAGATTCTGCGCGAAATTCAGGAGCAAGAAGTTTCGACAGATGAAAAACTCACCGAACTTTCCAAAACGATTAACCAGCAAGCCTACAAAGCTGCTGCCTAATCTTTGGCGTTAATTTTTACTGCGCGGCCCACCACGTATCGCTGACCGACGGTGTCAAAGGCGAGAGTGTTGTAGGCCGTTGCAGTTTCTTCCAATAAGCCAGATTGAAGCGATCCGTGTGCCATTGCGGGATAACGTAATAGCCAGATAGCAAAATACGGTCCAGCGCGCGGCAATAGGCCACAAGGTCTTCACGTGATTTAGCACGGATGATCTGCATGATAATGTCATCTACTGGTTTGCTTTTGATCCCAATGTAATTGCGTGAACCGGGCGTGTCGGCTTTTTCAGATCCCCAGAAATCAACCTGTTCATTGCCCGGTGAATCCGATTGCGCGATGACGCCCACCGTCATGTCGTAATCGAATTCATTCATGCGGTTTTGATATTGTGCGGGGTCTAGCACACGGAAATTTGCGGCCACACCGATTTTCTTTAGGTTTGCGATGAAGGGCAAGACCCATCTTTCGAACATCGGATTGGCATCTATGATTTCGAATTTCAGTTTTTGACCCGATGCGTTTGCGCGGATGCCATCCTTGCCGAGTTTCCATCCCGCGTTATCAAGAATATCCGCGGCGGCGCGCAAATTGTCACGCATATTGCCCGACCCATCGGTTTTGGGCGGCGCATAACGCGTCGTGAAGGCTTCTTCAGGGATTTGTCCGCGATATTTTTCCAAAATTTCCAGTTCTTTGCCCGTGGGTGGGCCATCGAGTGCCGCGAGGTCGGAGTTTTCGAAGTAGCTGTCTGTGCGGGCGTAACCGTCATAGGCGAATTGCTTATTCGACCATTCGAAATCGAACGCGTAGGCGAGGGCTTTTCTCACTGCCACATCCGCAAACAACGGGCGGCGCATATTATAAAGGAATCCCTGCATACCCGCAGGCCGCGCATGTTTCACTTCTTCTTTCACGATGCGTCCGTCTTTCACGGCAGGGGCATCATAGGCGGTGTGCCAAAGCTTGGCGGTGTTTTCGAGGCGGTAATCATATTCGCCCGCGAAGAAGGCTTCGAGCGCAACATTGTTGTCTTTGTAGTAATCGATTACTTGCTTGTCGAAATTGTTTTTGCCTTTATTGATGGCAAGGTCTTTGCCCCAGTAATTCGGATCGCGCACATATTCTATGGAACGGCCGGGGGCAATGGCACCCACTTTATAGGCACCGTTACCAAGCGGGGGCGTGAGTGTGGTGTTGCCGATATCGCGGCCTTCCGCTGTCCAGTAATGTTTGGGCAGAATGGCGAGTTGCGAGATGATGAGCGGCAATTCGCTGTTGTCGTTGTGGGCGAAGGTGAATTTTACGCGGGATGGCGAAGTCGCCTCTACCTTCGTCACATCGCCGTAATAGGCTTTGAAGAACGGCGCGCCTTTTTCTAACATGGTGTTGAAGGTCCATACCACATCATCCGCTGTCACAGACTGGCCATCAGCCCATTTGGCTTCTTTGCGCAAATTGAACGCAACCCACGAATTATCCTTCGGGCGTTCGATGGTTTCCGCAAGAAGCCCGTACATGGAAAACGGTTCATCAAGGGATTGTTCCATCAGTGAGTCATAGATAAGGCTTTGCCCCAGATAGGCCATGCCCGCGGCAGGGGAGCCTTTGATGATGAAGGGGTTCAAGGAGTCGAATGTGCCGATCGTGTGGGATTTAAAAGTACCGCCCTTGGGCGCATCGGGATTCACATAGTCCATATGTTTGTAGTCGTCTTTATATTTCACATCGCCGTGCATGGCGATGGATTTTTGCGGGGTTGCTTCCTGCGCCAGCGCTGGAAGGGCGATGCATACGCTCAAGAGAGCAAGAATGATCAAAAGCGTTTTCGTTTTCATGCGTCTTTTCCTGTTGCTTTGGAGATGTTGTCGAGCCCATCTTTTTCAAGGCATTGTCCCAAGCCTATCAAGAGATCATGGACCAATTGTGGCCCCTGGAAGACAAGGGCGGTATAAACCTGCACAAGGCTAGCCCCCGCACGGATTTTTGCATAGGCATCTTGCGCCGACGATATTCCGCCTGCCCCTATAATTGGCAGTTTGCCTTCGGTGTGGTTGTAGAATTTGCGGATCACATCCGTGGATTTTTGGGTCAGCGGTTTGCCGCTCAGCCCGCCTTGTTGTTCATAGAAATTGGTGGGCAGATATTCGGGGCGGTCCAGCGTTGTGTTCCCCAAAATTACACCATCCACTTTTGCCTCGATCAGGCAGGCGGCGACATCCTTGATCTGCTCGTCGTTCAAATCGGGTGCGAGTTTTACGAGCAGAGGCGGCGCATCATCCTTGCCGCATGATTTGGTGCGTTCTTCCCTGATGCGTTCCAAAAGAGGCATGAGATTTTCACGCGCCTGAAGATTGCGCAAGCCAGGCGTGTTGGGGGAGGAAATATTCACGGTGAGATAATCGGCGTAATTACCCAAAAGCCGCACCAGCGTGCAGTAATCCTTTGCAGGGTCTTCCACGCCTTTGTTCATGCCGATATTGATGCCGACGATACCCAAGGGGCGCGGTTTGTGCTCCAGAAATTTTTCAATGTTATGGCGGAAATTTTCTGCGCCGAGATTGGGAAAACCCATGCGGTTGATGACGGCCTCGTTCGCGGGTTCGCGGAACACACGCGGGCGGGGGTTTCCTTCTTGCGCCTTCGGCGTCACGGTTCCTGCCTCTACAAAGCCAAAACCCATGGAAAACATTTGCGCAACGACATCGGCGTTTTTGTCAAAGCCCGCGGCCAATCCCACAGGGTTGGGAAACTTGCGGTTCCATAAGGTCACGCGCAGGCGCGGATCATTCACACGCGACGGGCAGGGCAGAACGCCCGTTTTCAAAGCCTTGAGCGTCATGTGATGCGCGGATTCCGGATCCATCTTGTGCAAGAACGGTTTTGTGATTTGGAAAAGAAACTTGGACATCACTTTGAGCGTCCATCGAACGGGGTTATTTTCACGGAATCAATATCGACATCATCGAGACAGCGCACATTGATGGCGACCATGGGATTGCCGTTGGGGTCTTTGCCGCGGCCAAACGGCAAGATGCCGCAATTTTTACAAAACAAATGATGGATGACGCGTTTGTTCCAAAGATAGCCGGTGAGTTTGTCTTCGCCCGACAAAAGCTTGAATTTGCTTTCGGGCACGAAATTCAAAATGGAGCCGCGTTTCGTGCAGACCGAACAATTGCAGGAGATGGAGCCTTCAAGATCGGTTTCGACTTCAAATTTTACATTCCCGCAATGACAGCTACCCGTATGTTTGGCCATAATGTTCCTAACCGATATGTTTAAAGCCGAACTTAAGATAATTCCAGCCCGTGAAAATGGTGATGACCGCCGCGATGGCCAGAAGTATCTGGCCCGTCAGCAGGGCGCCGATAACTTGCCCGTCGCCTATGACCAGAAACCCAAAAACATTTTGCATTGCCTGATCGCCGTAATCGCCGATCACGAGAAAGCCGAGTGCGGTCATCTGGAGTCCCGTTTTCCATTTGGCAAGTTTCGAAACCGGAACCTTGACATTTTGCGGGCCGAGAAATTCGCGCAGGCCCGCGATGAGAAATTCGCGCATCAGAATGACGATGGCGGGGATCATCCACAGACCGTCGAGACGATCGAACGTCGCCAGCGCAACCAAAAGGGACGCCACCATAATTTTGTCGGAGATGGGGTCGAGGAACGTGCCAAAGTTCGAGGTCGTGCCGAATTTTCGCGCCAGAAATCCGTCGAAAAAATCCGTGATCGCGCAGAAAACGTAAATCCAGAGTGCCGTCCACGCAGCCGTGTTGCCCTCGATAAAGAACAACCCGATCAATACGGGGAGCAGCGCGACGCGCGAAACGGTGAGTATGTTTGGTAACTGGCGGAGCATGCCCTAGCATTAGCAATTTTTTACCCCGAAAACCAGTTTCTTATGGGTAAAAACGGCTCTATCCCACGGTTATGGCGCGGGAGGAGGAGGTTTTTCGTTTCCGGAAGTGTCCGCAGCGTTCGTGCTTGCCGCAATAGACAGCGCTTCTTTAAAACAAGCGTCACCGAAGGAGGGATTACCAAAAATCGCTTTGGCCGGACGCGGATCATTGCCTTTAAAAATGTAAGACGTGGCATCAGCCGTCTCAACAAGCGGGATTTGCATGGTTCTTGATTCAGAAATCTGGCTTAAAGGTATGTAGGAAGTCAGCATGATATCGTGACCGGTCAATGCCGCCGTCAACGGAGAGTTTATTTTATCGTTTAGGTAGAAGATATTCCAGCGCAGCGTCAGGGATTTTTCCTCCGGCCGTTGGAATTTGGGTTTCAGCTTGTTTTTGTCTGCCAAGGCTTCTGTGCGCTTTTTCGCTTCGGCATTATTGATGGATTCCAGATGAACTTTATCAGGCAAATATAGACCGTTTTTTAAAACAGGAGCGTGATAGATAAGGTTGTTTCCGTGTTGCCGTATTTCCGATAGGTCCGCCAGTGCACGGTCGATATAAAGTGTTCTGTAATCCGGAATGGCCTTTATCTGTTTTTCCGTCAGGCCCACGAAGACGCCTACATAAGCGCCTTTTAATACTTCACGCGCGTGTCTGCTATTGCTGGAGTTCAATCCTTGGATAGTGCCGCAGATGCGTGATTTTGTATCAGTGACCTCTTCGATCCTCAGTACATCCATATAGATGCCCGTAATGGAGGATCGCACATCGAATGTTTTCTGGGGTGCGGCCATTTAGTTCACTCCGGCCGCAATCGATTGAAAAGAAGCACACATTTCGCCCTCTGACATTTTTATTGTTTATTGTTATGACATATAGGAGAAATCTGATATTTCCAAGAAAAATGCGTTTAAACCCCAGCTGGCCTCAATTTTGGGCCTTGGGGAGCCGCTTCAGATCGTGGTGAATCGGCGGACGAATGCGGGCCTGCATATCGAATTGCAGAAACGACAGCAGCATCTGCACGCCTATCAGGACAGGCAGGGCGGAGAGCATGACGGTGCCCGCGCTGGCGGTTACACCTGCTTGCACAGCCTCGTTCCATTTGATGCAGCCGAAGATCAAACCGAAGAGCAGGAGCGCCGTGCCTAGCACCAATTCCAAAGACGCCACGCTGAAATCCCGCAAGAAATAATTATAGACGATACGCTTGTAAAAATTCTTTGCATGCGAGCAAAGAAAGCTCGGAATAATGGCGCCTATTTTCAAATTGCTTTGTTCGTCTTCATAGACGGCCGTCATGGGAATGTCGCGCACCACGGCTTGCGCGATGTTTAGACGGAAGAGCATATCGCTTTCGAAGAAATACCCTTGGCTGATCTTTTCGAGCGGCACTTCGGAAAGCACGGCGGCGTGTACGGCGGTGTAGCCATTCGTGGGATCGAACACATGCCAGTAACCAGATGAGATTTTGGTCAGGAACGAGAGCAGCGCGTTGCCGACAAGGCGTATGAACGGCATTCTGGCCAGATCATCAGGGCGGTGAAAACGGTTTCCCTTGGTGTAATCGCAAAGCCCTTCGGCGATAGGCGCGGTGAAAGCCTTGATCATGGCGGGATTCATTTGCCCGTCACCGTCCAGTTTTACGATGATGTCGGCCTTGTCCGCCAATGCGGCCTTGTAACCCGTGACCATCGCACCACCAACGCCCAGGTTTTTGTCATGGAAGATGACTTTCACGCGCGGGTCGATAACGTTGTTTTGGATATATCTACCGCTTTCATCGGGGCAGGCATCATCGACGCAATAGATGGTATCGACTTCAGCGCCTATGCGCGGAATGAGCCCGCCGATATGTGTGGTGACTTTGTAGCAGGGAATGACGACAGCAATTTTCATGCTATACGCCCGCCTTCACGGTGATGAGCCACAGTCCCGCCAATATCAAGGCGATGCCGCCCGCGTAATACATGATGTTGACGCGTTCGCCCAAAAAGAAATAAGCCGCGATGGGCACGATGATGAAGCCGAGCGCGACGAAGGGGTAGGCCTGCACCAGATTGATTTTTTGCAGTATGTAGATCCACAAAAGCGTCGCGCCGCCATAAAGAGCAAGCGCGAGCCAAAACCATGCATTGGAGGCGAGACTCATAAAACCCGAGACACTGGAAAGGGATTCCGCCGTGCGCGCCGCCATTTTGAAAACGGTCTGGCCCGATGCGAGCATCAGCGAGAACAAGGTCAGCAATCCTATAATCTGGGCCGTCATACAGTTTTACCTTTTGGTTTCCATCGCTGCCATGCCCACAAAAGCGCCCAGGCAAAAGCAATCCCCATGGAGGGCAGTAGGATCAGATTGTATCGCGCCACGTTGACGCTGGTAAAGGCATGAAATCCGAGCATGAACAGCGGGATTCCTGCATAAAACACGAAATCCCAGCGTTTGCGGCGAATGGCGACGATGGATAACAGGGCCAGAGCGGGAAGGGCGATCAGGGCCAGCTTGCCGCCTGTCCACATGCCGCGCCATACGAGCGAGAATGTGACCATCACATGCTTGAACGGCTGTTTGAACAGGAAATGATCGAGCAGGTAAGGGAATTGCGCATCATAACTTCCGGCTTCTTTCAAGGTTTCGGGGCGCAGCACGCGGTTGCCGTATTGATAGAAGCCATCCATGTTGGAAAAATCGTGCCGCGCGTAATATTCTTTGGGAAATATATCTTCCGAAAGATTGTCCCCGAATGAGGGCAGACCATAGACGAAAGACACCGCCCATTCCGACCAGCGCATATCGTTGAAGGCGGCACGTTGCGCGAAGGTAAACGGCGCCATGCCGTAGGAAATATCCCACACGCCCATCTTCGTGCCGTTGCGGTAGACCCAAGGTGCGATGACAGAAGCGCAGATGAGCGTGAACAATACAATGAGCGCGATTTGTTTTTTGGCCCCGTATTTCCAGAAGGAAACGATTGCAAAGAAAGGCACAGCGCAAAAAAGCATATAAACAAAGGATGGTTTGGTCAGACATAGCAGCCCGAAACCCGCGCCGCACAGAACCGTCCACACAATGCTTGGTTTTTTCCATGCGAGCAAAAAGGCCATCATCGAAAAACTGAACAGAGGAAGGAGAAGGCTTTCATTCATAGCGACGGTGGCAAGTTCCGCATAATCTTTACCCGGAAACAAAAAAATGAAGGCGATCCACGACGCGATTTTGCTTTCGGTAAGAATATGGGCGGCCTTGAACGCGCATGCCGCGCCTAGCGACATCAATATGATCTGCACGACTATCATGATCTGTAAATTGAGCGGCGCACATTTTTCCGCGATATCTTTGGGTCTGATATTTTTAACGGAGCAGCGTACGGTATCGGCAAAAGGCGGCGAGAGCTTCATCAATCCTGTCAGAAAAGTCGGATAGAGCGGTGCGAAGAACATGCCTTCACCGTTTTTGCCTTCTTTGCCACTGACCTTGCGAAAATTTCCATCCTGATAAATACCCGTATCGAACAGGGGTAGGGCGATGGCCATATACGTGACTTCATCGGCATAGGGGGCTTCCTGCCATCGGTCTTTTGCCTGAAAGAAAAGAACGGCGAGGGCCGCCACAAAGGCAAGCAGGATATGTGCGGACGTCTTTTGGAAGTATTTCCCCATGAAGGTCATTTAAAGCATAAAAAAACCCCCGCTTAAAGCAGGGGTTTTTTGTAATTCATATTAAGCGGTGGCTTTCTTTGCCGTTCCCGTGCTTGCGCTCTCTGCAGGGTCGCGCAGTACATATCCGCGGCCCCAGACAGTTTCGATATAAGAATCGCCGCCCGTGGCTTGTTCGACCTTTTTGCGCAGTTTGCAGATGAACACGTCGATGATTTTCACTTCGGGTTCGTCCATGCCGCCATAAAGATGGTTAAGGAACATTTCCTTGGTCAGGGTCGTGCCCTTACGCAAAGACAGCAATTCCATGATGCCGTATTCCTTGCCGGTGAGGTGAAGGGTTTTGTTGTCCACTTCCACCGTGCGCGTATCGAGGTTAACGACCACGCGGCCCGTGATAATCTTGGATTGCGAATGACCTTGGGAACGGCGCACGATCGCTTGAATACGGGCGATCAGTTCGCGCTTGTCGAAAGGTTTCGTTAAGTAATCATCCGCGCCGAAGCCGAGGCCCTTGATCTTGTTATCAAGTTCGGCAAGACCGGACAGAATGAGAATGGGTGTTTCGATCTTCGCGGCGCGCAGGTTTTTGAGCACGTCGTAGCCATCCATGTCGGGCAGCATAAGATCCAGAATTATGATGTCGTAATCGTAGATTTTCCCCAGATCCATGCCATCCTCGCCCAGATCGGTGGTGTCTACGACATATCCTTCGCTTTTCAGCATCAGTTCGATGCTTTTGGCTGTCGAGCTATCGTCTTCTACCAATAGAACCCGCATTGTTGACCCCTTTGTCTAAAAATTGCGTTAGCCGTTTGTGTTGGTTGTTACCGTTAAACTTTATTAATAAAAATTTTAACATACTTTTAAATAGGTTAACAAAAATTGTGAGTTTATCGGCAATTTTTTCTTTATTTTCATAATGTTAATATTATTTGCCAATTCCATGGATTTCTGGGGTGTTGCACAAAAGCCAGTATCTCGAAATATTGGACATAATTCCTAATCTGTGCTATGCAATCACAATGAAATTATTGGAACAGTTTTGGGATGCTGCTTCGCCCATCCGCAGATTTGTAGAGCAACCCTATCGTTATTTAACGATTAACGGGGATGTTTTTGATCGCCCGTTCATGGACCGTTTCCATCACCGCGCAGAAATCAAGATCACGGCCGCGGCTATGGCTATTGTGGCTGTCTCGATAGAAAAAACCGTCGGACTGGGCGCACTGCAAATGGCCGAATTTTTTGTCGGTGGTTTGGGTGGGTATGCCAACGGGCGTTCCATGGGGCAAATTCTGGATTTTCTACGCGCAATGAAATTCGACCCCGCCTATGTGGTGGACAAAAAGCCCCAAGAGGGGACGGCAACCAGCCCCGAAAACATGCTCAAGGTTCACAGCGAAAGAGACATCATTATTCGCGTTCTTCCGAGTTCTTTCCAAAGCGCCGCCTTAGGGCTTGCTGTGAGCGCAGGCGTTCTGACAGGCATGAAGCTTGCAGAAGTTCATGAAAGCAAAGAAGTTGCTTCTTTCCTAGCAGGTCAAATGGCCACATTCGTGGCGGGCTATTCTTTGGGCTTTGCTTGGGAGAATGTAAGTCGCCGTTTGTCATCCCTAGTTCTTATGGACCGCATTTTGTCGCGTGAATATGCTTTATTGTCCAGCCCGCCGGAAAAACAGGAAATACTGGTTCACAAGTCTGCGGAGCAAACAGAACAATATCCTGTGCCTGCAGGGACTTGATTCTGGTCACAAAAAGAATTTTCAATTTCGTTTTTATGAACATGCAGTTGAAGTGATCCATCGGAAATTCCTTCCATCATAAGAGGCGTGCCGATGCTCTTGGAAGGGTTTTCCATGGCGCTTGGTGCAGAAGTCTGTCACGTGTTCTTTCCACTTTTGATCGCATGGACCTGTTTTAAGGAGCGAATACGTCATGCACCCCAAACCCGTATCCGATACGTATGCTCCCACACCAAGCGCTTCTTACGCTTTAAAAACTATCGCGTCAGCCCGGCAAAAATAGTGCCTTTCATAGCGTCGAAGGTAGGTCTGTCGTTTGCAGCAAGAAGATAATGATCACCCTGTTTCTCGTACCCTACATTCGGTTGCCAGTCTTTCTTGAGCGCAGCGTTTAGTGCTCTATAAATATCATTCCAGTCTCCGCGAATAGAAATGATATTAGGCGTCGCGTTGTCTTCAGACAGGCTGATGCCCCAGCCCGTGTAGCAGGTCATCCTCATAATGATCGGTGCATGTGTGACAATAGCAATGCGCTCCGCCGAACGAAATTCCTGCGAAAGCTTCAGCATTATCTGCTCAGGAAAGTAGCTTGCCTGATTGTCCTGATCGAGACGGTCATCTGTTACAATCGGAACATCTTTTCCGGCCGCTGCAAAAACGCGGGATAAAATAGTCGCCGTTTTAAACGCGCGGTCATTGGAAGGGCAGAGAATTACATCCAGCCCTTCGGGGAATTCCTGTACCAGATATTCGCCGGCCTTGGCTGCTTCGAGCATGCCCACTTCCGTGAGTTCATTGTTCGTGCCACGCAAACCGTGGCGCATTACCGTAAGTTTTTTCGTATCCGTCATTTTAATCTGCTCTGTTCGTCGTTGATATAAAATAAATATGACAAATAAAGTGATACAAAGAAACGGCTATTGTGTTAATATTTAAGAAAATTTCATAAAAATATGGGTATATTTTACGAATGATTACGAATTTACAAATCAAAGCCGCTAGAACGCTTTTGGAATGGGATCAATCGAACCTGGCAAAGGTCAGCGGTCTTTCGCTCGCGACCATCACAAATCTTGAACAGGGGAAGGGACATATCAAAGCCGTAACCAGAGAAACGGTACAAAGGGCGCTGGAAGGCGCGGGGATAGAGTTCACGCCGGACCCCGGCGTGCGGCTGCGGCGCGAAAAATTCAGCCAGACTTATTGGGAGGGGCACGATTCCATTCCCAAAGTGTTCATGGATATAGAAGCGACGATCGGCAGATCGGGCGGTGAAGTTTTGCTGTCAGGCGTTGATGAAAGTCTCTGGATCAAAAAATACCGCAAAGAATTAAAGGAAATGCTGAACCGCCGCGCGGATATGAATATCAGCCAAAGACTTCTGATCTGTGAAGGCGACAATCTTGTAACGGTTACGCCGGAAAAATACCGCGCCATACCCAAAATCCTGTTTCAGCAGACGCCGTACTATGTTTACGCGGATAAAGTGGCAATTATCAACTGGGGCCCGCCGCAGCGAATACTTTTGATCCAGTCTTCGGGCGTTGCGGAAACATTCCGCAGGCAGTTTGAGTTTAATTGGAAGCTGGGGAAGCGTTTGGACCCCAAAAACGTGGTTATCGCTGGACTGTAGCTATGGTAATATAAGCCTATGGAACGCCTCTCGGAAAAAGCCCTCGCATCGATCAAACCCATACCCAGTTTCGAGCTTCACGGAACGGTTGTGAAGGTGCTTGGCCTGCTCGTTGAAATAGCGGGTTTCGGCAAAGAGCTTTCCATAGGTTCCATCGTTCATTTGCGCCCCAAGCCAGATAAAGACATTCCGTGCGAGGTTATCGGCTTTCGTGAGAACCGCGCGCTGTTGATGCCGTTTGGCACGGTGGAAGGTGTGGGCCTTGGCTGTCCAGCCGTTATTCAAAGAACCGAAGCCTTGGTCGCGCCCGATGACCGCTGGCTGGGCCGCGTGATCAACGCGCTGGGCCAACCTATAGATGGCAAAGGCCCGATGATGCAGGGCGCGCATCCTATTCCATTGAAGAACAAAGCGCCGTTGCCGCACGCGCGCCAGCGCATCGGCGAAAAACTCGATCTGGGCGTGCGCGCCGTAAACACATTTCTATCCACTTGCCACGGCCAGCGTATGGGGATTTTCTCGGGCTCCGGCGTGGGTAAATCCGTTTTGCTTTCGATGATGGCGCGCTACACAGAAGCCGATGTTTCCGTGATCGGTTTGGTCGGCGAGCGCGGCCGCGAGGTGCAGGAATTTCTGGAAGACGATCTGGGCGAAGACGGGCTCGCCCGTTCGGTCGTCATTGTGTCCACGGGCGACGAGCCCGCACTGATGCGCAGGCAAGCAGCCTACATGACGCTGGCAGTTGCGGAATATTTCCGCATGCAGGGTAAGGAAGTTTTGTGTCTGATTGATTCCGTCACGCGTTTTGCTATGGCGCAGCGGGAGATCGGATTATCCGCAGGTGAACCGCCGACATCCAAAGGCTATCCACCCACGACATTTGGTGAATTATCACGTTTGTTGGAGCGCGCAGGTCCCGGTGTGCAAGGCGAGGGTTCTATCACGGGTCTATTTACAGTATTGGTCGAAGGCGATGACAACAATGAGCCGATATCCGATGCCGTGCGCGGTATCGTCGACGGGCACATCGTCATGGAACGCGCGATCGCCGTGCGCGGGCGCTATCCCGCCATCAATGTTTTGAAATCGATTTCGCGTGCCATGCCGAAATGTTTGAGCCAAGAGCAAAACATGGTCGTTACGCGCGCCAAACAGCTTATAAACCGCTACGAGGACATGGCCGAGCTCATTCGTTTGGGTGCGTATCGCAAAGGCACGGATAGGGAGGTAGATGAAGCCATCGCCCGTTATCCCGCGCTCGAAGATTTTCTGCGCCAGAACAAGGAAGAATCCAACACGATCGATGAATCCTTTGCCAAGTTAGCGGCGATTTTAGGATTGCCGTATGGCGGGGATCAGCCTTCGCAACAATCGCAGGAATTCCAAAAAGGATTCCCTGTGCCGCCGCGCAAAAAGATCTGATAAATGGCCAATCTGCTCTCCCTCATCAAACTGCGCCGCCACACGGTTGATGAAAAGCAGAAGATGCTTGCCGAATTGTACCGTCAGGTAGAGATGATCGAGCAGAACAAAAGCATTCTTATCGAACGTTTGAGGGCGGAACGCGCAGTGCTTGACCAGAACGGCACGCTGGAAATGTATGCGTATTTCGGGCGGTTTTCCCAAAACATCCACCGTTCACTGGAGCGCATGAATATCGAAAAACAAAAACTGGAAGTGCGCATCCAAATCGCGCAGGACGATGTGCGTGAAGCCTTTGCCAATATGAAACGTATCGAGATCGTTCAATCCGAACGCGAAAAGGCCGACAAGAAAGAAGCGAACGATAAAGAAACGCGAGAGATGGATGATTTGGGTATCGAAGGCTTCCGCCGCAAGGAAGAAGAAGTCTAGGCGGAGGCCGTAAAGCTCTCATCGCCTTTTATAACGTGCATCCATTGTTTCAGATCGCCCTGGAACGACAATTCTCCGAACACATCCGAACCATCGAGCGCGCCTGCATAGGCGATCTTCATCGCTTCCTGCATTGGATAGCTTACGGGCATTTGCGTGCGGACGATCAGATCGAGCCGTTTGCCGTTCACAATTCCATCGAGCTGCACTTCGCCCATGCGGGGCAGGGAAAGATCGAGAATAAAGCGCGTATTGCCGTCTTTGTCTTGTTTGCTTCCCTCTTGCGGTTCCTGACGCACATGAAACATCACCTTGGAAATTTCATTTTGCCAGAGCATGGGGATGGGAAGGCTCTTCCATTCCGTGGCGGGCAGATCGTTGTTGTTTGAGAGTGATGCCGTTTCCGATGATAGGCGCGAGACGAGAGAGTCTTTGCCAAGTTTGTGGATCATCTCCAGTTTCTTGTCGCCGATCCAGCTTTGCAATTCACCCGCGCGCGCGGCGGCGGCGAACAGCATGATGGCGGGGCCGAGGCTTTGCGCGTTCGCGGGGGATGGAATAGCGCGGCCCAGGATTTGCGCGGCCTGTGGCGTCGCCTGAAAAAAGGTTTGGAAAAGATCATCCATCGCGGGCCATGTGCTTGATGCCTGCATAAAGGGCAAGAAGCCGCGCCAGGCTTGCGGCACGATCGAAGGAATGGCTGTGCCGGTCATGGTTTGTTGCGCCATCGGCATCAAGGTGACTTGAGCGCCCACAGGCAATGTTGCCGGCGGTGTTTGAATAACGAAATTCTGCACCGCGCCGTTGATGTTGAGCGGCAACGGAATGACGGGTTGGTTCTGCGGTGTAAGCGACGTGACCGTCACGGTGACATTTTGAGAGGGCGTTTGCGGAACGATCGTATTTTCTGTCTGAGTCACAACGGGTTCGGGCGTCGCATACATCGTCTGTCCCGTCGGCGACGTGATCGCCATGATTTTGGCAATCAACGGCGCGGTCTGCGGCAAATCGGGAATAACAATCTGCGTTGTTGCAGGACTGGTTGGCAAAAGCGTTATGCTCGTCGCCGTAACCGTGTTCGCGGGAAGCGGCATAGCCGTCTGGCCCGTTTGCGGGTTCAAGTTCGGCGGCTGCAAAAGATTATGCAGACTCGCCTTTAAGGATTGCAAAAGCGCATTCACGTTTCCCGATTGCGGTTTTTGAACGATGCCGTCTTCGATGTGCGCTCCCGTATTGGGAATAGGTTTGGATGCATTGTTGTCCTGCGCAGGTGTTTGCGGCAACGGTGCGTTGTGTATCGGCGCGGGTTTTGTTTGTGCGATCACTCCTGGCAATGGCACTATCTCCACGACATCACCCGTTGTCAGTGGCGGTAACGATGGCAACGGCGCAGGCTTGGTTGTCGGTTGCGTCGGTGCGGGTTGTTGTGTGGTCGGCTGTGTCGGTTTATCGGGCTTGGTGGGTTGCGGCGTGGGCACCGTCGGCAAAGGCGCCGGCGTTTGTGTGGTCGGAGTTTGCGGCAATATCGGAATGGTCGGCAAAGGTTGCGGCACGACAGGCGCGGGGCGGACGGTTATACTGCGCGGAGGATTACCCGCAGGCACTTCCACTTCCAGTTTTGTGTCCACCTGCGGTTGTTTGCCGCGGAAGGTGACATCGATATTGCCTTCGGCAGTTTTGATGCGCGTGGAGCCGTCCTTGTTCTGTCCGATCGCTTCGCCTTCGAGACGTATCGCACGCGCGTTGTTTTTCAAACCTTCGGGAAGTGTGACGACCTGCAAAACCTGACCCGATGGCCCCGCAGGTTTCGCGGGCGCAGGGGTAACGGGCGGTATGTTGGTGGGCGGGGCCATACCATATTATAGGGCCGAAAAGCTTAACGGGAAACCATTAGGTGCGTGGGTAATAGCTGATGCCGGAAAAGGGAATAGAGGCAAAACCCAGAAATTTCTTAAACGGCCCCAAATCCGCGTCGAGAATATCGGTTATGGGTTGTTTGTTGAAGTCCACCTGACGGGGCAGGCCCGATCCGTTGCAGCCACCCCGTTCCACGGGCGGACGGTAGGACCACAAACCATTATTATCACGGCGGGCGAACAACATTTCAGGCATGGAGTTTGCGCGCGAGTCGCGTGTGAAAAATCCCATAACATGGCCTTCTGAAGGAAGAACATTATCGAGATAATAAAGACCGTCACGTACAGCATCTCTATGCATTTCAAGTTTTGAAACACTTTTACCGAATTTCGATCTGATGTCGTTGGAATCCCAGTTGATGGGTTTTTCCATCAATCTGCCGGGGTTCGCATCTCCCGCACTGGGAAGATCAAGCGCATAGGTATAGCCGTTGGTGATACCTGCGATTTGCGCAGGCTCCCAAGCCTTGTAATTGAAAATCACTGTCGGTGGGGGAACATGCAGGCGAGGACGAATTTTCAGCGCACATTCAAAATCGGTTTTCTCTTCCACTACACACTCTTAAGGTATTGCTCAGCAATAATATACATAAGATCACTATAAAAGGGAAGAAATTTAGGCCGCAGCCGTTTTTTTGGCTTCGATAGCCAGTTCCGCCAGCACGTTTTGCGCGATTTTCTGCACGTCTTCCGCGGCTTCGGCGTTGGGAGAGCGGATCAGGATCGGCGTCTGGTGACGGATGGAATCCTTTACGCGGGAATCCAAACGGATCATGCCGGCGAGCGGGGGCGTAAGACGCAGGAAGTTTTCGCAAGCCTTTAGGAGCGTCTTATAGGTGCGCTCGCCTTCGGTGATGGATGAGGCCTGATTGATGACGATCGAAATATGTTTGGACATGCCCGCGGCGGAACCGAGTTTGATAAACGCGTAAGCATCGGTGAGGGATGTTGGTTCATCGGTCGCGACGAGCAATGTTTTTGTCGCGGTGGCGGAGAACATGCGCACGGTCCGGTCAACGCCCGCGCCGAGATCGAGAATGACAACATCGTAGGAATTTGCGACTTCAAGCAATTGATCGCGCAGCAGAGTAAGGCGTTGCGAAGGAAGTGCGGAAAGGGATGCTTGTCCCGAACGTCCGGCGACGATATCGAAACCGCCTTCTTCATATCTTTGGGTGACTTTATCAAGACCCAAGCGGCCGCGGATGACATCGTTCAAATCGCGTTTGGGCATCAGGCCCAGCTGGACGTCCACATTAGCGAGGCCAAGATCGCCATCGAACAACAGGACTTTTTTGCCCGCCTTGGCGAGGGCATGTGACAATGTTATCGAAAACCAAGTTTTGCCGACACCGCCTTTGCCCGAAGCAACGGCCACGATGTTTGTCCCGCGGCGGAAGATGGGCGGGGCGGTCTGCGGATCGTTTGGTTTCGTGTCTAGTGTCATGTCTGACATGGATTCTAACCTGCTTTTCTGGCGTTGGCGATACCTTCCGCGGCTTCTGCCCGCGGCATCAACAATTGGGTCATGCGTTTGGCGGACAGCGGGGAAAGCCCGTCTGCCACCTTGGCCGTATTAGACACTTCTGCAAGAACGAGGCCACCATAGTGTGCGGCCGAAAGCACCGATCCGAGGCGGCGGGCCACATCCACGCGGGTGGGGATCATCGCCTTTGCGCCGATGGTTGCGAACACGCGGGCGATCTCTCCCGATTCATCGGCGTCGATGCCTGCGGGGATAACCAAAATAGGATCACATTCCGCAGAGCCAATGAGACGGGCGATGACTTTCACGGATTCAGGTTCGAACGGATTGATTCCTGCCGTGTCGATAACGATCTGGTCCGCGCCTGCGGCTTGGGCTTCGGCGATGCGGTCGCGCAATTCTTTGGGCGAGGCGGCTTTCTTCAAATCAATTTTCATCAGGCGCGTGAAGGCTTCGAGTTGCTCTACACCGCCTGCGCGCACCGTGTCGGTCGTGATGACGGCCATTTTGATTCCGTTCAAGGCGCCGCGTGCGGCTATCTTCGCGGCGCACAGCGTTTTGCCTGCACCGGGAGGGCCGACCAGAAGGAGTGGGTGGCCATAGTGTTTCGTCGGAAGCGGTTTGAACACAAACAAATTTTGAAGTGCGGCAAACAATGCGTTGCGCGTTTCCGTAAGCCCCATGATATTGACAGCGCCGACGACCGAATCCAGAACTTCATCGGGGACGGCGTGGCGGAGCATGACTTCGGTGATTTCTTCCACGACCGTGGCTTCGTCGTCGTCATCTTGATATTGCCAATCCTGAAGCGCGGCATCGGAAGCCTGTTTGGGCATGGTAGCTTCGGTATCTTTGTCTATGGCGGCGGTCACGCGCACGCCTTTGCCGCCGACCATTTCTTGTGTTGAGACAATGATGGCGTCTTCGCCGAGCGTTTCGCGGATCATTTGCATGGCATCTTTCATAGTGTTGGCCGTGAACGATTTAAGCCGCATGGCAGGAATTATACCTAGGTTCGATGAAACGTACGTCTTGGGAATCAGTATAGCCCAGCGTAAAGGCAATTTGAAGTTATGTCTATACCGCCGAAAAGGCTTGTACACGGTGGGATTTAGCGGTTTTTCTTGCCAGTTTTTGTAGCGTCTCTTAGAAAACTAGGGGTAATAAGAGTGTGCTATGTCCGATATAAACGAACCTGACCAGAAAAGATTCCCGTGGGTGTTGCGCCAGGCGTTTCGCGCGGCAACCTTGGTGGCGGGTGTGGTGCCTGTCGGCACGGCGATGGTTGCGTCTTCGATAGACCCCAAAAACATGGACATATATTTTAGTATTGCGGGTTTTGCTTCGGGCCTTGTGATGTTCAACGGTTTTGAAGTGGCGGGGAGCAGGGGGCCGAATTTCGGCAAGCGACTAGCGAATGCTTTCAACGGCCCCAGATTGGCGCAAAATATCATGTGGGCGGCATTGGTGCCCATCACCGTCATGGAAATGCAGTTTTCTTGAAGTTGGTGACTTAACTTGGTCCCCAGTTCCGTTTGAGATGGGGCGGAACAAAATTTTCAGGCATCTTGACCGTATTGCTCCATGCATCGGAATGCATGATTTCTTCCAGCGCAAGATAAGTGACCGCATAATTCCTGGCCTCGGGGTGCTTGTCAAAAGAGGGTGAATGGCGCACCTGATCAATGGTATCTAGTTCCAGCCAGAATCCTTTGGCTTTGTCGCCGCCTTTGAAGGGTATCAATTTTTTGTGCAAATCTTTTTGCGCAGGCGTCATTTCCTGCTGCCCTATATAGCTGTTTACCACCATAAGTTTTTCGGGGAGCCATCTGTAAGTTTGCAGGTTTAATTGCCTGTTCTCGGCCGAAACCATGAGCGCAAGACGGTTGCGTGCATCCACTTCGGGCAAAATTGTATGTCCCAAAAGCAAACCTTCGCGATGGGGCAGAACAAACGGACGATATGTAATCGGCGATTCATCGTTAATATCGTCAAAGATACGCAGCATGCTAAGTGCCATGGCGTTATGGTGGGCAAATACGTTGGTGTTTTCTTCCAGCGGTGTGCCGTGGCGCTCTTTTATCCGCTGTTGAATATGCGCTAGATTCCATTTTATAGGGCAGCTCAGTATCGCAGAAAAAAAACCGTTTGCATCGACATTGACGTTGTGAAAATTCATGGCCAGATACTGGCGTTCATTGAAATCTTCTTTTGCCAAACCGACAAGCCTTGCGTGATAGACCGAATTGCTTTTCAAAACGCCCCCTTCAAACACTGGGTCGTCCGTTGCGTATTGTTTGCGTGATTTGATGGCGTTGCTGAAATCATCCGTAGTTTTACGCCAGAAAGCATAATGGTTTGGATTGATGACCCCGCTGTTCTTGACATCGCGGAAGAAGCTGGAATACTCCAACCCCTTTCTTCCGTCCAGAAGCGCCATTTCATCAGGCGTAGGCCTAATTAGGACGTATCCCTTAAATTCCCCTTTAAGCGAACCCATGCCGATAGTTTACCATTTCGGGCTTTTTAAAATCAAATCAGTGGGTGGGCCTGATCGATGGCCTCATTCCTTTTCGAACAAGGCACGCAGGATCATGTTCACGATGCTGAGCAAGATGGCGCCGAAGAACGCGGCCAGAAATCCGGAGATGGCAAAACCGGGAACCAGTTGCGCAGCGACCAGCAGCATAAGCCCGTTGATGATAAGCCAGATGAGGCCAAGCGTGAGGATAGTAAACGGAAATGTTAAAACTTTTAAAACCAATCCAAGCGTGGCGTTGACCAATCCTATCACCGCCGCGGCAATCAGGGCGGCGCCGAGGCTGTCCACGATGAAGCCCGGTACGATTTCCGATACAACCCAGACGGCTACGGCGGACAAAAACCAGTGAATGAGTATTTTCATGGTGGTTCTTTAAACCTGACCAAGCGTTCTGATCTTCGCTTTGGGGTGGATTTCATTTTGCGACATGACGATGGTCTGCGGGCGGAAGCGTTCGATCACCGAACGCACAAACGGCCGAATGGTGGGCGAGGTGAGCAAAACAGGCGTTTCACCCATCTGCAAAAATTTCTCATACGCATCGCGCACGGAAGAGATGAAGTTTTGCAATTGCGTTGGCGCCATCGCGAGCTGGCGGTCCTCACCATCCCCAAGAAGAGATTCACTGAACGCCTGTTCCCATTCGGGGGAAAGAGTTAGCAAGGGCAGGAAGCCCGCAGAACTTGTGTTCATATCACATATCTGGCGGGCGAGGCGTGAGCGCACATGCTCGGTGATGTAGGCAATGTTCTTCGTGTACGCACCCGCTTCGGAAATGCCTTCAAGGATGGTGGGAAGATCGCGCACCGACACGCGTTCGGACACAAGGTTTTGTAAGATACGTTGTAAGCCGCCCACGGTCATGTGCGCGGGTATAACATCGGCGACGAGCTTTTGATATTCCTTGGGCAGTTCGTCCAAAAGTTTTTGCGTTTCGGCATAAGACAAAAGATCCGCCATATTATCTTTGACGAGTTCTGTGATGTGCGTGGTGATGACGGTCGGCGCATCGACAACGGTGTAGCCTTTGAAGTGCGCTTCTTCACGGTATTGTTCGTCAATCCACATGGCTGGCAAACCGAATGTTGGCTCCACCGTGTTTTCACCGGGGAGCGTGATAGGCGAGCCCGTAGGGTCCATCGCCATCAACATACCTGCACGTACTTCGCCACGGCCCGCTTCGATTTCCTTCACCTTCACGTTATAGGCGTTGGCGGGAAGTTGCAGGTTATCTTGAATACGCACGGCGGGCAGAACGTAACCCATATCTTCCGCGAGTTGTCGGCGTAGACCTTTGATTTGATCAGTGAGTTTGTTACCGCCTTCGCCTTGCACAAGAGAAAGCAAACCGTATCCGAGTTCGAGGCGTATGATATCCATCGCGAGCGCTTTGGAGATCGGTTCTTCCGCCGGACGTGCGCCGGGCGATCCGGGTTTGGGGAGCAGCGCCTGCGCCTGCGTTTCTTTTTCGACCACCTGCCGTTGCCATGAAACATAGGCGAGACCGCCGAACACGGCGGCGAGAAATGCAAACGGTATAAAGGGAACATCGGGGACAAGCGCTATAACAAGCATCAAGCCTGCGGACATCGCCATGGCTTTGGGGTGGCGCGAGAATTGATCGAGCAGCGCTTGATCGGCCGTGCCTTCAACATTTGCTTTGGAAACGAGAAGACCCGCGGAGATGGAGACTATCAGCGCCGGAATTTGGGAAACCAGACCTTCGCCGATGGTGAGCACGGTGTATGTCGCCGCGGCTTCGCCTATTGGCATGCCTTCTTGCACCGTTCCGATAATGATACCGCCGATGATATTGATGAACACGATGAGCAAGGCGGCGATGGCATCGCCGCGCACGAATTTCGCCGCGCCGTCCATGGCCCCGAAGAATCCGCTTTCCTGCTCCAGCTCTTTGCGGCGCATTTTCGCCTCTTCTTCGGTGATAAGGCCCGACGACAAATCAGAATCGATCGCCATTTGTTTTCCGGGCATGGCATCTAAGGAGAAACGTGCCGCGACTTCGGCGATACGGCCCGAGCCTTTGGTGATGACGACGAAGTTGACGATGACGAGAATGGCAAAGACGATACCGCCGACGATATAGCTTCCCGAAATAATCAATCCGCCGAAGGCCTGAATGATTGCGCCCGCGGAATCGGTTCCTTCATGACCGTGTGCCAGAATCAAGCGCGTGGCCGCGATGTTTAAACCCAAACGCAATGCGGTGGAAATCAAAAGCACGGTGGGAAAGGTTGAGAATTCCAGAGGCTTGCGAATGGCCAGTGTCAGCATCAAAATGAAAATCGAAAACAGAATCGACAGCGCCAATCCCATGTCCAACAAGAACGTGGGAATCGGGATCAACATAAAGGTCAGGATGATGACGATACCGAGCGCGAGCAAAACGTCCCCGCGGAAGACACCGCCCATGGCACTGCGTGCTTGGTTCATACCGCTGTTGGAATTGGCGGCCGATTGAGGGGCGGGGGCAGGTAAAGCCATGGGGTGCGTTAACTTATTGGGACTTTAGACGTTAAGATCCTTCCATTTTAAGGTGTAAGGACGGGATTTGTATAGAGAAATCAGCGTTTTGCGCCGTGCCTGTTAGTCTTTGAAATTCCTGTCTATTTGGGAAACTCTAGGCAAGTGGGGCGAATTGGCTTACCCTTTACCTATAAGAATGCTTGTCATTTTCAATAATACATAGTAGTTATAAAAAATTCTTTTACAAAGGGTATGTATCCGATGAAAAATATTTCGACATTTGCCGCTATCACTTTGGCCCTCGCACTCGGCGCTTGCGGCCACTACAGCGAAGACATGGCCAGCCTAGACGAGGCGATGAAATCCAAAAACACCACCGTGGCCGCATATACGCAGCCGCAAGACATTCAGCCCGCCGCCGGTATCGCGGCTCCACTCAACGATTATCTCGCACGCGACTACTATGAAATGGCGCGATTTGAGAATGACAAAGCTTTCGATTACAAAGCCGCGAAAATGTACACGCAAAAAGCGTTGACCGCTTCCAAAGGCACGATCGTCATACCGAGCAAAGTTTCCAATTTCGATGTGACAAGCGAGCAGGCGACGGAATTGAACAAGGCGCGCTCCGAGCTGATCACGGCATTGAAAGAACAAAAATATCCCGAGAACCAGCAGGCATTGGCCAAAGCGCAAACAAGCTTTGATTGCTGGCTGGAACGCGCTGAAGAAGCCGTGGATGAAGCACACTATGCCGAATGCAAAGGCACGTTCGAACAATCGATGGCATCTTTGATGATGCCCGCCGCCGGTGTTGCCGCAACAGCCATGCCGCAGGCTTACAATGTAGAGTTCGCCCAGAACAGCAACATTCCTGATCCCGCTTCGGCGAACACGATCGAGTATATCGCACAGTTTTTGAAAGCGCCTGAAAACGCTTCCTACACGGCGTCGCTCACGGGCTTTGCGACGACGCAAGGTGAATTTGCCACCAACCTAGTCAATGCCCGCGTTGCCGCGGTGCGTGACGCGCTGGTTGCCAAAGGTGTAACCGAAGCGAAACTGAAGCCCTTCATTTCTTCGTCTGCCAACGCGACACAAGCAGGCGTGGAAAAACGCAAAGTGGAAGTTACGTTGATCGCGCCGCAGCCGGAATTTGTTCCCGTAACGCCGGTACAAGTACAGTAATTAAAATTCAAACCTCCTAAAAAGGCCCGCTGTGCAGAGGCGGGCTTTTTTGTGCATAGTTTTGTATGGGCTGGTGGAAATGATGATTCGGGGATGCTAGAATCTTCCTACGTTAATCTTCTCGGAATTCCCATGCGCTTTCTTTCCCTTTTAATTTTGTCTCTCACGTTGGCCGCCTGCACGCACGAAGCGGAGAATACCGGCGTCGAAAATTCCAGCGTGTATGTTTTACCGGCGCAGACTTTCGCGTTCGAACAAGCCACGCCCGCAAAGAATGTCGGATATCAAGAAGGTAAGATCAGCCGTTTCCAAAGAGCGCCGATCGTGCCCGGCGGAATTGATGCATCCAAGCTCTCTGTATGGGGCAAAGGCTTTGATGCCATGATGGACGATCTGGAAGCAAAGATGGCCAACCAGATTCGCCAGAACAACGAAATCGCTACCCAGCAAGAAGCCATTCCCGGATATTCATTCTAAGATAATTTGATTTAGAGGCTGCCGCCGACCGCAGGTGGTACTTCCACGCCTTCGTCTTTGTATTGCGAAAGCTTGTTGCGCAGAGTTCTGATGGAAATACCTAGAATGTTGGCCGCGTGCGTGCGGTTGCCCAGACAATGATCCAGCGTGTTGATGATCATATCGCGTTCGACATCCGCAATGGTGCGGCCGATCATGCCTTCAACCACGCCTGTATTTTTGACAGGGCCGGATGATACTTTGCCCACGCCCGATGCGCTGGGCGCGTTATTGGGTGTCGCGGCGCTTGATCCGATGCCCGTGGAAAAGGCGGTGTCCGAAATATGGATCGCGTCGGGTTCGATTTCGTTTTCAAGGCTCATCAAAATCGCGCGGTGCATCGTGTTTTCGAGTTCGCGGATGTTGCCGCGCCAGTTATAGGCGCTGAGTTTTTTCTGGGAATCCTTGGACAATTTCTTTTTGGGAACGCCGTTGGCTTCGGCGTATTTGTCCGTGAAGAATTGAGCGAGGGGAAGAATATCGCTGGGGCGCTCGCGCAAGGCAGGCAGGCGGATATTCACGACGTTCAAGCGGAAGTATAAATCTTCCCTGAATTCACCTTTTTGGACGGATTGTTCGAGATCGCGGTTGGACGTCGCCAGAATACGCACATCCACTTTTACCGCGTCGTTACTACCAATTCGCGTAATTTCTTTTTCCTGAATGGCGCGAAGCAGTTTTGCCTGAAGCAGCGGGTGCATCTCGGATACTTCGTCGAGCAACAGCGTGCCGCCGTTGGATTCTTCGAATTTACCGATGCGGCGGCCGTTGGCCCCCGTGAACGCACCTTTTTCATGGCCGAACAATTCCGATTCCAGAAGATTTTCAGGAATGGCGGCGCAGTTAACGGCGATAAAGGGGCCGTCTTTACGTTTGGATTTCTTATGCATGTAGCGCGACATGATCTCCTTACCCGTGCCGCTTTCGCCCGTGATTAGGACGGTGGCTTCGGAAGGCGCAATCTTGTCGGCGAGTTTCAAGACATTCTGCATCGCGATATCATTGGCAATGATGGAAGATGGTTCTTCCGTCACGGCTTCCAATACGGCTGCAATCAATTCAGCATCGGGCGGAAGCGGGATGTATTCTTTCGCGCCATCCTGAATAGCCTTCACGGCCGTGCGCGCATCATTGCCGATACCGCAGGCGACAACGGGGATGACGATGCGGTTCTCTTCGAGCGCTTTGACGAATGGCCCGATCTTTTGTTTGATATCGCACATTACGACATCCGCGCCCTTGCCGTTCAGCAACGCGCCCAATGCTTCTTCGGTGTCTTCGCAATGTATGACCTTCGCGCCTTTTTGGAGCGCGATTTTTCCCGCAACGGAGATATAACCTTCAAGATGTCCGACAATCATTAAACGCATAGTTCAGTTCTCTCTTCTAATGTTCCGATAAACCCAATGTACGGTGTATATCGGCCAGTATTTTCTCTTCGCTTTCCGTGACTTTACCGTCCGCCAGCAAAGTAAGGCGCGCGATCTTTAGGATAACTTCGCGTCCCCGCGCTTCGTCTTTTATCTTGCCGATAATGGCCAAAAGGGCAGGAAGCTGCTCTTTCTCAAAATCATCATCTAGATCCTTTACCAGCGCGAATATATCATCCTGCATTCGCTGGGGGCTAACGGCCTTAAACAAACCTTCCGATTTCAGGGTGGTAACCAACCGCGACATTTCCGACATATGAACCTGACCATCGGCATAAGCCACCAGCGAAAACGCTGCGATCACCGCCTGATAAAGATCTTGGGTTTCGAATGAGGTCATTTGGGAACCGTCGATTAATTGCGGTCGGATTTCACGATCTCGGTCATCGTCACGCCGAGCTTATCTTCCACGACCACGACTTCGCCGCGGGCGACGAGGCGGTTGTTGACGTAGATGTCGATGGCCTCACCGACTTTGCGGTCGAGTTCCACAACGGCACCGCGCCCGAGTTTCAAAAGCTGGCTGACCTGCATAGTGGAACGGCCGAGCACGGCGGAAATCTGCACGGGGATGTCGTAGATGGCGGAAACGTCGTTTGCCATCGGTTCGCCGATCGGCCATTCTCGTTCGGCTTCGCGCGCGCCTTCGGCTTCTTGAATCTGGTTATAGGACAGATCCTTGTTTCCCTGATTGTCGTCGCTCATGACTTGTCTCCTGCCGATTCGGTATTTCCTTTAGATAATACATCACTCTGCGTCGGTTCACTATCGCCCAATAAAGCCACCGAATGGCCCAGCAAACCCTCCAGATTCCGTCGAATATCACGGGCCGCGCGACCGGAATCTCGGACCGCGCCGCCATCGCTCCATTCAAGGTCGCAATCCCCTTGGGCGAGGTTGGGGTCTTCGGTCACCCGCCAGAGCACTTCGTCATGCTCGTTCGCCCGAATGCGGGTGATGAGGGTTTCGACCTCGCCCTTCATACCTGTTGGAATAGATATAGAAATTTCTTTGGTTTTTCTGTGGTCTGAGAGTGTTTTTTCAACCACTTTCAAAACTTCTTCACGGCCGATTTTCTCGTTCAGCGAAGGAAAGAGCACATCGAGCGAGGCGATGGCGATCTTCAGCGCTTCTTTTTCAAAAATGCTTTCGCGCACCATTTCGGCGGCAAAGAGTTTGGAGAAGTTTTCGGCGATGGTAGCCAAAGTCTGAGCCACGAACTGCTCGCGGGTTTCAACTTGTTCCTTCTGGCCCTGCTGGCGGCCTTTTTCAAAGGCGATGTCCTTGGCAGTGGCAATTTCTTCTTCGGAGAACGTGGGGGGAGGAGGCGGTAAATCCTCGTCGATTTCCTCCTTCGGCGGCGCATCGAAGACATTAACGTCAAAGAGGAATTTTTTATCCGGTTCCATTGGTCAGTATAGAATACTTCTCTAGTAGATGAGTTCGTCTTCCTCGTTGCCTGTGGCAATCGTGATCTCTCCGCGGGATTCGAGATCTTTTGCAACGGATACGACATGCAACTGCGATTCTTCGACGTCTTTCAAACGGACAGGGCCCATAGCGGCCATGTCTTCTTTCATGATCTTGGCGGCACGCTCGGACATGTTGGAGAAGAACAGATCGCGCAATGTTTCGGTGGCACCTTTGAGCGCGATCGGGAGTTTTTCTTTGTCACATGCACGGACGATCGCCTGAATACCCGCAGGCGTGATTTTTTGCAGGTCTTCGAAGGTGAACATGAGCGAGCGAATTTTTTCCGCGCTCTCGGGAACGGTTTTTTCCAGCGCATCCATGAATTTGGATTCCGCGGCGCGGTCGAGATTGTTGAAAATCTCCGCCATATGCTCGTGGGAATCGCGGCGTTGCGTTCTGGAAAGGTTCGACATGAATTCCAGACGCAGCGTTTTTTCAACGTCGTCCAGAACTTCCTTTTGCACCGCTTCCATGCGGAGCATCCGGTGAATGACTTCCATCGCAAAGCTTTCAGGAAGCAGGGCAAGCACTTTACCGGCGTGCTCCGTCGTGATTTTCGACATAACCACGGCGACGGTCTGCGGATATTCTTTTTGCAGGAAAGTCGCGAGGATTTCCTCATTCACGTTGGTGAGTTTTTCCCACATGGTACGACCCGCGGGGCCGCGGATTTCTTCCATGATCTGGTCGATCTTATCTTTGCTCATACCCGCTTTGGAGAGCAGGCGTTCGGTAGATTCTTGCGAACCGACCAACGTACCCGAAGAGCTCATCTGTTCAGCGAAGTCTACGAATAGACGTTCCACGACGTTGGCATTGACTTTACCCAGCGTGGCCATGACTTGGGAGAGTTCGAGAATTTCCTCATCATCCATATGCTCGAAAATCTTGGCGGTATACTCCTCGCCGAGCGCGAGCATGAAGATGGCTGCCTTTTCGGTGCCGGTGAGTGTTCTATAATCTTCCCTAATCCGCATACTCTAGTTCCTGACCTTAATCCTGTGTCATCCAGCTACGGATAACGGAAACCGTTTCGGTGGGGTAGGCATCGACTATGTCTTCTACTTTCTTGACCGCAGACGCTTTAACTTTGCCATCAACCTTCTGCACGTCGATCATATTGGATGCATCCTCCTCCAACAGGTCCGCAGGTTGGAATTCCTGTGAAGGACCTTCCAATGCCGGTGCTGGGGGACGCAAGCCGATCAAATCTTTTTCCGTCTCTTCATCAAGGCCCGTACCGCCTTCGGCGGCGAGCAGACGTCCCACCATCGGCTGGAGCACCAGCAAGATGACCAGGATGATCATGACTGCGACGGTAACAACTTCAGCCACATCGAGCAGTTTGTTTTTGTCAAAGCCGAAAATTGTGTTGTCGGGAAGGTCTTCGGAAACATCCACTTCGGCGAAGGGCATGTTGACGACTTCGATCGTATCGCCGCGTTCTTCGCTGAACCCGATGGCGGATTTTACGAGAGATTCAATTTGGCCCAGTTCATCTTCAGTACGCGGAAGATAGGTTTTGGTTTCCTCGCCTTCGGTATTTTTTTCGGTTTTATATGTCCCATCCACCAGAACGGCGATGGACATGCGTTTTATTTCGCCGCTTTCGCGCACAGTATTGCGCACCGTTTTGCTGATTTCATAGTTGGTGGTTTGTTCGGTACGGTTGGAATTCGATTGCGGCCCGCCTGTGCCCAGAATGTTTTCGCCCACGCCCGGAAGATTGTTTTCCATCGTGACGTTTTCTTCGCCGGATTCTTGTTCCTGCGCGGCTTCTTCTACGGTCTGCGTAGAGCGGGCGACCTGTTGTTCAGGGTTATACAATTCTTCGGCTGTCTGGATGCGGTCATGGTCCATTTCCGCGGATACAGACGCGCGCACCTTGCCGTAACCGACCGTGCGGCCAACGAGGTCTTCGATCGTCTGGATCAAACGTTGTTCTTGTTTCAGGCGGAGTTCCTCAGCCTTCATCGCCGCTTGTGTTTCCGAAGCTTCTCCGCCGCGGGCCAGAAGCGTGCCGTTGGAATCAATGATTGATACGGATTCCATTTTAAGTTCAGGCACCGCAGAGGCCACCAAGGATTGAATGGAGGCGATTTGTTCGGGTTCCATACGCTTGCCGGGGCGTAACTGGATTGCTACGGACGCAGAAGCGGGGCGCGACTCACGCGCGAACAATTCACGTTGCGGCAACACAAGGTGGACGCGTGCGCTACGCACGGTTTCCAAAGAGGAAATGGTTCTGGCGAGTTCGCCCTCCAATGCGCGCATAGCGTTGATATTCTGAACGGCGTTCGTTGTGCCAAACCCGCTTTCTTTATCGAAGAGTTCATAGCCCATAGATCCGCCGTTCGGCAAACCGGCTTCGGCCAAAAGCATACGCGCTTTGCCGACTTCGGTGTCGGGCACCATGATGCGCGTGCCGTCGGTAGAAACTTCGTAAGGGATTTTTACTTCTTCGAGTTTCGCGGCCATCGCGCCGGAATCGATCGTGGAAAGATCGCTGTAGAGCAAATTCATTTCGGTGGAAGACACACGCAGGGATACGAAGATGAAAAAGATCATCAACCCCATCAGGACAGAACCCATAATGGCGAGGCGAGCGGGGCCAAGCTGCTTTAATGTTTCCAGAAAACTATTCACGTATCTTTATACCCGTTTTATTGTTCTTTGGATTTCCCGCCCACGAAGAAACCCCCGAGAGGACAGGGGCGTGAACAAGATTTAACCACCTTGGCCTGATTCATGCCGTGTCACGAATCGGGAGGCAATACATTAACTATTATAAACACTTTTGAAGGGCTTTTCCACCGCCCATCTTAATTGGGGCGAAAGGAGATTTGACGAAAAAACGGAAAAAATGCCTATGGTCTCAATGCGTAAGCGCGATCGCGGCCGCCAAGGTCGTCTTTATCCAGCTTGTAATAATCCTTGTCATACGCGTTAAACATGCGAGAAACCCCGAAATTCGGGTCAATTTCGCCGGGTTTGATGACCTGCATTGTACCCAGAGTGACGCTGGCGGCGCTGCGGTCAAACCCCAAAGAAACGGCAATGCCGCGCGAGGGTGTTACCGGAATAATCGATAGACCTGATACCGAGGCATCACCCGTTTTATTCAATTGAAGAACATCGTTTTGCAAAACATGCGTACCATCGGAGGCCATGGTTGCGAGCGGCGAGGATCTGTTCCATGTAGCATTGGAAGCTTCCCCCATCGTAGTATTAAAGAGCCTGTTTGTTGCGGGATTCCATTCTTGTGGCGCGCCGCTACGTGCAAAAATGCTTATCTGGCCGCCACTTTCGAGCGTTACGGTAAAGCTCTGCCTAACGCGCATCTGTGCCCTGACACTCATCACATCGTCAGTGCAGGTAACGGCGGTGTTGCTTTCATTTTTCACGCAAGACTCGCGCACGGCGGTTTTGGTGGCGCTGTTGAAATAGGATGCGGTGCGACCTACGGGCAGCGCAAGATCCCCGATAACGTCATCGATAGTGCGCGCGGAAGTAGGCGCCTGCTGCGGCGTTTGCGCAAAGGCGTCGTCGGCCGAGGAAAGGGCTGCGACACCCAGCATCAAGGCGCTGGCTATACTGGCTTTTGAAACGAAAATCATAGTTGCCATAATACATAGAAATGAATAGACAGTGTCAAAAGGTTATTTTACAAACAAACGGCTTAAAAACGACGCAGATGCTAGCTCTGCTGGGAAGGCGGCTGCTTGGCCGGATCGTTGCGGCGATAGCGGTTGATGTGGGTCGTACGCAAGGCGCCTGGCCCGAAGCGATTCAGGGCGCGCTTCCATGAATCCAGCTCTTCCTGCGAGAGCGAATAACGTTGGCAGGCCTGCTCATCACTAAGGACGCCGCCCTCTATCGCCTTGATAACGGCCAGCTTTCTGGATTTTACCCATCTTTGCGTGGTTGGTGGGGGAAGGATTGTTATCTCCGCGCTGTAACCTTGAATATTGTCAGACATGAATCATACCCATAATTTGTAATATGAAAATATTATGGAGTGATTTCGGTTAAAATATCGCTAACAATAAGTGATCTTACCTTTCGTAAGAACAACGCGGTGAAGAGACTGATATTAAAGAGTTTTATTATATAAATTATTCTTTTTTGGTAAAAAAAGTGAGTATTTATTTAGTAAATACAGTAATGATTTTTTATTTATTTAATAAAATTAAATAAATAGCATAAAAATTAAAATAATTAAAAATTCCTTACTTCTAAGATACCAGTATTTTCACTTCACGAATATTTGAAGGAGGCAATGAAAAAAATTGACTTTCACAAGATTTTCAAGTAATATGATAGTAGGGTAGTGTGCAATTTTTTACGTGCACTTTTTTAGAAGTATAAGGGTTTGGAAATTCATGCTTGAAGCAGTGAATTCAGTTTTATCAAACGCCTCCTACACAAAAGCGATCGTAGATCAGCAGAGTGTAGCAAATTCGTTCGCCGCGAACCCCGCGCGCGTTCAACAAGCTTCGTTGCAGGCCCCGTTTGTTTCTCTCTACATTAAAGTCGATGTTAATTTTGACAAGGCGTTGCTTTTGCAACGCGACCGCGACACGGGCGATGTTGTCCGTCAGATACCGTCCGAAGCACAGCTCGAGGCCTACAAGCGCTCGCAGGCTGTGGTTGCTCCGAAAGTTTCTTATCAGGATACCGAAGTTGAAACCACGACGGTACCGGCTTATGAGCCGCGCGTTCAGGAATCATCTTCTCCGGAAGTTTCCACACCTGAAGTTTCCACACCTGAAGTTTCCGCGCCTGCAGTTTCCGCGCCTGCAGTTTCCGCGCCTGCAGTTTCCGCGCCTGCAGTTTCCGCGCCTGCAGTTTCCGCGCCTGCAGTTTCCGCGCCTGCAGTTTC
>JBEIHF010000009.1:0-73429 GCA_040381535.1 Micavibrio sp. | reverse complement strand
GGAGGGGCGCAAAAAATCTTGCCCCATATAAACAGGTAATGCTCGCTGCGTTTTGCTTAAAAGCCGCTCGCAAGCGCGCCGATTCAGACACAATGATGGGACGTCTTGCAAAATGCTGGGATGGAAAAGGCGGATTGAAACTAAGCCGTGACCGAACACTATTGCGCGAAGCGCGCGCTGTTTTAAACAATTCAGCCCTTTCGGCCGGCACACTTAAAAAATGCAACGAACATGCATGGGAAACAACCGCAATTATGCGCGCGCTCGCCACAGCGCGCGAAGAAGGCGGAGTTCTGGCGCCCGCACAATTCGTATGGCTGCGCGCCCATGACCGCGCGTTGTGGTATCCACTCAACAATATAGGACGCCAATCACTGCATACTGAAGCGCTCGGCGCAACGGCGCATTACAAAGCGGAAAAACTGGCGCAGCGTCCTATCCCGCGCCCTAAAGTCATCGACGCGGTAAAGTCTATAGCGGAATACATGCTCTCTGACAAAGCGCGCGCCATTCCGCAAATCGACTACAGCAACTCGAAAAAACGTGGCATCAAAAAACTGAAAACGGCCTAGAAAGAATTAAGGAAGATCATGAACAACGTTTGGAAAAAACCCGCAAACACATACGAATCTTCGGCGAAAGTCGTAAACGGAAATCTGATCATTTCCATGCCCGATGCCGTGAACCCCGTTGTGTGGCGTATGGAACTCGGCAGCATCAAGGCTTCCGCGCTGGAAGTGCGCAGCCAAGGTGAAAGCGGCCAGCATATGTTGTTTTTGAAAACACCCAAGGGAGATGTGCATGACATAGCGCCCTTCTCTACCAAGGAACTCGCCGTGAAGGCTTTGATGCGTGTATCTCACGCCCTACAAGGCGCGCACGGCAATATGATCGCCGCCCCCGTTACAACCTCAGCACAAGAAATCCCGAGCAGCCCTGCCTTCGGCAAATCAGGCAGCTCGGGTTACAAATGGCTTTTGGCTTTGGGTGGATTGTTTGTAGTGATCATTCTGTTCGCTTATTTGGGCAGCCTGACCCCCGCAACGGGACCGCAAGGCGACGCAGCAAGCGTGCAAGCCGATAAAGAAGCCGGTACCCCGCAATCCGCCGATGAACTGCTGAGAGGATTCTAACCCCCCATGGCAATTAATGAGAAACGGTTTGGCTATTATTCGCACCTTCGGGACGTTCGCCCGATGTATGTGCGTTTGGCCGAATGGCTCAAAAAGCCGTCGCATTCTTTCGTCTGTTTCTTCATTTCTATCCTGCCTTTCTACTTCATCCCAGAAAGCCGCACCTACGCAGATCTTATTCTGCTTACCGACCTTCTGTATTTCTGGTGGCTGAGAAAACGCAAACGCACTCTGCCTTTCAAACTGCCGATGGACTCCAAATTTAAGGACCAGAACAACTTAAACGCTGGCCGCAACGGCAAACCAGAAGGTATTTTGTATCTTGGTAACACGCGCGGCCCCAACAACAGCGGTGAAGAAGTCTGGTTCTCCAACTCCGATGCCAGAACGCACATTCTCTATCTAGGAACGACCGGTGCCGGTAAAACCGAAGGATTGAAATCCATCGTTACCAATGCCCTGACATGGGCATCGGGCTTCGTTTACATCGACGGTAAAGCCGATACAGATTTGTGGTCGTCCTTGTCCTCACTAGTGCGCAGATTCGGCCGCGATGACGATTTGTTCGTTTTGAACTACATGACGGGTAACTCGGACACGCGCGCGCCTTCTAACACAATGAACCCGTTCTCTTCGGGTTCGGCATCATACCTTACCAACATGCTAGTTTCTTTGATGCCGCAAGCGGAAGGCGACAACGCCATGTGGAAAGAACGTGCGGTATCTTTAATTTCATCGCTCATGCCCGCACTCACATGGAAACGCGATAATCAGGATACGCCTTTGTCCGTTTCCTCGATCCGCGATTATCTGCAACTCAACAACGTTATCAAACTTTCGCGCGATGACGCATTGCCACAAAAATTCCGCGACAGTATCGTGGGTTATCTGAACACGCTTCCGGGCTTCGTCGATGCCGCGTTCGACGACAACGGCAAGGAAAAGCCTATGGGGCCTGATCAACCGATGATCGACACCACGACAGTCAGGCAACAGCACGGTTATCTGACTATGCAGTTCACGCGCTCCTTGCAATCGCTCGGCGATGATTATGGTTACATATTCGATACGCAAGCCGCCGACGTGAACATGGTGGACATAGTTCTGAACCGCCGCATTCTGATCGTTCTTATTCCCGCTCTTGAAAAATCATCCGACGAAACCGCCAACTTGGGTAAAATCGTCGCTGCGACAATCAAAGGGATGATGGGTTCGACGCTCGGTGCTACAGTCGAGGGCGAAAGCTCCTCTGTTATCGAGAACAAACCGACCCATTCGGCGACGCCTTTTATGGTGATCTTCGACGAGGTAGGTTACTACGTGTCCGACGGTATGGCCGTTATGGCGGCACAGGCAAGATCACTCGGCTTCTCTCTCGTCTTCTCGGCACAAGATTTACCGGCCTTGCAAAAACGCGTGAAGGAAGAATCACGCTCCATCACCGGTAACTGTAACATTAAGATTTTCGGTAAACTTTCCGATCCTACCGATACGAAGGATTACTTCGAACGTCAGGCCGGTAAGGCGCTTGTTCTCCAAACCACGGGCTTCCAGTTGCATGGCGGTGTGTCGACCGGATCATTCCACGATAACCAAGGCGCGAGCATAACTGCGGCAGACCGCGCCGATTATGGGGATTTGAAAAAACTCCGCGAAGGGGAGGCCGTTCTTATTTTCGAAGGTATCGTCATCGACGTGCAGATGTTCTATTCCAACCCGGGCCACGCGAAAGCGATGCGTGTGGGACGCTTCCTGTCTTTACCGCCGGCCGATGAAAACGTCATCAAGCACCGCGCGCAAATCACCAAACTGCGCGATTTCATGGTCAGCAAAACATGGACAGCGATGAAAGCCGACGTAAAAGCCAATACGCCCATGCCTATCGATGCCTTGCGCGAGGGGTATAGCGTCGGCAAGAAAAAAGCCGAAGATACGGTCGTATATGGTATTGCCGCACTCGCAGGACTCCATGCCCGTCAATATCCCGACGAAGCCGCGAAAGCTTTGTCCGGAGATACAACGGATACTTCTGCACCTTCGACACCTTCCACGCCTGTACTCACGGCAACACAGCCTTTAGGCACTCCTGCCGCCCCGAGCACGCCTATATCACCCGCCGGACCCATGGGTTTCTTCAAAAAAGATCCACCCATGACATCCGATCCCGTCAAGGAAGATAATAAGGTTTCTTGGAAAGATCTGGCAGCAACGGAAACTCCCGCTGCTGCCATGACCACCATACCAGAACCTCAAAAGGTTTCGCTTGATGCGAAGGCCGAAAAAATTCTCGAAGAAGCGGGCTCCAACGCTGCTTCCGCCCTTTTCAAAACGCCGAAAGAATAACCTATGAATAAAAACGCTCAGCGCGGCAATGCGGTTGTGGTTATCCTTATAGCCATCGCACTTTTTAGCGCGCTTGCCTTTACCTTCATGCGTGGAGCAAAAACGGGGCAAGGAAACCTCACTGCGGGTCAGGCGAAAACCGCAGCCACCGAGATTGTTCAATACGGCAGTGCTGTGGAAAAGACAGTCAACAAGTTGATGTCCAAGCAATGCTCCGAAAATCAGCTGACAGTTCAAAATGCTTCTCTTGCGGGATATACTAACGCAAACGCGCCTGTCGATGCATCTTGCCATATATATGGAGTGGGCGGCGGACTTACATATTCAGCACCACAGTCGCCATGGCTCGATTCTACACGTTCGGCTTCTGCCGAGTATGGCCACTGGGGCTTCATCGGCAGTACACTTGTACTGGATGTGGGAGCAGAAACAGGCGTATGTAGTGGCCGTGAAAATGATTGTGTGGAACTGACCATGATTCTTCCCTACGTAAAAAGAGAAGTCTGCATCGCCATCAATAATTTACTAGGTATAGCAAATACAGGAGGGGAACCCCCAGCCGAGACAGGCTATTGGATGAGCAAATTCACAGGCACGTTCGCAATGACTTGGGGCATGTTCGGCGACGATGTCGCATCAGGACCCTTGAGAGGACATCCCGCTGGTTGTTTTTACGCACTCTCTTTCCCAGCCAACAATGGATATCATTTTTACAGTGTTGTTTGGGCGCGATAATTTAGGGACACTATAAAATCCTTGCCCTGACCCAATGTTTCCCGTAATCTTCAGGCATGGCCAGACAAGCACGAATCGTCCTTCGCGACACACCTCATCACATTACCCAGCGCGGTAACCGCGGCGAATCCGTCTTCTTCGAGAAATCGGATTACGAAGCTTATATTCAATTCCTCACCGAGGAATGTGCCGACAAGGGCGTCAGCATCTGGTCTTATTGCCTGATGGCAGGACAGGTGCAATTGATTGCCGTGCCGAGCCGCGAAAACGCCCTCGCCCGTGCATTGGGCGAAGCGCATCGCCGTTACACACGCCGCATCAACGAACGCAATTCATGGCGCGGCCATTTGTTTCAGGACCGTTTCTTTTCCTACCCCATGGATGAAAATCATTTGCTCAATGCCGCACGTTATATTGAAACGATGCCCGTTATGATGGGCGTCACTCCCAATCCCGAAAGCTATCTGTGGAGCAGCGCAAGAGCACATGTGAAGGGCCGCGATGATAAACTACTCGACAAAAACAAACCGCTTTTGCATTTCGTGCCCGATTGGTCTGCATTTCTTAAAGAATGGCCCGAAGAGCAAGACCCCAAAGCCATCGAACGCCATTTGCAAACGGGCCGCCCTCGCGGAAACGATAATTTCCTCGACAGCGTGGAAAGCATGGTGGGCCGTACTGTGCGCCCACAAAAACCAGGACGCCGTTCGATAACCTTTACCAAAAATCTTTATAAATAATTACATACGTTCCGGAATGTCGATGCCGAGAAGGCCGAGCGTAAGCTCCAGCTGGCGGTAGGTTTGCGCGCAAAGCGACAAACGGCTCTCACGCAGGGCTTTGTTTTCTTCCGACAGAATATGACAGTTGCCATAGAAAGAACTGAATGCCTGCGCCAGGCGATAGGCGTAATCGCACAAATGATGCGGGAAGTAATTCTTTACCGCGCCTTCAATGGAATCGGGCAATTCAGTCAAAAGCAATGCCAACGGGCGATCCACATCTTCCAATTGCAACGGTGATGATTTGGAAACATCGTATTCTGCCTTGCGCAGCAGCGATTTGATCCGCACCGCCTGATAAAGCAGATACGGACCCGTCTTGCCTTCGAAGCTCGTAAGCTTGTCGATGTCAAACACATAATCCGCCACGCGTGAATTCTGCAAATCTGCGAATTTGATGGCGGCGATGGCAACCTTGTGGGCCACATCGGCTTTTTCTGTCGCTTGCATATCTTCGGCCAGATGAGCCTCTTCCATACGCGCCTTGGCTTTTTCTTCGGCCATAGAAATCAGATCATCGAGGCGCATAACGCCGCCAGCGCGGGTCTTAAAAGGCTTGCCATCAGGCCCGTTCATAGTCCCAAAGCCAGCATGGGTCAATTCGATATCGTTCGAAACCAACCCACCTTTGCGCGCCGCGCGAAACAATTGTTCGAAATGCAGGCCCTGACGTTGGTCAACCATATAAATAATTTTAGTTGGATTATAAAGCTTCATCCGCTCGACAATCGTTGCCATATCCGTCGTACCGTACATGACAGCGCCATCGCGCTTGTAAAGGATCAACGGCGGATATTCTTTTTTGTCGGATTCTTCCGAAACCGGAACAACCCAGGCGCCATCGCTTTCCACCGCGACATGCTTACTCTGCAAATCTTTTACCATCTGCGCGATGTAGTCATTTACATCGGCCTCGCCCTTCCACAGATCGAAATGAACGCCGAGGGCATCATAATTGCGTTTCATGCCCAAAACGGACACTTCACGGATTTTTTTCCAGATCGCTTTATAAGGCTCTTCGCCATTCTGGAGCTTCAACGTCGCGGCCAAAGCTTCGGCGCGCAAATTCTCGTCTTCTTTCGATGCAGCAGATGCTTTGGGATAACGTGTACCCATGTCTTCGAACAACGCCATAACCATGGATTCATCATCTAGGCGCACATTCAAAACCGTGCTTTCCTCGCCGTTGCGCAGATAGTCGGAAATGAGAAGGCCCAGATGCGTGCCCCAATCACCCATATGCACATCGCCAAGAGTTTTATACCCGACGAATTGCATGATCCTGCGAATGGAATCACCGATCACGGCGGAGCGTAAGTGAGCAACATGCATTGGTTTGGCAATATTCGGGCCGCCATAATCCAATACAACAGTTTCGTTATGACCAATAATGGTTACGCCCAGACGCTCGTCAGCTCCCGTTTCTTTCAGATATGCGGAAAGATATTCATCCGTGACATTCAGATTGATAAAACCCGGCCCGGCTATATCTACTTTAGAAAAAAATGAATTTTCCGATAACTCCGTGACTACGGCTGTCGCCACTTCACGCGGGTTCTTCTTCGCCGCCTTGCTGGCCGCCATAGCTCCGTTGCACTGAAAATGTGCCAGATCAGGGCGATCGGCGACTCTGACCTGCCCAAAAGATTTATCCAATCCTTGGGATTCAAAAGACGATCCGACTATATCGGACAATTTTTGTGTAAGAGAACTCATAAACCTTAAGCGTCAAGCTGGGCGCGGAGCGCGTTTTCCTGAATAAAATCGCGGCGCGGTTCGACGACATCGCCCATTAGCGTGGTAAACAATTCGGACGCTTTTTCCGCATCCTTCACAGCCACCTGCAAGAAGATACGTGCGCTCGGATCGAGCGTAGTTTCCCATAACTGTTCAGGGTTCATTTCACCAAGACCTTTGTAACGCTGCATGGTCAGGCCTTTGCGGCCGACTTCTAGCACAGAATCGAACAAACCATAGGGACCGTTCACCTTAGCGGCTTCTTTTTCACCGACCATCAAACGAGCAGGCCCTTCGAAGTTTTCGGCCATCCAATCGGCCAGCGTGTGGATTTTACGCGCATCGGCCGATCTCATTTGTTCAGCGGAAATGCGCGTGCGGTCTTGAACGCCGCGCACCATGCGTTCCAGCACAATACCGCCGACGGGCGTAAATTCCGTCTTCCATGTTTTTTCGTTTTTCATGGCCAGCGCGTTCAACCGGTCCGCAAGTTTCGCGGCCACTTTTCCCGCATAAGCAGGATCGTTAAACATTTTTTCATCGAACGCCCCGGCAATCGCCGCTTGCTCGACCGCATCGCGGTTGCCGGTTTTTTGCGTCAAGCTCGCGATACCATTGCGGATAGCGCGGGATTTGTTCAAAACATCAAGAATATCGTTACCCGTACGCACTCCGCCGTTATGTTCGACAAGCTTAATATCGCCCAATGCTGCGGTGATAAGGTAATCTTCCATCGCGGCGTCGTCTTTGAGATACATCTCCCCGGAATTGCCGCGTTTGACTTTGTAAAGCGGCGGTTGGGCGATGTAGAGATAGCCTTTTTCAATGACAGACGGCATATAACGGAAGAAGAACGTCAAAAGAAGTGTTCTGATGTGTGCGCCGTCGACGTCAGCATCGGTCATGATCACAATTTTATGATAGCGGATTTTATCGATGTTGAACTCATCGGAACCGATACCCGTACCGAGGGCGGTGATGAGCGTACCCACCTGCTCGGAGCCGAGCATTTTGTCGAACCGCGCGCGTTCCGTGTTCAGAATCTTACCGCGTAACGGCAGAATAGCTTGGTTTTTACGGTCACGCGCTTGTTTGGCGGAACCACCTGCGGAATCTCCCTCGACGATGAAGATTTCGGAATCTTCCGGATGCTTGCTCTGACAATCAGCCAGCTTGCCGGGAAGGTTTGATATATCCATCACACCTTTGCGGCGCGTCAATTCACGCGCTTTACGTGCGGCTTCACGGGCAAGGCCCGCCTCAATGATCTTGCCGACGATGATCTTGGCCTCGGCGGGGTTTTCTTCAAACCATGTGCCGAGCTTGTCGTTGATAGCGGATTCCACCACGGGGCGCACTTCGGAAGACACAAGTTTGTCTTTCGTTTGCGAGGAAAATTTCGGGTCAGGCACTTTGACGGACAAAACGCAGGTCAGGCCTTCGCGCATGTCTTCGCCAGAAAGCTTGATTTTCTCTTTTTTAAGCAGGCCTTTTTCTTCGGCGTAATTGTTCAAAACGCGGGTAAGCGAGTTTCTGAAACCCTGCAAGTGCGTACCGCCATCGCGCTGCGGGATGTTGTTGGTAAAGCACAGCATGGTTTCATGATACGCATCTGTCCATTCCATGGAGCATTCCACGGAAATGCCGTTCTCTTCGTAAATGGAAGAAACGGGTTGTTTGATGATCGGTTTTTTGTTGCGATCGAGATATTCGACGAAGCTTTGGATACCGCCTGCATAATTAAAATGGCTTACGCGGGCTTCTTCACCGCGAAGATCCGTCAGATAAATATTCACACCCGAATTAAGGAATGCCAATTCGCGCAAACGATCTTCCAATGTGTCAAAATCAAATTCAACATGGGTGAATGTTTGCGTGGATGGCAAGAACGTGACTTCCGTTCCGTTGCGGCTACCCGCTTCCATATCGCCGACCGGTTTCAAATCAGCTTCCGGATCACCATGACGGAATGTCATTTCCCAGATCTGGCCTTGGCGACGGATGCGTAGGAAAAGTTTTTCAGAAAGCGCGTTGACGACAGAAACACCAACTCCATGCAGACCGCCAGATACCTTGTAAGAATTCTGGTCGAACTTACCGCCCGCGTGCAACTGGGTCATAATAACCTGCGCGGCGGATACGCCTTCTTCCTTGTGGATGTCTACGGGAATGCCGCGGCCATTGTCTTTCACGGTGATGGAACCATCTAGATTGATCATAACATCAACGCGGTCGCAATGACCCGCGAGGCTTTCGTCGATCGCATTGTCGACGACTTCGTACACCATGTGATGCAGACCCGAACCGTCATCCGTATCGCCGATATACATACCGGGACGTTTACGGACAGCATCCAATCCTTTTAAAACACGGATCGATTCTGCGCCGTATTCGGCATTTTCTGTGTTGGTGGAATCCATCTTTTTTGCCGCTTCACTCATGTTTTTTGTACCCTTGAATTAGAGAGATTTTTATAGCACGCACACCACCAAAAAACAGCAAAAAACCGCCATTTTCAGGGGCGATTTTTCCGTGGATAACTCCCTGTTATTTATTGGTAATTTCGCCCCGATTTACGCCCCAAAACTGGGCTCTTTTTCTGGCGGCGGAAAAGAGGGATTCATCGGTGCCCGTCATCCATACCTGACCGCCCAGATCCTGCAACAAATCGAACAAAGTGGCGCGGCGATGTTCATCCAGATGCGCGGCAACCTCGTCCAGAAGCAAAACGGGCGGCATTCCGCGCTCAGAGCGCATCAGACGCGCGTGGGCAAGGATAATACCGATCAGAAGCGCTTTTTGTTCGCCCGTGGAACATTGATCCGCAGCCATGTCCTTGGCGGCAAAACGCACGAGCAAATCGCCTTTGTGCGGGCCCGTTGCGGCGCCTCCGGTTTCAGCGTCCTTGGCGCGGGATTGGCGTAGCTGATAAGCAAACATCTCCTCCACCTCCAGTGCGGGCGTGCGGGCAAGCAATTCCTCGACTGTTCCCGATAATGCCAGATGGGCGCGTGGAAAGAAGTTTTCCTCGTTTTGCGGGGCCATATCACAAGCGCGCTGTAAACGGACAACAAAATCCAGCCTAGCGGCGGCGATGGCGATACCAGTTTCCGCCATTTGTGATTCCAAAGATTTCAGCCAGACATCGTCGTTCTTTTCTTCGCGAAGCAATTTTGATCTTTGCGCCATGGCATTTTCGTAGCGCGTCACCCGCCCTGCATGGCCGGAATCGAAGGCAAAAATGAGCTTGTCGAAAAAACGTCTGCGCCCGCCCGCCGTATCCAGAAACAATCTATCCATCTGCGGCGTAAGCCAAACACAGGACATATAATCGGATAACGCCATCTGAGTTTTCACGGGAACGCCGTTGATGCGGACCGCACGCTTATTGGCAGAAGCATCAAGGCCTGTGCCAATCTGCACGGATGCGCCGCCCGTTTCAACGTTCGATGCAATTGCCCATGCTGTTGAGGCGTCCTTCTTTTGGATTTCCTCATTCGCAGCAGAACGTAATCCGCGCCCCGGGGTCAATAACGACACGGCCTCCAACACATTGGTTTTGCCCGCACCGTTGGGGCCACAGAGCACGATCAGCCCCGAATGCAATTCTTCCATCCGCGCGGTGTCATAGCTGCGGAAATTGTGGAGCTGTAGTGTTTGAACAAAGGACATACTCTATCTTACCAAAGAATAAGGGGGCCAACGCCCCCTTATATGAATTAGTTCACGGGGTTTATTACACACGCAGCGGCATAAGAACATAGAGCGCGGAAGCATCGCCCGCATCCTGAATGATGGTCGGAGAAGCAGAATCCGCTAGCGTCAGACGGCATCCATCGCCTTCGATCTGCTGTGTGATGTCCAAAAGATAACGGGCGTTAAAGCCGATTTCCATGTTGTCATTACCGTTGATTTCGAGATCTTCGGTGGCGGAACCCGCCTCGGGCGAGTTCGCAGACAATGTCATCGTCTTGCCGTTCAGCGAGATTTTCACGGCGCGGGATTTACCGTCGGAGATCGTCGATACGCGGTCGATGGCGCGGGAGAAAGCCTTGGGGTTTACTTCCACAATCTTGTCGTTACCTTTCGGGATAACGCGCTGGTAATCAGGGAAAGTGCCGTCAATGAGTTTGCTCGTCAGAACGATGTGGTCGAACGTGAAACGGATTTTCGTCTCCGAAAGTGAGACTTGAATGGAATCGCCTGCTTCTTCCACCAGCTTACGTAACTCACCCACCGTTTTGCGGGGAATGATAATTCCAGGCATACCAGCCGCGCCTTCGGGTAGTGGCATTTCAAAGCGTGCAAGGCGGTGACCGTCGGTTGCAACGGCGCGCAATACATCTACGCCATCATTGTCGGCAGCGTGCAGATAAATCCCGTTCAGATAGTAACGCGTTTCTTCCGTCGACATCGCGAATTTCGTGCGGTCGATCAGGTTACGCAATTCGTTTGCGGGGATAGAAAAGGTTGCAGGCAATTTGCCTTGGCCGATTTCGGGAAAGTCCGCGACAGGAAGACAAGCGAGGCGAAAATTCGAGCGGCCGGCTTTGACGGTCATCTGGTTGCCCGAAGGATCGAGTTCCAGAACAACGGCGGCGTCTTCGGGAAGTTTTTTCACGATGTCGAAAAGCGTCGATGCGGGTGCGGTGGTCGATCCTGCCTTGTCCACATTCGCGGCGACGGCTTCGTTGATCTCCAGATCCATGTCTGTTGTGGCGAGGTTAAGCACGCCATCTTCGGCCTTCAGGAGCACATTGGAAAGGATCGGAATAGTCGTTCTGCGTTCTACGGCGCTCTGAACATGGTTCAGGGCTCTCATCAGCGCGGCGCGGTCAATCGTGATCTTCATAAAAATAACCTTCCCAAGGGGCGTTCAGCAATTACATATCGTATTTGTGTGAGTGATTCGACTATAGCACGGCAAACGGCCCTGCCAAGCGGTTTTCAAGGGGTTTTTACCATGTTCTACAGGGCATTTTTACCCCTCTCTGGACATGCGTTTTCCTATCTCGTAATGTCCCCCTGCCATGGCGCAAAATATTGTCATATATCAAGATGAAGGGGTCTGGGACTTCGGCCTGGTCTGCCTGCAGGAATTTTTTCAAAACGACCATGTCACGCTTGCGGACGCTAAAACTGTTCAGCAAAACGATATATTCCAAAGCGCGGATGTTTTTGTCATGCCGGGTGGCCCAGACCTTCCGTATTGCCGCAAATTGAACGGTATTGGCAATGCCAATATCCGCGCCTTTGTCGAAAAGGGCGGCATATATCTGGGCATTTGCGGGGGCGCTTATTACGGCTCTTCTACCATCGAGTTTCACAAAGGCCGGGAAGATGAAATTTGCCAACCGCGAGAACTTGCTTTTATACAAGGCACCGCGATCGGCTCTATCCCTGGCCTCGCCGCACCGTATAACAATCATTTATCGAGCACGGCGATAACAAAAGTAAATGGCATTCCCGTCTTATATTTCGGGGGGCCATATTTTCAAAGCGGCGCGGATACCATTGGGCATTACGATGGCCTGAACCTGCCTGCCATCGTGCGCCAGAAGGTCGGTAAAGGTGCGGCAATATTGAGCGGCGTGCATTTCGAGGTAACCGCAAAAAACCTGAAAAACTACCCTCCGAATGACGATTCCGAAAAACAAATAGCTTTGGAACTTGCAGACAAACTCCGTTACGCTCCACCCTTCAACTGGAAAAAATTTCTCCTTAGCGTGAAAGAATAAAATGACGGTCTATATTTACAATGGCTATGGCGCATCGCAGATGAACGCCAAAATTCTGCGGTTTATGTTTTCGATGGCGCTGTATCAGCACGGAATCCCCATTAAAACATTGGGTCAACAGGATCTGAACACACCGAATGCGCCATGGCAAAAAGACGGGAGTCTTCTGGTTTTTGGTGGCGGTGAATTTACTTTGCTTAAAGAAAAACTTACTTTGTACGGCCGTGAAGCCATCCGTGATTTCGCCTCCCATAAAGCCTATCTCGGAATCTGTAAAGGCGCTTATGCAGGCGCATCCCAGATCGATTTTCTGGGGAAGGACGTCCATAAAACCAGTGACGGATTTGGATTCTTTAATGGTGTGGCGCGCGGTTCATTGCCTATCGCGCCTGCTCTGTATACGGGCCTTAGCAATTCCGCGCAGGTCGCCATGTTTCATCACGAAAAATACGGCATTGATTTCCCCGCGCTTTATTGGGGTGGCCCTCATTTCGATTTATCTCATTCCACCCACAACGCGCAAAGACTGGTGACACTTAAGACCCCGTCAACCGACCAGCCTATCACCATGGGGATCGGCGTGCCTGTGGGCGCAAACGGCAAAGCGGTTCTGCTTGGCTATCACCCCGAAGCCATGCTCACGCATATTCGCGAATGGGTATTGCAATTTTCCCGCGACGAAAATGATATTGCGCGCATCGAACGCGATTTGAAACAGGTGCCGGCATGGAAATTCTATCTAGGTTTTTCTTGCTTGCTCGATGATCTGGGCATCGTAGAAAACCATTGCTTCTTGCAACAGATATTAAATTCATCCAAAGAACCAAAACCTGTTCAGACTATACAGTCACAGCAATTAATCATCATGTAAGACACAAAAAAGGGCCCATAAGCGGCCCTTTTTCTTTTTCCTTTTGCAGCAAGCACATCAGCCGGTAAGGGCGCGTTTGATGACTTCTACGTCCTGTGCGAACGACACATCCTCAACGACCAGCTCTTCGACTTTGCGCACAGCGTGCATAACGGTCGTGTGGTCGCGTCCACCAAATTTGCGTCCGATTTCGGGCAAGCTGCGTGCAGTCAATTGTTTGGCAAGGAACATCGCAACCTGACGGGGACGCGCAACATTGCGTGAACGGCGTGCGGAGTGCATGTCGGCCAGACGAATATTGTAGTGTTCAGCCACTTTGCGTTGTATCTCGTCGATGGTGATGCGGCGGTCATGTGAGCGCAACAAATCCTGCAGGACTTCTTGCGTGGATTCCAACGTGATCGCTTGTTTGGCTACATCGGAATGCGCGACGATGCGGTTCAATGCGCCTTCGAGTTCGCGGATGTTGCTGGTGACTTTGAGTGCGAGGAATTCAAGAACCGGCTCGGGCACATTAGCGTTTAATTGCTTGCGTTTTGCCTGCAAAATGCCAAGGCGCAATTCATAGGTAGACGGTTGAATGTCCGCCACCAAACCCCATGCGAGACGAGAACGAAGGCGTTCATCTATACCCATCAGATCCGACGGTGCCTTATCGGCAGAGATGATAATTTGCTTGTTTTGATCGACCAGCGCGTTGAAAGTATGGAAGAATTCTTCTTGGGTAGATTCCTTGCCGGAAATGAACTGGATGTCATCGATCATCAGTACGTCTACCGAGCGGAAGAATTCCTTGAACGCCATCGTGTCGTTGGAGCGTATTGCTCGCACGAACTGGTACATAAATTTTTCGGCTGATAAATACATCACGCGCTTGTTGGGGTTCTGTTCTTTCAGCGCCCAAGCGATGGCATGCATCAGGTGGGTTTTTCCAAGACCGACGCCGCCATATATAAAGAGTGGGTTGAAGGGAACGGAGGCGCTTTCGACCACGCGGCGGGCAGCGGCGTGTGCGAGTGCATTGGGTTTGCCAACGATAAAAGAATCGAACGAGTAACGGGCATCAAGCGGAGAAGCCAAATCAAAGGGGTCTTCCATCGTAACGGTTTTGGTGCCGTTATCGTTGCCTTTGGCTTTCTTTTCATCTTCAGCGGCATCAGAAGCTTGCTGCGCGCTTTGCACGACCACAACTTCGAGGCGTTTGATATCGTCATATTTGGTGGAGGCCATCTCCAGAATACGTTTGGAATAATGCGTTTGAATCCAGTCGCGCATAAAACGCGTGGGAACGGACACTTCGAGCGTACCGTGATAGTAGGCCTGCAGGGTCAGAGGCTTCAGCCAGCTGCGGTAAACGGCTTCACCAAACTCATCACGCAGTTCCTTATAGACGGCCGTCCACGCAGCCAGCACTTCAGGCGTAGGCGCGAAGGATTCCGTTTTAAAAGGCTTTACGTTGGTTGATTGACCCGAGAATTCAGACATATTTTTATTATCTCCACAAAATTGGTAACTAATTATTCAAACCAAGCCGGCGTGAGAGATCGAAGACGCGAAAATGTCTTCTGTAAAAATGGTGTTTTACAGTTAGATCTATTCAAATCGGCGATAAATATCAAGGTTTGGTCCCCGAAACACTGTCTCTTATACGGAAGTATAGCGACGGTTTTAAAAACCCCTTTTTAAACTCCAACTCTTGTCCCTATGCGGGGGTAGTGATTAGGTCCTCTGATACTGCCGGAGAACGGTACGAATGTGTTCTACACCACCACCGCTTCAGCTAGATCCCTATGTTGTTCACAGGGGTTTTTTGATTGCTTATTCACAGACCCTAAAACTATTTTTTTTAGTCCACAAGCGGAAAAAATGGGGAACATCAAAAAAAGAAATAATTTAACCATTGACAGAGTGCGCTAATAGTTTTGTAGCCGCAAGAGATAGTTTCTTGCGGCCAACCAATTCATATTTCAATGTAATGAGGGAGTATTGTGAGACATAGCCTGATGGCTATGTCAGGAATTAGTTCTTAAGCGCTTTGATGCGTGCGGACAGACGCGAAATTTTGCGCGCCGCAGTGTTTTTCTGAACGATATCTTTTGCTACGCCACGTGCCAGCTCTGGCTGAACCGCTTTGAAAGCTTCTTCGGCTGCTTTGGCATCGCCGCCGGCAATCGCAGCTTCAACTCTTTTGAGGAAGGTGCGGATACGGCTCGTGCGCGCGGTCTTGATTTCATTCTTGCGCGCGTTGGTTCGAATTCTTTTCTTTGAAGAAGCGTGATTTGCCATGGTCTTTTTTCTCTATCTCTAAATCGTTCAAATTCTTGTTTTCACGCCCGTTTTCGGGGCGGCGGGATACATCATTTATCCACAGGATGGGCTGTTTTACGCGTCTAGGGGTCAAACTGTCAAGTTAAAGATTAACGCCCTAAAACCTTAACGATTGGCCGGAGAAAGGGTGAAATGGACCACCGTCAAAGGTGGTTTTTTCGAAAGCTCCATTTTTAGGGTATCTGACCCCCGAACATACTGATTTTCCGCCGTTTTTTTCCAGCCCAGTTGGGGTAGCGATTCCGCGTAAAAACGGCTTATTTCCGTAGCGTTGAGGTTTTTGGAGGCCGCCAATACCGAGGCTATGCGCCCATCGGGTTTATCGAACAGCATGGCCTGATCCTTCAATTCCTCCAGCCCCGGCATGACAGGCACGTCATAAAGGGCCTCGAAGAAGATGGGAGTTTTGGCGACTTCCTCGGCAAACGCGGGAACAGCAACCAGTAGAACCAAGGCCATGATCAGACAATGTTTAAGCATGATTTTTTTTATCACTGCGGCCATGTCCTAACAAGCCCTCAATATTGTTCAATAACGCTCGTAAAAACGCAACGCGGAAAATCCGTGTCTAACGCGCACCATGCGGTATGTCCTTCGACACCGCTCGCCCCGTTCTTTAAATCACCTTGCACATTGGAACTCGATGTAGCGCCTAACGCGGAGCCATAAAAATTCAACGCAATGGTTCTGGATGCGAAACTGTAGGCGATGCTGGGGATGCCCGAAGGCGGCGGTGCCGGAGATCCGTCATTTCTGGTGTAGAAATCCTTATCAAGGTAGATGCTGCCCGCCTCGATATTACGCGCGATTTTTAGGCGGAGAATAGCGGTTTGAACAGCCGTAGTATAATTCTCTAGGTTGGCCGACTTCTAGTAGTTGCGCTTTCTCGTCTTCCACGGAACCGCTGCAGCTACGGGTGCTATAGAGAAAAACATAGGAAAGGGCGGCAAACAAGGAGACAGCAATTAGTATGAGAAACAATGCGTTTCCTTTCTACGTAACTTTGCCCAATTTTTTTTAAAAATTTATGGATTTCATTCCAATATTTATTTTTGGCACCGCGCGCAGAAAAACGTCGAGCGGGCCCCTTGTGTAATACGCTGTATTAAAGGGGCCTTTTTAATCACGGTCGCGCAACGCGAACAAGCCTCCCCTTCCCGATCGTACACCTTGAAGCCATACTGAAAATAGCCAAGTTCCCCGTCGGCTTTCCGGTAATCTTTTAAACTGCTGCCGCCCGCCTTAATGGCCTTGGCCAAAACGTCCTTGATACACTTTACCAAAACATCGCATTCCTTGGCGGACAGATCGCCCGCCAGACGCTGCGGCGCGATCCCCGCGCCGAACAAGGCCTCGCAGTCATAGATATTGCCGATACCCGCCACGACGCGCTGATCCAGCAATGCGATTTTGATCGGCACTTTCTTGCCCTTTAACCGCGATTGCAAAACCTTGCCTGTAAATTCTTTCGAAAGCGGTTCGGGACCGAGCGATTTGAAGGCTTCGTTTTGCTCCAAATCTTTTTCCGCGAGCATCAATACGATTCCGAAACGGCGCGGATCGTTGAACACGATGCCGCTATCCCCTTCCAGATTAAGGATAAAATGATCGTGCTTCGCACGTTTGTACTTTTTCAAATCTGCCATAGCCGTGATACGCCCCGACATGCCCAGATGAATGACCAGAATATCGGAACCCATATGCACGAGCAGATATTTGGCACGGCGTGTGAGTTTATCGATCCTACGGCCCTGTAATGCGGCAAGACCCTTCGGAAAAGGAACACGCAAACCTTCACGATGTGTGGTGATCTTGTGCACTTTCTTGCCCGTCATGAAGGGTTCAAGGCCCAGACGCACCGTTTCAACTTCGGGAAGTTCAGGCATTTTATTTCAATCTCTTCCAGAGAATAGCTTCTTGATCCTGTGACAGAAGCAATGGCGATTTGCGCGGTGTCAGCACACGTTTTTCGGATCTCGGCGGGTTTTGCCAGATCATCTCATCGTCATTAAAATAGGCGACCACGGGAAAAGCAGCAGTAGTCAATTTGCGGTATTTTATCTCTTTCGACTCGGTCGCTGGCTGAGGCCAGTTCTTTTGCGGCGTCAGCATGACTATGTCTTCCATCACCTTGAACGTGCCTGAAGAATATATTCTGGCCACTTGCTCGTTCTCGCCTGCCAAAATTACCTGATACACATTCTTGTCCACCTGCAGAACAGCCGTGTAATCGCCTATCGCGGCCTGCCATTCACCGTTCATCTTAGCTGCATCGAAATTAGGATTGCGTTTGAACAACAGTTCTTCCTTGAGAGGTTCTACCTTTTTCACCACAGGCGCAGGTGCGGCCGGCAGCAATTCCGGCGCCAATTTTACCACTTCCTGTACGGGAGTTTCTTTTTTCGTGTTCTTTTTCTCTGTTTTTTCGCCGCCGCCAAAAGCCAGTATCAAAACCGTAATGATGGCGAGCACGCCAAAACCCAAAACCAGATAGCCGATGAATCGGGATTCTTTCGACATCGGCGCCCGCGCCGCGCGGTTCTGGTTAGATGGATTGCTGCTCGGGGTTCGGGCCATGGCCCATTATGCGATATCGCCTTCAGAACGGCAAGCCATCCAAAAAGGCCGCAGGGCTTAAACCGTGCGGCCTTTTAGAGTGTGGTGGTAAGACCTCTATTACTATCCGTTTATCCGGATATGTTTTTATAGGCTTTTTCCGCGTCTCTATACAAAACTGCAAGACTACGGAGATAAATGCGTTCGATCTTTTTCTTGTCGGCCCTGAAGTTGCCCAGATGAGAACCTTGAAAGCTGTATGCGCCTGTTCCGTAATTTTCCAGTTTGCACAATATTTCTGCACGCAGTTCAATCAGGAAGTTTTTCCAGCTTTCCCCTGTCATAGTACCTTTCAAATGCCCATCATCACCATCGGTAAGAACCTGTGAATTAAGCATATTTTCTACATCCAGCCAAAAAGGACGCTGGACGTTAGATTTGGTTTTCAGCTTCGGCGGCATATCAAAACCTAATATAAAATATATTATATAATATGATTTATAATGAATGTCAGGTTTTTGTCAACTATATTTTATTATTTATAGCCCTAACACTAATAATGCCTATATATTCAAGGACATGATAACCGCTGACCAAATACGCGCGGCGCGCGCCCTTAAAAACTGGAGCCAAACAGACCTAGCAGAACGCACGGGACTCGCTGTTCCTACCATTGCGAATATAGAACTCGGAAAACAAATTCCAGGACAAGGTACACTTCAAAAAATTATCGAAACATTTGAAACCGCGGGAATTGAATTCTTATCGGACCGAGGCGTACAAGAAAAACGTCAGGCCATTCGTATTTTCCAGGGAATGGAACAACTCAAGCAGTTTTATAATTTGATTTACGAAAATGTTCGCAACAGCAAAAACAACGAAGTGCTAGTTGGTAACGTAGATGAACGTGACTTCATCAAAAACATGGATGCACAATCTCTGCAATTGCATTGGGATCGTATGATCGGGTTAAAAATAAGTTACAAAATCCTGATTTGCGAAAACGACTTCTTTTTCCCAGTTTCTTCATATGCAGAATACAGATGGATGAAAAAGGAAGACTTTTCTTCCATACCTTTTTACGTTTTTGCAGATAAACTGGCAATTATATTATGGTTAAACGAACCGCTAGTCTTTCTGATGGACGATGTAAATGCAGCCAGAATTTACCGCGAAAAATTCATGCAACAATGGAAAGTAGCACAAAAGCCGCCACCCAACGACAAAGCGATCTGGAATATAGATCCATATCAAAAAGATGTGGTTCTCAAAAAAATATCTAAGAAAAAAGGCCGGAAGTGATCCGGCCTTTTTGATTTCGTAATACAGGGGGTGGATTAGAAATCCATTCCACCCATGCCGCCGCCCATGCCGCCGCCCATGCCGCCGCCGGCGTTTCCGCCTTTGGAGTCATCGGGAGCATCCGTGATGGTCGCTTCGGTTGTCAGCAAAAGGCCTGCAACGGAAGCTGCATCCTGCAGAGCCGTACGCACAACCTTCACAGGGTCGATGATACCGGCTTTAAGCATGTCGCAGTAATTGTCGTTCTGCGCGTCATAACCGCCCGTGACATTGGAGTCAGCGGTCAGTTTTCCGACGATGATCGAACCTTCTTTGCCTGCATTTTCCGCGATCTGACGAACGGGAGCCTGACAAGCCTTACGGATGATTTCGATACCGAATTGTTGGTCGTCGTTATCGCCTTTGAATTTTTCAAGGACTTTCGACGCGAACAACAAAGCGGAACCGCCCCCGGCAACGATGCCTTCTTCAACGGCTGCGCGCGTAGCATGCATCGCATCGTCAACGCGGTCTTTGCGTTCTTTCACTTCGACTTCCGTAGCGCCACCAACGCGCAGGACAGCAACACCGCCGGCCAGCTTGGCAAGACGCTCTTGCAGTTTTTCACGGTCGTAATCAGAAGACGTATCTTCGATCTGCGCCTTGATTTGGCCGCAACGGGCTTCGATATCGGCTTTCTGGCCTGCGCCATCAACGATCGTCGTGTTATCTTTCGTGATTTGGACTTTCTTGGCTTTGCCGAGCATTTCCAGCGTAACATTTTCGAGTTTGATGCCGAGGTCTTCGGAAATCATCTGACCGCCCGTCAAAAGCGCGATGTCTTCGAGCATCGCTTTACGACGATCGCCGAAACCGGGGGCTTTAACGGCAGCAATTTTCAAACCACCGCGCAGTTTGTTGACAACCAGCGTGGCCAAAGCCTCACCTTCGACATCTTCCGCGATGATCAAAAGCGGCTTGCCCGTTTGGACAACAGCTTCGAGAACGGGAAGCATGGATTGGAGGTTAGAGAGTTTCTTTTCGAACAGCAGGATATAGGGAGATTCAAGAACCACCTGCATCTTTTCCGCATCCGTGATGAAGTACGGGGACAGGTAACCGCGATCGAATTGCATGCCTTCGACGACATCCAGTTCCGTTTCCATCGTTTTGGATTCTTCAACCGTGATAACACCTTCTTTACCGACTTTATCCATGGCTTCGGCAATTTTATCGCCGATTTCTTTTTCGCCGTTCGCGGAGATCGTGCCGATTTGGGCGATTTCTTGGTTCGACTTAACAGGTTTTGCGTTTTTCTTCAGTTCTTCAACGACGACTGCAACGGCTTTATCTATACCGCGCTTGACATCCATCGGGTTTGCCCCCGCCGTGATGACTTTGTTGCCTTGGTTGACGATCGATTGCGCCAGAACGGTCGCCGTCGTGGTGCCATCACCAGAGTGATCGTTTTGTTTGCTCGCCACTTCCTTGATCAGCTGTGCGCCAAGATTGCGTTGCGCGTCTTTAAGTTCTATTTCTTTGGCAACGGTTACGCCGTCTTTCGTAGAACGGGGCGAACCGAAGGATTTTTGGATCAGAACGTTACGGCCTTTGGGACCGAGCGTTACTTTTACGGCATCTGCCGCAATGTTTACGCCTTCGAGGACTTTTTCGCGGGCTTCGCGTTGGAATGATACTGTTTTAGCAGCCATGGTTTTTCTCCTTTTTGAGAATTAATTTATTTAATAAGTTACAAACGATCCAATAATTCGTTCGTCGTGTTTTTTTAAGTTATGCGGCCTTCTTGGCAGCAGCGCCGCCGTCGATAATGCCCATAATGTCGGATTCTTTGACGACCAGAAGTTCCTGACCATCAACCGTGATTTCGGTACCGGCCCATTTGGAAATGAGAACGCGATCACCGGCCTTAACATCCAGTGTAAGGCGAGCTGCGCCGTTTTCGTTGTAAGCGCCCGGACCGGCAGCGATCACTTCAGCTTCCATCGGTTTTTCTTTGGCCGTATCGGGAATGATGATACCGCCGGCTGTTTTGGCTTCCTGCTCGATGCGCTTCAAAAGTACGCGATCATGCAAAGGGCGAAATTTCATGTGTAAGTCTCCTTAATAATCATTGTTTTACAACAACTTGCTAAAAACCCACCATGGGTTATTAGCACTCCCTCTAAGGGAGTGCCAAACCATATAGCAAAGCCAAGCCAAATGGCAAGACATTCATGCGACCTCATTAGGAATTGGAAAGCCAAAATATGCTAAGATGGGGATATGGCAGACTTCGATATACAGTTTACCAGCGACTATCGACTGACGACCGCGCAGATCTTTTACCATATGCCCGACCACCCTAAGTTTTTGCAAGAATATATCTGGCAGGACTACGACCGCGCCCCGATCTTTCCCGAGTTGAAACAATTCCTCGGATTTTGGGTGCGCGAGATCGAAGGCAAGTTGCATTCGGTTTATGTGGCGCACAGCAAGATCATCACGCCGTCCGAAGCGCGTATGATCGATATTGAAATCACCGCCTGATTAACTATTAGCATCCTCTAAATTGACATAATAATTTGCTTATTTCGCGTGACTGTGGCAGATACTACCCATCTTTTGGAGAGTATGATGCCAATCAAAGAAGGCCATTTTCACAGATATGCTCATTACCGTTCGCACGGTGAAGACGGGTTGTGCGTCATATTCCATCACGCCGGAAAAGAAATGCGTCCTTCCGAATTGACCGGACACATGGAAGACCATTTTAAATTGCCTGCACTGAAACTGCCAAAACGCGTGGTCAATATGATGGGCAAGAACGAGATCATCGCCACCCAGTCATGGAAGGCGCTTCTTGATTTCGATGGTGGTCTGCGGCAAGTGACAAAAAATCTCGTGCGTATGCAAACTATAGAAAACTTTTCCCGCCATCCCGGCACCACGATCGAACGGCTTTTGAATGGCGGTCTGGATAGTGTGAAAGAAAAATTTTATGAGCAAGTGGAAGAAAACGAGCTCGGTCACGTAAAAAGAGGAAGGCTGGCTTTCGATAGCTTTGAAGAAACCACGGAACGTGCGTTAAACAGATATGCCGCAAAAATGGCACGCCGCGACGCGCGTCTAGCTCCGTAGCTTACGGCTCCGTTCCAGGAGCCAGAAACACTTTTAAACCATCCAGTTCTTGGCTCATCAATATCTGGCAAGACAGGCGGGAATTATCGCGCACATCGGGCGCGGTATCCAAAAGCTCGATCTCGTCTGCCCGCGGCGGATAGAGTTTGGACATCCAGTCTTCATCGACATAAACATGACAGGTGGCGCAGGACGCACAGCCGCCGCATTCCGCCTTAATGGGAAGGCCTGCATCGCGGATGATTTCCATGAGGCGCCAGCCTTCGATGCCTTCGCATTCATGGGTGACGCCATTCAGATCTGTCACGAAAATATGCATGATTATAATCTGACTTTATTCTGCTTCTTGAAAACTTGCTGAAGCGCATAGGCGATACCCGCCGTGACCATGATGCTTTTGCCAAGATCGCCAGCCACCGTGAACAAAATCATCACGAAGTTCCCCGCGCTTTTGCCAAACGCCGCCGCCAAAGGATCGCCGATCAATCCGCTCGCCATCACCACCATGGCAACGAAAGGCAGACCGCAGATGATCCACACGGTGAACATGGCAAAGGATGTTTGAATTCCTTTGAGCGCGGAAAGATATGTCATGCCGCCCATGTTGAGTGCGTAGGGTATATAGAGCCACAAAAGGCGAAAACCCCAGATCATGAAACCGAGCAAGAAGATGGATGTAATCGCGACGGCAACAGGTATTTCCACCTGTTCCGCACCTTCCACGGGCATATAGGGCAACATGTAAAGGCGGATAAGTTCGGAAAAAAGGCGCACTGTCATATTGATGAGAACGAAAACGATCATTCCGCCAAGAACGCCGCGCGCGCGTGTTTCGAGCATGGCGATATCGGATTCCATGTCACCAGAGGGACGGAACGGCCATATCTGCCCCAGCACCTGAAAACGAACGAGGTGCGAGAGCATCCAGCCTTCCGCGAACAAAGCGGGCAGCATGATCAACATGAAGTAGGTGAAATTACCGCTGGCATACGTAATCGCCATGGTGAAACAAAACAGGCGCAACACGAAAGGCACGATGGCGAGTTTCAAAATATAATGGCGGATGGCCCATGTGTTTTTATAGGCTTTGGCGGAGGCGGTGATGATGTCGAAAGGGGCGGCCATGGAAAAGCAGTTTAAGCGGCTTTGGCGGCAACACCAAGTTTTTCCTGCAAGGATGATGACGAGGTTGTGTATTGAAACCGAAGTTTTTTATCGGGATAGACATAGCGGAAGGCCTGTTGCGCCATGAGCGCACCCTCATGGAAGCCCGACAGGATAAGCTTGAGCTTGCCGGGGTAATGATTGATGTCGCCGATCGAGAATATGCCCGGAGTTTGGGTCTCGAACTTTTCCGTATCAACGGGAATCAGGTTTTCATGCAGGTTAAGGCCGAAATTGGCGATGGGGCCGAGCTTCATGGTCAGGCCATAGAACGCCAGCAAGGTATCGGCGGGGATCAGATGTTCGCCCAGATCCTTGTTGTGCGCCATTACCCCTGCGAGAACGCCGTCCTGCGCATGCAGGGCTTTCAAATCCGCGATATGCAGTTTCATTTTTCCGGCGGCCACCAGTTCACGCATCTTGTTTACGGAATCAGGCGCGGCGCGGAAATCATCGCGGCGGTGTATGAGTGCGACCTCAGCCGCTATCGGGTGTAAATTAAGCGCCCAATCCAGCGCGGAGTCCCCGCCGCCCGCAATCAAGATTTTCTTGCCGCGGAATTGTTCCATTTTCTTGACGGAATAAAACACACTCTTGCCTTCATGTTCGTCGAGACCCTGCAGCGAGGGTTTTTTCGGAACAAACGATCCGCCGCCCGCGGCGATCACGATTACAGGCGCTTCGATCACGACCCCGTCATCGGTTTTAAGCTCCCAGTTGCCGTTGTCGAGTTTCTTGAGTTCTTCCGCCATCTGCCCGAAATGGAAAACGGGATTGAAGGGTTTGATCTGTTCCAAAAGGCGGTCCGTCAATTCCTGACCCGTGACGATGGGGAGCGCTGGAATGTCGTAAATCGGCTTTTCGGGGTATAGTTCCGCGCACTGGCCGCCCGGCTTGTCCAGAATGTCGACAAGGTGGCATTTCATATCCAGAAGGCCCAGCTCGAACACCGCGAAAAGCCCCACAGGCCCTGCGCCGATAATAATCACATCTGTCTTGAAATTACCCATAGGGCGTTATAAATCTCATCCCGCATGGATTTGTCAACAACGCCCCACAAAAACGTCCGAAACTGGCTCTATTTCACGGCCTTCATGGTCTTTGCCATGGCCGTTATAGGCGCGGTGACCCGTTTGACCGAAAGCGGTCTTTCCATGGTCGAGTGGAAACCCCTGATCGGCGCCATTCCGCCTTTGTCTGATTCCGAATGGGAGCGCGTGTTCGGCCTTTACAAACAAACCCCCGAATTCCTTCAAAAGAATTCATGGATGGAAATCGCCGATTTCAAGAACATCTTCTTCTGGGAATGGCTGCACCGTTTCTGGGGCCGGTTGATCGGGCTTGTCTTTGCGCTTCCCCTTCTCTATTTCTTCATCCGCAAACAAATTCCGCAAGGCTACGAACTGAAACTTCTCGGCGTACTCATCCTAGGCGGCCTGCAGGGCGTGCTCGGCTGGTACATGGTGATGAGCGGCCTCGTCGACCGCCCCGATGTTTCGCACTTCCGCCTCGCCGCGCATTTGGGATTGGCGCTGATTATTTTCTGCGTGCTTTTGTGGATTGCATTCGATTTTACGCCCCAAGGAACGCGCCAAGGCACCTTATGCGAAAAGCGCCATGGGTGGATCGCGTTTGTTTTGCTGTCCGTCACGGTTCTTTGGGGTGCGTTCACGGCAGGATTGGACGGCGGCATGGTTTACAACACATGGCCGATGATGAACCAGCATTGGATTCCACCCGAAGTGACGGGCATATATGCCATCCTGCATGATCCCGCCGGCGTACAGTTCTTCCACCGATGGATTGCTGTCGCGACCTTTGTAGCCGTTGCTTCTTTTGCTGTGCGGATGAAATCCATGCCGTTGGTCGCCATGATGTTCGTGCAGGTGGCGCTTGGCATCGGCACCGTGATGTCGCAAGTCGTCATCCCCATGGCGGCAATGCACCAAGCGGGCGCAATGATCCTGCTCGCACTGATGATCCGTCAGATGCATTCATTGCACCGCGGTGTTTAGAGAATATTTTCGCGTTTCAAAATATCGATATAAAAATCAAGATAGGCGGCGACAGATTTTTCTTTGGTGAATTCGTTCTGATAGCGTTTGTAACCTTGCGTCACCAGCCGATCGCGCAAGAGTTTATCAATCAACAATCTTTGGATCGCGATGGTCAGCGCCGCCGCATCGTTTTTTGGCACCATCAGAGAATTTTCCCCATCCACGCAGAATTGGCGCGGACCGTCCGAATCCGAAACAATTACGGGCCGTTTCAACGCCCAGCTTTGTGCGAACACCGTGCCGAACGGTTCATAGCGCGATACGAACACGCACACATCGCAGGCTTCCAGCAACGCGGATCTGTCCGTGCGCCAGCCCAGAAATTTTACGCGGGTAGCGACGCCCAGATCAGACGCAAGCTTTTCAAGTTCCGCGCGATCCGGTCCATCGCCCGCAATCCAGACATACACATGCGGGAGCGAAACGATGGATTTGATGAGGATGTCGTGCGCCTTGGCAGAATGCAAACGCCCCAAAGCCAAAAGCACAGGTGCATTGTCCGGCGTGTTCATATCGCTGCGGGATAACGGTTTTTCGATCGGCTCGACTTCGGCAAAATTGTTGATGTGGCGAATACGATCAGCTGCTATCCCATTATCAACAAGGTAGCGTTTGATGTCGGGCGTGATGGTATTAAAATAATCGGCAGATTTGAAATATTTGGTTTTGTAATAGCCGCCGAGGCGCGAGACCACCATATAACGCTGCGCTGTCTTCAAGGAATTCCAGTTGGGTGTTTTGTGCGCGCCGCGCGCCATCCATGTCTGTACGATGACAGGCTGGAATTTCTTGATGATACGCCCTAGCGCCCAGCCCGTGAAAATATCGATGCCGCCGCCGAAAGGCAGCGTGTGTAACTTGATTCCCGCCTTTTCCAGCGCGGGAACACGCACGGGGTTAGATCGCGTTGCAACCTCTATGTCCATGCCAGCATCGCGCATGGCGATGCACATATCGACGAAGGCGGTTTCTGCCCCACCATGATCACCGCCCGCCATAACCTGTAAAATTTTCATAGATACTTATGCGCTATTGCGCCTTTACTTCCGCTTCTTCAGGCGCCTTATCATCGGCCTGCTTGGGTGGACTTTTTGAAAGCTGCGTATCTTTGGCTTTCTGTTTGGCTTTTTGCATGTCGCCCGCGCGTTTTCTGATCACACTTTCGGGAAGCAGTGTTTCCTGCAACAATTTCACCATATCATCTTCGGTACGGTCCATACTGACCAATAAATCTTCGCAGGCTTCCTTAGTGCTCACCGGTTGTTTGGTGATTTGTTTTTCGCCGAATTCATAAGCTTCGTCGTTCATTTTTAAAACCTCGCGCGCCTGCATGGGATCTACCAGCGTTTGGGTATCGATTTCTTTTTCCACCTGTTTTATGGCGGCCACGAGGATGGGATCGACAGCATTGGTCCATTGTTTGAACCGTCCATCCATCTTTTCTTTCATGTCGGGATTGTTTTTGCCGCAGGATTTAACGGCGGTGCTGACATCGCGCTCCACGATCTTGATTACGCGGTGAATGGAGTATTTGTTGCGCAGTATAAAAAAGCTTTCCTTATCCTTATCCGATAACGGATCAATCAATTGATTTTCCGCATCAATCCATTGTTTCAAAGGCGTGTTTTCCACCTTCGCAGCGATGGGTTTTTCATCCGTATTTTTTTGGACGACGGATGTTTCTGCCGCCGGTTTTTCTAAGACCTTTTTTTCTTCGGAGGCAAAAGACGGGGACATAAAAGCAAACGCGAAGGCAGTGGCAAGCAGGAAAGAGCGCATGGGAATTTTCCGTTCTCGAAGTGAATGTTCCTATCTTTATAGCGTACCAGATTGTCTCCCGCATGAAAAAAATAGCCACCGGATTTCTTTCCGGTGGCTAAGGGACGAAAACGCCCACTGACCTCGGGTGCCTGACGGGAAGGGAGAACATGCGGGGGCAAGATTCCCAATCAGGAAGGCCAACAGACGGGAACCATGTAGTAGTTAGAAGCCCATCAAAACTACGGAGCGTTAGGCAATCTCATGTGTGGGGAGATCTGTGCAACTTGCCTAAAAAACACTTCGTATATGTCTCAATTTTTATGTTAAATTAAAACAATTAAAGCGCGTTAAAAAATGCCTAAAATTTTAGGGAATAAGATTCCCTCGACCCAAAGAAAAAGAGCGGAAAACCGCCCTTTTTTTTAATTATTCTACCAGCTTGTTCCACCAGCCCTTTTTCTTTTCTTCGGGGGCCTGATTGACCTTCTCGTAATCCCTTGGCGCAGGCGCCTCATTCCCTCTTCGATCGTTCAAGGGCGGTGTGGCACGCAACACCGGCGGCTCGAAGGAAGATGCGGGAGCAGATGTCATAGGGTTGCTTTCAAAACGCGGACCGGCATTACCGGAATTTTCTTCGCGTGGAGGACGCGGGGCGCGTTCGCCTTGCGGGCAGCCACCTTGGGAACGATCGCCCTGCGGTCTGTCGCCGTTGCCGCGACCGCGACCACCGCGTCTGCGGCGTTGACCGCCTTCACGGTTTCCATCGCGGGGTGCCCCTTCACGCGGTTCACGGTTGCCGCGATTGTCATCCCGTCCTTCTTCGGTATCGGATGGAATGCGGTTGCCGATGGATTCATCGCCTTCATCGCCGCCTTCAAAATCGCTTGGTGCGCCTGCGACAGCATTTTCATGCAGACGGGGTGCTCCTTCGCCGTTGCGGCCACGACCGCGCCCACCGCGACGTCCGCGGCGACGGCGTTGACCGTCAAGTCCGCGATCACCTTCGGGACGCGGCCCACGTTCTTGCACGCGTTCGGAAAAGCGTCCTTCGTTGGATTGGGGCTGTGCGCCTTCTTCACCATCATCCTCGTCTTCTGGGGTGTATTCGCCTTCGTTTTCGAAATCACCTTCTTCCACGGCGACGGTTCTAATACCTTCGCTAGGTTTGGGTACCATCGAACGCGATGCGCCTTCGAGTTTATAATGCGATGTTGACATGGTTTCGTCGGTTTCGATCAAAACCTCAAAGCCATAACGGGCTTCGATGTCGTTCAGGATCTTGCGCTTGTGGTTCATGATGTAAAGGGCGACCGAAGGAGCCATCGTCAGATGGATTTCGTTCGATTTGCCCTTGATGCCTTCGACTTCCAGAGCGCGGACGATAGAAATAGCCGAGAAGTCTAGCGTTTTGACATGACCTGTTCCGGAACAATGCGCACATACTTCCTGCTGCGCTTCGGCCAGTGACGGATTCAAACGCTGACGGGAAAGCTCGAGCAAACCGAAAGATGAGATACGGCCCACTTGAATACGCGCACGGTCCGAAGACAATGCATCGCGCAGACGTTGTTCGACTTTACGGTTGTTGCGGCGGTCTTCCATATCAATAAAGTCGACCACGACCAAACCGCCGAGATCGCGCAAGCGTAGCTGGCGTGCCAGTTCGTCCGCGGCTTCGAGGTTGGTTTTGAGCGCCGTATCTTCGATGTGGCGTTCTTTCGTGGCGCGGCCGGAGTTGACGTCGATCGACACCAAGGCTTCAGTCGGGTTTATAACGAGGTAGCCGCCTGATTTCAGATTGACCGTCGGTTCGCCGATATCGGCGATCTGGTTTTCGACGCCGAATTTGTGAAACAGCGGCAAACGATCGCTCTTATATTCCTGCACATTCTTGGCGTGCGAAGGCATCAGCATTTTCATGAATTCGCGGGCGTTTTTGAAACCTTCATCGCCGGAGACATAGACGGATTCAATATCGCGCGAATACAAATCGCGGATCGCGCGTTTGATCAGATTACCTTCTTCATATATAAGGGCAGGTGCAACAGATTTCAGCGTATGTTCGCGGATCGTGTTCCATAGGCGCGTTAGGTAATCCAGATCGCGTTTGATTTCGACTTTGGTGCGCGTAACACCTGCTGTACGCAAAATAACGGACATGCCTTCGGGAACCGAAAGGTCGTCCAGCATATCCTTCATGCGTTTACGGTCTTTGAAAGTAGCGATCTTGCGGGAAACGCCGCCGCCGCGAGGCGAATTCGGCATCAGAACGCAATAACGGCCCGGCATGGAAAGATAGGTTGTTACAGCCGCGCCCTTATTGCCACGCTCTTCCTTGGAAACTTGGATGAGCATGATCTGGCCGCGTTTGATGACTTCCTGAATTTTATAGGATTTCCGCATGTTGAAACGGAACGGACGATCGCCGTCCACGCCGTCGCCGCCGACAGATTCAACCGAATGATCGTCGCGTTCATGACGACCACGTCCGCCGCCGCCATGTCTGCCGCCGCGTCCGCTTTGTCTGCCGCGTCCACGGCCACGATCACGTCCACCCCGTCCACGTCCACCTTCACGGGGTCCGCGGTTTTCGTATGTCGCTTCCGAACCTTCTTCGCCGTTATTTTGTTGGGTGGGAGTTTCACCGCGTTCTTCATCGGAGTCGTCTTCGGAGGATTCATCGCCCTCTTCATCATCTTCCTCGTCGGAATCATCTTCGTCTTCATCGGATTCTTCGGAACTATCTTCATCGGAAGACTCAGGTTCTTCTTCGACAATCGGACCGCGCAGGACATCGCTTGGCGCGTCCATCGCGATAGGTGCACGGTGTTCTTCTTCGGCTTCTTCCTCATCGGAAGAGGTTTCTTCGCCATCCTCTTCTTCGATCAAAGGCTGGTCTTCGCCGCCGACTTCGGTAATGGCCTCGACTTCGTCTTCTTCTTCGACCTCTTCTGCGGGCGATGCGCCATCTTGGGCTTGTGCCGCTTGTTGTTCGATAGCGGCTTCTTGTTTCTCCATCACTTCGTCGTGCTCTTCGAGCTCGGCCATCTGGGCGGCGAGCAGCGCTTCGCGGTCAGCGACAGGAATGCGGAAATAATCAGGGTGGATCTCGGAGAACGGCAAAAATCCGTGACGGTTACCGCCGAAATTGACAAAGGCGGCCTGCAACGAGGGTTCGACCCGCGTTACCTTGGCCAGAAAAACGGACCCTTTGAGTTGTTTGCGGACTTTACTTTCGTAATCGAATTCGACCAGACGCTGTCCATCGACGACGGCAACCCGTGTCTCTTCAGAGTGGGTTGCGTCAATCAACATAGTTTTAGGCATGGAATATCCTCCAAGCGCAGCTGCCCGAAATCCCCCGGGCGACCTATGGAGGAAGAAGGCGCATGGCGCCAAAAAAATTAAATTAAAGATAGGCCTGATCCTGCCTTAATACGGTAACGGCTTAGCCAACCAAAAACTATCTCGGTCGGCCCCTTCATGCGTAATCGCCGGCATCATGCTCAGGCGAGAGGACCTATCTTTTATTACCGTGGCAGCCAGCGAAACCTTTTAAATCAAATAATTAGTAACAACTGCTTGGCCGCGACGGGTCGCTTAAGAAGGACATTACACAGATAGAAGTTAATATACAATGACCTTTTAAATTACATAACTAAAAGTCATGCGAGAAGGATGGGGGGTCGACCCTAGCCTGCATGAAAAACTACACACATCCATTTCGCCGCGCATCAAAAGACATGTCAAAACATCCGGATAATTTGCCAGATAAAATAAGATACAGAAAATCCAAAACTCAGGCAGACAATCCGCCACCAAATAAATTGCAAACGCTGCGCTTCGCTGTATTCTGAAAGCCCTTAAGGTTTACGGAATCAACTTGTGACGCGTTTTTTTGCCTTCTTCCTCGCTGTTTTTCTATTTTCCGCCGTTTTGTTTCAAAACGCGAGCCATGCCGCCGATCTCAGCGTAAATTCGATGCGTATCGGAACGCATCCCGAGAAGACACGTATCGTCATAGAGCTGTCTCGCAAGGCAGATTTTCGCGCCTTCTTGCTCCATAACCCAGAGCGTCTCGTAATAGACCTTCCGGCCTTTGACTGGCGGACGAGTATGCCGTCTACGAATAACGGAAACTTGGTAGGTGCCATCCGTAACGGCATCCTCCAGCCCGGTATTTCAAGGATTGTCATCGATCTTAAGGACGACGTGGATTTAAAAAGTGCTTTCTTTCTGCCGGCTGGCACCAATATTTCGGATCGTGTCGTAATTGACATCGTGAGGGCAAATGGGGGGTACGACCCTGCCAAAGACCGCATGTTCGGCAAACTTACGGCGCAAGGCGGCAGGCAAACACCGCAATCCCCCCCCGCCTATGTCTTGACCCCGCCTTCCAAACCCGTTCCCCAAACGGCAACCGCAACGCCGCCTCCCCCAACGCCATCGATAGGTCCTAAACCGATCATCGTCATAGATGCGGGCCATGGCGGCGGTGACCCCGGCGCAGTCTCGCCGAACGGTGCCAAGGAAAAGACCGTCACCTTGGCCGCCGCTCAGGAATTGAAACGACAATTAGAGGCAACGGGGCGCTATCGCGTCCACCTCACCCGCAGCAGCGACACGTTTATCAAGTTGCAAGACCGCGTGAAAATCGGCCGCAAGAACGAGGCGGACCTGTTCATATCGTTGCACGCGGATTCCATCGACAAACCGGGTGTGAGCGGCGCATCCATCTATACATTGTCCAACACCGCGTCCGATGCCCAGACCGAAAAACTCGCCGCACGCGAAAACCAAGCGGACCTGATCGCGGGCGTGGATTTGAGTCACGAGGACAAACAGGTCGCCAACATCCTTATCGACCTTGCGATGCGCGACACGATGAACCAGTCCAAATTCTTCGCCAACACGGTCGTCAAACAGGCGAACAACAAAGGCATCAAGCTTTTGGATAAGCCACACCGCTATGCGGGTTTTGCCGTGCTCAAGGCGCCCGACGTACCGTCGGTTCTAATCGAGATGGGATTTATGTCTAATAAGAAAGAGGCCAACCAGCTCTCTTCCCCCGAATACCGCAAGAAACTCGTGGGCACAATAGTTTCGGGCATCGACACCTATTTCACCAAAATTCAGAAAAACGGGCAGGACTAGTTCTAAGCTCCACCGACGTGGCAAAAATGCCCAAAGCACTTGAAAACCCTAAAAAATTTTAAAAAGGGGGCTTACAAGGCGGAAATCATATTGTATAACGGCTTAGATTTACCAGTTGCGGGGAGCGCGTCTTTCCAAGGTGGGATTTCGAATTTTCTAGAAAATGAAGGAAATATAAAATGACGAAACTTCTTATGAATGCACTGTTCTTGGCTTCCGTTGTTGGCGTTGCTGCTTGCTCCACGGCTGGCACATCCTCCACCGACGAAACGCTGACGCAAGCCCCTTACGCTGAAGAGCGCACGGTTGGTAATGCTCCGGCACAAGAATCCGTTCAGTCCGCTGAACCTGTTTTCGAAAGCCGCCAAGTTAAGTAATTAACTTAGCCATTCGAGGCAAAGATTTGGCTGTCTGCTAATATGCAGACAGCCTTTTCTTTTGGGTAAAATACAGGAATAATCAAAGACATGAACGCTAAAACTTTTATTATTCGCCTCATCGGTCTTATCGCCATCGCCTTGGCGGGAAGTTTTTTATATGCGGTAACCTTTCACGTGATGGTAGCGATGAACCTCATCCCCGCGGAATTGGCGGAAAAAGCCTATGGCACCATCCTCACCCACAAAACCACCCTTGTGTGGCTTGGCTGCGTGGCGATCTCCTTCATTTCGATTTTCATTAAAGAAAGCTGGCGCTATGTTTTTTATCTGAGCCCGCTTTACGCGCCCCCGCTCTTTGCGGCCGCCTTCACGCTGATACAGCAATAAACCAGAGACATAAAAAAGGCCGGATCATCCGACCTTTTTCTTTATTGATTGAAATTCTTTTTCGGACGATCGGGAGTCGTAACGGTTTGTAACGTTACCTCGTTTATCGCTGTTTTTGTTGAGCCCATGCCATAGACTTCGCTTTTTTTGGCAACGCGCTTGGCGTTTTGTTCCTTGAGATGAACCTTTTTCTTTTCGGTGTAAACCTTGTCTTCGGCGCCGACCTGCTTAAGCTGCTCTTCGGTTTCATCCTTCACATGCTGGCCTTTGCCGCCTTTGCGGTCCAGAACGGCGACAGGATAGCCGCGATGTTCACGCACGGCTTTGCGTACCGCTTCCCAATCGATATTGTCGGCAAGAGGGCCTGCTTTGGATGTGATGCGTTTCATGTCGGCGGCGGTGATTTCATAGGACATCAATTCGCCCGTCTGTTCGATGCGAATGGATTGTTCCTGCGTCGGCGACACTTCCACATACATTTTGTTTTCGATCCAGCCCACTTTCACGGGTTGGTCGACGACCGTCACTTTCGTGCCGACGGGCACGCGCGGGAAAATATCCTTGATCGCTTCTGGATACATCCGGATACAGCCCGAAGATGCGCGGCGTCCGATAGCATAGGGTTTGTTCGTGCCGTGGATACGGTATTGGTCCCAACCCAGATACATGGCGTGTGTGCCCATAGGGTTATCGGGTCCCGGCGGATAGAACGGCTTCAATGTCGGGTCTTCCTTCAGCATGCGGGGAGTCGGCGTCCATGATGGGCCTTCCTTCTTGCTGATAACGGTGGTGGAACCTATCGGTGTGTTCAAACCCTCGCGGCCCGGGCTGATCGAATAGACCAAAGGCGCACCGCCGGATTTTTGGAACAGGTACAATTTCATTTCAGGCAGGTTGATGACAACGCCGGAACGCGGCGCATCGGGCAACAATGATTGCGTGGGCAGAACAACGCGTGCGCCTTCACCGGGGATCCAAGGGTCCAGCGTCGGGTTTGCCGCGCGCATTTCCACAAAGCCGAGGCCGTGTTTGCGCGCGAGGTGGACCAGCGTGTCTTCGTAATTCGCACGATAGACTTCCATCTTGCCGACATAGTCCTTGTCGAACGTAGCGGGCGCCGCATGTGCGATAGGCGCGAACGCGATCAGGGCGGTTGCAAGAAGCGGAAGGAACCGAACGGTTTTCATCATATTCTAAGCCAGTTTCTGTGCTAGATTTTGGGCGACCTTGTCCATAAAAACACCGGTTGTCAAGAATGGTTGGTCCTTGCCGATCAGCGTGGCCAAGTCTTTTGTCATAGAGCCAGATTCAACCGTGTCCACGCAAGCCTTTTCGAGGCTTTCAGCGAATTTTATGAGCGCAGTGTTGCCGTCAAACTTGCCGCGGTATTTAAGCCCTTGAGTCCATGCGAAAATGGAAGCGATCGGGTTGGTGGATGTTTCCTTCCCTTTCTGGTGTTCGCGGTAATGGCGCGTGACCGTGCCATGCGCGGCCTCTGCCTCCACAATCTGCCCATCGGGCGTGAGCAGCACGGAGGTCATCAGGCCGAGCGAGCCGTAACCTTGCGCCACAACGTCGGATTGCACATCTCCGTCATAATTTTTGCAGGCCCACACGAAGCCGCCAGAAGATTTCACGGCGAAGGCAACCATATCGTCGATAAGGCGGTGTTCGTACCAAAGTTTCTTCTTCTCGAATTCGGCCTTGAATTCCTCGTCGTAGATTTTCTGGAAGATATCCATGAACTTGCCGTCATAGGCTTTCAAAATCGTGTTCTTGGTCGAAAGATAGACGGGGTAGTTGCGGGCGAGGCCGTAGTTAAAGCAGGCACGCGCGAAACCAATGATGGATTCATCCACGTTATACATGCCCATGGCGACGCCGGGCCCTTTAAAATCGAACACTTCAAAGGTTTGCTTTTCACCGTTCACAGGCTCATAGACTAGAGTCAATTTTCCGGGTCCGGGAATTTTCAAATCGGTTGCCTTATATTGATCGCCGAACGCATGACGCCCGACAACCATCGGAGACGTCCAGCCCGGCACGTATCGCGGCACGTTTTTACAGACGATAGGTTCGCGGAACACGGTGCCGTCGAGAATATTGCGGATCGTGCCGTTGGGCGATTTCCACATTTTTTTCAAATTGAATTCTTTAACACGGCCTTCATCGGGTGTGATCGTCGCGCATTTCACGCCGACGCGGTATTTCTTGATCGCTTCTGCCGCATCGACCGTTACCTTGTCTTCTGTAGAATCGCGGTTTTCGATGCCCAGATCAAAATATTTCAGATCGATATCAAGATAAGGATGGATAAGCTTTTCCTTGATCATCGCCCAGATGATGCGCGTCATTTCATCGCCGTCAATTTCAACAACCGGATTATCTACTTTGATCTTGGACATATGCATTCCCCCTTGAAATTGGATCAGTTCAAGATGGGACGCAGGGGGACGTTAGTCAACTCTATTGGTGGATCAAAATCAGCGGGGTTGTATTATTGGCAAGCATTTTCGGACGGCAGGCTTCTTCCAGTGAGGCCATGGTGACGTTGAAATTGATGGTTTCTAGATACATGCCTATTTTGCCCGATCCTACGCGATATTCGGGTATCAAACCTTCGGGTTTGATTTTCTGGACGTAAAAGAAGGCATTGTCCTTTTGTCTGAAATCGAGAAACCCTATCGTGGTTATGCCGTTGCCTAGGGAAATATTCATATTAGTGATTAAATCGCGGCGGATAAGGGCATCCTTAAGACCCCGTAGTTGTTCCATTTCGGCCGGCGTAAACAACATCGGATATTTGTCATTGACGGCAACAGTATCCCATCGCAAAGGACTCGCATATCGCAACCAATTTGAAGTCATACCATTCATCGGAACACACCATTACACTTCGTTGAGAAGGGCATCGTGCTGCAAAATCTATTATTATGTCAACGATAATTTGGTTTTAAGAGACAACCCTTAACGATTTTCTGCCCGTGACCCGGTCCTGCAGGGCATCGATTTCGTTCTTCAACCTTGCGACAAAGGCATCGATTTTTTCGGAACGGGCGATTTCCACGGGGCCTTTTTGGCCGGAGGTAGTGGCGATAAACAGGTTTCTGTCAGGCCCCAGACGGCGCTTTTCTATGGTGATAAGGGGCGCCTGCCCCGCATCGGTTTTGAAGGATATGAAATACTGGCCACGCGCTTCCGTGAACGAAAAATCTCGGAACAGACCAGAATAAACATTCTGGCTGTATATCTGGAAAATCTGGCCAAATTCGTAACGGGTGTAGCCGATCTTACCGGCGGATACCTGAAAACTCATGAAAAATATTGTATCACGGATTTTGGCTTTGCGGAAACTTGGGCTTTTTCCTATGATGCCCTTTCGAATTTAATGAGAAAGCTCTGATATGTCCGATATTTTCCGTGAAGTTGACGAAGCCCTGCAAAAGGAAAAAGTCGCCAAAATCTGGAAAGATTACGGCCCGACAATCATCGCCTGCGCCGTGGCGCTGGTGCTGGGCGTTACGGCCAATACGGGTTGGCAGGCGTGGAGATCCCATACCAATCAAAAAGAAACCAACAAGCTGGTTTTGGCCGCCGAAGAAAAAGACATCGCTAACGCCTTTGAAAAAGTAGCGGGAGATACGGATGGCAATCACAAGGCCATCGCCCTAATGAATGCTGCCGCGCAATACGCCAAGGATTCCAAATTCACCAAAGCGGCAGAGCTTTACAATACGGTTTCCGAAGATTCCGCGGCGCCCACAGAACTTTCCGACCTCGCCACCATCTTGTATGTCCGCTCCGTCCTTCTATCGGGCGGCAAGAAAGTCCCCGATCCCGAAAAACTGGCAGAGCGCCTTGAAGCCGTTGCCGAAGACGGCGCTTCCTCCTTCCAAAACCAAGCAAAACTCGATGCCGCCCTACTATACGGGAACGCGTTAAAAGACTACAGTAAGGCGTTGGATCTTCTCGAAGGGTTCGACGGCGAAGGCCAGTCCGACTCCCTCAAGGAAAAAGCCTCAGCCCTCACCCATGTCTATGAGTATGAATTGTCCAAGACGGCTCCCGCCGCTTCTGAAAAACCAGCTCCCGCAACATCTGCGAAAGAATAATAAGACATCATCATGAATCGCCCGCTCTTAATCTCTGCTTTGTTGTTGAGTGCCGCTCTTGCCGCTTGTGGCGATGGCCAATGGTTAGGTGACGACAAAGAACGTCCACCGCTCGAAGGCACGCGCATCTCCGTGCTCGATTTCGACAAGGATCTGCGCCCTGCGGATGATCAAACATCCATTGCCTCTTTCAAATCGGAAGAAGCATGGCAAAACGACACATGGCCGCAGGCAGGCGGATATCCTTCGCACGCGATGCAAAATCTTGCACTGGGCAAACAAATAGCAAAGGCATGGTCCGCCGATATCGGCGCAGGATCCACCAAGAATCTTCCGCTCACCGCGCAACCCGTTGTCGCGGGCAAAAGTATTTTCACGCTCGACACCGATGCGGTGCTCACAGCGTTCAACACGGATGACGGTTCCAAACGTTGGTCTGTAAGCGTTTCCGACCCCGATGAAGAAGACGAAGTCATCAGCGGCGGTATCGCCGTAGCCGATGGTTTTATTTATGCCACGGCCGGTTATGACGAACTCGTTTCCGTCGACGCATCCAAAGGCGAAATCAAATGGCGCGTAAAAATTCCAAGCCCTTCGCGCGCAGCACCAACCGTAATCGGCACACGCGTGTTCGTAACCACTCTGGCCAACTCCGTTCTCGCGATGGATGTTTCCAACGGCGCGGTGCTCTGGGAATATGCGGGCCTTTCGCAAGGCACGGGTTTGATCGGCGCGGCTAGCCCAGCCGCTACAGCCGATATGGTCGTCCCCGCTTTCTCTTCTGGTGAAATTTATGCATTACGCGCCGTCAACGGCTCCGTCGCATGGACCGACAATCTTGCTAACACGCTTAAACTCGGCGGCCTTGGCAATCTTTCCGACATACGCGGCCTTCCCGTCATCGACGGCAATGTTGTATATGCAATTTCCTTCGGTGGTAAATTTGCCGCTATTGATCTGAACACCGGCGCCCGCGTCTGGCAAAAAGAAATCAGCAGCGCGAAAACGCCGTGGGTTGCGGGCAACCGTATTTTCGTGATTTCGACCGAAGGCCAGATCATCGGTATCGACAAGGAAGCCGGCACCGTTCTTTGGGTTTCGCAACTCGCCCGTTACAAGAACAAGGAAGAAAAAACCGGACCCATCCTCTGGACGGGCCCGATCATGGGCGGCGGCCGTTTGATGGCCTTCAGTTCCGATGGCCGTATCGCAGAAATCGACCCCGAAAAAGGCGGTCTGGTGCGCGAATGGGACAATGGCGAGGACATGCGTATAGCCCCGTTAATCGCGGGCAACACGCTGTATATACTTGGCGAAGACGGCACCCTGAACGCCTACCGTTAAGAAATAACTGGCAAATTCGGAGCCAGACCGCTACAACCCCCCCATGTTTACCATCGCCATTCTGGGCCGCCCGAACGTGGGAAAATCGACATTGTTCAACTGCATTGCGGGCAAGCAGCTCGCGATTGTCGACGATACGCCTGGCGTTACCCGCGACTGGCGCGAAACAAAGGCGTTTTTCTATGACCGCGACGTGATGTTGATGGACACGGCGGGCCTCGAAGAAAAATTCGATGAATCCATCCAAGGCCGTATGAGAAAGCAGACCGAAGAAGCGCTTTCTAGAGCCGATGCGGTGATCTTCGTCATCGATGGCAAGACGGGCCTAACTTCCGTAGACCAGCATTACGCGCAATGGCTGCGCAAACAAAAAAAGCCCATCGTTCTGGCCGTCAACAAATGCGAGAACGAAAAATCCGCCATGGCGGGATTGGCGGAATCCTACACGCTCGGGTTTGGCGAACCCGTCCCCGTTTCCGCCGCGCACGGCCACGGCATTCATGATCTTTACCTTGCCCGCTCCCGCACATGCCGAAAATCGAAGTGCCTATCGAAGATGATTTCGAAAAACAATATGTCGACATCAAACGCATCGACGATCTCGAAGGCGATATGACGTTCGATTTCGCGGCATTGGTACCCGATAACGACATTCTTGAAAAGCCTTTGAAAATTGCTATCGTCGGCCGCCCCAACGCAGGCAAATCCACGCTGGTGAATTCACTTCTCAAAGATCACCGCGTTATGGTCGGGCCTGAAGCTGGCATTACGCGCGACGCCATCGCCATCGATTGGGAATATAAGGGCCGCAAGATCAAACTGGTCGATACGGCAGGCCTGCGGAAAAAAGCCAAAGTGCAGGACAAGATCGAAAAAATGTCGGTCGAAGACACGATGCGCGCCATTCGTTTGGCGCAGATCGTCATCATGGTCGTAGACGCCGAGGTCATGTTCGAAAAGCAGGACCAGCAAATCGCCGATCATATTTTACAAGAAGGACGCGCGCTCATCATCGCCGTCAACAAATGGGACATCGTCAAAGACAAAAAAGAGGCGCTGTTCCAGCTTCAATACAGTCTCGATACAGGACTGGCGCAGGTAAAAGAACTGCCCGTCGTCACTATTTCCGCGCTAAACGGCCGCAATCTGGATTCGCTTATGGATGCCGTGATTGAAACCTACGGCACATGGACGAAACGCATTTCGACATCGAAGATGAACCGCTGGCTTGCCGCACGCGAAAGCCAGAACCCCGCGCCTCTCGTCGGTGGACGTTCAAACCGTTTGAAATACATGACGCAGATCAACATACGCCCGCCGACCTTCGCGCTCTGGGTTGCGCGCGCAGGCGAACTGCCCGATACGTACAAGCGTTATATCGTTAACGCTTTGCGCGCCGATTTCGATTTGAAAGGCGTGCCTGTGCGTCTTTTGGTCCGCGCCTCCAAAAACCCGTTCGATGAATAACAGATGAAATTATTCAGCCCCAACATATCAGGTTTTTGTGCCATCGCTTTTTGGGCAAGCTCGGCTCTGATAGTTGTGAATACCGGCGATATTCCACCGATGGCATTAACTTCCATAGCATCATTTTTGGGATTTTTATTCTGTCTCGCCTACTGGGCCATAAAAAAACAAAACCCTCTAGAAAAATTCAGAATGTCCGGCAAAGCCTATGCTTTAGGAATTTTCGGTGTAGCGGGCTATATTACCACATGGCTAGCAGGACTGAAACTTTCTCCCGCATTTGAAGCAAATACTTTAAATTATATGTGGCCGTTGTTTCTTGTTGTATTCAGCGCAAAAGTGGACAGAACCTCCATCACGCATTTGCAAATCTTGGGCTTGTTGTTCGGGTTGGTTGGCTGCTTCTTCATATTCCAGCGTTTTGGCTTTACACAGGATTACACGCTTAATAACTTTGTCGGCTTATTATTGGCCTTTAGCGGCGCATTGATTTGGGCAATATACTCATCTCTGACAAAAATAGTTGCTTTCGAAAGCGACCGTGTGGGAATATTCTTACTCATCACTTCTTTTATTGCCGCACTTTTATCATCGCATTTTGAACCGCATTATAAGTTCCACATAGAAAACGTGGGAATGTTTGCCGTCATTCTTTTGGGCATCACCCGCGTTTCTTTTGTTTTCTGGGACCATGCCATGAAAAACGGCGACAGGGCTTTCTTAAGCTCCCTATCCTACCTGATTCCCGTTTTGTCCGTGATGCTACTTGCTTTGTTCGGCAATGTAGAGTGGTCTTTAGCCAGCACTATCGGGGCAATACTGATTGTTTCAGGGTGTGTGATTTCGAATTGGCAAAAGATTTCTGTCCTTAAGCAAAAACTAATAACGAAATAATTATTTTTCGGAAGGAACTTCAAGGACTTCACCATTCATGGTGCAATCGTTCGCAACCAATTTTAAAAAGTAATGCACCATATCATCGGGATGCGGGCGGATGGCAGGATCTTCCCCCGGATAGGCTTGCGCGCGCATCGCCGTTCTCACGCGCCCCGGGTCCAGAATATTCACACGCACATTGGTGTTGGCGCATTCGGACGCGTAAGTTTTGGCAAGACCTTCGAGCGCGGCCTTGGATACCGCATATTCACCCCAGTACGCTTTGAAAGTCTGCGTGATGCCGGACGTCACGAACACGACGCGGCCCGCATCGGAGGCTTTCAACAGCGGATCGAGCGTTCTGATCAGGCGGAAATTTGCGGTGACGTTCAAATCCATCACCTTTTGCCATTCATCGGGTTTCAAATGGCCGAGCGGCGCCATGGTACCGAGCATTGCCGCGTTACCGATGAAAATATCAAGCTTGGGAAAATGCTGGTGCAGCGTGGGGCCGAGCATATCAAGATCGTTCAGCTTGAACAAATCAAGCGGCATCAAGGTCGCCTTGCCGCCGAATTTCTTGATCTCATTGTCCACAGCCTCAAGCCCGCCGATGGTGCGCGCGATCAAGATGACATGCGCGCCTTCCTTCGCGAGCAACTTAGCCACAGATGCGCCGATCCCGCGCGAAGCCCCTGTAATTAAAGCGATTTTTTCGTTCAGCGTCTTTTCTTTGGACATGTTATAACTTTTGTTATATAGTAGATCTAGAAAGGATAAACAGGCCATGACCACGCTTACCGTCACCAAAGTAGGTAATTCCGAAGGCGTTATACTGCCAAAAGAACTTTTGGCCAAGCTTCGTTTGTCCAAAGGCGACAAGCTCTATGTTACCGAAACGCCGGACGGCATCAAACTCACCCCGTATAACGAGGTTTTCGCGAAAACGATGGAAATCGCGGAAGCCGTTATGCGCGAAGACCGCGACGTTTTGAGAAAACTTGCGGAATAGCCATAGCATCGTCTTATGAAAGAACCCATCTGGATCAGCAAGGAAGCAGCCCTTGCCATGCACGACAGACAACTCGCCGAACATGGCGGGGTTGCGGGTGTGCGCGACGAAGGCCTTTTGGAAACCGCGTTGATGAAACCGCAAAATGTTTTCCTGTATTCCAAAACCCCGGTTGATTTCGCTCGTCTTGCAGCAAGTTACGCTCATGGAATCGCGAAAAACCATCCTTTCCTGGACGGCAATAAACGCACAGCTTTGGTTGTGGCGCGATCTTTTTTACTGCTCAATGGGTATAATCTCGTTGCTTCTCAAGAGGAAAAATACAAAGCTATCATTGCCTTGGCCTCTGGTGAATGGAACGAAGACCAGCTTGCGCAATGGTTTGCAGATAATACACGTGAGGTTTAATCGTCGATCGAAGCTAGCATCTTCGCACCGAGCGTGGCTTTTTTCTTAGGGCTTCCGCAGCCCGCGATTTTATCGACAAGTTCGACAGGGTAATCACCCGTGAAGCACGCATCGCAATATTGCGGTGTATCGTTGTTGCGTTTGGACTCACCGACGGCCTGATACAAACCATCGATGGAAATATAGGAAAGACTGTCAACGCCTATATGTTTTCGGATTTCTTCAACACTGTGGGTATGTGCCATCAGTTCCGCCGTTTCGGGCGTGTCGATACCGTAGAAGCAGCTATGCGCCGTCGGCGGGGAGGAAATGCGCATATGCACTTCTTTCGCGCCTGCCGCACGGACCATATCGACGATCTTACGCGACGTTGTGCCGCGTACAATGGAATCATCCACCAAAACGACGACCTTGTCTTTAAGGTATCGCTTGTTGGCGTTGTGTTTAAGCTTTACGCCAAGGTTACGAATTTGTTGCGTGGGTTCGATAAAGGTACGGCCCACATAATGGTTACGGATGATGCCAAGCTCAAACGGAACGCCCGACGCTTGGGAAAAACCGATAGCAGACGGCGTACCGGAATCAGGCACGGGCACCACGACATCCGCATTAGGAACGGGGGCTTCACGCGCCAGAACCGCACCGATATTCTTGCGCATCTCATAAACCGAATGCCCTTCCATGAAGGAATCTGGGCGGGCGAAATACACATATTCAAAAATACAAAAACGTTTGTGTTTGGTTTTGAAAGGCCAGACGGTACGCATGCCTTTTTTATCGATGACGACCATTTCGCCGGCTTCGATATCGCGCACAAATTCTGCGCCAATAATATCAAGCGCGCAGGTTTCGGATGTGAGGATATAAGATCCACCGAGTTTACCCAGACACAACGGGCGGATACCGTACGGATCGCGCAAACCGATCAGCATGTCGGATGTGACGGCGACGAGCGAATACGCGCCTATAATTTCATTAGCAGCGGCGGCAAGCTTATCAATCGGGCTCTCTTTCAACGATACAGCCATCAAATGTACGATGACTTCGGTATCCGAAGAAGATTGGAATAAAGAGCCTTTGTTTACCAGCTCTTCGCGGATCGCGGCGGCGTTGGTCAGATTGCCGTTGTGCGCGACAGCAAAACCGCCCAGCGCAAGATCGGCATATATAGGCTGCACGTTGCGAAGTGAAGCCTCGCCCGTGGTGGAATAACGGTTGTGGCCGATGGCGGCGTGACCTTTCAAACGGTCGATGACTTTTTCTTTGGAGAACGTCGCATCCACCAGACCCATGGCTTTGTGCGTGTAAAAATCAACGCCGTCCCAAGAAACAATCCCCGCTGCTTCCTGACCTCTGTGTTGCAGGGCGTGGAGGCCAAGGGCGGTCATAGCCGCACTTTCGGGGTGACCGAATATGCCGAACACGCCGCATTCTTCATGCAGTTTGTCGTCATCGAAGGGGTGGGTCGTGATGTCGTCAATCATTGGTCACCGGTTCGTTGAACAGCTTATCCAGTCTTTCACGTTCTTGCTCGTCGTAGCCTTCTTTCTCCACTTTGGGAGGTTCAGGTTCTTTTTTCTTGCCGCCGCCGAGCAAATCCTGCTCTTCGAGTTTTTTCTTAATGAGATCGCCGGCGTCTTCGGTGGCCTCGCCTGCCTTCTTCTCGACATCTTCGGATTCGGGCAGATATTGCGCCATGGTTGCCGAGATTTTTTCGATGAAGTAATGCGTACGGCTTTCTTTGAAAAATTCTTCTTTGCGTTCTTTGTTCATCATCAGATGAAACGGCATGTAAACCAGCGCCAGCAGGATCAGCGCGCGGGCAACGCCGAAGATGACGCCCAGCGTACGGTCGACAGGGCCGAGACCCACGGCCTTCGCCGCGCCCGCCATGATATGGCTCAAAACAGATAGAACTATCACGACGGCGATAAAGATGACGCCGTAAGTGGTGGCATCGGCCACGATTTCCATAGGGATGATATCGAAGAGCTTCTCGCTCTCTTTGCCTTCGACCACGCCGAACCATTCGCGCACCGTAGGAGCGATGGAGGGACCTACGAAAACGGCGGCCAATATGCCGCCGACAACCCCTGCTATGGTAAGAACTTCGCGTATGAATCCGCGCATGAAGGATATCAGGGCGGAAGAGATGACAACAAGGCCAACGATGATGTCTATAATCATGCCCTGATAGATAGGCAAATGGCGGGTTAAATGCAAGGAAATCCTTCGGATTTCCGCCCATTATCAGTCATCGATTCAGCCATAGGTTTTGAAGGGCTGTTTCCCCGCAAATTGACGGGCCAAATCCTCCAGATGCGTGATTTCCTCGACCTTCAAACCCTCGATTTTCGCAGGCGCTATACCCTTCTTGCTCAGCTTTTCAGGGATCACGGCGCGGTCGAACCCCAGCTTGGCGGCTTCTTTCAAACGCACATCGGGTTGTGACACCGAACGGATTTCCCCCGCAAGGCCGACCTCACCAAAAAATACGGTGTTGCCCGGAACTGGTATGTTGGATTGCGAAGACAACAGCGCGGCGGCCACAGCCAGATCGGCGGCGGGTTCGGAAATACGGATACCGCCCGCTATGTTTAAAAAAATATCGGAAGACGATAGCGTAACCCCGCAGCGTGCCTCGAGCACAGCCAATACCATGGCAAGGCGGTTGGAATCCCACCCGATGACAGCACGGCGCGGTGTACCCAAGGTGGATTGCGCGACCAAAGCCTGCACTTCGACCAAGACGGGGCGCGTGCCCTCTAACCCAGCGAGGACGGCACTGCCCGCGATATTGTTCTGGCGTTGTGCTAGGAAAAGCGCGGACGGATTTGGCACTTCCACAAGACCTTCATTGGCCATTTCAAAGACGCCGATTTCATCGGTCGGTCCGAAACGGTTTTTCACGGTACGCAGAATTCTGAATTGATGGCCACGATCGCCTTCGAAATAAAGCACCGCGTCGACCATATGTTCCAAGACACGTGGGCCAGCTATCTGGCCTTCTTTGGTCACGTGCCCCACAAACAAAATCACGATGCCGCGTTTTTTGGCGACGCGTATGAGTTCTTGCGTGCAGGTGCGCACTTGCGTGACCGTACCCGGCGCGGATTCTATCGTGTCGACATACATGGTCTGGATGGAATCGATGACGATCAAATCCATCGGATCAGATTCCATGGATGCCACGATATCGCGCACCGAAGTGGCCGAAGCCAAGGCAACGGGCGCTTTGTCCAGACCGAGGCGTCGAGCTCTAAGGCGCACCTGATCAACCGCTTCCTCGCCGGAAACGTAAAGACATGTCTTACCGGCATCCGCAAGCTTGCAAACAACCTGTAAAAGTAATGTTGATTTTCCTATGCCGGGATCGCCTCCGATCAATATCGCGGAGCCCGGAACCATACCGCCGCCCGTGACGCGGTCGAATTCCGCCATGCCCGAAACATGGCGCGGGATATTGTTGTTGCTCTCGCCCTTCAGGCTGACCAGTTCCAGCGATTTGCCGCGCTTGGCGTTTCCCAGACCTTTGGGGGCGGATTCTTGCTGCTTTTCTTCCACGATGGAATTCCATTCGTTGCAGGCCTCGCATTTGCCGCCCCATTGAGAGGTGACGGAACCGCAGGATTGGCAGACATAGCTCTTTTTGACCTTGGCCATATTAGAGAAACCTCTTATTATTTTATTTCAGTGAGTTAAGAAGGATTTGTATAGTTCGTTTTGCGTTTTTTGCAGCAGGGGATTTTGCCCTCCCCTGTGTTCAAAACACACTACCTCTATAACCTATTTATGAGAACAAATAAAGAACGAAATCAGCGTTCGAATTCGAAGCCGCGGTTTCTGTGATGAACTTCCCGGATATGCTCGCCGTGCTCCGCACGGCGGGCTTCTTCGATCACTACGTCCCGATGGACATATTTCAGGGCCCTCGCCGCATCGAATTCTGCTTGTGTACTAAAATCCTCGGGGCGCAGCGGAGTGCGCTGGCTTGGAAGCGGGATTTCACGCTCTCTTTGCGTAGTATCGGAGGCCTTATCTGTGGCGGGTTTTGCTCGCTACGCGGCAGCATATCTTGCCGCATATTCTTTGCTCATTTGAACATATTTATCAACGGCCGGGACCACGTCAGCTGTGGCTTCGGCAGCGTTGTTTAGAATAGGCGATAAAGGGTCTGTTCCGCTCATGATGACATAATAACATAATCTAAAAACTTTAACTAATCATGACTTTGCCCCTTTTGCACGGTATGTTGCAGGCATGAAAACACCGTTCATTTTGCTGGTCTTTTTGTTGATGGCCCTTAACTTCCCCTTAGCTGCCTGTGCGGAGACACGCCTCGAAAAATTTCGCGAAGCCCGCGAACATCGCGCACAAGCCAAAGAGCTTATGAAACTAAAGCCGCAAAGCGTGGTTTTCGATTCTTTCGAAGGGCGTGAAATACTCGTCCATGTTGCGCCCAACGCGCGCCAGAAAAACCGCGCTATGGTCGTCGTTCTGCACGGCGGCATGGGAAACGCCAACCATATCCACGGCACCATCGGCAAAGTCATGAATGACGCGGCGGACGAAGGCGGTTTTATCCTAGCCTACCTGAACGGGTCGGGTGCCACGCGTCTGGGCGAAAACGGACACAATGCATGGAATGCGGGCGGCGGATGTTGCGGCCAGCCGTTCAAGAATAATGTCGATGACATTGGATATATCACCCGTGCCATCGATTATCTGGCCGCCAAATACAGCATCGACAAGAAACAGGTGTTCGGCATGGGCCATTCCAACGGCGCGATAATGACTCAAACCTTGATGTGCAAGACGGATTTGTATCAGGCCGCGATTCCGATTTCAGGGCCGCTCAACATTGATGCGCAAAGCTGCCCGCCCGCTTATCACAAGCGCGTTCTGGCCATTCACGGCGTGCTGGATAAAAACGTGCCCATCGGCGGAGGCAACGGCACCAAAGGCGTTACAAACATAGATTATAAATCCCAATCCTATTCCAAAGGCGCGTTCGAGGAATCTAGCGCCACATACACCATAGACGCGGTGGAAGGCGCCGACCACAGCCTTGGCAATATCCGCGACATCATGCTGAAACGTGACGGAAGAACTTTAGGCCAGAGTGCCGCTCTGTTCTTCGGACTGACACCCAAGGAATAGATGATGAAAAAACTTATTATCGTTTTGGTTTTGATTACAGGGGTTGTGGCGGCGTTCTGGTTTTTTAACCCAGCGAAAGCGAAAGACGTGGAAACTGTTTCCCCCGTCAACACACCCGCCGTACAGGCCGTATATGCGACAGGGACAGTCGAAGCCAGCCGCATGATCCCCATTTCCCCCAAAATCGGCGCGCGTCTGATGAGCCTTGCCGTCGATGAAGGCAGCCGCGTGGAAGCGGGACAAATTCTCGCGCAACTCGAAGACGCCGACACGCAGGAAAATTTAAAAGACCTGCAGGCCAAAATGGACCTTACATCGAAAGACCTTGCCCGTGCGCAAAAACTTTCGAAAAGCGGCGCGATTGCCAAAGAAGCCTTGGATCAAGCCAGCGCCGCGTATAAATCGGCATCCGCATCCGTCGACCGCACCAAGGCAGAGCTAAGCTATCTCCAACTCATCGCGCCCGAAGCCGGCACCATCATCCGCCGCGACGGCGAAATCGGTGAGTTGATCCCCGTCGGCACACCTGTTTTCTGGATCACGGGCGGAGATGATTTGAGAATCGAAACCGAAGTGGATGAAGAAGATATCGGCCTTGTTCAAGCCAATCAGAAAGTCGTCATTTCCGCAGATGCCTTCCCGCAAAAAATATTCGAAGGCACAGTGCAAAGCATTACACCCAAAGGCGACCCCGTGGCGCGTTCATACCGCGTGCGCGTGACATTGGGGGTGGACACGCCGCTGATGATCGGCATGACGGCGGAAACCAACATCATCACGCAGGAAAAGGATTCCGCCCTTATGATTCCTGCGGGTGCGGTTTCAAACGGCAAGGTTTTGAAGATAGACGGCGGCAAGGCCGTGGATACGCCTGTCAAAATCGGCATCAAGACACCGCGGGCGATTGAAATACTGGAGGGCGTAGGCCCTGAAGACAAGATCGCCATGAAATATGACGGCGGGCTTTTGGAAGAAGGCCATATCAAAGCCAAGCACAAAGACTGGTCGCCCCCAGTCCAGCCATGAATCTTTTTTTCACAATCGCTGTAAGACATATTCTCTCGCGCAAGCGGCAAAGCTTTGTGTCGCTTCTCGGCATTATCATCGGCGTGGCATTTTTCCTTGCCATTTCGTCCCTCATGCAAGGATCGCAGAATGATTTCATCAAACGCCTGATCGACAATTCGCCGCACATATCCGTACATGACGAATACAGAAACGCCAAGGAACAGCCCGTTCAAAAACTATACAAAGACCGTGTGGTGGAATTGCGCTCCATCCAGCCGCTACCCGAAACGCGCGGCATTCGCGGGTACAAGCAAGTGGTGGAAGAATTGAAACGCCGCCCGGGTGTACGCGCATCGGCAACATTAACGGGCCAAGCCATTCTGAATTACGCAGGCCGTGACAATTCGATTGTCCTCAACGGCATGATCCCCGCCGACATGAAAGACCTCACCACTGTCGAGGAAAACATGATTGACGGTTCCGTGGATGATTTGATTTCTAACCGCAACGGTGTGATCGTCGGCGCGGAATTATGCCGCCGTTTGATACTGGAAAAAGGCGACAATATCACGCTCACAGCCAGCACGGGCCAGGTGCGTACTTTTAAAATCGTCGGGATATTCCGCACGGGATCGCTCGATTACGATGACAAGCAGGCCTTTACGGACATCAAACGCGTGCAGGCGATGATGAACAAATCAAACCGCGCCAACACTATCATTATAAAAATGGATAATTCAGACAAAGCGCGGGAACTGGCGGGCGAAATAGAAGCCGCCACGGGATATAAATGCGTGTCGTGGCAGGAATCATCCGAAGACATCATGTCAACGCTCGCCATCCGCAACGTAATCATGTACACGGTGGTGTCCGCCGTCCTGCTCGTCGCCGCATTCGGGATTTACAACATTATCTTCACTATCATCATGGAAAAGCAAAAGGATATTGCCATCCTGAAATCCATGGGCTTCTTGGCATCCGATATCAAAAAGATTTTCGTCATTCAGGGCTGCATCCTTGGTGTCGGCGGGGTGGTGTTCGGGTTGCCGCTCGGCTGCGCCTTGATGTACGCGCTCTCACAGATTACATTCAATCCGCCGGGTGTTTCCGAGCCTATCCAGATGCCGATTGACTGGTCCGCGCCGCAATTCTTTATCGCGGGGGCGTTCGCTTTCTCCGCCGCCGTGCTGGCTTCTTATCTGCCCGCCAAAAAAGGCGCATCCGTCATGCCCGTACAAATTTTGCGGGGTGGACAATGAGCATTTTGATGTCCGTCCACGATGTCACGCGCACCTTGATCGGTGAAGAAATCGAAGTCACGCTCGTAAAGAACGCCTCGCTCGATATCGAAACCGAACATTTCACCGCGATCACAGGGCCTTCGGGTTCAGGGAAATCATCGTTGCTCTACTTGCTGGGATTGCTCGATCGCCCGACCAGCGGCACGATCAACATGCTCGGTACGGAAACAACGGAATTATCCGAAAACGATCTGGCGCAATTTCGCTTGGAAAAACTCGGCTTCATCTTCCAGTTTCACTTTTTGCTGCCCGAATTTTCCGCGCTGGAGAATGTCTGTCTTCCCATGCAAAAGCTGGGCAGGCTATCGCCCAAGCAGCAAAAAGAAAAAGGCATCGCGCTGCTCGAAAGCGTTGGATTGCACGACCAGGTCAACAAATTGCCCAAGCAAATGTCGGGCGGACAATGCCAGCGCGTGGCCATCGCCCGCTCCATGGCCAACGATCCCGCGATGATTTTGGCGGACGAGCCTACGGGGAATTTGGATTCTCAAGCGGCCACGACCGTGCAGGAAATATTGCGCAAGATCGCCCACACCGAAGGCCGCGCCGTCGCCGCCGTCACGCACGACGAGAATTTCGCGAAAGTCGCGGACAAGCGCATTCACATTGTGGATGGAAGAATTCAGGCCTAGCGTTTCGTCCAGTCGATGGCTGCGCGGCCGTGCTGTTCCAGATAATCATTGGCCTTTTTGAAATGGCCGTTGCCCAAAAAACCGCGATGGGCCGATAACGGAGATGGGTGCGGCGATTCCAACACCAGATGTTTGCGACGATCGATGAACGCGCCTTTTTTCTGCGCGTACGAACCCCAGAGCATAAACACCACGGGTTCTTCTTTTTCATTCACGGCACGGATGACCGCATCGGTGAATTCTTCCCAGCCGCGTTTTTGATGTGAGCCTGCCATCTCCGCCTGCACGGTCAGTATAGCATTGAGCAGGAGCACACCTTGTTTCGCCCAAGCGGTCAAATCGCCCGTGCGCGGCATTTTCACGCCATATTCGGATTCGATTTCCTTGTAGATGTTCATGAGGGAGGGCGGCGGGCGCACGCCGATGGGAACGGAGAACGACAAACCATGCGCCTGCCCCTCGCCGTGATAGGGGTCCTGCCCGATGATGACGACCTTGATGTAGTCAAACCGCGTGGTGTTCATGGCGTTGAAAATATCGGCGCCTTTAGGATAGACGGCTTTGCCCGCGGATTTTTCCGCAGCAAGAAATTCTTTCAATTTCTGCATATACGGTTTTTCGAATTCAGGCTCGAGATATGCGAGCCAGTCTTTTTCGAGTTTTATATCGGTCATTAAGGAAATATAAATCAACTTTTGGACAAGTCGATCAGATTCTTTTGTTTTTAAAGGTCTTTTCGCAAACCAACGCGGCTATGGCCCGAAACATAATAATCTTCATGTTGGGTAAAGATGGTGTAGCCCTGTTTTTGGTAAAAACCCGGTGCTTCATACCCTGCCGTCCATGTGTATATATGCTTGAAGCCGTGTTCTTTCACCACATCTTCGAGCAGCAACAGGATTTTCTTTCCCATTCCCGTCTTCCGGAATTCTTTTTTCAACCAGAGGTCACTGAGATAAAACCAATTGTTGTCGCGAAGACCACTGGCGCAACCTATAAAATCATCGCCATACATGGCAACGATGGTGTGGCGTTCATGTTCGTGCGGGGACACACCAAATTCCAGACCATGTTCTTGAAACCCCAAACGGACTTGGGCCAATTCTTCTGTTGTCAGATCACGGCTGAGATAATTGATATCGGTCATTTTAGAGAAGCTCGCGTTGCAAGGCCCATTTGATTTGCAGCGTATCGATATCCATGTTGGCCATGATCACGAGCTGCTTGGATTTGCGGGGGCGGATGCCTTCACCGAGATAAATGGAATCTTCCAGAACCAACGTCGCGCCCGAGGCCGTAAAACGCCAGCCCGTACCGCCCGGAAGCGTCAACAACGCCTCTTCCCCGTCTTTTACCAAGGACACGGAGACTTTTGGGTGCAGATGGAAACGCACGGCAACATTGTAAACCTTGTTCAAGCCCGTCGTGCAAGTGAGCGTGTCTTCCCCGCGTAAGTCGTTGCCTTCATCGGCATAATACAAACGGCGGCGGTGCGTGATGCCGTTGACGGGAATATATCCGTCATGGGACGCATCGATCAAAACACCTTCGATCATATCGTCGCGGTGCAGGGAAACTTTTTTGGGCTTTCGCGGGATCGAACCGTCCTTGTGGATTTCGCAAGCGTTGCGATCATCAATCGTGAGCGAGGAATGCGCGGCGGTAAAACGCAGCGTGTCTTGCCATTCCGCATTGGTGGGGTGCGAACCGCAATTCACGATGATGCGTTCGCGGCCATAAGACATTTCGAATGCCAAAGGCGCAGCGTGCGATGTCGTGTCGTGCGGCCATTTGGCGGGCTTGCCCGTATCCATGATGATCAAGCCGCGACCCACGGGCATACGCTCATACCCCGAGTGCGGGAGCGAGTTCAAAACCTTGGCGCGGTTGTTAGCATGCAAGAAGACTTGCTTCATCAAATCTTCGTGGCCTTCTTGGCAACCGTTGAACAACGCGAAGTGACGATCGGCATGACGGAAGAAACGCAAAGCAGGCACGGCACGATCCAGCGCATGCAGGATTTTTTCAGGGCAAGGATAACCGCCCTGACGCAAGGCCGTGCGGATGTCGATCAATATCACTACGGATTCCAAAAGCGATTGCGGATTGCGGGTGACGTGACCGCCATCGCTTAAGATCTGTTTGCCGATTTCTTTGTGCAGAAGGTTCAAAGCCTGTTCGAGCAATTGTTCGCGGCCTTCCATGGCAAGACCTGAATAGGCAAGACCCTTGATGGCTTGCAACAAACATACGCCCGACATATTGCCAGGTGTGTTGCGCGAAAGATGACGCACCTGACGGGCGAGGCTCACGTAGAATTGTTCCTGGAATTCTTCGGTAGCACTCTCACCGAAGAACGTGAAAGACGAAAGCCAGTTGGCCAGACGTGCGCCCAGAATATCGGGCCGCCATGTGGTTTCATCGTAATGTGGATAGCTACACATCCAGTTTTCTAGCATTGCGCGGGCGGCCATACGGCCTTTGTCACCGCCCAGCGTTTTTAAATCGCGCAGCCATTCGAAGCTGTGAATGTATTTGATCCATGTATCATCGACACCTTCGGGCAACCATTCGGCGTTGTGCAGTTCGAGCTGATCGCCCTCTAGCGTAAAGATACCGCCATGGATGAGCCAGCGTCCGCGATCGGCGGAGCCTTTCCACAAATCAACGGGCGAGAAGAGAAGTTTTTCAGGAATGGTCCCTGCGAGTTTCCATTTGTCGGCGATCTTGCTGCATGCGAGGGCGTGAACGCCTTTGCGGATTTTCTTGTTCACGAATTGCAGCGCGGGGTTCATCTTACATCAACCCCGTAGCGATTTGATGTTGGAGGTGTAACCCGCAGGACCGTCTTTGAACACGGCAGTGCCCGCAACAAGTACGTTCGCGCCTGCCTTGATAACCTGTTTCGCGGTTTCAGGATTGATGCCGCCATCGACTTCGAGATCGATATCGCGGCCCGTCGCATCAATACGTGCACGCACGTCGGCAATTTTGTCCATCAGCGGAATGAAAGCCTGTCCGCCGAAACCGGGATTGACCGTCATGACGAGAACGAGGTCGACGAGGTCCATCACATGGTCGAGCACTTCCGTCGGCGTGGCGGGGTTGATCGCAAGGCCCGCTTTTTTGCCCATGCCGCGGATCGCCTGCAACGTTCTGTGCCAGTGCGCGCCCGCTTCGGGATGGATGGTGATGATATCGGCGCCTGCATCGGCGAAAGACTGGATATACGGATCGACGGGCGAGATCATCAAATGTACGTCGAAGATTTTTTTGGAATGGCCGCGCACGGATTTCATAACCAGCGGACCGAAAGAGATGTTCGGCACGAAATGGCCGTCCATAACATCCACGTGAACGTAATCGGCGCCGGCAGCGTCAATCGCGCTTATTTCCTCGCCGAGTTTCGAAAAATCGGCGGAGAGAATCGACGGGGCTATCCTGATCGAGCGGGTCATAGAGTTTCTATATTTTGATAATCTGTGCGGCGGGCGGGGAATGAACCCCTCGAATCAATAGTTTAACCCGTTAATATCCACAGGCATAGCCCTAGGACGAATCTTTTTGATAATTTTTACGCCGCAGACTTTTCCAAACGCGATATGAAAAATCCGTCCATACCTCCATCTTCTTTCAGGTGGTAGGGAAGAATACGGACATCGCCATCGCCGTTGATGATGGCTTCCAGACCGCCTATTTCCTCTGATCGCACAGGAATGCGGCGGAAATGGGGATTTTCTTTCAAAAACCTATCGATCTGTTGTTCGCCTTCGGCCTTTTGCAGCGAACAGGTGCAATAAATCAGCATTCCGCCATCTTCGAGCATGGAGGCGGCGCTCTTGAGCAGACGTTCTTGAATGCTCACGAGGCCTACTTGGTCCTTTTCATTCTTGAGCGCGAGCAAATCGGGATGGCGGCGAATGGTGCCCGTCGCCGTGCACGGCGCATCCAATAATATATGCGTGAATTTTTGTTTGGGTTTCCAGACCGCGCCATCTTCAATAATGAGTTCGACTTTTTCGGCCAGACCTAGACGGGCCAGATTTTCCGTGACGGATTTCATGCGCGATGCCGAACGATCCAGCGCCACAACATTCGCACCACCCGCAGCGAGTTGCGCGGTTTTACCCCCGGGCGCGGCGCACAGATCGAGCACGGTTTTACCGCTGATATCACCGAACAAACGCACGGGTAAAGCCGCGGAGGCATCTTGCACCCACCATGCGCCATCGGTGAAACCATCGAGATTGGTGATGTTGCCGCCAGAAGGACGACGAAGCGATCCCGTCGGCACAAAACGTGCGGCGAGTTTTCTGGACCAATCACCTTTGGTGTCGGGATCTTTCACCGTGAAATCGAGCGTGGCTTCTTCGAGCGAGGCCAATGCAATGTCTTTCGCACGCACCGCGGCATAATCATTGATCCATTGTATATAAAGCCAATCGGGAATGTTGAGCGCGGCGGCATCTTGATCCGCAACCCATCTATGCCCCTCACCCGTCATGCGGCGCAGAATGGCGTTTACGAAGCCTTTCTTTCCTTCCATCCCGCGTTCGGCAGCCAGCGTGACGGAAGTATCCACGGCGGCGTGATCGGCCACATCCATAAACAAAATCTGCGTGATGCCGATATACAAAATCCATTTCAGATGTTCTGGACGCGGCGCCTCGCCTTTGGACAGCGTGCGGGCGATCAGATCATCCAGTTGACCGCGGCGGCGCAAGACGGTGGCGACCAGCATGCGCACGAAAGCTCGGTCGCGTTGGGGAAGCGCATTGAACGCTTCGCTTTGAACCAGCGCGTCATCGAGCATTTTTTTTCGGCCCAGAATTTGTTCGATAATATCCAGCGCGACACGCCGCGTGACAAGACCGTCACACGCGGGCAGTTCTTCCAAGAGGTCCGGTTGAACTTCACTCATTTTTTCATCAATCTGGATTCAAGATTGCAGCTATACTGCACGATGTCCGTATACAAACGGCGCACGAAATCTGCATCGAGTTTTTTGGAATTTGCACGGGCCGAACAGCGTTCTATAACTTCGTTTACGCGGTCTGCTAGAACTGCGGGAATATCGTTTGCGCCTTTTACTTTCGCGACTTCCTGAATGATCTCGATGCGTTCGACCAAAAGATCGACGATTTGATCATCCAGCGCGTCTATCTTTTCGCGGTAGGGTTTCAGCAGGTTATTCATCATGGTCCTTTTGGGTGGGGAACGAGTCTTCCGTTCTGGAACGGGCGCGTCCTTTTTCTTTTTTCGCGGCTTTCGCCACAGCCATATTGTCAACCAGATTGGGGTAAGGCCGTCCAGCCTTTTTTGCCCGCGCCCGCGCTTCTTTGATCTGAGCGTCAGTAAGCTTGGTTTCCGAGCCTTTGTGCGGATTTTTCTTCTTCCATGGCGGTGTTTTTGTGTTCATAAGCGGTCCTTCCATCATCTTTGTACGCAAAAAAACGGCTGACACGCACAATAGTTTCGCTATTCTCAACATATGAGCACAAAACCTAAGCCCGAAACACAAAAACCGACGCCCAAACCCGTCCCAGACCCCACTCCCGAGACGGGCGGACGTGGCGGTTTGGACCCTGTGCGCTATGGCGATTGGGAAAAGGATGGCAGATGCGTGGATTTTTAGAAAAGATCTTTCCGGCCGGAATTTTTACCCTGCCCGTGATAATCGCGGCGCTCGGTTATTTCGTAGACGTCTTCGACATGTATATCTTCGGCGCGAACCGCATTGCCTCACTGACCGACATCGGCGTGCCCCAAGAGGAAATTTTTGATACCGGTGTCATGATCTTGAACCTGCAGATGGCGGGGATGTTCATCGGCGGGCTGTTGTTCGGCATTCTGGGCGATAAATTCGGTCGCACGAAAATGATGTTTTTATCCATCGTGACATATTCCATCGCGACCTTCATGAACGGATTCGTTGATAGTGTGGCAGCATATGCGACATTCCGCTTTATCGCGGGATTGGGCCTTGCTGGCGAGCTCGGCCTTGCCATTACGCTCATCTCCGAGACGATGCCCAAAGACAAACGCGGATACGGTGCGGGCATTATTTGCGGATTCGGTATTCTGGGAGGGTTATGCGCAGCCCTTCTGGCATTGGTTATCCCATGGCGCATGAGCTTTATCATCGGCGGTTTGATGGGATTGGCTCTGCTTTTCTTCCGCGTGCGCATCGCGGAATCCCACATGTTCGAAGGAATGAAGGAGATCAAGGATAAGGGCAAAATCTCCATGGTCTTTCAAAAACCCGAACGCATCATCAAATTCCTCCACTGCGTGTCTTTACTGCTCCCCGTATGGTATGTGATCGGCGTGCTGGTTTATTTTTCGCCGGAATTGCTCAAAGTGAAATACGGGCTTGAAGTCACCGTGCCGCCCATCCTCGCTTTCGTGATGTTCTTTTTGGCCATGAGTGATTTCGTCAGCGCGTGGATAAGCAACGCGGTCAAAAGCCGAAAAAAAGTTCTGATCGGTTTCATATCGCTTGGCCTCATCATGGTGCTCACGCTTCTTTTAAGCCCCGTTGATTTCAATTATCCTGCGCTTATCATCATCTATGTCGGTGCGGCCATCGGTTGCGGATGCTGGGTTTTGGGCGTCACGGCGGCATCGGAAAGCTTCGGCACCAATTTGCGCGCGACCATCACGACCAGCGTCCCCAATTTCTCCAGAGCCGCGACCATTCCCATCACGCTTTCGGTGGCGGCCTTGAAGGAACATATGCCGCTCGACCAAGCCGCATTGATCGTGGGGCTGGTCGTATACGCCCTTGCCCTCTTCGGCGCGTTCGCCATGCGCGAGACTTTTGCCGCCGATCTGGATTATCTCGAGAAGTAGAACAGGCGTTTTTCTTCATATTTTAGTGGTTTTTGGCCCCGATTTACTGTACATCGGCGGCAGATACAGGGCGTTTCCGACACGGGACTCCTAACCAACTGAAAAGAAACGAGAATTTTTATGGCCGCCACTGATTCCAAATTGATCCGCAATATCGCGATCATCGCGCACGTCGACCACGGGAAAACCACCCTGATCGACAATATCCTGAAACAATCAGGTTCCTTCCGCGCCAACCAGAACGTCGAAGAGCGGGTCATGGATTCCAACGATTTGGAAAAAGAACGCGGTATCACCATTCTGGCGAAATGCACGGCCATCGATTGGGAAGGCACGCGCATCAACATCATCGACACACCGGGCCACGCCGATTTCGGCGGTGAGGTAGAGCGCGTGTTGAACATGTGCGACGGCGTTATCCTTTTGACGGATGCGGCCGAAGGCCCGCTGCCGCAAACCAAATTCGTTTTGGGCAAAGCTTTGAAACTCGGCATCAAGCCGATCGTTATGATCAACAAAGTAGACCGTTCCGACGCCCGCCCCGATGATGTTTTGAACGAAGTGTTCGATTTGTTCGTTTCCTTGGAGGCAACGGATGAGCAGCTCGACTTCCCCGTTCTCTACGCGTCCGGCCGTGATGGCTGGTGCGCGAAGAGCCTCGAAGCGCCGCGCGAAAACCTCCACCCTCTTTTGGAATTGGTCATGGAATATGTGCCCGCGCCCAAAGTGCTGGAAAGCGCGCCTTTCACTATGCTGGCGACACTCCTCTCTTCCGATCCGTTCCTGGGCCGCGTTTTGACCGGCAAAGTTTACGGCGGTCACCCCAAAGTCAACATGGCCGTAAAAGCCATTGGCCTCGACGGCAAAACGGTGGAAACATTCCGCCTTACGAAACTCTTCTCTTATCAGGGTATCGAGCGCGTTCCCGTCATCGAAGCCGTTGCAGGCGACATCATCTGCATCGCCGGCATGGTGAAGACATCCGTGGCCGACACGATCTGCGACCCGAGCGTTACCGTTCCTGTCCCGACAGACCCTGTCGATCCTCCGACGATGGCAGTCACCATTACCGTTAATGACTCGCCATACGCAGGCACCGAAGGCAAGAAGCTCACGTCCAACATGATCCGCGAGCGTTTGAACGCCGAAGCCGAAACCAACGTCGCCATCCGCGTCACCGAATCCGAAGGCCGCGATGCTTTCGAACTCGCAGGCCGCGGCGAATTACAGCTTGGTGTTTTGATCGAAACCATGCGCCGCGAAGGCTTCGAGCTTTCCGTGTCCCGCCCCCGCGTTTTGTTGAAAAAAGACGAAGCCGGCAACCTGCTGGAGCCATATGAAGAAATCACCTGCGACGTGGATGACATCTATTCCGGCGCCGTGGTTGAAAAAATGACCCAGCGCAAAGCGGAATTGCGCGATATGCGCCCGTCGGGCGCAGGCAAGACCCGCATCATGTTCCTCGCCCCTTCGCGCGGCTTGATCGGCTACCAATCGCAATTCCTGACCGACACACGCGGTACCGGCCTTATGAACCGTATCTTCGACAGCTACGGCCCTTATAAAGGCGACATTATGGCCCGCCGCAACGGCGCCCTGATTTCCACTGACAAAGGCGACGCCGTTGCTTACGCGATCTGGAAGCTGCAAGACCGCGGCATCATGTTCATCGGCCACAACGACAAGGTATATGCCGGTATGGTGGTTGGCGAACATAGCCGCGAAAACGACCTCGAGATAAACGTTCTCAAAGGCAAGCAATTGACCAACGTGCGTTCATCGGGCGCGGACGAAGCCGTTACGCTCGTCCCACCAAAACGCATGTCGATGGAAGAAATGATGTCGTATATCAACGAGGACGAATTGGTCGAAGTAACGCCAAAATCCTTGCGCCTTCGCAAAAGACACCTTGATTCTAACACACGCGACCGCGCCAAAAAAGAAACCAAAAAAGCCGGCGGCGAAGCTTAAGCGCTCCCGCATTGAACAAGAAAAAGCCCACGGATCGAGGGTTTTTTAATCACGAGCCAAACACGGAAAGCTGTCTTTTGAAATCACCATTCATGATGCGGTGAGCAACAGGATGGTCAGGATTAAGTTTGATTCTGTTCAGTGGCTCATCTTCGGCAACCCAGCCAAACGCCCTAGAATTGCGAATGGAAGCATCCCTGTTTACAGCAGTATTGTAAAAACGCTGGACCACCAAAAGGCCTGCAGAATCAGCGGCAGTAAACCCGATCTTGGAATCCTCGATACAAAGAATTTCGTTCATACGCAGATTTTCCAAGCCGGAAACGGTTTGCATTTTTACGGCACCGAGCAGATAGGGCGCCATGGAGGGCTTTGACGGCACCCCCATTTCCTTTATATCGTCTGCCGTCAATGTCACTTTGAAAAGATCTTCATGGGTGACCACTTCTTTTTGCAGGGCAAAACACAATTGATTAAAGCTTTGGATGTTTAGCGCCGCATCAGCCATAACATGGGCGCGTGCAGAATTGGAAACTATACCTTCAGGAATGCCGCGCTCGTAAGCAGCCATATGAAATTCAGTGAGCCCTTGTGTTACAAGGCGAAGCGGATCATCAACCTGTGAATATAAAACATCATATTTTTCTTCGTGCTTCTTTTTGAAAGCTTGCCAGTCTCCATCAAAACCTTCGACAACAATTTTGAAATCTTCCAGCAAGCGCAAATGCGGGCCCAAAGTGGTAGGGTCTTTGATTCCGCCTTGCATATATTCAAACAATCTTTTTTCACCAAAGCCCATCATGCTTTTGCCATCGGCAGGTGTGAGATTACATCCGAATTCGTTGAAAACAGCCGCGCGTGCAGCACCGTGTAGGTTCTCTATATCAACTAGAACGCCGGCATGGTCGAGCAGAACAGCATTCACGGCGCCTGAATCAAAGATTTCCCTGATGTTCATTTCCATGGCGCAGAATTACCATAAGTTATAAAAAAATAACAATGTTATTTCCAAATATCTTGAAAAAACCCAGCTTCTCGGCGGGGTTTTTATTAATTAAAATGCGTCTGCACGAGGCAGAGAATATTGCCGTCCGGGTCTTTGAACCACGCGGCCTTCATGCCCGTTTCCGTGACATGGATATCACCCTTGTGCTCGACGCCGCGCATATCGAAATGTACAAATGAAATTCCGTTTTGTTGCAATTCAGAAACCATGTCTTCGATTTTATCTTCGAGGGCCCATGTGGCGGCCGTGGCTTTGGAATCGCCAGCGCGATCGGATTTATAAATGAACACGCGGGAATCTCCAGCCTTATATGTTGTTATACCGCCACCCATCGTTTCTTCGAGCGTAAGACCCAATTGCTTCTCGTAAAAATTGCGGGCCTTGGCCATATCGCTTACGGCGATGGTTGCAACTATATCGTTGTGCGCTAGCATATCTGCCTCCATGAAGGATTTATTACAGTATAAAAACTAGATCGATTTGTTGCAGGTTCAACAAAAAAGCCGCTAAAAAGCGGCTTTTCTTATATTAGTATTCTTATTTCAGTAGGCTCTTTTTTTAGAACGTGCTGAATGACCTTCTGAACGCTCGCCGCCATCCTTGCGGAAGGTGCGGCCTTCATGATGTTTGGCGCCGCCATCTTTGGCCACGTAAGGTTTCTTGAAACCTTCGCCTTCTTTACGGAAGGGTTTCTTAAATCCGCCTTCAGTAGATCCGCCTTCGCGTTTTACGAACGGGCGGTTGCCGCTGTTGGAACGGGGACGATCACCTTGCGCGTTGTCACGGTTGTAGGGCTTTTTAAATCCGCCATCGCGGTTGCCTTGATAACCTTCGCTGCGCTGAGGGCGATCACCTTGAGGACGGTCGGAACCGCCATCACGGCTGTAGGGTTTTTTGAAACCACCTTCACGATTGCCTTGATAGCCGCCTTCGCGATTACCTTGGTAACCACCCTCGGTGCGTTGCGGACGATCACCGTAGTTGGAACGGGGGCGATCTGCATTGTCGCGGTTGTAGGGTTTCTTGAAGCCGCCTTCTTTACGATCACCGGAATTCGTACGCTTGTAGGAATCAGGGTTGGAAGCAAAGTCGCCTTCTTTCTTGAAAGGCTTTTTAAAACCGCTGTCACGGTTGCCTTGATATCCGCCTTCGCGTTTACCTTGGTAACCACCTTCGGAACGTTGCGGACGATCGTTACGATCGAAACTGCGTTGTGGACGGGCATCGAAAGCGCCTTCCGTGCGTGGTTCCGAAGAGCGGAAGGCGCCATCAGGATTGTAGCCTGCGTTTTCACCGCTTGCCGTGCGTTCCTTGCGGTCTGCGCGGCCAAAAGGCTTACGTGGGCCGAATTTGCTTTCCTTTTTTGGACCGTAATTGCGTTCGGGACGATCGCCGCCGCCGAAAGATTTACGCTCACCGCCAAAAGAAGGTTTGCCGCCGAATTTCTTACCGCCGCCGAATTGTTTTTTCGTGCCACCACGTCCGCCTTCACGGATTTCGGAGCCCGGATCATTCGGGTTCAGCATGCGTTCGATATCGCGCCACAAATGTTTTTCTCCATTCGCAACGAAGGAAACCGCGTGACCTTTCGCACCAGCACGGGCCGTACGGCCGATACGGTGGATATAGTCTTCGGCCACTTGGGGCAGATCATAGTTTACGACATGTTCGATATGGGGAACGTCCAGACCGCGCGCGGCAACGTCGGTTGCCACAAGGATGCGGATTTCGCCGTTACGGAACATACGGATGACCTTGTCGCGCTGACGCTGACGTAGGCCGCCATGGATGGCTTCGGACGTCTGTTCATCGCGGTTCAGTTTCACCGAAAGCTTGTCCGCGCCATGTTGCGTGCGCACGAACACGATGACAGAGCCTTCGCGCTTGGAAAGCTGGAGCATCAGTTCGTCGTATTTTTGTTCCTGTGCGACAAACGTCGTTTCCTGAACGATATTTTCACCCGGTTTGGATTGAACGCCCGCAGAGATACGCTCGGGGTTGTTCAAGTATTGACGCGAGAATTTCACAATGGAATCGGGGAACGTGGCAGAGAACATCATCGTCTGACGTTTGATCGCCGTTTCCGACAGGATGGAATCGATCTGGGGCAAGAAGCCCATGTCGAGCATACGGTCGGCTTCGTCGAGTACGGCGAATTCAACGCGGTCGACGAGATCTTGGTTGGAGCGCAAATGGTCGTTGATACGGCCCGGCGTGCCCACGATCAAACGCGGACGACGCTGCAATTGCGCATATTGCTTACCGATAGGTTCGCCGCCGATCAGCAATGCGGTTTTGATCCCGTTGGGGCCTTTCGCATCATAGCCGATCATTTTGCGGGCGACATCATGCACCTGCGTCGCGAGTTCGCGGGTAGGAAGCATGACAAGCGCGTGCGCGGTAGGATTTTCCAAGAGGAAGTTGATCATCGGAACGCAGAACGCGGCTGTTTTACCCGTACCCGTTTGTGCGGAGCCTAGAATGTCGCGGCCTTCGAGGCCAAGCGGAATAGCCATCGCCTGAATCGGCGTGGGGATTTCGAATTTCATGTTTTCAAGGGAAGTTTGGAGCGCAGGATTAAGCGCAAACTCTTTAAAGTTTGTGGTCATCATTAGTCTTTCATCATTATATCGCACGCTCCATCATGGGGCGTGTTTAGCGGTCATAGCCGCGGTTCAAAGCATCAAGCTGATACTGAAAACCACTTATGCCGCCCGATAATGATGGGGGAAGAGGATGACTGTATCGCGGGATTATTCGACTTTATTGTTAGTTTTCAACTAGTTATCGAATACCCAAAACTTATTGCGGCCTACATATCTCATATAACGCTACGGCAAGTCAAGGAATTTACTTGCCCGAAAACAACCAACTGTGTTTCCATGAATGCATGAGACATTGCATCACGATGAACACGCAAGCCAAACACACCGCGCCGAGACTTGAATCCGGCACGGATAATGGCGCGTATTTATCGCTGATCGTGTAGTTTTAAACACTGTCAGCGCCCGCGAAAGGCTCTGACAGAAACATCTCCCCCACTTCGTAGATTCTCTGTCGGCCTTTCGAAGCAAAACGAAAGGAGACCAATTATGTTTGTACGAAAACTCGAAAAAGATGACTGGCAAGCCTATAAGGCACTCCGCCTCGAGGCCTCGCGCCTGCATGCCGATAAATATGGCTCCTCTTACGAAGAGAACGTCGGAAGATCCGATGCCGAGTGGCAGGACGGGCTGTGCGGTGCATCGCAGGCTTTCTTCGGCCTATTCGATGGCGATGACATGGTCGGCACCGGCGGCGTGTTCATGAAGGATGAGGGCAGCAGATGCGGCGCTTTGATCGGCGGGTATATCCGCAAAACCTATCGCGGCCAAGGTTACTCGCACCTGATCTATGAAGCCCGTATTAATTGGGCAAGGGAATCCGGTTTGTTCGACCGTCTTCTGATTGGTCACAGAAAAGGCAACGAAGCTTCCCGCCGCGCCAACCAAGCCTTCGGGTTCCAATATATCGGCGAACAGGAAAATGTGTTCGGCGATGGCAGCAAAGACATGGATATGCAATATGAATTGAGGCTCAGATGAAACGCGATATCGCCCTCATTCATACCCGTTCGATGCTCACCAATTTGGTGTTTATACTGCCCGTTATTGTGCCGTATTACGCGAGCATCGGCCTGTCCTTCCGCGACTTCTTGATCGGCGAAGCGGTGTTTTCGGCCGTCGTCCTTCTGGCCGAAGTGCCGAGCGGATGGATTTCCGATGTATGGAGACGCCGCACGACGCTCATGGTCGGCGCGCTTTTCGCCATCATCGGATATGTCGTCCTGCTCTTTGCGGACAATTTGCTCATGGCATCATTGGCGCAAGGCATTATCGGCATCGCGGTGGCTTTGAATTCCGGTACCGACACGGCCATGCTCTATGATCTGTTGCTGGAAAAAGGCGAGGAAGGACGCTATCGCCGCATCGACGGCAAACGCCACGCGATGGGAATTTACGCGGTTGCCATCGCCGCTATCATCGGCGCGTTGTGCTTCAAGATAGATCCGCAGCTTCCCTTATTGCTGGAAATATTCACGCTTCTGGCCGCCATGATTACGATTTCTTTTGTGCGCGAACCTGTGCGGCACACCAAAAGCGTGGAAAAGCATATCATCCGCGATATCTGGGAGACGATGAAATACGCACTCCGCGGCCATCCAGAAATCACGGGCATCATTCTAGTGTCAACAGTCGTGATGACGGGCACGAAACTGATGATGTGGTCACAGCAACCCTATTTCGCGGGCGTAGGCATTTCCGTGGAATGGTTCGGCGTTATAATGGCAGGCAGCTACGTTATCAGCGGTCTTGTGGGGCATTACAGCCACACATTCGAGCATTGGGGCAGCAACCGCGCGGCGCTCGGCACCATGGTGTTTGTCCTGACGGCGGCGTGCGTAACGCTCGTGCTGTTTCCCGTGGCCATCATCGGCATACCCATGTTCCTGATAGGCACACTGGCATGGGCGATAGGCACGCCCCGTGTCAACAACGCCATCAATTCCCGCGTAGGTTCCGAACGGCGCGCAACGATTCTATCGACCGCCAACCTGATGGTGCATTTCCTATTCATTCCCACAAGTTTGATCGTGGGTTATATATCGGATGAGGGCAACATCATGAGCGCTCTACTGTGGATTGCAGGACAGGTCTTGATATTGGGATCTATCGGGTTGTGGCTGTGGGGTCGGAAACGCTAGATGTCCACGTCGATCATAACGGGAACGTGATCGGATGGTTGCTCCCAATCGCGGGCTTCGAACAGAATTTTGTGTGATTTGAGCTTTTTTGAAAGTGGCTTGGTCACCCAGATATGATCGAGCCTTCGGCCGCGGTTGGAAATCTTCCAGTCGTGGTTGCGGTAGCTCCACCATGTGTAGCATTTCTCGTTTTCCGGCACGAAGTGACGAATGGCATCGTGCCAATCGAGGCTCCCGTACATCTTGGCAAATTTTTCGGTTTCGATCGGTGTGTGGGAAACAACTTTCAAAAGCTGTTTGTGGCTCCACACATCATGCTCTAGCGGCGCGATGTTAAAATCACCGACGGCAATAAGCTTTTGGTCTTTGGAATAGCGGTCCGCGAACCAGCCTTTAAGCTCATCCACGAAATCCAGCTTGTGTGCGAATTTATCGTTGGCGTCGGGATCAGGAATATCGCCGCCCGCAGGGATGTAAATATTGTGGAGCTCGAAACCGTTGAAGTTCGCGGCGATGTGGCGGCAATCCTGTTTTCCGCAACGATGATGGATGTTTTTGGATTTGAACGGCACTTTGGAGAGAATGGCCACCCCGTTATAGGATTTCATGCCGTGAAAATGCTGGTGCACATAGCCTTCATCCGCAAAAACCTGCGACGGGAAGAGCTCGTCGGGGCATTTCGTTTCTTGGAGGCACACTATGTCCGGTTTGAGTTTTTGCATCATTGCAAGGACGCTCGGCGCGCGCAGACGGACGGAGTTTATATTCCACGTGGCGATTTTCATGTCAGAACGGTAAACCGCCGCCACCGCCCAAAGCATTGGGGGGAAGGCCCATATCGGCCATCATCTTTTGGGTTTCTTCGGCCATCTTCGCATCGCCTTTGGCTTTGGCATCGTTGATAGCGGCCATCAGCAAATCTTCGAGCATTTCCTTATCATCGGCTTTCACGACGGAAGCATCAAGCGCGATACCTTTGCATTGACCTTTGCAGGTCATGGTGACGCGCACCGCGCCGCCGCCGGCATTGCCTTCGACATTCACATGGCCCATGCGTTCTTGCATATCTTGCATTTTGGTTTGCATGGCTTTCGCTTGTTGCATCATCTTGGCGATGTTCATTGCAAATCCGCTTTATTATGAATGGCTTTCAATTCCGCTTCGGGGAAAATGTCGAACACTTGTTTAACAAGAGTGTTGGCCAGGACTTTATCAAAACATTCCTGCTGTGCCGCCTTCTCGCCTTCGGCCAATGTCATCTGGCCGGGAGAGGTCGAAACCGTAACCATCCAGCGTTTGCCCGTCGCGGCTTTGAGAGCGATGGTAAGCTCCTGCGCGAGGTTCGGCGAAGCGTTCGCGGCGGGGCGGTATTCCAAACGCCCCTCTTCCAGTTTTACCAGATGCACGTTCAAATACACTTGCGTCGCCAGCATCATTTCACCCGCCTGTTGGAGAAGAGAGCGTACATCCTGCAAGGATGCAATCGCCGTGATGGGCGTGGGCGCCAAAGCGGTTTCGACTTTCACGGCCGCAGCCGTGGAAGCGCCGCCGCCATTGCCGCCATGGTTAGCGGCGACATTGACGGTTTGATACGATCCGCCGCCCGATGGCGGAGGTGCGATAGGCGATGCACCGCTTGATATAGGCGGACCGTCTTTGAGTTTTTTGATGAGTTCTGCAGGATCGGGAAGATCAGCGGAATAGGCAAGGCGTATCACCACCATCTCAGCAGCCTTTTGCGGCACGGGGGCGAAATTCACTTCGTTCAAGCCCTTGAGCAATATCTGCCACACGCGCGCGAGCGCAGGCATGGAAAGTTTGGAAGCCAGATCGGCGGCGCGATCCATTTCTTCACGGGCCATTACCTGCAGAGAATCTTTCATCGAAGGCACGGCGCGAAGTTTCGTTAGAAGATGGGATAAATCCAGCATATCGCCGATAATCACGGACGGGTCCGCACCTTTCCTGTACAGATCATCCATAGTCGCTAGCGCAGATTCACATTCGCCCTTCACCGCTTTTTCAAGCAGATCAAGAACGAGGCCGCGGTCCGCAAGCCCTAGCATCTCTTTCACTTTTAGTGCGGTGACAGCGCCTTGGGAAAGCGCAATGGCTTGGTCGAGCATAGAAAGACCGTCACGCGCGGAGCCATCGGCGGCGCGGGAGATCAGCGACAGTGCTTCATCGTCGCATTTCACTTTTTCCCATTGGCAGATTTTTTTGTAATAGTCGGCAAGGGTTGTGGCATCGATGCGGCGTAGATCGAAACGCTGGCAACGTGAAAGCACCGTCACAGGAACTTTGCGAATTTCCGTTGTGGCGAAAATAAATTTAACATGCGGGGGTGGTTCCTCCAGTGTTTTCAAAAGCGCGTTGAACGCGTTTTTGGAAAGCATATGCACTTCGTCGATAATATAGATTTTGTAACGCGAACTTGTGGGTGCATAGCGCACGCCATCGAGAATCTCACGGATGTCGTCAACACCCGTGCGGGATGCGGCATCCATCTCAAACACATCTGGGTGCCGATCTTCGGTGATCGCCTTGCAGATTTCGCAATCATCCGTATTACCCGTCGTGGGGCCGGCCTTGCCATCGGGTCCCGCATAGTTCAGAGCCTTCGCGATAATACGGGCCGTGGTGGTTTTTCCGACGCCGCGAATACCCGTGAGCATAAAGGCATGGGCGATGCGTCCGCTTTCAATGGCGTTCTTCAGGGTACGAACCAGAGCATCCTGACCAATCAAATCATCGAAATTTTTCGGACGGTATTTTCGCGCGAGAACGCGGTATTCTTTAGCTGTATCGGACATCACTTATAACTAGAGCGATTCCGAAGCCATTTCAAACATTATGGACTTAACCAAAAAGCTTTATATTTTCATAATGTTAAGCAGCTTCGAGAGCATGAAGGGGAAGCGCACAACCTGCTTGAAAGCGCTCGTGCTGAAAGTAAAGGGCGCGGATATGAGGGGAGCAAGTGGAAGGCCGGACACAACCCGAGAGCAAATTCGTTGCGGCTGCTGCCTTTCGGCCCTGACCGGATTGGCGAAACTCCCGCCTGCGCCGACCTTCCGAGGCCTATGTAGAGGATTTATCGGGAAGCGTCAAATCGTGCGGCAAAAAAGCCTTGCGAGGGCCACCCCCCTCTCCTATATTCGCGCCCGTGCGCCGTCGTAGCTCAGGGGTAGAGCAACGCATTCGTAATGCGTGGGTCGGAGGTTCAATTCCTCTCGACGGCACCACTTTCTTACTATTGGGCGCCTCAGCTGCAAAGTAGATCCTATTATAAGCTGTAAGTTCTTATTTCTAATACTAAACTAGTTTTTGGTCAGGCCAGAAGGAGTGGTCTTCTTCAATTTCTAAACCTCGTCGATCCTGAAAACATGTAAATTGTATAGTTTGGGCATCAGGCGTTACGGCTTTAATCACAACACTATCTCCATATATTAATCTTATACCAGTAAGGCGTGCCCCTTTCAGGCGATCATCAGTAAAACTTTTCTCCCATGGCGCAACATAATGAGGGTCATACCGATTAAGCCAAGCGGGCTGAAGCACACCGTCTATCAGCGAGGCGGTGCATCTGCCATCGTTGCTAACGACCAAGCTAGAGGATTCAGGAAGTAAATTTTCTTTAGGTGGCTTTGGCGCAATTACGATCTTTCCGTCATTGCCTAGCCACAGGATGCGATCCCCCATAGTACAAGTGGGCACCTTAAGGTTTTTTAGTCCATCTTTTGCGTTATGGCCGCTAGCTGCCTTTGCAAATACATCGCGTCTCATTTTGAATATCCTCTTATTGTTTTATAATAACATTAATTTATCTTATGTGATGTTATATACAACGATTTTGATTATGTCAAACTAATAATGCTGTTTTTTAATTTGCTTATGATATATTATAAATCTTTAGGGAGCCGAAATGATATCCATCACGCAAATCCGCGCCGCGCGGGCACTTTTAGGCTGGAAACAAAGCCAATTGGCGCAAGTGAGCGGCGTTTCCATACCCGCGATAGCGCGGCTGGAGCAAAACACCGGTAACCCGCGTTCCGGCACAATCGATGCCATTCAAAAGGCGTTTGAGACGAACGGTGTCGAATTTCTGGGTGAAACTGGCGTCGATTTGCGCAAAGAGATTTTCAAGATCGATATTCTTGAAGACAGCGATGCGATTCAGAAAATCTGGGATGACGTGGTGGTGACGCTTCAGGGCACAGGCGGGGAGATGCTGATGAGCGGCATGGACGAAAAACTGTGGTTCGATGTCTATGGCGATAAGGTCGGTGATGAAATGAAGCGGAGATTCAAGGCCGGTATTCGTTCACGCCTTTTGATTAAGGAAGGCGATAATGTCTGTGTCGGCGCGGATGATTCCTACCGCTGTGTGCCCAAGGCAGTTTTCGGGCAAATCCCCTATTTTGTTTACGCCGACAAATATGCGCTGATCCATTGGAACCCCATGCGCATCATCCTGATCCGCAGCCAGAGTGTCGCCGACACTTTTCGCCAGCAATTCGAATTTAACTGGTCTCTCGGCGTACCTATCAAAAACCCGAAAATTCTTTTCCCGCTTTTTTAGATCTGTAAAGGCATTTTGGGTTTTCGTTGGGCTTTACATATAAAATTACGAGCCTTGCTCGTTAAGAATTTGAAATACGCCGATAATACCGAGCTCGAAGAAGAATAACTTGATGTAGCATTTTTTTGTTGCATTTGGCAAAGATTATTTAGTTCTAAGTAATTGAAATTAAGTACATTTTTTTATCGAGGTACATATCCTCTCGACGGCACCATCTTATCTTGCCAAGGTTCCCAGGAAGAAGGAACCCCCTTCAAAACCGTCATTTCTTGGTACTGGAGCGAACCATCTGCACCAGCAATGATGCTGATCTGAGCGGCTATTGTTTCAGCTTCTTTCGGCGACTTAGGCTTGCCTTTATTCACGAAAAGAATTCCCGCCGAATCTCCATAAAGATCGGCGAAAATTTCATCATTCACATTTTGAGCCGCCCCCTTTAGAGGAGTCTAAGTCCGGAGTGAATTCGGATAAATAAGAAAAAACTGTGATGTATAGATGAGATATAGATTAAAACGACAACCCAAAGGCAATTTTAAAAGTATGATCAAAAGCCTTATTGGAAAATCCTGTTAAATACCCTGCTTCATAGGAAATATCATCAAAACTGCCATATAAAACTGGACCTATGCGATGATCCTGGTTTTCAAAACCTTGGAGATTATGGAGGCTTCCCGTATCGCCAAGATAATCAATAGAGGGTTTAAAATCGTCGCTCCATTTATAGCGAACGCTGGCACGGACATCTCCCGCTAAATCACTTTCAGCATCAGAGCCTATTTCTCTTTCAACGCCGATATTGAATCTGGTATCAAGGATTTTGTTTTGATGACGGAGCAATAAACGCGCCGTAATTTCATCAGCGTCACCATCTATATGCGCTTTTTCGTATTGAAGGCGCAAACCCGCAGACAAAGGAGATTCTGAATTCTGTTTTACGAACTGGAGCGTATTTTTCCAAGCCGTGACTGCGTATTCGGCATTGCCCTCCTGTTGCTCGGCTGAAAACTCAAAAGCCGTGTTCCAGAAATAAGTCGGGCTATACCCGATCTCGAACGCATATTCACGAACATCATCCTTCTCCGAGTCGTCATCCATTTCCCACGACATGCCCGTTTCTACGCTCCATTCGCCTTGCTTTACATCCGGAGAACTGACGGACAAGACACTGGCGACTGCGGGCCAAGAGACCAAGAATGCACTAAGAAAAACCAAGAATTTCATTTTAAGCTATCCCCCAAGGATTAGAGCGACTGTCTACAATCATCGCGGCGGCGATCATCAGGGCTATGATCAACCCCAACTGCCCACCGATGGCCCAGCCAGCCCACCCGAATAGGGCGGTCAGCCCAGCCAGAAGAATAGCTGTTTTAAAAATATTCATTAAATCCTTCTTATATCTTTTTTTCAGGCGCAATCTGGTCATTGCGAGTTTTTAAGAGTGAGAAGATAATCCCTGCTGCCAATATTCCAATCGTAACAGACAAGGAAATTGCTGGATCGACTTTGCCCATTAGGTGGCTCCAGAATATCTTGCCGCCAATGAAGATCAGAACAGCTGAAAGAGCATATTTGAGGTACACAAAGCGGTGCATCATGGCAGCCAAGGCGAAATATAGTGCCCGCAAGCCAAGGATGGCAAAGATATTGCTCGTATAAACTATATAAGGATCAGTCGTGATCGCAAAAATGGCCGGAATGGAATCCACTGCAAAAACGAGATCGGCGACTTCAACCATAATCAGAGCAAGAAATAAGGGTGTTGCAAATTGCGCCAGCTTGCCTGTTTTAGGATCGGTCTGTTTAACGAAGAAACGCTGTCCATGAAATTCTTCTGTGACACGCATCCTTGAGCGTAAGAATTTAATGAGCTTATTCTCGCCCATGTCCTTCTCATCGCCGCTGGCGAAGAGCATTTTTATACCTGTGAGGACGAGGAAAGCGCCGAAAATGAATAGAATCCAACTGAATTGGCTAACAAGGGATGCCCCAAGCGCAATCATAATTCCACGCAATATGATAACGCCCAGAATACCCCAGAACAAAACGCGATGCTGGTAAAGCTTTGGAACCGCAAAGTAAGCAAATATCAAGGAAATAACAAAGATGTTGTCAAGGGCCAGTGTTTTCTCAACAAAAAATCCGGTCATATAGTTGATGCCAGACTCTGGCCCCATTTCCCACCAGATCCAGCTTCCGAACAGAAGGGCGATGGCAATATATCCAGCGCTCATCCAGAGGCTTTCTTTGACGCCTATCTCATGATTGTCTTTATGAAGAACGCCAAGATCAAGAACAAGCAGTGTGATGACGATCCCAATAAATAGAAACCAGAACCACGCTTCTTTTCCGAGAAAATCGGCTTGCAGAAAATTCAACATAAACTCAAACATGATTAATCCTTAAATTATTTGTAGTGATTACGCTTTTGGCGCTTCCCCTGTTAAGGGGAAGCGCCTGAGCAAAGTTTTCTAAAAATCAAAAATATCCATCATTCTGGACATCTTGCCTTTTTTCTTGTTGCCACGGTCGTAGCTACTACGGCCATGACGGTCATCATCGTCATCGTCTTCATCGTCACCATAATCGCTATGCCGAGGCTGAGAATGGCGTACATCTTCTCTCTGGTTAGGGGAATAAGGTTGGTCGTTACCTGATTCTTCTTTCAAGATAATCATAAGTTTCTCTAGCTCACCTTTATCGAGCCAGATGCCCCCTGAAGTAGGGCATACATCGATCTCGATCCCGAAACGGTTAATCTGCTTCATGGGCGAACCATCAATTGGTGATGTTAATAGTGGCATTTTATTTCCTTTCTTTAATTTTATTGGTTCAAGCTTCGCGTTTCCAGGTGACCTGAAATTCGATCTCCTCCTGCTCGGCGTCACGTTCATGTTCTATGTTGAAAACGGCGTGAGCGGGCACGTAAATGCGCTCACCTGCGATCTGGATATCAAATCGCTCTCCTTTCTCAAGGCAATCCGCAAGCCTGCGTAGTTTTTCGATAAACTGACTTGTCGGATAGGTTTTCTCGATGTCGCGCTTTTTCATTTTAACATTACTCATTTTGTTTCTCCTTCTGGTTTAATGGTTTTTGATGCGGACGGGCTGAGGTTCAAGCCTTATCCCACGCATCGTCATTTGATGCGTCTCCAGCATGCGCTGCAGACGATCCTTGATGGATAGCCTGATCTTTTTCAGCTTGAGCAAACGGAAGCGATCAGGCCAGGGGCGCTGGTGCTCCTGCTCGATCTCCTGCTGGATTAGCGTGGATTTGTAGAAAAGTGATTTAAAGAGCCTAACTGACATATAATCCTCCTTAACGTTAGGACGTTTTCGAGAATTCTGGTGTCAGTTGGAAAAGAGAATATAGAACCAACACCGGGAAATTCCCGAAGCGGTCCGACAT
>JBEIHF010000008.1:0-75569 GCA_040381535.1 Micavibrio sp. | reverse complement strand
TAACTTTTAACTTTTAACTTCAAGTTTCATGTTCTGCCTAAAGATCAATCCAAAAGGCCTAGTTCAATATTGTTAAGCAATCTCCCTATAAATACTAAAAGCAAATTATTAATTAAAATTCTTTTTTGAACGATAAGTGTTTTCATCCGTTTGCCCATCGAAAGCCAATAATTCTTGCAAATAGGAGGAATAATGACGACTGCTGTAACCCTGCATCAACCTAAACAATCCAATAACCCTGTTGCCAAGACTTTGCAGGATGTTCTGGCAAGCACTTATGGATTGTATCTGGCAACGCATAATTATCACTGGAATGTGGAAGGCGAAAACTTTGTTTCCCTGCATAAACTTTTCGATGAGCAATACAACGAACTGTTTCAGGCGATTGATGGTATTGCTGAGCGTATCCGTGCTCTAGACGATTATGCCTTGCCTTTTGAAGGTGACAATCTTCTTAAAATTCTAAAGACAACGTCGAATTCTCTGAATAAAGAAACTGACGCCAATGTTCGTGCTTATCGCATGGTGCATAACTTGATGACGTTGAACGAGGCCGTTGTAAAAAGCTGCCAGTTAGCAAAGCAAGCTTCCGTAAAAGCGCATGATGACGAGACTGAAAATGTGATGGTTGAAAGAATCTCAGCACATCAAAAAGCAATGTGGATGCTACGTAGTATAGTGAAATAATAATGAATGAAGGAAGGAATGCATCTGGCTATGTTCCATCATAAATCAGAATCTATTCAAGATATATCCCAGAGGCAGGGGGCAATCCTCCGATGGGATAACGAAGGTGGCGCGGGGCTTTACGGACCACAGACTCTTTCGGCCACAAATTTAGCCCTCGATCTGTCCCACGAAGAAAGCGGTTCAAGAAAGGATTCTATTTATGAAATTAACCGGCGCGCTGGCTGAAAAAGGCTTCCGTGAAGCTGCCAATGACAAACATACCCATGGCGGACATGATGTTCCGCGCCTGTGGGTTATCGTTGCTGACCGTATGAAGGCTCATATTTACAAGATAACGCCTGATGGTCTGGAAATGATCGGCGATGCCACCGCAATCGAGGGCAAAGCCCAGCTAGGAAAAACCGATAATTACAGTATGGCCAGAGCAGGCGATAGTGGCGCGGGGCATGGCCATGACCCACGGCAAGAAAAACAGCATCACGGGGATAAGGCGTTTATTCATAGCCTGTCCTTGTGGCTTGAAGAAGCGGAAAGAGAAAAGGCCTTCGACCGACTGGCGGTAGTCGCTGCGCCACATACTCTGGGCGACATCAGATCCGCGTTAAGTAAAGCTGTACATGCCCGCGTTACGATAGAAATCGACAAGGATTTAACTAATCTGTCCGAGAATAACATCAGAGATCACCTAAAAGATGTTGTCTGGTTTCAGGACTGAAGGATGGCTGCCTTACTAGATCTTCAGGGTAAAAAAGGACTTATCGTCGGGATTGCCAACGAGAACAGTATTGCTTACGGCTGCTCTCGGATTTTTCATGATGCGGGCGCCGATCTAGCGGTTACTTATTTGAATGAAGCAGCTGAAAAATACGTCAAGCCATTGGCCGAAAAACTGTCTGCGGAAATCATATTGCCGTGTAATGTTCAGAATAAGCAACAGATAGAAGATGTTTTTGAGGCTATATCCAACAATTGGGGTAAATTGGATTTTCTTCTGCATTCCATTGCTTATGCGCCAAAATTAGATCTGCGGGGACGCGTGACCGATTGCTCTAAAGAAGGTTTTCTCGAAGCCATGGATATTTCCTGTCATTCTTTTATCCGTATGGCCAAACTAGCCGAACCATTAATGAAACAGGGCGGCAGCCTGTTAACAGTTTCCTATATGGGCGGCGAACAGGTCGTAGAGAATTATGGACTGATGGGGCCAGTCAAGGCCGCGCTTGAATCAGCAACCCGCTATTTGGCCGCAGAGCTTGGCGAGAAGAATATCCGTGTTAATGCACTCTCTCCCGGCGCGATGCAAACCCGCGCGGCCTCAGCTATCGCCCATTTTGATGAGATTCTAGAGACAAGCCTTTTAAAAGCGCCCATGCATCGACTGGTCGACTTGGGCGACATAGGTAATATGGCCGCGTTCTTGGTGAGTGACCTGGCTAAAAATATTACAGGTGGAATACACATGATTGATGCAGGGTACAAAATAATGGACTGATGAAAGATAAAAATGAATAATTCCGGAATATCTATTACCAGCAAGACCTATGATGAAATCAATGTCGGCGATGCGGCACATATAACACGCACGTTGACCAAGCAGGATATTCAATTATTCGCGACTGTCACGGGCGATATGAACCCTGCGCATCTTGATGAAGCCTATGCGAAGACCGATGTTTTCCACCAGATCGTTGGCCATGGCATGTGGATGGGATCCATGTTCTCTGTGTTGCTGGGAATGCATCTACCAGGTCCTGGCACAATATACCTTAAGCAAACCCTCGAATTCCTCCATCCTGTACACCTGAACGACACAATTACGGCATCGATCAAGGTTATTAAAAAAGATGATGAACACAAGCATCTTACGTTTGAAACGCTGTGCGTTAATCAAAAAGGCGATCATGTCGTTTCAGGGGAAGCCTTGGCATTGGCATCACCGGAGCGGATCTGCTGGAACGCCGTGCCTTTGCCGGAAGTGCAGATGAAAACGGCATCGCATAACTATGATAAATGGCTGCTGGGCAAGGTATCAGGTTTAAAGCCGCTTAAAGTCGCCGTGGTACATCCTGTCGATATTATTTCATTATCAGGAGCGATAGAGGCTGCAAAAGCCGGTATTATAGAGCCGGTGCTGGTAGGGCCGGAAGACAAAATCCGTAAGGTCGCACAAGACGCCCATATCGATATCAGCGCCTACACCATTTTTCCAACCCCGCACAGTCACGCGGCGGCTGCCGCTGCGGTTGAGATGGCGTTACTGGGGAAAGTGGAGGCCCTGATGAAAGGAAAACTCGCCACAGAAGAATTAATGATTGCAGTTATTGATAAAGAAAAAGGTCTGCGTACCGGCAGGCGCATGAGTCATGTCTTTGTGCTGGACGTACCAAGCTATCCAAAACCCCTGTTCCTGACCGACACCGCTTTGAATATCAAACCGAACTTAATGGATAAAAAAGATATCGTCCAGAACGCGGTTGATCTTTTCAAGGCGCTCAAGCTCGGAACGCCAAAGGTGGCGATCTTATCGGCAGTGGAAACCGTCAATGAGAAAATCCCTTCGACGCTCGATGCCACGGCGCTTTGCAAAATGGCTGAGCGTGGGCAGATCACAGGCTCGATTCTCGATGGGCCTCTGGCCTTCGACAATGCCGTATCGCGTGAATCCGCCAAGATCAAGGGTATCAATTCGCCGGTTGCAGGCGATGCGGATATTCTGGTCGTGCCCGATATTGAATCCGGCAACATGCTTTATAAGGAGCTACGATATTTCTCTGGGGTACAGGGGGCCGGGATCGTGCTGGGCGCAAAAGTCCCGATTATCCTGACCAGCCGTGCCAGCGATGCCGACGACCGGATTATTTCATGCGCTCTCTCCTTGCTGTACACAAGGACAAGAGGATCATGAATAGCGTTATCATAACTTGTAACGCTGGATCTACAAATACGAAGCTTGCTGCATTTGATAGTGGGATACTAAAGCCCACAAGTCAGGCTGTCACTCATAACGCAAAAGAAACCAGCACCTGGCTTAGCTCTATGAATGAGTTGGCGGTGGTCGCCTTTGGTCACCGTGTGGTACATGGTGGCCGGGATTTTATACATCCGGAAGTTATTACGAATGATGTATTGGAGAAGCTGAAATCCTACATCCCTATGGCTCCTTTACACCAACCTGCTGCCCTTGGTCTTATCGAAGAAGCACAAAAATTATATCCTGACGTACCGCATATCGCCTGCTTTGACACAGCATTTCACCATACCATGCCGGATGTTGAGCGCAGACTTCCATTGCCCCGAAGATTTCACGATGAAGGCATTATGCGCTATGGATTTCATGGCCTTTCCTATCAACACATCGCTGCCGTCCTGCCCGAATTCGCTGGTGACAAAGCCAATAGCAGGGTAATTGTTGCGCATCTCGGCGGTGGCTCCAGCGCCTGCGCCATGAAAAACCGACAAAGCATTGCGAGCACCATGGGATTTTCAACGCTCGATGGCCTGATGATGGGCACACGCTGCGGCGCGCTCGATTCCGGCGTTCTTTTGTATCTTCTCATGGAAAAAGAATTGTCGGCGGCGGAAGTCAGCGATTTACTATATTACCAATCCGGCCTGAAAGGCGTCTCAGACATCAGCGGCGACATGCAGGAATTATTGGAAAACAAAAGCCCACCCGCGCAGGAAGCAATAGGATTATACTGCGCCCTAGCGGCAAAGCAGATATTCGGCTTGCTGCCATCGCTCGGCGGGCTGGATGCACTCGTCTTCACCGGCGGCATTGGCGAACATGCCACTGTTATCCGTGAGACGATTACCAGATTGCTCCGCTGGATCGGCGATTTTCCGGTCTATGTCATTCCAACGGACGAAGAGCTTGTCATGGCACAAGCCTGCTATATCAAACTGAAAGGGTAACTCTATGTCTATTAAAACGATCAATGCGAACACACTCAAAAGTTGGCTGGATAAAGATGAGGCTGTGCTGATAGACGTCCGCGAACCTGCAGAAAATCAGGCGGAAAGCATTCCGGGTGCACAGCTCCTGCCATTAGCAGAAATTTCTAAAGGCACTCTGCCTGAAAGCTCAGGTAAAAAACTGGTTCTTCATTGTAAGGCGGGTAAACGGGGTACGGCAGCATGCGAAAAGCTTTTAGCAGAAACACCCAGTCTGGAAATATATAATCTTGAAGGTGGCATTAATGCATGGGAACAGGCAGGTTACGGTATAAAAACTTCGGGCAAATTTTTTCTTCCGCTGGATCGCCAGGTGCAACTGACTATTGGTCTTTCGATACTGATAGGTAGCGTACTTGGCTATTTTGTTAACCCTGCATTTTTCCTGTTGACTGGTCTTCTAGGATTGGGATTGATCAATGCTGAACTTACAGGCTGGTGCGGGCTCGCAATCCTGATGGCGAAGCTACCCTGGAATCAGAATGCTAGCGCCAATAATTTTATCATGAAAAAATAAGGAACATAGTATGGCTAGTGAAAATAAAATTTCTGCTCATGTTGAGGAAATCGGAGAGAGCGATTACGCCGTGTCCATATCGGTTTCAGGCCACACTATAAAAGGTGATGAGCCGATATCGTTCGGTGGAGGAAACTTTGGTCCGGCACCTTACGATATGCTTCTGGCAGCGCTCGGTGAATGTACAGCGATGTCCGTACGCTGGTACGCAAAACAGCAAAACTGGCCGCTTGAAAAAGTAGAAGTCAGGTTGTCTCATCAAAAAATCAATGCCTCAGAGTTGTCTGAAACTGCAGACAAGAATGGAAAAGTGGATTTGTTTGAAAAGCAGATCATTATACAAGGCGAGTCATTGACCCCTGAGCAGCATAAAAAGCTGGTGGATGTTGCAGCCAATTGTCCGGTGCAGCGCACCTTAGAATCGGATGTGGTGATCCAAACATTAAGCTGATTTTTGAAGAAAGATCCCACATTATGAATTCATGGCACGCCCTCAGCGTTGAAGAGATTAAAAAATCATTGGAGGACGGGCCAAAAGACTATGGCATGAATAAACTAAAGGATGAAGAATTTGCGCGCTGGCCCACGCTTCTGGCCCGGCAGTTCAGGAGTCTGCTGGTACTCATCCTCTTAGTAGCGGCTGTGCTCTCCTTTTTCGTAGGCGATAAAATCGATGCTTTTGCGATTGTGATTATAATTTTTTTCAATGCGCTGCTGGGTTTTGGCCAGGAATGGAAAGCTGAAACGGCCCTTAAAAGCCTAAAAAACATGCTGTCTCCAAAGTGTCGCGTGATCCGGGACGGTCAGGAGCAGGTGATAGAATCTGAAAAACTAATCCCCGGCGATCATGTTTTGCTGGCGGCAGGTAATGCCGTGCCTGCTGATCTTCGTCTTATTCAGGTCACCAATCTAAAAGCCGATGAATCAGCCCTGACAGGGGAATCCGTGGCCGTGGACAAGGCCGTGGAGTCTTTGCCGGAAAATACGATTTTAAGTGGCCGCCGCAATATGATCTGGATGGGTACGCATATCGTCAACGGTCACGGCGAAGGCCTTGTCGTCGCCACCGGCATGGATACAGAGCTAGGGCGCATTGCCGGACTGACTGGCGGCATAGTGGAAACGCAGACGCACCTGCAAAAACATCTCGACATTCTGGCGCGTCAGTTGGGCGCCCTGGCCTTGCTGGTTTCTATCGCGGTTGTTGTGATCGGTATGCTGGGCGGCAGGGATATCGGGCAGATGCTGATGACCGGCATATCGCTGGCCGTGGCCGCCGTGCCGGAAGGTCTGCCTGCCGTTGTGACCATTACACTGGCGCTCGGCATGTCCGCCATGGCGCGGAAAAAAGTTCTGCTACGTCATATGCAGGCCGCTGAAACGCTGGGCGCTGTTTCTGTTATTTGTACCGATAAAACCGGGACACTGACAAAAAACGAGATGACGGTGCAGAAAATCTGGCTAGCGGACGGTATGATTTCTCTCAGCGGGGAAGGCTACACACCCGAGGGCTCATTTTCAATGGAAGACCATTCCATAGATGCGCAAACGAATACCTGCCTTATGGCCCTGCTGGATACAGGTAGAAAATGCAACCACGCGCGGATCGAACAGGGAGATAAGGGCTGGAAAATCGCGGGAGATCCCACAGAAGCCGCCCTGATCGTAGCGGCAGAAAAATTCGGAATGGCGCAAAATCATGGAGGCGATCTTGTTGAAGAATACTCGTTCAATTCAGACCGCAAGCGCATGTCGGTGGTCGAAAAAACAGCAGAGGGACAGATTGTTCATATCAAGGGAGCGCCTGAGGTTCTGCTGTCACTTTCTAGTCATCTGCTGGTGAATGGCGCAAAAGCAGAACTGACTGATGCGTGGCGCATAGAAATTCAACAGGCTTATGAAGGCATGGCCAGAGAAGGCATCAGAACCCTTGCGCTTGCACATAAGAAATTTCCAACTCATTCTGAAAAAATCACTGAACAGGAAGCGGAAACGAACCTGACCTTTCTTGGGATCGTCGGTATCAGCGATCCGCCGCGCCCGGAAGTGAGAGATGCGCTGATAAAAGCCCAGCATGCTGGCATAAGGGTTATTCTAATTACGGGAGATTCACCGGATACCGCGCTGGCGGTCAGCCGGCAGATTGGCCTGAAAGCCAACAAGGCTGTCACTGGGGCCGAAGTCAAAGACATGGCGGATGAAGCACTCTCCGCGCTTCTAAAACAGAATATCTTGTTCGCCCGCGCCGTGCCGGAAGATAAATTCCGTATCGTGAAACTTCTTCAGGCACAGAGCCAGCTTGTAGCCATGACCGGAGATGGTGTCAATGATGCCCCGGCGCTCAGGCAAGCCGATATTGGCATCGCCATGGGTATACGTGGCACGGATGTCGCAAAGGGCGCAGCGGATATCGTTCTGACGGATGATAATTTTGCCTCGATCATTGCCGCTGTGGCGGAAGGACGAAAACAATACGCGAATATTCGTAAATTTGTGTTTTTTCTGGCCGCGCACAGCGTCGGGGAAGTCTCCGCTGTATTCTTCAATATCCTGCTTGGCGGCCCGCTCATCCTTCTGCCCATTCAGATCCTATGGATCAATCTGGCGACTGACGGCATTACGGCGCTTGCATTAAGTGTGGAAAGACCAGAGAAAAACATAATGGATGAGCCTCCGCGTAAGGCCGATCAGCATCTTCTTACAAAAGGTACTATGGTCATTTTGGGCTTGGCTGGGCTTTATATAGGGGTATCAACCCTGATCCTCTTTCAGCTATACCTTGATCAATCCCCTGCGCTGGCCAGCACCGTTGCTTTTACGAATATCGTCATGACTGCGCAGGTTCTAGCCTTAAGTTTCCGCAACCTCAGCGGATCGCTATCGTCCATCGGCTGGTTCTCAAATCCATGGATTATGGCCGCTATTGCTGTTACGACCATGATGCAGGCTGCAGCAATTTATATGCCTTTCCTGCAGAATATTCTCCATACCGTGCCTTTGTCAGCTCAGGAATGGGGTGCGATCCTGATAGTTATGCTACCGCTGTTAATTGTGCCAGATATTTTTAAAAGCGTGATAAGGAATAAAAAATGAATCTTTTTCTCCAACTTCTTATTGGCGGGATGATGATTGGCGTTACCGTCGTGATACAGGCCATTGTATTGGATTTTATCATCAGGCGCACGGGTGTTTCCGAACATTTTCTCAAGCGCCTATGCCGCCCTTTTTGGCAGCCGATTACAGCGGCAATCGTTGTTATATCTGTCTTTGCCGTTCATATTATTCATATATGGTTATGGGCATTTCTTTACAGAGCGCTTGACTGCGCCCCACTCGATAATTTTTCTGATGCTCTTTATTTTGCAACAGTTACTTACACCACCCTAGGCTATGGCGATATAACGCTTGAAAATTCATTTCGAATGCTCAGCGGCATTGAGGCTGTCAATGGCTTTCTTCTATTCGGTTGGACGACAGCTTTTATTTTTGAAGTGATTTCCAGACTCTACAAGCACGAGGCAAAATCTATTTAAAAGCTTTTATACTGGGGGTTGACCAATACTTAACCAAATAAGCTATGCCTTTAGAAGAACAAGCTCAAATCGCATATTATTGCCATAATCCATGGCTTAAAGTGTTAAACAGCTCTCTTTTCTCTTCTTAGCATGTCTATTGCTTCTAATAATCTGAGAAAAGTTATCTTGCGACTACCACCACGGCCATAAAACAATTTTTGCGATTGCTATTGTTCTTCTAAAACGGGTAAAAAGAGCCGCAGTTGTTTACTAAAAAATCCAATTTCCCTCAATTTTTAAGCATAGCGGTTTCAATATGGTACGCAAATTATTGATTGTCCTTGCTCTTGTTGTCGCAGCGGGGGGCGTTTATTTCGTCTTTTTCGCAAAAGAAAAAACAGAGCAGGGGGACCTTGCAGGTTATGTGCCTCCTCCTATGGATAGCGTTTCTGATCAGAAACGCGCCAGTTCTACGACAAAGGGCAAAGAGTTTTGGACGCAGCGTTGCAATACAGACGGCGACATGCATTGCGAAGTCTTCCAAAGGCTCATGATTAAGGAAACGAAGCAGCGCTTGATTGAATTCGCGGTCGGCTATCCCAAGGAAACCAAGGGTAAAGCGCAAGCCGTGATCTTGCTGCCGCTCGGCGTGATGGTTTCCGAAGGCATTACGCTGACGGTGGACAAAAATCCTCCCGCGCGTGCAGTATATCGTACGTGCGCGCAGACAGGCTGTATCGTCGCTGTGGATCTTCCTGATGACTATCTGAATACGATGAAGACCGGAAAGATGATCACAATATCCTTCGTCGATAGCAGCACGGCCAAGCAGATGAATATAGAAATGTCGCTGGAAGGCTTTGGCGCCAAGATTGAAAAAATCAAATCATTTTTTTATATTGTCTACAAACGGGCTTACATTAATTGAAAAGAAAGTGGTCAACCCCCAATCTTTGGTCCAGGATTAAGTTCGTTTTTTTCACGATTTGTTCTCCGTATAGTGTGTCCCGCCCTGCGGTCTATGGAGCTTTCGATGCGGGTTCAGCGGCTTATTTTACTCACAAGAGGAAAATATAGCCCATAGGGCAAAATATCGATAATTTTCATCAGGATCGTAAATTTCTTCGGGAAGTGAATTTCAAAAGCTTTGCCCAAAAGCCCACCCGCTATGGCGCGCGCAGCGTCTTCCGGCTCTATCATCATAGGCATTTTAAAATCATTCTTGTCTGTTAGGGAAGTTTTGACAAAACCGGGGTTGATCAGTTTGACATCAATATTGTCGTTGTAAACTTCCGCACGCAGCGATTCCGCAAGATTGATGATGGCGGCTTTGGTGGCGCTGTAGGGTTGACCTCCGGGAAGACCTCTGTAGCCTGCTACGCTGCCGCACAAGGCGATCTGCCCATATCCTTGCGCTCTATAACGGGGGAGTAGGTATCGCAGGAGCGTGAAAGCTCCAGCCAGATTGCTAGCTATAGCCTCCGCAGCATCTTCTTGCGTGATATCCGCGATTTTCCCAGGTGTGTAGGCCGCCGCCAGATATAAGGTGCTGTCGATTTTCCCCAGTTGCGTAAAAGTATGTGCGAAGGCCGCCTGATCGGCAGCGTCAAAAGCAAGAACCTTATGATTGCCGCCCAGATTGGCGTTCAATTCATTAAGGGCATTTTCGTTGCGCGCAGACAGAGCCAGAGTGGCGCCGCGGACATGTAACTCACGCGCCAACGCATGGCCTATGCCGGAGCTAGCACCGATAATCCAGACGGTTTTACCCGCATAACTGTTCATTTGTGTCTTTCAAAAAAATCCAGCATGTCATCCCTTACGGGTGCCTTATCATGCCATACCCAACTGAGCGCGCCCATGATTTCCTTATGATCTATGCCGGGGTATATTTTTGTCTCTGCCACGCCGCCTTTTTCCCCGATTTTATCTCGCAAACGGTTGAGGTTGCGTTGGATAACGTTCACATCATCCGCCCCGTGGAGAAGCTGCATAGGCGGCTGGCGGCCGTCTATAAAACTTGTCACCTGCATGTTCGGATAGTTCTCGGCGGGCCCGAACATATCTTTCAGATCATCGTCTTCGGGAATGAAGTCATAGGGTCCCGCCAGCCCCGAAAACGCTGTAATAATATTACGATCCTTGCCGAATTCTTTGAGATAGCTTGGATCGGCGCTGACCAGAGCCGCGAGATGTGCGCCGGACGAATGGCCGGATAGATAAAGCCGGTTCGCATCGCCTTTATATTCGCCGATATGATCATGCACCCATGACACCGCACGGGCCGCGTCTTTCACAAATTCGGGAAATTTCACTTCGGGATATTTAGAATAATTGGGAATGACCACAACATAACCTTTTTCCACGAAGGGTAGGGCGGCAAAGGCATATTGTTCCTTGTTTCCGAATGTCCATCGCCCGCCATAGAAAAACACCAGCACGGGCGCTTTGCCCTCCAGGCCTTTGGGTGTGTAAATATCCAGCTTCTGAATTTTTTTATCGCCGTAGGCAATATCGGAGTTAACCTCTGCTTCAGAGAAATGAATTGGAAGGTTGGCAACAAAAAAAGATGCGGAAGAGCAAGCCGAAAGGGAAAGCGCGCAAAGCACGGCAAAAAATATCCTGACGCGCGCTTTCATGTTTTATTTCTTTTTCATCACAATCGTAAGTTCCGCCACAGTAATTCCGAATTTCTTCAGGTAGGACCTGTTGATAAGAACTTCATCTTTCATCAGAAACATCCAGTCATCGAAGGTGACCAGATAGGTCTTTCCATCCACTTCCAGATTCATCTGGTATTTCCATTGAACCGCGTTACCGTTGGTTTTGCCGTCGGCCTTTCCTTTGATATCGCTCGCAGTGCCTTCATAAGTATTATCCGAGAGCTTTTTAATGGTCCATACGCGGCGCTGGGTCTTGCCGTCGTCATAGACAAAATCCTCTTCGAGCTTTCCTGTATCACCCCCCCATGACCCCACCATTTCTATGTCGAACTTGCGTGTTACGTTTCCGCGCCAGTCCTGTACGATCCCCCATGCCTGAATCGGGCCGTCAAAATATTCCTTTATGTCCAGTTCGGGTTTCGTGTTGTCGTAGTGGCTGAGCGATGGGGATGTGCATCCGCTAAGAACCATAATTGCCCCCAGAGCTAGAATTTTTGACAGGAGTTTCATTAGGGTATCCTTTCGTTGCGGTATTTTTGTTCAGGAGATTTTCGCGCAAGCTTGGCGTACTGGTTCGCACATCAAGCCATATGCGGAAAAAATGCCTGCCGAATTCGGGATCATTGATGCGGCCGATAACCTCGCCATCCGCGTAAAAGATGGTTGGACCGTTCGGTGTCGAAACGCCGGTTATAATGCTACTAGGAATTACATCGGGTAAAATCTGAATCATTTGCCCGTGCCATTCCGTAAGCTTGGATTCATTATTGTATCCCATGCGCCGTATTTCCCTTACCGCGTGGTCTGCGATCTGGCGGGCTTCTAACTCCTGAAGATAGCTCAGTTCCAGTGCAAAAGGCTTGTTCTCCGCATAAACACCCGACGGGGCATATAGTTTCGCATCATAAACATCCCATAACAAAACCTGCGCGCGTCCTTGTCCGACAAGTCTGGGTTCGGGTACATATGAATTTATATATTCGGCGGCGTTCACCGATGAAATGCCCATCATAGCGTATACGCACGCCATACGAACTATGTTATGCCGCATGGGAAACCTCCACTTGCATCACATCGGTACGGCCCGCGCGGAATCCGCCGGCGCACGCGCCCAAATAGAAGCGCCATAAACGGATAAAACCTTCATCGAAACCCAGAGCGCGCACTTGATCCACTTTAGCATCAAATGTTTTTAGCCATTCAACCAGTGTTCGGCCATAATCCTGCCCGAAGAAAAATCCGCCATTAACGCGCAAGCCTGCTTTTTCAGCCTCTTGGCGGAAACGGGCTGGGGAGGGAAGCATTCCCCCCGGAAATATAAAGCTGCGTATGAAATCGCCGCCTTTGCGGTAACGCGCGAAATCCGTGTCGTTGATAGTAATCGTCTGTATTACGGCTTTGCCGTCCCGTTTCATCAGCTCGCCCAGCTTTTTGAAGTAAGTCGGCCAGAAATGCTCTCCCACGGCCTCGAACATTTCAATCGAAACGATCCGGTCATACAAACCTGTCTGGTGACGGTAGTCTTCCAGCGCTATATCCGCGTAACCGCGTGTACGTTCGCCCGCATAGGCATGTTGTTTGTCTGAAAGAGTAATGCCTTTAAGGGCGTAATCACCTTTATGATGTGCACGCTCCGCAAAACCACCCCAGCCGCAACCCACTTCCAGAACCCGTCCCGAATTTGTATCCATACGATCGATAATACGGTCATATTTGTTATCTTGCGCTTGCTTTAAGGTTTCCATTTCGTTTGCGTAAACTGCGGATGAATATGTCATGGAAGGATCGAGCCACAACGCATAAAAATCATTCCCCAGATCGTAATGTTCATGGATGTTTCGGCGGCTTCCTTTCAGTGTATTCATATTCAGAAGATATGAAAACATTGAGGCAGCACGGGTATAACGGCTTCCGATGACTAAATCATCAAGTACGCGACGGTTACGCAGACCGAGCGCGGTGAAATCGACCAGGTTGTCCGTATGCCATTTTCCCGCGCGATAATCTTCGGCGAGCCCGATATCGCCTTTTTGTATCATATTGGCAACGACGCTCCAGTCATGTAGTTCCAGATGGGCATTCTCGCCGGCTTTTTTGCCTTCAAACACACGCGTCTTTCCATCGGGCGTCGTGAGCGTAAGCGTGCCTGATTCAAGACAATCAAGACGTTTGAACAATTGATCGGAAGCAAGTTTTACAAACATGATATGATGTTACACTCGGCCGCCTGTAGTGTCTCTTACAATAATATTACATTTTTGTAAGGTTTTCTGTGGGGCTGGTTCTGGGCTGTTTTTGTAGGGGTTTGGGGATATAGCGGATGCCTTTCGCAATCAATTTCACGGCCTGATAGTGAATAAGGGCAATGGTTTTTAGCGTTACCAAAGGATATTGCCAAAAGACGTTTCGTGCGGCGGCTTTTGTCAGATTTTCATATTTTCCAGAAAGGGATGTAACAAGTTGCTTCCTACCTTCCTCATCAAAAAAATCTATCCAAACCTTGAAATGATCTTCTTCGGAATCAAATCGGAATTCATAGCTTCCCTCCCGTTTCAGGAACGGGGAGACATGAAAGATTTTCTGGCCTTTGAATGTTTCCACAGAGTTAATAGTACGGCCATCCTCATGCGCGCAAAGATAAGTATGTTTTTCTCCGAAGGTGTTGTGCACTTCGCAGAGCACGGCCTTTAAAGCACCTTCCTTGTCATGGCAGAGCCAGAAACTTACCGGATTGAACACATACCCCATAATTCGGGGCATGCAAATCAATAGAATCTCTCCTTCGGCCTTTATGCCGTATGACCCAAGAATATTTTGTGCCCAGCTTTGCAGCGTTCCTGTGGTTCCATAGCCATGATCGCGGTCATAAAAGCTCATCGTGCCAAAGCTGTTATAGGCTATGGGCAGACCATTCAGCTTGGATAAAGGTAGCGCGAGGTAATAGATGCCGTAGCGGAAATAATTTTTGCGCGGAAAAAGGCGCCCGTGCATGACATGACCGCTAAGGAGTTTGGGGGCTCTCATTCCCATGGGATGGCCGCTCCCAGTTTACGTGCAACATTCACCGCGCTCCATAAGCCGTCTTCATGAAATCCGTGGCGCTGATAGGCTCCGCAGAACCACAGGCCGTGGGCGCCTTGTATGGAATCAATTTTCCCTTGTGCGCGTATAGCCGCCTCATTGAACACCGGATGGTGAAAGACATGTTCGTCATGAACAAGCGAAGGTTTCGGCATACGCGATGGGTTGAGTGTTACAAAGACGGGTGTGGAGGTTTTCAATGGCTGTAGATTGTTCATCCAGTAACTTAAGGAAACTTCAGGTTTGTCTTGCTTGGAAGTATCATTGAGGTAAATCCAGCTTGCCCAGCATTTGCGGCACGATGGCATAAAACTTTCATCACTGTGTACAACAATTCTGTTTTCCTGATAGCTAAAGCTCGCGAGTAAGGATGCAAGTTCCGGAACAGGGTTTTTGATCATTCCCATCGCTTCATCGGGGTGGCATGCGAAAATGACCTGATCGAAGAAATGCTCGCCGCCGTCCTCATCTATCAATTTCGCCTGGTTTTGATGGGAGATAACTTTCTGAATTGAAATTCCTGTATATATCCGGTCGCTGAAATCCTCGATCAGGCGATTAACATACTCACGGCTTCCACCTTTAACCGTATACCATTGCGGGCGATGATTGATGTTGAGCAGGCCGTGGTTTTTAAAAAAACGTATATAGGTGGCTGCAGGAAAATCCAGAATAGTGCTGATTGGGCAGCTCCATATGGCGGCCCCCATAGCCAGAAGGTAATAGCGACGGAACCAATCACCCATCTTTAATTCGTCGAGGCACTGCCGTAGCGTGAAGGACGGATCTTTTTCTAAAAACCGTTCTGCCTGCTTGTTGAAGCGCAATACATCGAAAATCATCCTCCAATAAGAGGGGCGGAAGAAGTTTTTTTTCTGCGCAAACAATCCGTGCGAACTGTATTCCAGAAAGCCGTTACCTACACTCACGCCAAAGGACATATCGCTTTTTTCATACGGAACCCCGATTGTGTCGAACAATCCAAACAGGTTAGGATAATTCCAATCATTGAAAACGATGAACCCCGTATCGACCGGAACGTTTCCGTCGCGCGTCTTAACGTCGATAGTCCGGCTATGGCCGCCGATATAATCGTTTTTTTCGAAAACGGTGATGTCGTGTTGCTGCCGGAGGAGCCAAGCCGCACCCAACCCTGAAATTCCGGCACCGATTATTGCGATTTTCATGGTCCCATGATGAGGGATGTGCCTTTACCCGTCTATGGCCCGATCATTACAAAATCGTAATAATCCTAAACCCGTCGGCCGAATTTTCTGCCTTTACTGTCCCGTGATGCAACTCCACCACCGCCGCAACAAGGCTCAACCCCAGCCCTGTTCCTGCTGTACTGCGGCTTTCTTCGCTGCGGTAGAAGCGTTCGAAAATCTTGGTCAGATCTTTATCGGGAACGCCCGGACCGCTATCCTTAATCTCTATGGAAATCCGCGCATCTGTACGATGCAGGGATATGCGGATTATTCCCCCCACAGGGGTGTATTTCAAAGCGTTGTCGAGAATATTGGCAAAGGCTTGGAAAAGCAGGTCACGATCCCCTTCAAAGTTTGCGCCCTGCAGGTCGACAGCCATAGAAATGGATTTTTCTTCGGCCAGAGGTTCATAAAAATCGATAACATCCTGCAAGACATTTTGAAGATCCAGTTTTTGAAAACGGCTACGTTGTTTTTCGGTTTCAATGCGCGAAATCCGCAAAAGCGCATTGAAGGTCGAAAGAAGGTGGTCGGCCTCTTTCAAAAGCTCTTCCTGCCTCCCCCCGTGTGCCGATTCAATTTTTTGTCGAAGGCGGGTAAGAGGTGTTCTCAAATCATGTGCGATATTATCCGAAACCTGACGCACACCCGTCATAAGCTGCTCTATACGTGAGAGCAGCATATTCAAAACCGTGGCCATATTTCCGAGATCATCCCAGCGTGATCCGATATCAATGCGTCTTGATAAATCTCCTGTTTTTATAATATCGCGGGCGGTATTCGCAATTTTATTGGTTTCGCTTACAACGAAGACGCTGATCAGATAACTGGCAAAAACCACAATCATAACGAAAACGATGCTGGCAATTCCGATGATCTGCATGAAACGAAAATCATGGGCGATGTCAGTAATGTCATAACCTATGAGGAGGCTTTGCCCGTTTTCAAATTTATGTATTTTCGCGGCGTAGCGAGGCCCGCCTTGCGGATAGTCAAACACTAGTATGCCTTCGCGCAAGGTGGAAGTTTCGGGATTTATACCATCTGGAATTGAGTTGTTCTTATCCAAAGGAATGTAAATTCTTTGCGTATTCTCCGGAATGGCAGAAAGATCGGGCAAGCCTTCGATATAGCGGATTTCAGAATCGAGTACAGCTTCGGTGCTTTGTGCAAAATGCCCTTGTGCGAAATAATTGATAAAATATCCTAGTGATAACGCCGCAGCGCCACACAAGATAGTGAAAAGCATCGCCATCACGAAGCTTGAGCTTTTTATATATCGGCGGCCCGAAATCATGACTATACGTCCTGAATGATATAACCGGCGCCGCGCACGGTCTGAATCAACGACGTATGAGAACTTTCATCGATCTTGCGGCGCAATCGGGAAATATGAACATCAATAACATTGGTCTGAGGGTCAAAATGATAATCCCATACATGTTCCAACAGCATGGTACGCGTAACAACCTGTCCTTTGTGGCGGAGTAGATATTCCAAAAGTTTGAATTCCCGTGTTTGCAGTTCTATCTCATGTTGTCCGCGCGTGACCTTACGGGAGAGAAGATTGAGCATAAGGTCGCCTGCAAACAAAGATGTGTCCCCAGATGTCATACCGTTTTGCGCGCGCCGTGCCAAAATTTCTGATCGTGCCAGAAGTTCTGCGAAGGCAAAAGGTTTGACAAGATAATCATCCCCGCCCGACCGTAAACCTTTTACTCTGTCGTCCACTTCGCCTAGTGCGCTAAGTATGAGAACAGGCATATTGTTTCCTGCGCCGCGTAAAGTTTTGATAACAGTCAGTCCGTCAAGCTCCGGCATCATCCTGTCTATAATCAGCAAATCATATTGTTCCGTAGTCGCAAGGAAGAGCCCGTTTTTGCCATTCGTGGCCGTATCCGCAGTATGCCCTGCCTCTTTCATTCCCTTGACGATGTAGGACAATACTTCCGGTTCGTCTTCAACAATCAACAATCGCATATTCGCTACTTAAATTTTTGTTGGAATTAACCATCAGATTACACAGTATCCCAAGGCTTTGATAAGCTTATTTTTGTTTTATGAATTTTTTGTAATTTTTTGAGGGCTGGCCTAGCGTGCTAGATTGTGCCGTCAGCAAAGGATCGGACCATGAAATCAAATGTTATTATAATGGGGGCCAACGGCGGAATAGGCGAAAATATAACCCTTAGATTTGCCAAGGCCGGTTATGATGTTTATGCCACCATGCAAGACCCCGACAAGGCATCGGAAAATCTTCGGGTAAGCGCAAAAAAGATCATGCCTGTAGATGTTACCAATCCGGCGAGCATAGAAGCCGCCCTTTCGGATTTTTCCGAAGCTAAGCCGGTTCATGCATTGGCATATTGCATAGGATCAATAGATCTTATGCCCTTGAAGGCAAGCAGGGACGAACATTTTACAAAAGCTTTCGAGGTGAATGTTCTTGGGGCCGTGCGCGCGCTCCGTCTGCTGGAAAAGCCTTTGAAGGCAGGGCAAGGCAGCGTGGTTTTGTTTTCATCGATTGTAACGTATCAGGGATTTGTAAATCACACGGTAATCGGCGCAGCCAAAGGCGCGATCGAGGGGCTGGCCAAATCCCTTGCGGCGGAGTGGGCAGGGCAGGTGAGGGTTAACGTCATCGCCCCCAGTCTGACTGATACAGCTCTGGCAAGACCGTTCACATCGTCCCCCCAAATGAGGGAGTCGATAGAAAAAATGCATCCGGTGCCGAGGCTCGGAACATCGGACGATATTGGCGCGATGGCGCAATATTTGATGGGGTCTGAATCCGGTTGGGTCACGGGACAAATCATGCGTGTCGACGGCGGAAGGAGCACATTAAGACCAAGAGGGTAGGTGCGGATCAAATAGTTACCGTGCGGGGTTTAAATTATGTTAAATTTACATTATCTAGGGAGAGAATAGTTATAGGATGACCGCAAGCACAGCCATCTAATACTCCCTTTGTCACACACCTGGGAAAACTTCCCTCAAAACCTCGCAGTTCTGCCGGATTTTTTCGCAGTAAGGGCATGTGCCAGACAGACGAACCTATCAATCACATGCCTACCATACTAGTATGTCTTATGAAGCCCCGCCTTATCTATAAACACAACGAACGTCATTACGTGCACCGCACGGGGTGGTTGCGCGCGGCGGTTCTGGGCGCGAATGATGGGATTATCTCCGTCTCCAGTCTCGTCATAGGCATTGCTTCCGCCGAAGCTTCGCAGAGTCATCTTGCTATTGCAGGGATCACGGGGCTTGTCGCGGGTGCCATGTCGATGGCCGCCGGTGAATATGTGTCGGTAAGTTCACAGGCGGATCTTGAACAGGCCGACCTTGCGCGCGAGAGCAAGGAATTGGTCGATATGCCCGAAGCGGAGCTTGATGAACTCGCTGAAATTTATGTCGGGCGCGGGGTAGAAAAATCCTTGGCACGAGAAATTGCGTCGCAGATGATGAAAAAAGATGCTCTGGGCGTGCATGCGCGGGAAGAGCTGGGCATATCCGAAGTTACGACGTCGCGCCCGCTTCAAGCCGCCTTTGCCTCTGCCATAGCATTTTGTATCGGTGCAATATTTCCGGTAGCCGCGGCCTTTATTATTCCGATGTCCTCTTTCGTCCCTGTTTCATCGGTGTTTTGTATTGTTTTGCTGGGTGCCCTTGGGGCCTTTGCGGCAAAGACAGGCGGAGCATCACCGATAAAACCAGCCGTGCGCGTGATGTTCTGGGGCGCAGTGGCGATGGGTTTCAGTGCTTTGATCGGGCATATTATGGGCGTTGTAGTTTCCTAGAGGGATTTCTTTAAAAAAGAAAATCCGGCCATAATCCATCCACTCATAAGCATCATGCCTCCCACAGGCGTGCCAAGGGCGAGCGGCCCGAGATCAATCCAGAGACTCGCATAAAGACTCCCGCTGAAAATAATGATTCCCACCAAAAACAAAACGCAGGCAAGGCTGTAGATTTTTTCAGGCGGTTCTTTTGCTCCGAATGCCGCCATGACAAAAATCAGGACGGCATATAACTGATGGTAATAGAGAGCTATATCGAATCTTTCGGCGGTTTTAGGGGTCAATTTACCCGTGAGCAGATGGTCTTCTGACGCGCCCATCGCCACGGATGTGAGCCCCAGCAAGGCACCCGCAACAGCAATTCCGTGCATTGTTTTCATGTCTTGAAATCCAGTTCTACAACAAGTCCGTTGGGTTTGTTGTCTTTTAAAGAAAGGGTTGTGCCGTGTGCGTTCGCAATCCATTGGGCGATGGATAGGCCAAGCCCGCTGCCTGTTTGTCCTGATTTATCGGCGCGGACAAAACGTTGGAAAACACGTTGTTTATCAATATCTGCAATCCCGGGGCCTGTATCGTAAACCTGCAACTTTGCATTTTTGCCGAGTATGACAGAAATTTTTCCATTAGACGGAGTATATTTTACCGCATTGTCGAGAAGGTTTTTGATCAGAATATAAAGGGAATCGTTATGGCCCCTTATGATCACGTTTTCGGCTACGGAGATATCAAGAACCTGGTTTTTTCTTTTTGCCTTTTCCTTGATATCGGAAACAGAATCTGCAACGCACTCAGAAATGCTTATTTCCGATAAGGGAAAATTTTCATTCTGAAGGCGTGCGAGGGATAAGAGTTGTTCCAAAAGATGCGTGGAGCGGTCAATTGTTGCGTTAAGGTTTTCCAGCCCATTACGGCATTCCGGCATGGCATCTGCCTTTTTCATCAAGACCTGTGTTTGTGTTTTCATGGCAGCCAGAGGTGTACGAAGCTCATGCGCGGCGTGGTCGGTGAATTCACGCTCTTTGCGGAAACTATCGGAAATGCGGAAAAAAAGCCTGTTAAGGGCATGCACAAGCGGTGTTACCTCCACCGGCACATCTTTGCCGTCAATCGGGCTCAAGTCGTCTGTATCGCGCGTGTCAACGGCGCGGGAAAGTACTACAAGTGGCTTTAGGCTTTTGCGAATCCCAATCCAGACAATCGTCAAAAGGGATGGAATAAGAATGCCCATGGGGATAGCAAGGCTGACCATGAGCTGGGTGATCAGTTCATAACGTATTGCATAGCGTTCCGAAGTTTCAATACGCAGGTTTTTTGCCGCATCGATAAAAACGAAAAAGCGCCAAGGTTTTCCATCAATCGTTTGGTTTGAAAAGCCTGATGGGGCCTCTATGGCCGGAAACTCTGCCGCTTTTACCGATTGCAGGACCAGCATATCGCCCCGCCATATACGAAAGGCAGTTTTGTTTTCGTAATTGTGTTTAAGGTTGGGATTTTCATTGCCTAGAAATAGATGTTCTCCGGGGGTTTCGTTGATCTCGTGCTCGGTCAATTGCAAAAGAGTTTTAGCTGTATGAACCAGCTGTGAATCATAAACCTCTTCAATTTCATGCCATGAAAAAAGAAAGGCTAGAATCATGATTAGAAACGATGCAATCAAGATGGGAATACTGATCCATAGGAGCAGGCGTTTTTTTATGGAATAATTTTGTGCGCTCATGAACAGATCATATACCCGACACCCCGCAGTGTCTTGATCAAATCGCGGCCAAGTTTGCGCCGCAGGCCTGAAATATGCACTTCGATGGTGTTGCTTTCGATGCTTTCCGATCCCCAATCATAGATACGTTCTTCTATTTTGGATTTGCTGACGGGACGGTCCACGTTGTGGATCAGAACGTCGAAAATGGCGCGTTCACGAGCCGAAAGCACTATGTTATTTCCTGCCTGTTCCAGTTTACCGGTGGCGGGCTCAAAAGCGATATCATGGACCTTTATAATTGGCTCTATTTGCCCGGTAGCCCTTCGCAAGAGCGCGGCGCAGCGGGCAAGAAGCTCGTCCAGATCGAACGGCTTTACGAGATAATCGTCTGCGCCCGCATTCAGACCCTCAACGCGATGAAAAACCGCATCGCGCGCTGTGAGGAGAAGCACGGGAATAGCGTTCTTGGCTTTACGAACATCTTTCAGGAAGTCCAATCCCGATTGCCCGGGTAAGTTAATGTCGAGTACTATCAGGTCGTATTTTGTTGTTGCAATAGCGTTATGTGCGTCTTCCGCTGAACGCACCCAATCCACGGCGAAGGAATCTTTCAGTCCTTCCTCCGTGGCTTTGCCAAGGTGACGGTCGTCTTCAACAAGAAGAAGGCGCATTTATACCCGTGACTGTTAATTCAATTCTTTCTTGCTGGCACTTTTCAACTTTTCTTCCACTTTGGCAAGAGCGACCTTGATTTCCTGATGGCGGCCTGCATCGGCCAGTTCACGGCCAGGACGGGCGGGGGCCATAAGAGCGCGTTCCAGATAGGTTTTGGCCTCGTCCGGCCGATCGTCATGGAGCAGGAAATCGCCATAAAAATAATTAGGGTCTATCCCATCCGGATTGATCTGCAGGGCCATCTTCAAATGCTCTTCAGCCTTTTCATTGTCGCCAAATCCAACGGGCCAACCTGGGACCTGATAATACAACGATCCCAAAGATGTGTGCGAAGAACCTTCCAAGGCATTTGGATCATTAGTATTGGCCGCCTCGAGAAGTATTTTGGCTTTTTCGACCTTCGATAAAGCCGACATGCCTTTTACGATTCCAGCATCCGTCGAAAGAATAATGGCTTCCCAAATTTTTGGTTCGGCGCGTGAAGGATTGGCTACAGTAATTTTTGCCGCTTGCTCTTCAAGTTCATGGATGGCCTCTATCTTCGCGTCATCCGAAGGGATCTGGTATTTTATTTCCGCCCATCTTTGTTGAAGGGCCGCGATTTGCTCAATGACAGGATCGGTTACAGGTGCAACCGCAGGAGCCGCTGTTGCCGTGGTTGCCACTTGCGCAAAAGCAGGAATGGCCGCGCTAACCAGCAGAGCGGATAGCAGATACAGATATTTTTTCATGAAAAGTCTCCTTCATAGGTTGGGTTGATTTCAAAAGTTCTTCACCGATCAGGCGATTTTTCTTAAGGCCCTGATCGATGATGGATGGGCATATCGCATTAATGAAGGCAAATACCCGTTCGGGAAATCCAAAGCGTACTTCTTTTTTTCTGCCTTCTATCGCATTGAATATTTTTTGCGCGATAATGCGGGGATCGTCATACGTCACATTTGTCCGTTCATTTATTTCTGCACGCACACCGCTGTTCATACCTGTTTTAACCGCACGTGGAACAACATAGGTCACGGCAATGTTCGTGCCGCCGAGTTCACGGCGCAAACTATCCGAAAATCCTTTGAGTCCTGCTTTGGCCGTTACATAGCCCGTCAAATGCGGCAAGGGGATAAGCGCGGTCATGGAGCCGATATTGACAATATGTCCGGATCCGCGATGCTTCATGGCGCGCAATACTGCTTGCGACAGACGAACCGGAACCATCATGTTGAGATCAATGATTGCCTTGAGGTTCTGGTTTTCACAATAATTGAAATCATTATATCCGGCCATGTTGATGAGAACATCAGGTGTATTATCTTGCAAATACGCACAGATTTTATCGGTGTTCTGGACCAAATCGCCTTCTTTTTCTATATCATAGACGGTTACAACCGCCCCTGCGCCACGCAACATTTGTACGAGCGGAGAGCCTATGCCGCCTGTGCCGCCAGTGATGAAAACTGTTTTTCCCTTAAGCTGCATGTTTCATCTCCTTTTGGTGAGGTATGGCTCGCATCACGTTTGCGAACAAACGGAATGTATTTTGTGCGACTTCTATGATGGCTGCCTGATCGTCGAGATCGGTTACCTTGTTCACCAGTTGCTCGAAAAATTTCAAATGTTTGATGTCAAGAGCGCCGTGGGAATAAAGATAGGTGAAAGCCGTTTGCGGTAAGCCGAGCTTGGCCTTAATTGAATCCGCCCCGTTATTGGCAATTTGGGTGGATGTGCTTTCCAGCATGAACACCATACCAAGAAAGCCGATAGGGTTTTTACGGGCGATGTAATCGTAGTTATAAGCAACCAGAACCTGCGTTTCCAGATTGGGCGTTGCCTTGCGTGCCTTTTCCTTATCACCGCCTGCGGCCTGAACATCGTTTAGAATCCACTCTTCATGGCCTTTTTCTTCCTCGATATATTCGGAAATAGCATCATGCAGCCATTTCTTTTCTTCGGGAATACGCATCCCCATGGCCATCATGAAACGCACCGTGTGACGAACATGGTGGTACGCTTCGGTCAGATAGGCGATATAGGTTTCGCGGCTGATGTTGCCGCTCAGCCCGTCTACCAGTTGCGAAACTGTATAAAGTTCATGGCGTGCAGATTGTGTTTCCTTGTTTAAGCGTTCATATAATGTCACGGGCGTTCTCCTTTTGATAAAGTTGAATTATACGGGATCGACGCGGACGACCGGTTCCGGTCAATGTTCCGTCTTTTGGGGAAAAAGGCGGGGTCTGTTGAAAGTGTTTTACATGGGCGTAATCTGGCAGGCGGGAATTCGCGCGGGCGATGGCTTCTTCAATATTGACGAAAGAAGAGATGGGTACGACATACGCGCTCAAGTGTTCCTGCGCATCGCCAAAAACAACTGTTTGCGCTATTTCCGGTTGTGCCAGAAGTTCCGCTTCCACCCATTCGGGTGAAATATTGCGTCCATATGAAGTGATAAGAATATTTTTTTTACGTCCTGTGATGTTCAAAAAGCCTTCTGCGTCAAAATGACCCAAATCGCCTGTTTCTATGAAAGACGGAGCATCCTCTCCCACATATCCTAAAAATCCCGTGTTCTGAATTACGATTTCGCCGTTCTCTATACGGCACGTGATATGGGGCAGAATTTTTCCTACCGTACCTATGCGGTGATATTCAGGTGAATTGAGCGCAATAACTGATGCGCACTCCGAAAGACCATATCCCTCGAAAACAGGAAGACCAAGGACACGCGCCTGGCTGATGAGATCGGGAGAAACTTTCGATCCGCCCACCGCTATGTACTTAAGCGCGGGCAAGGGGCCTAGCTCCACTACCTGCGCCATTAAAGTCCGCAAGATTTCAGGGACGAGGATGGCAGAGGTGGCTTTGGAATCGAGAATTACACTATGAAGGTTAGTATAATTCTCGCCCAAAGATTCCAGTGGCCGAAAATGCACCGTGCCGCCCGCGAGAAGCGTTGCATAGACGCCGGCAACATTTTCAAGCAGGACACCCAACGGCAAAACGCATAAATGCGCTCCAGCCATGTCCTTGCCTAAAATTTTGACAATACTTCCCGCCACGTTTTCCATAGCGTCCTGCGATAGGCAAACGCCTTTTGGGGTTCCGGTGGTTCCCGATGTAAATGTTATTTTTGCCGTGCCTTGCGGAATTTCTTTGGCCGCATAAGGCAACGGAATGACGCCTTCAGGCGTTACAATAGCCTCGCACCCCGAGGATTGCAGGACGTGTTCACGTTGCTCCTTTGTAAAAAACGGTGGAATCGGGACAAGGGCAATGCCGGAAAACAGTGCGGCAAGATCCCACAACACCCATTCGATGCCATTGTTCATCGCCAGCGCAACGCGGCGGTAATCACCCAATTTCCGCGCGCGTAAGGAAATAGCCGGAGCAAGATCGCCATATGTGATTTGATACTGGGGCTCTTGCAACGCGACTTTCTCAGTATGTTGCCCCGCTATAGCGGTGAACAAAAACATTTAAAAATTCTCCCGGTAATGAAGGCGTGGAAGAAGTCGCGGCCTACTTTGCGTGTAGGTGGCCCCCAAAACCTTTTGAAGGCGGTGATAACCACTATCCACCTGTCCTGCCAGAACATGGGGATCGGTATCGTAATAGGTTCCCCAGTTTTCATCCTTGTGCAGCAACAGATCTGGATTGGCGGCGGCAAGACGCGTGGGTTTCAATCCTAGCGCGCGCAATCGTTTCTCGATAAAATTCGTTCCTGTGATGACGGCATGGCTCTGGCCCTTGCCGTTCAGATAGGCGGACAAAGCCGCAAACAAAAATACAGAAGCGCCGCCGCCCGAAGACGCCAGATTTCCTATTTCGGCGATGGTAGAGCGCGGCGCATCCAAAATCTCTTCAACCGGATGGGAAAGATATTGCTCGAGGAAAAGAGGGTTATTGGTTGCATAGCGGAATCCGAGCGCAGCCAGAATATTTCCCGCTTCGTTCCTGACACTCATAAGAATTGGATAATGGACCCCAATTTTTGCGCCATATGCCTTTGCGTAGGTGCTGATGATAAAATCTTCCACGGCATTACTGTCTTTGGCAAAGGTGGGAGCAATCGAAACAATTGTGGGTCTTGCGTTTAGCCGCCCCATCCAAGCCCCTTCGGTCAGTGACAAAGTTCCGGTACTATGTCCGCCTTCTTGGTAATCCAGATTAAACATGATGGAACAGCCTTTTTTTTGTTCGACTGTTTCATGCTGCCACCCCAATCTGAAGTGAAGCTGAAGGGGATAAAAGTTTGATACATCCTATGAAAATAGAAGCTTTTTTAATAAGCCTATTGCTGGATAAAAGTTACCGAATGACTGCAGCCCTAGTCATTTATTCTACCCTTGGGCACAAAATCCATGAAATGACTTCCCGTACCATAATTTCGCGCGATTATTTTAAGAATATCTATTACGGTAGGATTGGCGGCGACATTAGATCGCCTCCTCAAGAAGGTTTCAATTCATGCTTTCCATAGGCAAAACAGCACGGCTGGAAATTATTAAAGAGGTTGATTTCGGGGTTTATCTCGACGGTGGAGAGTTCGGAGAAATTCTGTTGCCGAAAAGATATGTTCCATCAGAGAGTAAGCTTGATGATTGGTTGGATATTTTTCTCTATATGGATTCAGAAGATATCATCATTGCAACAACGGAAAAACCGTTTGCTGAAGTGGGCGAATGCGCCCATTTAAGGGTCGTTGATACCAATTCAATCGGCGCTTTTATGGATTGGGGGCTGGCAAAAGATTTGCTTGTGCCATTCAGGGAGCAAAAAATTCCCATGGAAAAAGGTAAGGCCTATACGGTTTATATTTTTGAAGATAAATCCGGTCGTATTTGCGCGAGCAGCAAGCTCGATCATTTTTTGAGTGAACGTGCGGAAGGGCATTTTCAATATAATCAACCCGTTGATCTTCTCCTATGTAGTCGCAGCCCTCTCGGTTGCAAAGCCGTGATAGACAACACGCATCTTGGACTGATTCATAAGAACGACATGCTTGCAGATATACAAGTGGGCTACAGGGTTATAGGATATATTAAAGATGTGCGCCCCGATGACGCGATAGATCTGGTCATGCAGCGACAAGGCGGGGAAATGCAGGATAAACTTTTACAGGAAATTTTGGCCGATCTGGAGCTATTCAGCGGCGTTTCGGATTTGACCGACAAAAGCGCGCCGGAAGATATTTTTGAGCGGTATCAGGTAAGCAAAGGGAATTACAAAAAAGCTTTGGGCCAACTTTATAAAGACAATAAAATCATTCTCCAAAAAGATAAGATAACACTCGTAAAAAGCCCTTAGCATACTTCCTTAAGAAGCAATTTGCTGCTCCAGCCAGACCTCTTCTGTGGTTTCCAGATCTTTCAGGACCTGCGCATAGAGTTTTTGGATATCCGCAATTTTTTTAGCGTCATTATAAAAGACAGGATCGGCCATGATTGTTTCAAGCTGATCACGTTCCTTATTTAAACGCTCCATAGATTTTTCTGTTTCGCGCAGTTTGGTTTTATTGACAGCGTGTTTTTTGGCTTTGATCTCGACAATTTCCGAGAATTTTTCAGATTTATCGCTCTCTGATTTCTTCGTCTTTTCGTCTTTACGTTCGTCGCGCCGCGATTGGATCGTAAATTTACGATAGTCTTCCAAATCGCCTTCGAAATCACGCACGAAGCCGTCCTTAACCAGCCATAATTTTTCGGCAACGCGTTCCACCATGTTGGGATCGTGGCTGACTATAACGATTGCACCTTCGTAATTGTTCAAGGCCTGCACCAGAGCTTCTCGTGCGTCTATGTCCAAGTGGTTTGTTGGTTCGTCAAGGAGCAAAAGATGGGGGGCATCGAAGCTCATAAAGGCAAAGAGTAGCCGCGCTTTTTCGCCGCCGCTCAGCGCGCTGATCTTGTTATCGGCAAGATCGCGGGAAAATCCGAATTGTCCGAGCTTAGCTCGTACTTTCGGTTCCGTTATATCCGGCACTGTATGGCGCATGAGCTTGAACATTTCATGATAGGCAGTGGAATCCACGTCCAGTTCTTCGGTCTGGTGTTGGGAGAAATAACCGATGCGCAGTTTTCCCGAGCGGAAAATTTCACCGTTCATCACGCCGAGTTTTCCCGCGATAAGTTTTATCAAAGTAGATTTACCGTTACCGTTAGCGCCGAGCAGGGCGATGCGGTCGTCACGGTCGATAACGTCGTTCACTTTTTTGAGAATAGGATTGCCATCCACATAGCCCACATCCGCATGGTTTATGGTGATCATAGGCGAGGGGATTTTTTCCGGATTGGGAAAGCTGAATTTGATGGCACGTTCGGCGATAACAGCATCCACGATATCCATTTTTTCCAAAGCCTTCATCCGGCTTTGCGCCTGTCGGGCTTTGCTGGCCTGCGCTTTAAAGCGATCTACGAATTGTTGCATGTGGGCGCGGTGAGCCTCCTGTTTTTCATGCATTTTTTGTTGCAGGCCAAGGCGAAGCGAGCGTTCGCGTTCGAACGTGTCGTAATTACCCGTATAGAGCGTCAGTTGCTGTTTATCGACATGGATAACATGGTCGATACATTTGTTGAGCAATTCGCGGTCGTGCGAAATAACCATCAAAGTGTGCGGATAGGAGGCTAGGTAGGTTTCCAGCCACATGATGGCTTCAAGATCCAAGTGGTTGGTAGGCTCATCCAGCAATAGGAATTCAGGTTCGACAAACAACGCCGCCGCCAGAACTACACGCATACGCCAGCCGCCGCTGAAAGACGAAAAAGGCTCGGTCAGTTGGTGTTCTTTGAACCCCAGGCCGGTGAGGAGCGTTGCGGCTTTGGCAGGAGCGGCATAGGCATCCATTTCACCGAGCCGTTCAAAAATTTCGGCGATTTTATTTGGATCCGTTTCGGTTTCACTTTGCTTCCACAGCGCGGACATCTCCTCGTTGGCAGCCATAACCAGATCGATCAGCGGCGTATCGGTTTCAGGCGTGTCCTGACGCACCATTCCCAAGCGCTGGCGCTGGTTCAAGCCTATCGTGCCGCCATCAGCCTGAAGTTCTCCCGCGATTAATTTGAAAAGAGTGGATTTGCCTGCACCGTTCAAACCGATGACACCTACCTTCCAACCGTCGACAACGGTCAGGCTGGCATTTTGAATAATAGTGCGGGTACCTATCTTATAGGTGAGGTTGGCAATGCTTAACACAATACTGCTTATCGTTCCGAAGTGGGTTTGGATGCGCTATATCGGGCTTTTATCATGAAAATACAAGAATTATCAGGCAGATGACTTTGCCCGAGCCTATGAGCGAACGAATAAGTAATATTACGTAAATTATAAAAAAATGGACACTATAATATTTGAAGCACGGCAGCAAGCTATTACTCTGCGATCAATGCGCCTGCGGCATAGAGGTCTTGCACGCTCTTGTTGGCGAGGCCAGCACCATTGACGGTAAAGGCGGCAACGAAATCATTGCCGATACCATCGCTGTTGATGGAAAATGTAGCCGTGGATGTGCCAGATTTTTTGACGAAGTTGTTGATGTCCATGCCGGCCGAGAATCCGCTGAGCAGGGATTCCACATCAAGCGTATCGCCTTCGCTGAATAAAAAGTCCTTGATGGAATCTTTGCCTGAAAAAAAATCATCCATTACGAAAATATCTTTGCCCGCGCCGCCAAAGAGATTGTCCACGCCAAGGCCGCCGTTCAGGACATCGTTTCCGGCGTCGCCGTATAATGTATCAGCTTCGGTGCCGCCGTAAATCCAGTCATTTCCAAGGCCGCCCTTGATGTTGTCCGCGCCTGTATCGCCATAAATTATATCATTGCCTGCATCGCCGCTGATCGTATCATTACCTGCACCGCCATTGAGCGTGTCGTCATGGTTGCCGCCGACGATGCTGTCATTGCCATCGCCGCCGTAAATCACATCATTGCCGTCTTCGCCGTACAGATAGTCGACCTCGGTGCCACCATAAATGGTATCGTTACCGATGCCACCCTTGATGGTATCCATACCCGCATCACCATAAATCGAATCGTGACCGGAATCGCCTGCCATCGTATCATTGCCCGCGCCGCCATACAGGGTGTCGTCATGGTTGCCGCCCGTCATGGTGTCATTACCATCGCCGCCGTTCAATGTATCGTTACCGTCTTCACCGTAAAGATAGTCAACTTCGGTTCCACCAGATAGAGTGTCGTTGCCCGTGCCCCCGTAAAGGTAGTCGATGCCCGCGCCGCCATCCAGATTATCGTTGCCGACTTCGCCATACAGATAGTCAGAGCCAAGGCCGCCCAAGATAACATCGTTACCCATACCGCCCCATAATTTGTCGTTATCATTGCCACCGCTCAGCGTATCGTTGCCGTTGCCGCCGTACATCAGGTCAATGCCTGCGCCGCCGTTCATAACATCGTCGCCGTCGTCACCGTTGATGGTATCCGCGCCATCGCCGCCATCCACTATATCGTTACCGCTGCCGCCGTTCAGCGTATCGTTGCCGGTGCCGCCATAAATGCTGTCATTGCCCGTATCGCCGTTGACGATGTCATTGTCGGCCTCGCCGTGAATAACATCATCATCCGCGCCGCCGAACAGTTTGTCCACACCCGCGCCGCCATACATTGTATCGTTGCCGCCTTCGCCGTAAATAATGTCGTTGTCGGCGTCGCCATTGATAACATCGTTGCCATCGCCACCATAGATCGTATCATTACCTGCGCCGCCCGTCAGCTTATCGTTGTCCGAGCCGCCATAAAGCATGTCCGCGCCCGTGCCGCCGTTGATAACGTCATCACCCGCATCGCCATATAGCGTATCGATGCCCGTGTTACCTGTTATCGCATCGTTGCCGTTCCCGCCGTAGATCGTGGTTTTGGTTCCTGCAATGTCTACAAAGATTGTATCATTGCCATCACCGCCTTTAATGTCGGCAACTAGCGAACTGCGCGTGCCTTTGATGCGGATGGTTTCGGAATTTGCGCTGCCGTCCAACAAAACGATGGCGGGCGCGGAGTTGGAGAGGAAATCCAGCGTCATATTATCGGCCGTACGGGCGAACTCGACATATTTCGTGGCCGCAGTGCTCAAACCCATCATCGCGGCGGTCATCGTGACCGTTTCCGCCAAATTGGAATTGTGGGTGTAGGATTTCGCACCGGCCGTGAATTTTACGCTCACTTGACCGATGGAGGGCGGAGTCGGCGGAGTCGGTGTGACGGGAGGTGTCGGGATAGAGCCTTCGCCCGTAATGTTTTTCGAACCTGCGGCGCCGCCCATGAACGTCATGTTCCATGAATTGAGCGTGCCTGCGTTTCCGGAAATGGTGTCTTCGATTTTAAGCGTCCATGTGCCAAGGCTGCCTTCGCCCCAATGCGCGTTGGAGGAAGTCTGGAAATCAATACCCTGCACGCCGTAAATGCTCGTGAATGCGCCGTTGCTCACATGATTGATAAGCACGCTGTTTGTACCGTCTGGGCTGATCAGCGTAACGACAAGATCGCCCGCCTTGGCGTGGCTGATGTTCAGATCAATCAGAACATGTTCTATATCTATGTCTTTGGTCACGTTGATCTTGGACGTTATTGTCCCCATAACGGGGATTGAAAGATTGGCATTCAAAGTCGCCGTGGTAAAAGTCTGCATGTTTGCAGACGTCTGATGCATCGTCCATGATTCAGCCAGCTTTACGGCCGCACTCGCGTCCACCGCGCCGAAACCGTAATCATGACTAAAGTGCAAGCCCGCGCCATTCGTTTGCCAGCCTGCACTGGTAGGATCGTTTTTGCGCGCGGAGAGCACCAGAATTTCCTGCACGTCGCGCCAGCCTAAATTCGGATTGGCATCTAGTATCAGGGCCACCACGCCGCTCACGACAGGCGCGGCAGCAGACGTGCCTGTAAAGGTTGTGTAGTTACCGGAAACATATCCATTAGCGCCCATGCGGTCGATCGTGTAATCACCGACGCCGCCTGCAGAAACCAGAATGGCCGCGCCCGGCGTGCTGAAACTTGCCACCGTACCGTCCTGCTTGATGGCGGCCACCGTGATGGAATAAGGCGAGTTCTGGAAGTTGTGGTAATTGACGTTATCGCCTCCCGTACGGTTGTTGCCGGCCGAAAAAACGATATTGATACCATTGCCGCCGCGGCCCGTGTCGGCAAGGTCTTTCATAGCGTTGGTCGCGGCATAAATATCCGTACCGGAAAATTCTTTGCCCGCGTCATCGGAAAAAGCGGTCGAAAAGCCCCAGCTATTGTTCATGACATCCGCGCCGGCTGTCTTCATATGCTGAAAGCCCGCAACGGTCTGGTTTAAGGTGAATTCCGCACCAAAACCCTGACGCACGCCAAAGGCCTGTGCATCGAAGGCAACGCCCACCGTGCCCGTGCCATTGTCATCGGCCACGATCGTACCCATAACGGACGTGCCGTGATTGTCATCAGCATCGGCGGCCGCCGCATCGTTGTCGTTCTGAAGCACGTCCTTATCAAGATCGGTGCGGTAGTTTTTCACGAGTTCCGTGTGCGTGTATTCGAAACCGTCATCGAACACGCCGATCAGGATTCCCTGACCCGTATATTTTTGCCAGACATTTTGCGCCTGAATACCCCATGTGCCCGTCAAATGCCATTGCTTGGTCGTGACATCGGCATCGGTGGGCATGCCCAAAGCCATCCCGGATACATTGTTGATAACGATTGGGGCGGAGGCCGTTTGGGAAGCAGCGGACGAAACAGCGTGCGATTGTGTCACCGCATAATGGCTGGTGTTGGTGTAAAGCGAGCGGGGCGCTTCGGATGCAAAAGAACGCACAGAGAAACCCTGTGCGCCATCATCGCTTTCATCCAATATTTCACTCATTAAACGCCCAATCCCCAAAATAGCGTCGAAATTCAATTTCAACACGGTTTGCTTTAAGGAAGCGGTAATTATCCATCAAATTTTAAGCAATATATTCCCAAATTATCCCAAGGGGTTAGGGAGGCAGGTTTTTCCGCCCTTTCCCCAAGCGGGGCCGACATAGTGAAATTTTGACATTTTCCTGTCTTCAACCCATGAAAACTCCCTAAATCCCTTGGTTTTGTGCAGTTTTGGCATGCGTTTTGCAATGTTTTTCATAGCGCTAAACTTATGATTTTTTATGGCTAATTATGATCGACCGGATCGGTAATATTTTGACGGGTACCCAGAGCGCCGTTGTGCAATCTATCAAGAATGCGCAAGGCCTTTTGGAAAAGGTGCAGGCAAAGCTTGCCTCCGGCAAAGACGTGAATTCCGCCATCGACAATCCGCAAAACTTTTTTCTTTCTTTGTCCTTATCCCAAAAAGCGAGCGACTTCAGACGCCTTCTTGACGGTATTTCGCAAAACATAGAAGCGATCAAAGCCACCAAAACGGGCGCCGAGGCGATTTTAAAAATCATAGATATTGTAACGGCGTTCCTGGAAGATGCGCGTGCGGAATTGTACACGGGCGGGGTGACATCGCTTATTTCCGAACTTAGTGATGAAGACATCACGGCGATTCTTGCGGTCAATCCGGGGCTTCAATATTTCCCCGGCAATCGAAGTTTTTACAGATTATCAGCGGCGCCTGCCTCTTGGGCCGCGGCGAGTGCCATCGCGAATTCCGCCACGATTGTCGAACCGCCGGGTGTTACCGGCGTGAACGGCGTAACGGGCCACCTTTCGAACATCACATCACAGGCGGAAAATGACTTCGTTCATGCGATTGCGCCCGTCAATGCGTGGCTGGGCGGCGGCGACGGTGCGGTAGAAGGCGAATGGCGCTGGCTTGTCGGCCCTGAAGCGGGGCAGCAATTCTGGCAAGGCGGTGTTGGCGGTAGTACGGTCGGCGGTTCCTACGCGAACTGGGGCGGCGGCGAACCGAACAACTCCGGTAACGAAGACACGGTCCATATGCGCCCCGATGGAAGATGGAACGACCTACCGGGCGCCACAGCCTATGATTACGTGATCGAATGGGATTCGAGCCTGTTTCTTCCTCCGGTTGATCCCGCACTTATAGCGCGCGCTGCGGAGTATGCGGAGCAATATCGGCTTTTGCTCGACCAGATAGATCTTTTGGCAAAAGACACGCAATATCGCGGGCTGCATCTGCTCAAAGACGAGACCATGCGCACCGATTTTAATCCCGAGCGTACAAGCTTTCTGATCACCGAAGGTATAGATGCGACGTCCAGAGGGCTGGGCCTCGTCCCCCATGATTTCATGCGTCTCACCACGTTAAGCAACTCTCAAAACGATGTACGCGCCGCGCGAGAGGAATTGCGCAGCTATATCGGCAATCTTTCCAATGACCTAAACATCATCACCGTGCGTTTGCAATTTACCCAAAACCATATAGATGTTCACAAGAGCGGTTCGGAAGAATTGGTCGTGGTCGATCAAAACGAAGCAGGCGCAGAATTGCTGGCATTGCAGGTGCGCCAGCGGCTCCAAAACGAAGCGCTACGTTTGTCCATGCAGTCTGGCGCCAACATCAACCGGATCCTTTCATAACTATTGATTGAAGCCGTTTAAAGGCTAAAATAGAGCCTATGACAAACCTATCCCGCGCCGAAGAAGACGCTATCTCAAAATTACTGGATCGTACTGAAGATCTTATCAAGCTTAACAAGTTTGATGAAGCTGAAGGGTTTTTGGATGAAATCGAAAAACATAAGCCGCATGAAATAAACATTCCGCTACAGCGCGGTGCGCTCTTTGCTAAAAAAGGTGAGCATGAAAAAGCGCTGGGGCAATTCCTAATCGCTCATAAAAAGTTACCAAACCATTTTCAGTGCATAAACAACATCGCCGCAACATACTTCAAGCTGAACAGATACAAAGATGCAATAAGTTTTTATAACAGAGCTTTGGAAATTCAACCGGATACGGATTTTATTCTGGCGGCGATGGGTTGGTGTTTGTTTCGGCAAGGAAATCTCGACGAAGCCATGGAATATATTGAAAAAGCTTTGGCAATTTCACCAACGTTGCCTTATGCGCATAGCGGCCTTTTGCTGGCGATGGTTTATGCCGAATCCGCTTCGCCAGAGCAACTGACAGAGAAGGCAAAAAGATTTGGAAAAATAGTTGCAGAGATTTTTCCTGAGCGAACCAAATTCACAAATGATAAAAACAAGGACCGTAAACTGCGGATAGGGTATGTTTCACCGGATTTCCGTGACCATCCTGTCCCATATTTCCTTGACCCTCTATTGCTCCACCATGACAGGGAAAAGTTTGAGGTGTATGCCTATTCTAACACACCATACGAGAATCCCATCATGGAGCGAATGAAAACGCATGTGGATTTTTGGCGTGACATCTACGACTTGAAAGAAAAACAAGTCAGCGATATTATTATCGAAGATTGCATAGACATATTGATAGATGTCACCGGCCACACGGCACATAACAGTTTGACTGTGTTTGCGGGTAGGGCAGCGCCGATACAAGCAACTTGGTTAGGTTATCCTGCAACAACTGGCGTTCAGACCATAGATTACAGAATCACAGATAGTTATGCCGAACCGATCGGGATGACAGAGCACCTCAGCACCGAGACATTGTGGCGTTTGCCGAATATTTTTTGCGCATATAGCCCGCATGCAAATAGTCCGGCCGTGGTTGATCACCCCCCGTTTGAAGATAATGGTTACATTACTTTCGGATGCTTTAATAATTTTGTTAAGGTCAGAGATACCGTCTTAACGGCGTGGTCAGAGATTCTCACGCAAGTGCCGAGTTCCAGACTTCTTCTCGAAATGGAAGGATTGGACGATTATAAGTTCCTTAAACAGGTTCAAAAGCGCCTTAAACAGCAAAATATTTCTTTAGATAGGGTTGTCCTGATGCAACGAAAAAGATCAAACCAATTTTCGTTGTATAACAAAGTGGATTTGGCGCTTGATCCTTTTCCCTGCAATGGTGGCACCACCAGCATGGATACGCTTTGGATGGGCGTACCACTTGTCACTTTGGCCGGAAATCACTTTGCAGCCCGGATGGGCGTCACCATCCTGACCAATGCAGGACTACCTGAATTAATCGCACAAAATACTGATCAATATATTTCGATTGTTGTGGAATTGGCAAAAGATAGGGCGCGTCTTAAAAATATACGCCACAATTTACGCGATAAATTCGCAAATAGTCCTGCCATGGACCAAAAGGGTTTTGCGCGTGATATAGAAGCAGCCTACCGCGGCATGTGGGAAAAATACTGTGATTCCAATTAAAGTTTTTTAGAAATCCATTCCTTCCACATTTCGCGAAAAGCGTTTTCCATGTTGCAGGCAAATTTTGTTTCATCCATTACAGGGCTTGCAAAGAATTTCTCTCTCAATCCTTTGCGCAGTGAGCGGAGTTTTTGGTGATCCGTGGCGAGAGCTACAGTTTTAGAAACATATTCATCGACGTTTTCTGCAATCAGTTCCGGCAAGCCAGCGTTTGTCACGATGGTGACGCCCATCCGGGAAACAAAATGGGTTCCCGCCAGTGTTACAAGCGGAACGCCCATCCACAGCGTGTCCATGCTGGTGGTGCCGCCGTTGCAAGGGAAGGGGTCGAGGGCGACATCGATTTTGTTGTAAAGTACAAATTGGTTCTTTCTGCTGTGTGGTTCCAAAAGGATGCGATCTATGGGCAGTCCGTTTTTCTCAAAACGCTCTATAATCTCCGATTTCAACTTTTCGTTTCCAATGCCGGAAATTTCCAATAGCAATTTTGAATCCGGCACAAGTGTCATGATTTTTGCCCAAGCAAGGAGCACGGGATCAGTCACTTTGGTAAAGTTGTTAAAGCAGCCGAAAGTAATGTAACCATTATCTTCAAAAGGCGGGTGATCTATAACAGCGGGGCTATCTATATGAGGCTGGTAAACGCAGAAAATATTCGGCAGACGCCACAATGTCTCGGTGTTGAGATGCTCTGTCATCCCAATCGGTTCGGCATAGGAATCCGTGATACGGTAATCCATTACTGCCATGCCACTCGTTGCGGGATATCCCAGCCACATGGCCTGTATGGGGGCAGGTTTTCGGGCAAATATCAAAAGCCTATTATTGGCGGTGTGGCCCGCAAGATCCACAAGAATATCAATCTTGTCTTCTTCAATCAAATCCGCGGCGGAATCGTCGCTCAGATATTTTATATTGCGCCAATGAGCAAAGTGTTTTTTTAGCTGCTCTGTTTTTGCATCTTCTTTATCCAAGTTTGAATACGCAAATAGCTCAAAATTAATATTATCAATTTTCGATAACGGTGACAGAAAGTAACTTACGGCATGATCACGGAAATCGGGAGATACAAAACCTACACGTAGCCTGCGATCAGGGTTTTTATCATTTGTGAAAGGTCGCCTACGCAAAAGAGGATCAGTAATATTCTTTCCAAACTGGCGGGAGGTTTCTGCGAGCTCTTCTGGAGAAACGGAAGACGCGTATACCATCGCAAGTAACAGGTTGTGGTATATCCATCCTTTATCTGGGGACATAACCAATCCCTTTTTCAAGGCTTCAAGAGATTCATCAATATGGCCGAGATTTTTAAGCGTATTAGCAATATTGGCATGTATCTCCGCGTTTTGTGGTTCTAATGCCAAGGCGCGTTTATAATAGTCCAAGGCATCATGAAACCTTGTGACTTTGTCGTATGTTCGGGCGAGATTGTTAAAATTCTGTGCAGATTGCGGGAGTGCCTTTACTGCTGCCTCCGCCTCCATAACGGCATCTGTATTTCGGGCTTGTTCAAGGTAAATGCGTACAATATTTGCATAAGCATCTTCATGCGGCTTAATGGATTTTACTTTTTCATAAATTGTAAGTGCTTCATCGAGCGCACCGGTTTCGCGATATACATCGCCAATACCTAGCAATGCTTCGATATAATCTGGCTGGATATCGACGGCTTTCTGAAAGCTTAAAAGGCTCTCATCCTTACGATCTAATGCCTTCAAAGACCGGCCTATATCGTAATAGAGATTGGCGCGCGCAGGATCAATTCGAATCGCTTGATAGTAATATTTCAGAGATTCTACAAAGGATTTGTTGCTATATAAAATAGAAGCAGTGTTACACAAGGCATTAAAATTTCCAGGGTCTTTTTTAAGGATGCGGGCAAAAATATCCGAAGCATCATCCGTGCGGCCCAAAGACAATAAGCATGTTCCGAGATTGTTGAGAGCGTCCGTAAAATCAGGATTTAACGCCAAAGCTTTTCGATAGGCTTTTACAGCGTCTTCTTTTTTTTCCTGTTTGTTGAGAATTCTGCCCAATGTGAAATAAAAAGAAGGATTGTTATCTTGCTCGACGATGGCGGAACATACAAGCTCCTCGGCTATGTCGTAACGCTGTACATCAAACGCAATAATGCCCATAAGATGCAACCCTAAGGAGTGACGTGGGTTTATTGTGAGAATTTGCCGTACGGTTTTTTCTGCCTCGGTCAGATTGCTGGCCTGGTAAAATTCTACGGCTCGATTGTATAAACCTTGTTCATATTGCATTTTTACTCTTTTAATACCCATTGCTTCCATATTTCACGGTAAGCAGTTTCCATGTTACGGGCGAATTTTTTCTGATCCATCACGGGGCTGGCGGCGAATTTCTCTCTCAGACCTTCGCGTAATTTGTGAAGTTTTTTAAGATCTGTAGCAAGATCTACAGTGATTGAAATATATTCATCTATATTTTGTGCTATCAGTTCCGGTAAACCTGCATTGGTTAAGATTGTAACGCCCATACGCGAAACAAAGTGCCTACCCGCCAAACTCACAAAGGGCACGCCCATCCACAGCGTATCCATACTGGTCGTTCCGCCGTTGCAAGGGAAGGGATCAAGAGCAATGTCTATTTTGTTATAAAGAATGTATTGGTTCGTCTTTTTGCGCGGCTCCAGTATCACGCGATCCATAGGTAGGCCATTTTCTATAAACCGCGTTTTTACCTCATCTTTAATTTTTACATTATCTATACCGGCAATTTCCATCAGCAATCTAGAATTTGGCACTTTTTCAATGATCTGTGCCCAAGTTTGCAAAACCGTATCGGTTACTTTGGTGAAGTTGTTAAAACAGCCGAAAGTTATATATCCATTATCCTCAAACGGGGGATGATCGATCACAGCAGGACTGTTGGGATGGGCGCGATAAGAGCAAAAAATATCCGGCAGGCGCCACAATTTTTCGACATTGAGGTGTTCGGTCATGCCTGGTGGTTCAGCGTAAGAATCTGTTATGCGATAATCCATGGCCTTCATGCCTGTGGTGGCAGGATAACCCAGCCAAGAAACCTGAATAGGGGCAGGCTTGCGTGCAAAAACCAGAAGACTGTTGTACCCGGTGTGTCCTGCAAGATCCACGAGAATATCGATTTTATCTCTTTCGATAAAATCGACAATGGCGTCGTCCCGCATATATTTAATGTCGCGCCAATGATCGAAATATTTTTTGATATCTTCGGTAATCAAATCTTCTTTTTCCGTTCTAGAATATGCGAAGAGTTCAAAATTTTCTTTGTCTGCATAATATATTGGTGCAAGAAAGAACGCCACCGCGTGTCCACGAAAATCGGGAGAGACATATCCTATGCGCAATTTACGGTTAAGTTTCTTGTTGTTTTGAAAAAGTCTCTTGCGGAGCAAAGGATCGGTGATTTTTTCTCCGAATTGACGTGCTGCTTCCGCTAATTCTTCTGGTGATACCGAAGAAGCATAGACCATGGTAAGAAGCATGTTGCTATAAAGCCATGCTTTCTCCGGCACGAAATCTAGCGATTTCCTTTGGGCGTTAATCGCCTCATCGGTTCGCCCAAGATTTTTGAGCGTAGTCGCCATGTTCCCATAAATTTCATAACGATCAGGTTCAGCAATCAACGCTCTTTTACAATATTCCAAAGCTTCTTCATATTGCTGAATAAAGTCATGTGAACTGGCCATGCCTATCAGGGCTTTATAGGAGTTGGGATAACGTTTAAGGCATGCTTCGCCGGCTGCAATGGCATCCTCATAACGATCATTTAAGTGATGTAAGTAGGCAATATTTATATAAGTATCTTCATCTGCGCGTATCGCCAAGGCACGGGTAAAAAAGCTTAGGGCTGCGCCTAGCAAATTCTTGCTTCGCGTCCTTACGCCCAAATCCTTGGTAAGATTTGCCAAATCAACAAGGGCGCGATGGTGTGTAGGATTAAGATCAACAGCTTTTTGGAAGGCCATCAAGGCCTCGTCAAATTTGCCTTGCTGGGCATTGATCCTACCCAAAGTGATATAGAAATCTAAGACATATGGCTCTTCGACAAGTGCCATACGCACAAGTTCTTCGGCGAAGTCATAGCGCTCTACATCAAGGCCTATGGCTCCCATCATGTGAAGCGCATGTGCATCACGTGGATTGAGCTTCAAAATTTCACGAAGAATTTCTTCCGCTTGCGAGAAATCTTGTGCCTTATAATGAGTTAAAGCTTTCTGAAGAGGTGATTGTGACAAATTATCTCCACTCTGCGGGCCAGTGGAGCGCAGGATCTTTATGCAAAAGCAATTTGGGACTGACGTTCTTGACCATGCGGAAGAGGGATGGCTTCAATACCGACTTATCCTTAACGGCCAACATATTGAATCCGTGGGGTGGCCCTTTCAGATAAACATGTTTGGGATTGATCAGTTCTATTTTGCATTTCGCCATAGGCACGTTTGATTGGAAGTCGCGTAAGGCATAGACGTGATACCCGAATTTCTTCAGATATTTTACGATAGCCGCGTTTTCAAGCCCCTTGGACCAATCTACGTAGTAACGATGTACTTCGAAAATGATATTGGGCGCTTTGCCTGCAGGCTGGCTTAGGAATTTTGCCGCGCCTTGCAGTGCCGGCAGTTCCGATCCCTCGATATCCATCAATATAACGTCGATATTTTCTATTTTGTTTATGGCGGCGTAGCGTTCGATGGATGTGGCGGGGAAGCTGATGGTTTTCATGGTCTTTTTCCCTCTGAGCGGCACGGCATGGGCAAAGGCATCATCCCCAACAAGTTCCAATTCCAGTTCCTTGTTCCACAATCCTGTGCCAATTGCTTTGATATTCGCTGAGACCTTATTGGCCTTCGCGTTTTGCACAAGGAGTTTTCTTTGCTCGTCACTGGGTTCAAATCCGTGAATGACGCCTTTCTTGGAAATGACTTTTGCACCAGGAATAGCGTGGTCACCCGAATAAGCGCCGCCGATAATTATATGTTTGGCGCCTTTGGCCAAATAGAGGAACAATTTTGTAGTTTGTGGTTCGAAAACATGGTCGGGTTTTTCATCCGGAGAAAGAACGAAATCCCGCGCGATTTTTGAAAGATAGCGGAAATTGAATATCGTGCCGTCTTTCAATTTTTTGGTCAAAACGCCCGCGTCTTTATAAAGCGCATCGGTCATGGGACCAGTTAGTTCTTCGCGAATGCTACGGTCTTTGGGAAGCTTTATATCCTTTTCCATTTTCTTCAGTATTTTGATTATCTCATTGAGCGCTTTTTCATCTTTGCCGATGTCGGTGAGAGCATCGAGGATTTTGTTCTGTCCCACGCGCTGCATGGAAAGGGACACCAGATTGTCTTGCACTTTTATTTTAGGGGCCATGTATTTCTCCTGATCAAATTCTGAATATATCGGCGGTAATGTCGCGTTTGCTGGGTTTGAAGATTAATTTTCCGTCATCGCCTTTGAAGGCGATGCTATTGCCGGGTGTGTCCCGATTGACGATGCCGGTGCCTTGGGATAGCACGGTATTTTTACGGACATGGCTTCTGCCGATGATGGCGGTGTTGGAATACATGACCACGCCTTCTTCGATAACGGGTGCTTCGCCGTGGTTTTTCCCGACGGTGGAATTTTGGTACAGCACCAGATAATTCGAGTATGTGGCTTTTGCGAGCACAATACCAGGGCTATGGCCGATAAAGAAGATATCGGGCAATTCTATCTCATAAAAACAATCGATAGCGTTGAGCGCCTTGTTCAAGAGAAACAATTTCGTGCAGGCTATGTCATTCTTACTTCCGCGCCAGATGGAATTCGAAAGGTAATAAAGGTAAATGCAGTATTGGGAGGAATGCAGGTAATGGAATTCATCTTTTTTCCACATTTTGACCGCATTGATGCAGCGGCCCATGCGGTCCAAAGCTTCATCGCAGTGTTTTTCGATAGGAGCGCGCACATCGTCTTTTCCATCGGGAAAAAAATGATCGATCTGCGAAACCATATAATCGATAAGGGCGCTACGCGTGGTGTTGACCAGTTTCATGCTTTTTTCCCTTTTAAAAACTCGGTGAGACCCACAGGCGTAATGCCCAAAGATTTCAATTTGGATATATCGCAGGCGGGCGGTTTTTCCAAATCTGTCTTACGCTTGATAGAAACGTCGTATCCGCAGCCTTTCAGTGTGTCCGCAATCGTCTGATTGGAAATATTTTCACCGCTCGCGATATTCACTATCTTAAGCTGACTTTGCTCGGCCAAGGCAATTAGGCCCGCCACCACATCATCGATATGGATATAGTCCCGAACGACGCCCGAGGAAGAATCCAGTTCGAATTTTTTCTCTTGTTTCATGCGGCGCAATAAATCTGGCACAAACCCCGATGCATCCTGCGCATCGCTGTAGACGGAAGAAAGGCGGGCAACGCAGGCGCGGCCGCCAGAAGCTGTAAGGCAGATATTTTCGCCAAGCGCTTTGGACAAATCATATATGTGGCGCGGATTGGCAGAATTCAAAACAAGATTGGTTTCTTCCGCTGTGGAAGACAATCCGTCATAAAGACGGGTGGATGATAGATAGACAAGGCGATCGAATGAGGATTTCTCGACAATTCGGTTCAAAAGGCTGGCATGTGCCTCCACGGTGTCAAACGGGCGGTCTTTGTAATCGTTGGTCAGGCCTATGCAGTAGAAAATTGTGCCCAAAGGGCGTTCGAATAGGGCGGCGTCCCTGCGCGCAGGCACCAAACATTCGTCGCCCGTCTTTTGCAGCGTTTTATACAAATGACTGCCTATAAATCCCATTCCGCCGAGAACCGTATATGTCTTTGTCAAGCCACACTCTCTTTCAGCGCGGGAACCGCCGTAACGAATTTGGCGTTCCATGCTTTGACGTGGGCCAGTTGGGTTTTGACTTCATCCGCAATGTTCCAAGGAAATATGACGATGATATCTGGTTTGTGCGCATCGATGGCGGAGGGCGGCAAGACGGGGATATGGCTCCCGGGTAGAAATTTGTTTTGTTTCGAGGGGGCAGCGTCAGATACAAAATCGATCATATCCGCCTTGATCCCCGCATAGTTCATCAGCGTGTTACCCTTAGCGGCGGCGCCGTAACCCGCAATCTTTTTGCCTTCGGCTTTTACTTTTTTCAGGTAAGCGATGAAATCATTTTTGACTTTATCGGCTTTGGCTTGGAAGCTCAAATATGTTTGAATATTTTCAAGGCCGAATTCTTTTTCCTTCGTGAGCATTTTTGTGACAGCGCTTTCTACTTTTTGCGCGGCATTGTCATGGCAACCATAAACACGGAGCGATCCGCCATGCGTCGGGATGGTTTCGACATCATAGATGCGAAGACCTACCGCCGCAAAGATACGGTTTACCGCTCCAAGCGAGAGATATGAGAAGTGTTCGTGGTACACCGTGTCGAACTGGTTATGATTGATGAGTTCCAGAAGATGCGGGAATTCCAGCGTGATCGTGCCGGATGGTTTCAACGCGACCTTCATACCTTTGGTGAAATCATTGATATCTGGAACATGGGCATAAACATTATTGCCGATAATAAGATCGGCCTTGGGTACGCCGCTTGCTATGTCTTCGCCGAAGAATTCTTCAAGCACATCAATCCCGAGTTTACGGGCGGTGTTGGCCGTATCTTTCGTGGGTTCAATGCCAAGACAGGGAATTCTGTCCTCCACAAAATTTTTCAAAAGATAGCCGTCATTGGAGGCGAGTTCGATTGCAAAACTGTCTTTGTTAAGGTCCAAACGCTTTGTGATCATATCCGTATAGCTTTTGGAATGCGCCAGCCAACTGGTCGAGGTGGAAGAAAAGTAAGCATAGTCGGCTTGAAAGAGATCATCGGCTTTTGCAAAGTCTTCGGTTTGCACCAGCCAGCATTGATCGCACACGAATAACTTCAAAGGATAAAGCGCTTCGGTCTTTTGCAAATCTTCTTTCGAAAGATAGGCGTTGGAAAAGGGCGCCAGACCCAGATCCAGAAAAACATGCGTCAGAGGTTTGTAGCAATGGCGGCAATGCATATCAAAACCCCTTGAACGCCGCATCGAGCGGCTGGTAATTTTTATCACGTTCCGAAATATCGGCGGGCGGAAGCGGCCACGCGATATCCACGCGTGGTTCTGCATAATGCACGGCGCCTTCGCTGGATGGTTCATAAAACGCTGTATGGAGATACAAAAGCTCGGAATCTTCCTCGAGAACCTGAAAGCCGTGGGCGCAGCCATCTGGAATGACGATCATTGAATTGTTGGCGGGAATGAGCTCAAACGCATGCCATTTGAGGAAGGTCGGAGAACCTGCACGCAGATCGACCGCGACATCCCACACGCGCCCGCGCGTACAACGGATGAATTTCATTTCCGCGTGAGGGGCTTTTTGGAAATGCATTCCACGTATGCTCCCCACCTTGTAGGTGCGCGAATGATTAATTTGTACTATGCGGCGATCACCCAGAAGAGGGGACAATTCTTTTTCGCAATACCAGCGGGTGAAGGAGCCGCGATGATCGGCGTTTGGAGCTGATTCAACGATTTTGACGCCTGCGATGGGTGTTTCGATAATCTTCATGCTACACCCACGCGGCTTTGGTTTGTTTGGCGGCAGCTTGGTAATCTTCTAGTTGGCGCACGCTGAGCACGGATCTGTCTTTGTGGAATTTATTGTACCAATCCGATGTCATTTCGATTTGTTCGTCCATATCCCATACGGGTTGCCATTGCAGGACTTTCCTCGCCTTGCTGCTGTCCAGTAAGAGAATTTTGGTTTCATGGGGCGCATTCTTGTCGGATTGCACCACATATTTCGCTTTCATGCGGCCGAGTAGATCGGATACGCTGAGCACACCTTCCTGATCGGGCCCAAAATTCCACGCGCCTTGGAATTCTTTTTTGTCTTCAAGTAATTTCTGGCCGAGTTGGAGATAACCCGAAAGCGGTTCCAGCACATGTTGCCACGGGCGCACGGCGTTGGGGGAGCGAACGATCAAATCTTCCCCTTTTTCTTGTGCGCGGGCTAAGTCGGGAATGATGCGATCCAAAGCCCAGTCGCCACCGCCGATAACATTGCCCGCGCGTGCGGATGCTATAAGTGGCGATCCTTTGAAAAATGAATCGCGATAGCTGGCGGCGATGAATTCCGTGGAAGCTTTTGACGCGCTGTAGGGATCGTGCCCACCAAGGCGGTCTTCTTCGGAATATCCCTTCGGAGATTCTTTATTCTCATAACATTTATCGGTGGTGATGAACACGATGGCCTTGAGATCCGGCGCGTTACGGCAGGATTCGAGCAAATTTACACTGCCCATCACGTTCGTTTTCCATGTTTCTACTGGCGTGGAATAGGAAAGCCGCACCAGAGATTGCGCGGCGAGATGAAAAACGATTTCAGGATTGGCTTTTTTTACCGCAGTGGCCACGGCGGCTTCATCGGAAATATCGACACGCGATTCGGGAATGCCCAAATTCAAAAGATCCCAGTGGTTGGGTTCGGTGTTGGGCTGCAAGGCAAGGCCTATTACTTCCGCGCCGAGACTTTTTAGCCATAGCGCAAGCCAGCTTCCTTTAAATCCGGTATGGCCCGTCAGAAGAACGCGGCGGTTGCGGTAGATTTGCGCAAACATTATTTTACTTCCACAATTTCCAAGGTGCACCTTGGTCCCACAAATCTTCGAGTAGGTTTTTATCGCGCAGGGTATCCATCGGTTGCCAGAAACCGCGATGGTGCCACGCCTGAAGCTCTCCGTCAGCCGCGAGGTTTTTCAAGGGGTCTTGTTCGAAGGGTATCGCATCATCCTTGATATATTTGTCGATTACCGTGTTTTTCAAAACAAAAAATCCGCCATTGATCCACGCGCCGTCGCCTGCAGGCTTTTCCTGAAACGCGCCGACCGCATTGTCTTCGATCTGTAATGCGCCGTAACGCCCAGGAGGTTGAATGGCGGTAACGGTGGCAAGCTTGCCGTGTTTCTTATGAAACGCAATGGTGGCTTTGATGTCAGTGTCGCTCACCCCGTCGCCGTAGGTACAGCAGAAATCTTCACCGTCCAGATAGGGCTTGATACGTCTGATGCGTCCGCCCGTCATCGTGTCCTCACCGGTATCGACGAGCGTGACTTTCCATGGTTCGCCCGATTGTTGATGGACTTCCATTTTGTTGTTGGCGATGTCGAAGGTGACGTTCGACATGTGAAGGAAATAGTTCGCGAAATATTCCTTGATCACATAGCCTTTGTAACCGAGGCAGATGATGAAATCATTGATCCCGTGATGGGAATATATTTTCATGATGTGCCAGAGGATCGGCTTGTCGCCGATGGTGATCATGGGCTTTGGCTTAAGGTGGGATTCCTCGCTGATGCGCGTACCGAGACCGCCTGCAAGAATGACCGCTTTCATGGAAAAGTGCCTTTCATATTTTGAATCAGGAAATCATATTGCTCTATATTTCCCTGCAAGAACAGGGCCGTAAAAAACAATAAACAACCTTATGAAAAGCGGGCTTGTACCGTAGAATATTATGAAATAAATGCCTGAAACGGCAGGATTTGCCGCCTATTGGGGGGAATCCTGGCCTTGTATCTGAGAAGTCGTTTCCACTTATTTTTTTTCACATTTCGCGGTAGGCGATTTCCATGTTGCGGGCAAATCGCTCGTAATTCATTGCAGGGCTGGCTGCAAATTTTTCTCTTAGCCCGTGACGAAGTTTTAATAATCCTATCACGGTCATTCGCGAGATTTGAAGCGGCCTTAATATTCTTTTTGATTTTATAAGGAAACCTAATATCTATTAAAGCTTTAGTGGGCTTCCCCGAAATAACTCTGCAGGGCGGCCTTGACCTGCGACGGATCGGCTATTTTGTTTATAGAGGAGCGAAATGCTTCCGAACCTTCCATATCGCCGCAATACCATCCGATATGCTTTCTCGCTATACACACTCCCGCATGCGCACCGTAATAGGCGATGATGGAATCATAATGTTCCAAAACCAATTCCCCTATTTCCACACGGCTTGGGTCTTCACTTTCCTTGCCCGTTTTGAAATAATCTATAATCTGCTTCACGATCCAAGGTTTACCGTATGCACCGCGGCCGACCATGACACCATCTGCAACTGAAAGGGCTAGGGCTTGCTTGGCGTCCTCCGCGCATTCGATATCGCCATTGACTATAACGGGAATCGAAACGCTTTCTTTAACAGCGCGCACAGCGTTCCAGTCGGCTTCGCCTTTATACAATTGATTGCGTGTGCGTCCGTGCACGGTGATCATCTGAATACCGACATCCTCGGCCATTTTTGCAAGGCGCGGTGCATTCATACTGGTTTCATCCCAACCCAGGCGCATTTTAACGCTGACAGGGACACTCACGGCCTTTACTGTCGCCTCCATGATCTGCACGGCCAGCTTTTCATCGCGCATCAAAGCGGAGCCTGCAAAACTATTGACCACTTTTTTTACGGGGCATCCGAAATTGATATCGATGATCGCCGCGCCGCGATCGACGTTGACCTTGGCGGCTTCCGCGACGATATCGGGCTCGCACCCCGCCAGTTGGACGGCCATAGGGAATTCTTCGGCATAATTTGCAGGCGGGGTTTTGTCGTATTTGCATTGCTCTAACATCGGGCGGCTTGCGATCATCTCGGAAAACACCAGCCCCGCGCCGTACCGTTTGACCAGCCTGCGGAACGGCAGATCCGTCACGCCCGACATGGGCGCAAGGAACACAGGGTCTTCGATCTTTATTGTGCCAAGGGTAAAGCTCATCTTGGCGGCAAACTAGCATAAAGCCTGTTTTATTAAAATTGTGAAAACAGGTCAGGCTGTAAACTTTTGGCATCACGCCTGAAATGTTCGGTCGAAAGATCGTGAAAACGGCGGTTCAGACTGTATTTCTTTTTATAAAGCTTAAAAATATCGTCGATATTTTCTGCGTATCTACCGCTGCCGCGCATGCGCGTGACGAAATTAGGGTCGTTCAATTTACCGCCGTGCACATCGCGGACATGGTTCAAAACCTTCGATGTCTTTTCGGGATAGTTATCTTCCAGCCAAACCTGAAACAAATCTTTTACGCCATAGGGCAAACGGAGCATGGTGTAATGCGCGCCGCGTGCCCCCGCTTCGGACGCCGCTTTCAGGATCGCGGGAATTTCATGGTCTGTAAGGCCGGGCAGGACAGGCCCTATAATCACGCTGACAGGAATGCCTTTGGCCGCGAGTTGCTCTATGGCCTGCAGGCGCCGCGCGGGTTGCGATGCCCGCGGCTCCATCTTGCGCGCAAGATCACTGTCCAGCGTGGTGATCGACATATTCACGCCTATACCGTTCCACGAAGCCATATCCGCAAATATATCAATGTCACGAGTGACCAGGCTGCTCTTGGTAATAATGGCGGCGGGGTTTCGAAAATCCCGCAAAACTTCAAAGCAGCTGCGTGTAATCTGCAGTTTGCGCTCCAAAGGCTGATAGGGGTCTGTCACCCCGCTCAAAGTAATGATCTGCGGCTCCCAGTTGCGGGAAGAAAGTTTTTCGCCGAGCAACTGCGCGGCGTTTTCTTTCACGAATATGTGGGATTCAAAATCCGCGCCTGCGGAATAACCAAGATATTCATGCGTAGGCCTTGCGAAACAATAAATACATCCGTGCTCGCACCCGCGGTACGGGTTCACCGTTGTTTCCATCCCCACATCCGGTGAATCATTCGTAGAAACAATTGAACGTGTTGTGTCCTTGTGCGTTTGTGTCTTGAGCTGCACACCGCACTCCAGATCGTTCGGTTCCAGCATGGCGTCCAGATCGTCGCCTTCTGTAACGCGTGTTTGCTTTTCGTAACGGCCGGTCGGGTTGATGTTGGTGCCGCGCCCGCGTAAGGTCAGGCGCTTGGGTGGGGTGGAATCGCTGTTCATGCCTTATAATAAGATAAAATGTAAAAATGTTCTATATTTGTTCTAATTTTACTTTCACGGGCTGAAGCTATATAAATACAATGCCTTACCGAAAACTTTTTCCGAAATTCTATGATTCTGAAAATACGCTACAGATTTGCGGCGGTGTTTCGGAAGGGGCGTGCCTCGACAAAACATTCTATGTTCTTGTCTGGAATGTTTACAAGGGCCGGATGAGGGGGTGGGAGAATGACTTCCGCAAGCTGATCGAAGATAAGCAAATTATCATGCTGCAGGAATCGGTTCTCAATACGCGTTATGACCCCATCTTTCACATGGCCGAACGCTTTGAATGGGTGATGGCAAAAACTTACGGCCATACCGACACAAAAATGACCACAGGTGTCAAAACAGGCGCGGTGGTGAAATCCACCGCACAAGGGTTTTTTATTTCAGAGGATATGGAGCCATTGTTCCGCACGCCGAAAATGATTCTGGCGACGACATACCCGATCAAAGATTGCGAAAAACCGCTTCTAACCGTCAATATGCACGCCATCAATTTTGTCAGCTACGAGAAATTTAGCCGTCATCTGGCGAAAGTGGTAACCGCCATTGAAAATCACGAAGGTCCCGTGATATTGGCGGGGGATTTCAACACGTGGAGCAATCTACGCTATAAGAGCCTGCAGGACGTGGCCGAACAGATGGGATTGGCCGAAGTCAAACTGGCCAAGCGGCGCACGCGTTTATCGCATTTCAAACGCCATCTGGATCATTTGTTCTACAAAGGTTTAGAATTAGTCAAAGCGGAAATGCTCACGAACGTTATTACATCCGATCACTTCCCCATCACGGCGAAATTCAAGATTTTATAGCTGCTTTTCTAAGGGCAGGAAGTCTATCAGGAACGCCTGCAATCTGCGCCAAGGGCTGGCTTCGGGTTCAATGTAATAAACGCGCTTGCGGCTTTTTTCTTCCGAATGCCACGCGAGTTTATTGCCTTCGAGCGCAAGCCTATAACTGGATTTCGGCAAAATGACGTTTTCATACAAATCGCTCAATTGTTTGGCAATAGTCTCGCTGTGTATCAAAAGCGCGACTTCGGTGTTGAGTTGCGCGGAACGCGGGTCAAAATTCAATGAACCCACAATCACCGTTTTCTTATCGGCTATATAGACTTTGGCGTGCAGAGAAGCATGGGAAGGCGTTCGCGCGCCTATCAGACGCTGACGGGTGCGACCACTGTTCAGAGGTTTCATTTCGAAAATTTCGATACCCGAATCGAGAATTGCCTTACGATAGGAATTATAACCCGTATGAACGGCCACAACGTCGGTAGACGCCAGTGAATTGGTGATGATGCGTATTTTTAAACCACGTGCGCGCAAAGAATGCAACCATGCCAGACCGTCTTCTCCGGGCACGAAGTACGGAGAGATGATCAGGAATTCTCTTTCGGCTTTTTCACCTAGCGCGAACACGGTTTGCAAGGGGCCGTCTTCGGCATGGAAATCGAGATTGTTGATTTTGGCTGGTTCGTCCGCGTAAAACTCCGCGCCGCTCCACACGAACGTTTCTCCTGACGAGCGGATGTAATCGTCCAAATCCGGAAAATTGTCGTTTTCCTCCTCGGCTTTCTTGATGACCTTCTCACGGCTCTCTTGCAGCTTCTGACGGAATTTTTGCAAAAATTCCGGGTCTTTGTTTGGTTTGTAAAGTTCTGAAACCTTGCATGCGATTTCATTGCTCCAGTATTTGTTAAAGCTTTCGGCCATCTTCTGCGTGATGGGGCCGATGGAAAGGATATCGATATCTTTAAAGGAAAGATCGGCGTGCGCATCAAAATATTCATCGCCCAGATTGCGCCCGCCCATGATGCTGGCTGATGCGTCCGCTATTAATATCTTGTTGTGCATGCGTTTCGTGTTTCTTTTGAAATGCGAAAAGAATGCAACGATGCGCGACAGAATAAATTGATTTCCGTGGGAGAACGGGTTAAATATTTTTACTTTGATATTGTCGGTTCCGTCCATGGCAACCAAACAGCGTTGCACTTTGCCCACGCTTATATCGTCTATCAGGAAACGTACTTTTACGCCCCGGTCTGCTGCTTCCATCACCGCTTCGATCAGAAGGTTCGATGTAACATCGTCGTTCATCGCATAATATTGCAGATCGATGGATTTTTGCGCAGCGTTGATAAGCAACAAACGCGCGAGCAGGGAATCCTTACCCGTCGTCATCACGCGAAAGCCCGATTGCCCCGCGTTGCGCGCAACGTGGTCCACAATTGTTTTTTCCATAGAGGTTAGAGAAGGATTTTCTGACATAAGAGAATTTAAAAATTGTTTCATTATAATATTTAGAGCATAGGCAAAAATGCATTAAGTCTTTATAGAGAACGCAAAAAACAGCATTATCGTTCCAAAGAGCCATTATTTGACGTCTCTATTTCAAATATTATGTAAATATATGATTTTTTTCACACTCAATGATATTTTCTGTCGTATGACCCCCGCGGATTTATGCGCTCATACATAAGATAATTAAGTATCAATTCGATTTTTCTGGAAGTTTTTTTTTATTTGTGTTTATATGGTATTAACAAACTATAAAAAAATATTTGCTTCTAACAGGGAGTAGTCATGTCGGAGAATAAACAAGGCGCACGCGCCTTGGGATCTATTTGGATAAATATTGATCCCACACAATCTTCATTAAAATAAGAGAATTGAATTTGAATGAACGAAGTGATTTTCGTGCATTCGAAAAGCCATGTCGTATGGCTAAAAGCTTATAAAAAAACTTAAAAACGACCAACAGGGAGAATAAAATGTCTAGGGAGAATAAAATGTCTGATGTTATATGGGGCGTTTCCGGCTCTGGATCTTTGTCGCGCCAAAAAGAAGTTTCCAATGACTTCAACGTTGAAGCAGTCCGTGCCGCCCGCCGTAAAACCACGCCGGAAGCCACGGGGGCGGTGGATACAGAACGCTTTGCAAAAATAAAAGAAAACCCTTTCTACAAAATAATGGGTGATCAAAGCCTTTCGCCGGAAGCAAAGCGCGACCTTATGGTCAAGGCTCTGGTAGTGGATCCCGAACTTTCCGTCGAAGAAAACCGCGAAAAACTTGAAGCCCTGACGGTGTTCAAGGAGTTCATGCAAAAGCAGCGTATCGCCTTGAACGAACGCAATATGGCTTTGAGCGAAACGGGCGCTTTCTCGGAACTGCAGGCGGTTTTGAAAGATATGAACACGTCGCTTTTGGACTTCGAAGACGCCATGAAACCGCTGACGGATATTCTGGATTCCGTTTATGAACTCCGCAAAGCAGGCAAAACATTGGATGTCTTTAAGGAAATCCGCAACGACCGCGAATGGGAATCCAAACTCAAAGAAGAAGTTGCTGCGCTTGAATCATCTGTAGGCACGCACGAACAGGAAATCGCGCAGCGTAACAGCGAAATCGCCGATCTTCAGGACCAGCGTAAATTCTTCGGCTTCGGCGGCCTCAAGGATTCCGCCAAGATGAGAATTGCCGAACTGCAACTGAAAAACGGACAAAGCAGCACGGCCATCACGGAAGTCGCGACCAAAATCAAGGACACGACCGTGATGCTGGAAAACGGCCCAGGGACCGACCATCCCGAAGTTGCCAAGCACAAAGCCGTCTTGCGTGAAATGCTAGACATCACGACCGACGGACATAAGGATCGTCAGAAACGTCTCGTAGAAACCGCACAGAAATTCGTGCAGTTCAGCCGCGAACGTACCGAAGCGACCTTGGGCAAATTCGTGGATATGAAAGACCAGATCCAACGGAGTTCGGATGTGACCTTTGCTATGCAACAAGGTTACGCCATCGTGGACGAAGCCGTTAAGGAAGCCGAAGGCCAGAACACCGAAATCCGCAAGGCTTATGTCGAGCCTACGGGTACGGAAGGCAGCGTTGTCGAACTGGCACGTCAATCGAAACTGGCACTGGTCAACGACTTCGTGAACAACCTGGCCGATGCCTCCATCGACACAAGCCAGTCTCTGGAAGAACTGCAACGCGAAAAAATGCAGGTCCAGACGATGAGCGATGCTAACCGCGAGAACATCCGTAGCGCGCGCCAGCTCAGCACATCGGGCATCGCCACAATCGCAGGACAGCTCTCCGCCGTTCTGACAGGTATAGGTTCCGCCGCTCTGGTTCAGTCGTCTGAAAGCGCAAAAGACACCATGCAACGCATGGGCCGCATGACGCAAAGCACGTTGATGAAGGAAGTCATCAACAACGCCAACCGCAAAGCGGACGTCAATAGCGAGCTTTTGACCGCTCTCGACACGCTGGGCCAGTTCAGCGAAGCGCAAAGAAGCGCGATCGAACTGACCCGCGATGCGATGAAGGACATCCGCCAGAACCTCGACAAGATGGGCGATGCTTCCCGCGAATTGGGTCAGGCCATCGAATCCGGCCAATCCGTCTCCGCCGAGGTTGTTGCAGAACACATCAGGGAAGTTGCCAGCATCGAAGCCAAGAAAGACAAAAAAGCTCCCGGTGCAGGAGCAGCTGCAGAGATGTTCGGCCTCAAACAGTCCTAACCACTATGGGTCAGTGCCGGAACCGACACCGGCGCTGACCCGCCCATCAAAAATATATAAAAATTTATAATAATTTACACAGAGAAGGTTTGTCTAATATGTCTGGAACTCTTCATGGCTCTCCTCTTGTCCGTGGCAATGAATATCTGGAACGCAACGAAGGTTTCGTTCTCAAGGGCCGCGACGCCGAACTGAAAACCATGGCCGATATCCTGATGCGCAAAAACGCGAACAGCATATTGCTGACGGGCGAATCTGGTGTGGGCCTCACCGCCATGACGCTTGGCATGCAGGCTAGCAAGTCCGACCTGACCACGCCTTTAGATATTGTCTCCAAACGCTTTTACTGGCTGGACAGCGACGAGATGTTTTCGTCGGGCGATCCGCAGAGAATTAACACAGCTTTCGATAATTTGCGCGCCACACTGACCAGAAACCCCGATTCGGTTCTGGTCATTGAAAGCGCCGCCGATTTCATTGTATCCGCCCGCAATGCTGGTGCGACGCATCTTTTGAACGGTTTCATGGCCGATTTGAAGGCTGGTAAGTATCAGGCGATTTTAGAATCGCCCACCAAGAATGTAGGTTCCGTTCTGGAATCCGATGCAGATTTTTCCGAGAGTTTTACCACACTGGAAATCAAGGAACCGCGCCCCAAACAATTGCGTGAAATTGTAGACCACGCCGCAGAGCAATTGTCTAAACATCATGGCATCGCGATTGACCCCTTAGCGATTGAAACAGCCATTCAACTGACCGAAAAATACAAATTGCAGGAATTCCGCGCCCAACCGACGGCAGCGGTAACGCTGCTTGACCGTTCCTTATCTGCCTATAAAAACCGCGCGCAAAGAACGCCGCCTGCGCTGGAGCGCATCGACCGCGACATCGAAGCCGCCATCAACGGTTTGAAAGGCGAGGGCAAAGCCTCGGGGGGACGCACACCGCAAGAACTGGAAAATATTTTGGCCACATTGAAGGATGATCGTAAGAGATTTGAAGAAAAATGGGCCGACCAGCAGAAAACTGTGCGTCTCTTACACAACGAACAAAGGGTAGGCGAAGAAGAAATCCGCAAACTCGAAGACAATATCGAAAAGATCCGTGAAGAAGATGCGAAAACGCAGAAAGTCACAGAAGCCAAAGTTGAAAAAGGCGAGCTGAAAAAAGAATTTCTGAGCACGAACGGGGGGTTTTTGGCCGGACAGGAAAATCCGCGCGTCACGGAAATCCGCAAAGAAATAGCGATGTACGACCGCGGCGTAAAAGAAGGGCGCAAGAAATACGATATGCTGCGTAATGAAATTAATGCCGACCTCAAACTCTGTCCTGAAAGCGTGTTGTCCGAATTCAGTCAGATATCGGGCATAGCCGTAGAAAAACTGACCGAAGACGAGCGCGCGAAACTTTTAAATCTGGAAGACAAGATTTCCGAGCGCGTGATCGGCCAGTCGGAACCCGTGCAGGAAGTATCCAAAGCCATACGCCGCGCACGTGCAGGTCTTTCCATGCCGAATAAACCGCAAGGCGTGTTCTTGTTCATGGGTCCATCCGGCGTGGGTAAAACAGAGCTAGCTAAAGCATTGGCCAGCGCGCTGAACGGCGACGAAAAATCCTTGCTGCGCTTTGATATGTCCGAATATATGGAAGAGCATGCGGTGGCCAAGCTGATCGGCGCCCCTCCGGGCTACGAAGGTTACGCCGTGGGCGGTATTTTGACGAATGCCGTGCGCAGAAACCCGCAGAGCATCGTTCTGTTCGACGAAATCGAAAAGGCACACGACAAAATTTTCAACGTTATGTTGCAGGTTATGGACGATGCGCGTTTAACGGACTCCCGTGGTCTGACGTCAAACTTCAACGAAACCATAATTATCATGACGACCAACATCGGTACGCCGCACTTCCTGAACAAGGATCTGGATACGGCTGGCGCGCGTGAACTAGCCTTGAATGATCTGGAAAAACGTTATCCGCCGGAATTCTTGGGTAGGTTCAACGGCAACATCTATTGCTTTAACCGTCTTGATGAAATGGTTCTGGGTTTGATTGCCAAGAAAGACTTAAGCCGTATCGGCAAGATGGTAGAAAAATACGGCGTGAGCCTGCACATGGATACTGAAGACATGATGGCCATGATCTCCGATCATTACGACATGAAAAAAGGCGCGCGATCTATTCTGGGTTACATGGACCGTAATATCACGTCGGGTCTGGCCGATGCGCTTTTGAAAGAAGGCCTGAAGGGTGGTGTATTGCAAATCGGATACGACAAGGAAACCAAGAAACCCGTATTGACCCATTACGATAACCCAGCGCATACCGCGCAGCCGGTTGTCGGCGGCGCGGCTCCGGTCGTGGCTTTAACGTAAGGAGATAGAGATGAGCACAGACAAGAAAAAGCTCGATGATCTTTTAAGACGCGCGGAAAACGCGAAAGCCGCAGCCGATCTTCCGGCAGGGAAGGGATCGCCGACGCCTGTAAAAACACCTGCTAATGCAAATGCGGATTCAGCTACCCCGCCTTCTGAAAAAGATCCCTCAGTCATGGAAAACATTGCAACGATTGCGGACGGCATACGAAAAACCGGCAAAACGCTGGGTGATGCCAAAGAAGCCTTGGGCGGATTTTGGGACAGGGTCAAACCCGTGGTGGATTTTATCGCCGCGCCGATCAAATGGATGGCGGGCGTATGGGGGGGTATATGGAACAAACACGCCTACACAACCGATAAGGAAACGGGAGAACGTCATCTTTCACGCAACCGCGCCGGCGCGATTTTGAGCGCGACGTTTCTGGCGGCCGTTGCTTTGACGCCCACCGTACCTGGCGAAATGATCCGTGATTGGACGGTTGATCCCATGATCGATGCACCAATTATGCTGGTCACGCGCAACCATGACACGCTTTATAATGCCCGTGTGCAGGAAGTTTCGCCCGATGTGTACCGTCTGCAGGGATGTTTTTCGCAAGTATGCACGCCGGAAAATACGGCGACCTTTAACATCGAAGGCCGTGTATCACATGGTATGTGGCAGTTGCTTGACAAAGGTAACCCTTTCTTCGTTCCCGACCGCGTGGCGGCGGCTGTTCCAAACAGTGCGAACAAATGCGAAATACATAGTTATTCCGTTCGTGCCCGCATTTCGAAATATGTACCAATCTTTCCCCAAGTTTTGGACATAGAATGTGTGGCCACGGGCGCCCCCTTGCCCCCGCCCCCGGGTTGAGACTGGGAAGCCATTTTTTTATACATAACCCCCTGATTTTGCATATTTTGCTGCGATTGCGGTATAAATTTTATTTTCATATTTCCTGAAGCATGCTATAGCATCACTATTCTTGAGACATGTTCTTGAAATTGTGGGCAAAATAGCCACTCGAACGGGAGACTTCTATGACTGAAAACCGCACATCGCGGCAAGGTATCAAACGCCAGATTCCAAGGCATCTGGGTTTCATACTTTTCATCTATGATGTCGCCGCTTTGCTTGGCGCTTTCCTGTTTACCAAATACGCCGCACATTTCGTGATTTTGATCACCGATTATCTGGGGCTGGAAACGGATTTCCACCATTTCGATACGCGCCGCTTCTACTATCTCTTTTTATGTGTGTGTATTCTCATCCGTTTTGCGATGAAGGGGCATTATTCACGCCGACTGCCGTGGCTGGGGCAGGTCGAAGGCATCATGAAGATGATGGGCTTTGTTTTGCTCTTCGATGCATTCAACCATTATTTCTTCTATGGTCTGACGTTCCCGTTCCTGATCATTTTCAACTGGGTTACTTGCGCCTTAATAGTTACCATCGCGCGTTTTGCCGCGCTTAATCTCGTCGGCTATTCGCGCCGCTGGCGCCTGCCGGTGGTGCTGGTGGGTGATGACCGCATGATCATGGACAGTTGCTACGCCTTCACTGCGGATGGTTTGACGGGTTACGACATAAAATACGCGCTGCTTACACAAAAACATGATCCGTCCTTCGATATGGCTTCTCTACCCAAACAAAACAGCGATTTAAAAATCATAGCGGACGTGGCGGCTTTCGGGGATTTCATCGAAAACAACCCCGCCTATTATTACGTCTTTAGCATGGACGAACTGCGCGGGCCCCACAAAGACCGTCTTATCAAGGCTCTGGAAGTATCGCAGGTGGAATACGGCGTGATCCCCCAAACCAAGGATCTCGACATATACGGCATGGAACCGCATTACTTCTTCGGCAACGACGTGATGATCCTCCACCGCCGCGATAAAATCAGATCGCCTTCGGGCAGGGTCATCAAACGTTTACTGGACATAAGCGCGGCTTTCTTTGCCGTGATCATTCTGGCGTTGATGACACTTTTTGTCTGGGCCATGAAAAAAGCCGAAGGTTCCAAAACACCGGTGTTTTATGGCGGGGAGCGCGTCGGCATGCGTGGCAAGCGTTTTCAGTGCTGGAAATTTTGCACAATGATTCCGAACAGCGATTATTTGCTCGAAGAAGCGCTCGCGCGCGATCCGAATTTGCGCGATCAATGGGAAAAATTCAAAAAAATCCCCAATGATCCGCGCATCGATTCCAAAATATCCGCTATCTTGCGCAAAACCAGCCTTGATGAATTACCTCAACTTTGGAACGTGTTCGTAGGCGATATGAGTCTTGTCGGCCCACGTCCTGTACTTGAAAGCGAACTCGCCCAATACGGTGATATGATCCAGCAATATTATGCCGTGCGCCCCGGCCTGACGGGCCTATGGCAGGTCAGCGGCCGCAGTGAGACCAGTTTTTCCCGCCGCGTCTATTGGGATGGCTGGTATATCCGCAATTGGTCGCTATGGTATGACATCGTTATCATTTTCAAAACCGTCAAGGTTCTGGTGACAAGAGAAGGAGCCTACTGATGGAAGACTATAAATTCATATCCACGCTCGTTGATAAAATCTGTATCGTGCATAACGATGCGGAACTGGATTTATTTCTAGAAACATTCAAGCCGCAGAATGTTAAAAAGCCAGTGCGCATTGCGTTCATCAACGCCCATGGATTCAATCTTTGCTACACAGATCCCGATTTCCGGAACGATATTTTACAATGCGATTATATTTTCCGCGACGGGGCAGGGATGAGTATTCTCTACAAGCTTCTGGGTCGCGATGCGGGATTGAATTTAAATGGCACGGATTTGATACCGCGCATTATCTCTTTGTACGAAGGATTTGAAGCTGCGCTGATGGGAACAAAATCGCCCTATCTTGAAAAAGCGGGGGAACAAGTAGTCACGAAAGATGTCATCGTTTCCCATCTTATGGATGGGTTTAAGGACGATGCAAATTACATCGCCGCGCTGACTGAACGACCTTGTCCGCTTGTTATTCTCGGCATGGGTATGCCCAAACAAGAGCGTGTGGCGCGCCAGATCGTTTTGGCATCCAATAAACCCGCGCTGATAGTATGCGGTGGCGCGATTCTGGATTTCATGGGCGGTAAGGTCACGCGCGCGCCGGAAATTTTCAGGAAATACGGCATGGAATGGTTTTACCGCCTCATGCTTGAACCAAAACGCCTATTCAAACGTTATATCATCGGCAATTTTGTATTCTTGTACCGCGCACTGGGCATCGCCTTCGCGCTAAGGCCGGAAAAAGGGAGCGGCAGGCCGTTGAAAATCCTTCATGTCGTTCGCCAATTCGCGCCTGCTATCGGCGGCCTTGAATCTTATGTCATGAGTATGGCCACGCACCAGCAGACCAAAGGCTATGACGTTGAGGTTTTGACGCTGAACAAGGTATTCCACGGAGATGTGGCAGAATTGCCTGCTTCCGAAACGATAGACGGTATCAAAATCAAGCGCGTGGGTTTTTGGGGACGCCGTCGTTTCTTCATTCCGCGTATATCGCCGTTCTATTTCACCAAATTCGATGTCGTACATGTCCACAACACGGATGTGTTTTATGATTATGTAGCTCTGGTATCCGCATTATTGCGCGTACCCGCTATTGCCACCACGCACGGCGGATTTTTTCACACCGGCGATTTTGGGCTCATCAAAAAAATCTATTTCCAAACGATCACTCGTTTTTCTTCCTTCTGGTACAAGGCGATTTTCGCGATCAGCGGCAATGACCGCGATACGTTCAAGGGTCTCAACAAAAATATTATTCTGCAACCAAACGCGGTCGAGCCGCTAGGCACGGATATTTCTGAAGGCCGTGACTTTTTATATATTGGCCGTATGGCGAAAAGCAAAAACGTGCCGGATATAATCCGCGTTTTTGCATTGATGAAACACGAGCATAATGTTGATGGGAAGCTCCACCTTATCGGACCCGCATGGGATGTTTCGATGGAAGACTTGCAAAATACCGCCGCCAAATTGCGCGTGGCAGAGCATATTGTTTTCCATGGAGCGAGCGAGCGAACCGAAATGATGGATATTGCCCAAAAATGCGGATATTTTCTATCCGCTTCGTCTTTCGAAGGGTTCGGTATGTCGATGCTTGAAGCCATGTCGGTGGGTATTATCCCGTTTGTACAGGGCAATGAATCATTTATCGAATTGGTGGAGCAGGGGGGCGTCGGCCAGATCGTCGATTTCCAAAACCCCGAAAAGGCCGCGGAAACTATTGCGGAAAGCCTGCCCAAAATAGATGACAGCATGCGTCAAAAGGCGCAAAATTTCAGCAAGACCTTTTCTTGGGCAGAACTCGTCGATAAAGCCGATACTGTTTATAAGGACTCCATTACGTGAGCGCGGGCGTAAGGCAGCCTTTTTTGGATTTCGGCGGCATGGCGGTACTTCTTGCCGTTCTCTACAACGCCATTTTATCGATCATCAACGCGCATTTCTTTACGCTGAATGCTTCTATAGTGGTTGCGAGCGAGATTCTGATCGTCGTGCCCTGCCTCGCCTATATCGCACTGCGTATTCGTGAACTGCCCAACCTGTTTCCGCCGCTACTCTTCTTTCTGGTGGCTTTCTTAGGGTTCATTATCGTTTCCATAGCCAATGAAACGCTTTACGTGAAGGCGGTGCGGGATGTTTTGCTCATCGTTACTTTCTTCCTGATGGGTGGCTTGATCACTGAAAAATCTCTTATAACAGCTTTCAAGATTCTCGGCTGGCTTGTCCTCATTTTCATGGTGGTAGAAAACTATGCCACAGAAATTTACGCCGCGCTTTTCAAGCCCGCGTTCTACTATGCCAACACGCGCGGACTCGAAGAATATGATTATAATAAATTAGGGATTTTTAACGCAGCTCTAGGATATGAAACTCGTTTTTCGTATAATGTAAGTCATCATAGATTGTCGTCAATATTTTTGGAACAGGTCTCGCTGGGGAACTTCGCTATTCTTTTATCCATATTTTTAGTGACTTTTTGGGAACGTTTGAAAAAATTTGATCGAACTTTTTTTTGTATATTAATTCTGCTTACTATTCTGACAACCGATAGTCGGGCTGGCACTGGTATTTGCGTTATCGTATTACTAGGCTTTTTTCTTTTCCCTCATCTTCCACGTTACACTAACCTTCTTTATGTACCGATAATTTTAACCTTAAGCTATCTCTTCTTTTATGATCCATACACAATTGATTATAAATTCAGCGACGATCTGCCGGGGCGCATAGGTAATACTTTATTCTTTTTAAATGGAATGGATATGTCTTACTTAACAGGTGGGAGTTTAGAGCAGATCAATACGACTTGGGATAGCGGTTATGCTTACACAATATATGCTTTAACAATTTTTGGCTTTCTGGCCTTGTATCTTTTTGCCACTTTGGTTATTCGGCAAGAAAAACCAGATGAAAAACGATTTGTCCATTCGGCAAACTTGTTCTTGTTTATAACTCTCATGGTCAGTGGTGCTGTGTTCTCTATAAAAGTAGCTGCACTTTTATGGACCATGGCTGGTTTTGTTTATTATAAGCGTTTCGCAAAAGCTTGATGCTAAAAGATAAAATCGAACGTTACATGCAATTCTGGACAGTATCCGAGGTTTAGCTTGTCTGTTAGTCGTCATATAATATGGAGCTTGTATTCAAGCTGATGGGTAAAAATCTGCTGTAGGTGGGCTCGGTGTTTTAATCTTCTTCACTTTAAGCGGTTTTTACTGGGGGTGCTCCATTTCGGTAATGCTTGCAGATTTAACGTCGCGTCTGAATATATTGTTTCGTGATTTTCACGCAAAAACGCCCGCTTATAACATAGCAATTGTCTTCGTCATCATATTCTATTTCATTATCCCCCGATTTCAAATATGCGATGATGTCCGTAAACAGCTTGTGCTCATTCGCCTTTATGGTATCGGTTGGCGTTTTCTGGGGCATTCCGCCCGAACTACAGTTCTACGGTTTCTTCCAGCTGATTTTGCTGGCATGAGAAAAATACAAATCCTGCGTTAAGTGGCCTATGGCTGTGATAGTTGCGCTCTCTTTTGTATTCATCGCGAGCAAAGATCAATGGTGCGAACATAAAGCGCGAGATGTCCTCGCCGCGCTCCGCACAAAGTCAGCTTTTTGCCAAAAAATTAGGGGTTGGATTCTTTCAGCCATTGCTTGACGAAAGCGGCCATTTCTTTGGCTTCGCCGAGCATGGCGGGGCCGCACAGCGGATCATAACTCCATGCGGTCCAACCCACGGTGGGTTTGTCTTTAAGATAATCTTTCAGCGGATCTCCGAAACTCTCTTGGCTACCTTTGATCCCGAACCATGTTTTCGGATCGTTGCTCCAACCCCATTCGCTAATCAGGATCGGTAGTTTTTTCGAAGGGTTACCGAGCAGATTGTCCCATTCTTCATGGCTCCATAGCGGGTAGAGATGGAGCGTGTAGATCAGATTGTCGCCTTTGACGGGATTGTCGATGGCAAAGCCCGGCATCTGGCTCCAATGCGGTGAACCGATAAGCAAAACCGTATCAGGCGCATCTTTCCTGATTTGATCGACCCATTCCTGTATCACGTCGCGCCATTTCGCCCAGTTTTCGGCATTGCGTGCTTTGGGCTCCGCAGGCTCGTTGAAAATTTCGTAGAGGATATTGGGTTCGTCAGCGTAACGTTTTGCCACCAGCTTCCAGAAATTCTCCAGTTTGTCCCGAACGTCTTTCTTGTCCCAATCCGCAATCTCGTGCCAGTCGATAATGCAATACACATCGTTCTGCTTGCAAATATCCACGGCGGGATCGAGATAGTTTTTGATATAGGCGTCCGCACCGACGCGGTCCCATTCCTTTACCTGAACAGGAAGGCGCAGTATATTGACGTTCCATTTGGCAGGAGATTCTGTAACCTGTGCGATCTGCTGAAGCGGCTTGTGCCATTCAAGGGAACAAAGACTGACCCCCCGCAACGTGACGGGCTTACCACCGGAAAAAACCTGATTGCCCCCAACTGTCAAAGGCGGCTGCGCCTGCGCGGATGCAGGAAAAAGAAGTAGCAATAAGAGGATCAGTTTTTTCATGATTTTATATCGACGGTGGCGAGCATTTTATCGAGCATGGTTTCCCATGTATTAATATCCGACACGTCAATTTCGTTCCTGTCAAAAGCAATGGCTTTCTTAAACGCGCTTGCCGCGCTTTGCGGATTTCTATGATCGAACGTGAAAATATGCGGCTGGTTTTTGGAGACAAAATCCGGCGCAATGATTGGAAGACGGCAATATTTATACAAAAGCATCTTTAGGCTTGATTGGCACAGATATTCTGAAGCGGGTAGGTAATTGTATGGCGCGATGCCAATATCGGCGTGCTTCAAATAGGGGATCAAAGCATCAAAACTAACTTCTCCATGCGTTACGATATTGGGCTTGGCGTTGTTCACTTTCGCGCCTTTACCGAAAAGATGAATGGTCCAGTCGGGCGCGCTGTCGGCAATTTTTTCCACCGCGTCGGAATTGAACAGCATATCGCCGATGCAGATGGTGTTTTTAGGCTTTGAATACGGCGAAGGCGCAGGCGCGTCAATCTTGTCTTTCGTCACGGCGGGCGCGATGTAATGCACGGGCGCGTTTTTAGGATAATCCTTGATCATCAATTCCGATGGTACGCGGATGGAATCGAACAACGGCACGATATCCGCCTCGCTCTCGATGATCAACGGGTGTCCGCCCACGGTAATCATACGATCGCTGACCGAATAAATGAATTTTGCATCGGGGCACGTATTGGCCAGTATAGGAACTAACAATATGGGTAGACCGCATTCAATGATGAATAAATCCGAATCGTTTATTTCATCCAGAGCGTCTTTGGGGAAGAAAAGCGGATAGGTTGCAAAAATAGGGTTGAGCACAGCATTGAGCGGTCCCGCATCCACGCAAGGGTGGATCGGTGCGCACCATGTGAAGGTTTTCAAATGCGGATTTATTTCAAACCATTCGTTATAGGGCTGCACAAATTTGCGCGGATTTTTCTTGAATGCGGTTAGACGGCTGAAACCCGCCGTGATGAAAGAAACGTCGTGGCCGCGTTCCACCAAAATATTGGCCCAGAAATGAAAGTCAACTTTGCGAGGTGATCGGCCATCATGCCCTGTGATAAGTACGACTCTCATAATACCTGCTTATACGAAATGATTTAGACACGGGCCAGACGCATCATGTTGTCGATGACGTCTTCCCATCCCGTAATGCGGGACCTGTCGATCGCCTTTCTATCGTATTTCATAGCGTTCTCAAAGGCTTTGATAATCCCGTCATCGCCATCGTATGCGAGGTATGTATGTGCGGCGCAACATTCGAGGTTATCTGTGGCGTAATCACAGGAAGTTTGCAATATGTATATTGAACGAATTTAAGGCTGGATTGGCTAATATAAGCCGACTGTTTGGCAGCCTTATAAGGGGCCAGCCCGATATCGGCATACTGCAAAAAGGCACGAGCTTTTCAAAAGACATTTCGCCGTAGTCAACGACATTCTCTAAGGGGGCGGATATTTCCGCGCCCTTGCCGAACAAATGGAACGTCCAGTCGGGATTGGCCCGCGCCAATGTTTCCACGGCCAATGCATCAAAGAGCATGTCGCCGATATTGATGGCGTTCTTGGATATTTTATATGGGTTGTTTTTGGGCGTATCGAATATTTTGTTATCGATGGCTTGCGCAATGTAATGCGTGGGCGAGCCTTTCGGGAAATCATTGGCGACAGAAGCCGAGTTCAGGCGTATCGCGGTGAAATAGGGCAGGGCCTCCTTTTCGCTTTCAACGACGATCGGATGAAATTTGATGACGCTGTGCCGGTCGCTCGGGTTGTAAATGAATTTCGCTTGCGGACACAACGCCGCAAAGCGCGAAACGAGCATGGCACCCTGACCGCCTTCCATGATGAAAAGATCGGTGTTTTGAAGCGATTATAAACGTGATTGGGGTAATAATTTGGGGTAGAGGGAAAAGAGAGGGCGGCTAATTTTATTGAGAAAGGGGCTGGGAAAATTGATCGGGTGGAAAAGGGGCATCCATGTAAACTTTAGGATGCATTCATCAAGCGGGATCCATTTTTTGAAGAGCCGCTTGAGCTGCTTACCCCCTCGTTTGAGTAAGGATATATACTGGACCCTACGGTAAGAAAGTTCACATCGTGCCCCGTTACGGCCAGTATTTTAGCCCAAAAATGAAACCCTGTTTTTCTGTCGGAATCGCCGTCATGGACGGACACAAGCACGACTTTCATATTTCTTCCTCGCAATAGAACGGATTGCTTCCCACCAACGAGCGGGGAGATCAAATGGTTCAGAAATATTAAGAGTTACTTGGCGGCGTACTAAGTTTACACGGCCTTGTTAAAGATGACGGCGGGTGTATCGTTCGCATGTTGGCGCAACGTTTCTGCGACCGTCTTCAGGTATTTCTTCGCGGTTCTAGCACGTTCGATGACGAGAATGACCTGATCCACCTGACGCGCGATAACTTCGGCATCCGTTGTGGCAAGTGCAGGCGCGCAATCTAGAACAACAAAGTCATATTGTGATTTCAAGGCCGCGATGGCTTTGGAAAGACTATCGCCCGCCAGAAGATCCACATGTCCGGTCATATTGCCGGCGGGAATAACGGAAAGGCCCGTATCATCCTTGTGGATGCATTTCGCGGCTTCCACTGTGCCCGTGATCAACTCGGAAAAACCGGGTCCTTGGTTGACGCCACTGAGAAGGGCAACCGAAGGGCTGGTCGTGTTGGCATCCACCAGAATGACTTTCACACCAATAGAATGGAGGTAGCGTGCAAAGGTAAATGCGATGGTGCTCTTTCCTTCACCAGATTTGGCGGCAGTGATCAAAATGGCTTGAGGACCTTTGTTGCCGGCCGCTAGAGCGAGATAGATACGTTTGATCTCTTCCATGTACGTGCCGCGGCTTCCGGGGTTGATCTCGGAAAGCGGACTGCGTGTCTTGGGCAGAGTGCCGATCAATTTAAGGTTGAGTATTTTCTTAATGTCATCTGGCTGTTCGATACCGCGATCGATCAGTTCGAGAAGCAGCGTCGTGCCCATGGCAAATGCCGCAGCGAAGAGGCTGATCAGAATAAGCAGAACGATTTTGCGCGTGCCAGTAGGTTGGGTGGGGGCATTGGCATCGGCGATCACACGGATATCGGGGCTGGTGAAGTTCAATTGCGTTTTTACCTGCTCGTGTTGTTCCAGATAGGTGGACAGCAATTTCATATTGGCGTCTTGGCCTGCCTCGAACGCTTCCATCGCAACTTCTTTATCGCGAAGTTCATCCGTTTGGCGGTTGAGTTCGTCGATGCGCGTACGCAGAAGTTCTTCTTGCTTGGTTATGGCTTCCAGTTCCATGCCAATAGAATTCTTGATGTTCGAAGTTTCGCGGCCCAGATCGGCGTTGACCTGGTTCACGCGTTTTTGCGCGGCCTGATAATCTGGGTGGTTGGTCCCGTATTGTGCGCCGAGCGCTTTCAATTCCTGACGGGCTTGGCTGGCTTGTGCTTTCAGATCCTTGATAACCTGCGATTCCAAAAGTGCGGGAACACCTTCTTTTGAACCCGCTGCTTTCATGGCTTCGATGCGTGCCTGCAGGCTGAGCTTCTCGGTTTCTATGGGAACGAGTTGTTCCGTAAGGTCCGAAATTTGCTGATAGATCAGTTCTTGTGAATTCTTGCCCGGAACGATTCCCGATTCCGTTCTGAAAGTCTGCATTTCTTGCGCTTTGGTCTGGCTGTCTTTCTTGAGCGCTTCGATCTGCTGCGTCAGCCATTCACTTATGGCGCCGATTTTCTCTTTTTTGCTTTCTGTTTGGTAATCAATCAACGTGGCAACATGTGCGTTGACCATTTCCGCGGCCAAGACTGGGTCTTTGGATCTATAGGAAACTTTGACCACGCGCGATTTGGCGGAAGAATCCACCAGAATGTTTTTCAAAAAGCTCTGAACGGCTTTGTCACGCGGCGCGTTATTTTTGACACCGTCTTTTTCCAAACGTTCCAGCGTGAGCTGCGCAAGCATAGGCGATTTCAAAAGATTGGTTTGTGTATCAACGGTCATTTCATTAAAGGTTTGGGATGGCAATGCGTCTTGGAAATCCGTCATGTCGAAAGATCTTTCTTCCAAAATGACAGATGTGGTCGCCGTATATTTGTTGGGTTTGGTCAGGGCGAACAAAAATCCGGGGATGAGGACGATCAACATTAGGCCTATGACGATGGCCTTTCTGCGCCAGAGTGTTTCCAGCAAGGTTTGTATGTCGAGCACGTAGAGCCCATCGGCTCCTTCTCTGCGGCGGTCGGTTTTTCTTCTGTCCATTGTACTATTCCTTCCTAGAACCAGCGTCTTTTGACGACGATCGTATCGCCGGGCTTGAGCATGGTTGTTTCATCCACTGTAAATGTCTTCAGGGCGCCCTTGACATGGCGGGTCACTTCCGCGCCGCTTTCATCCGCACGGTAGGTGTAACCGCCCGCTATGGCGATAGCTTGAAGCACCGTCATATTGGGCACGTATTCGTATTTGCCGGGTGTTTTCACTTCGCCGAGGATATACATGTTGCGGTAGTTAAGCACTTCGATGCTCACGCGCGGCGCGATGATGTATTCGGGATCAAGGCGATCCGCAATGTCCGTTTCAACTTCGCGCGCGGTATAGCCTGCGGCGTTGACCTGTTGGATCAGCGGAAAGGCGATAACGCCGCTTGGTTCGACCTTATATTCGCCGGAAAGATTGTCCTGACCGAACACGACGATGCGGAGCATATCGCCCGTGCCCAGAACATAATCGGCAGGTTCATTGCTGAGCTCTGTGGTGCGCACGCCGGGCTCGTAAGAGCTGCAGGCCGCGGCCATCAAACAAAGGGATAAAAGAAAAGGTTTCAAAATCTTCATATTCTCACCGTTTTAAAACTGTAAATTCATCGATATGCCGAAAACATTGTTTTCGTAACTGTCTAAATCAGGGGAAGGTTCCTTTTCGACCTGATTTATATACTGGTAGGTAGCACCGAGCCAGACATTTCGGTTCATTTTGTACGTCGCAGTAATACCTGCATCCCATGTGTGGGTTTTGGGATCGTTCAATCCTTCGTAAATTCTTTCGATAAAACCAACATAGGGATTGAAGAACAGGTTCGGTAACAATTCATAATTCATGGAAAGGCGTAATGAGGAACCGATGCTGCCAGAAATGCCGTCCAGTGTGGATTCATCCATCGTGCGTTTGCCTTCGAGCATGAACGAAGCAAGTGTCGAAGGCTCCCACATCACGTTGACGGCATAGGCAAGGCCCGTGGTGTCTTTCAGATTGTCGTCTTCCATGTGGCGGCGCAGGCGGCCCACCGTAAATGTGGCTTTGGTAACGTCGGAGAAATTGAGCGTGGTGCCGACACCCGTTTCATATTGGAGCGAATTGCGGTTGAACCCGTCGGAATCCAGGCCACGGTCATATTCGGTCTTGATGATGTCGGCATAGATAAACGGCGCGCAGATTGCATCGGGGGACAGGCCCACGCTGGTGTAGAGCGAATAAAGATCGCGGTCGCGATCTCGGTTGTCGACGGTGCCGAGCGTGCCGACGGTGTTTTCAAAAACATAGCGTTTGAAACCAGCGATAGTTTTCACGGCTATCTTCTGCCCTTCATGCGCCAATCCGACCGTGCCTTCGAACAATTTGAAAACCGTGGGGCGCAAATTCGCGCGCTCGTCCGGTGATCCTCTGCGCACGTGATCGCGGGTGAGGGTGAGGCTGATCGGCATGGATGTATCGCCCGTGATATCGATGCGGCCGTTCAACTGGCTGGAATAATCCGTGTAATCTTCTCCGTCATTGTCTTTGTAAATACCTTTTTCGACATAGAAATTGGCGGACAGTTCATGGCGCACGAAATCGGAGGAAATATTCACGCTGGGGCGCACCGTAAAAATCATGTCGTGGACTTTCTCGATGGATGACGCATACACGTTGTCGTTGTATTTGAGCGTGTTGGAAATGCTCGGCGTGAAATTGAAATCGCCCACGCGGATTCCGCTTGGGTCGTAATCGGGATTTTGACGCGTGGTGACGGACAAAGCATCCTCGGTGAACGTGCGCACTTTCGCGGACGCGATGGCAGGCCCCAGAACCAAGCTGAGAACGATGAGGAAAAGCTGTGAATGCTTACCTGAAAACGCATTGTTTTTCAGGAGGCTGATGTCGTTCCTAGGCCTGTGTATAAAAAAGGGCATTATGGCCTGTAGCATGTATCCATTATGGAATTCAACGACTATCGACAATTATTGTGTGCAATGCACCAAGACTATAACGGAGGCGGGCCAAAAAGTAACCCGCCAAGGGTGGTTCTTAATTGGTTAATCACAGCTTTGAGCACCTGAAAGGCTAACCAAGCCAGACCTTTGTTCTTCCAAGGCCATAGCGGCTCTGCCGATCGGTTCGGTAGGTCCCACGCCGGAATGCATGACGCGTTCTATAATATCATCGGCGCGTTCATCGATAAGGGGGAGTTTGCTAAAACCGTTTTCTTTGGATGCCGCGCCTATCAATTAATATGTTAATTAAGAGGGGTGTGATCTAGCCCATTTTGGCGGCGCGAACCCACCATTTGGGAAATTTGGGTGTGATGGCCTCTTTGGCTGCAAGGCAATCTTCCTCTTTTTCGAAAAGGCCGAACACGGATGTGCCCGATCCGCTCATCCGCGCGAGGAAACATTTGGGCTGCGCCCACAAAACCTCTTCCGCCTTTTCGATGACGGGGTAGAGGGAACGTGACGCCTCGCTCAAATCGTTGCGCGTGTTCTTAATAAAACCGATGAAATCCCTAATGTCGGAATAATCATCGGGAACATTCGCTTCTCTAGAAAATCTTCCATGATACGCCTTGAACACGCCTTTGGTGGGGGATTTTTCATCGGGCCAGATCAGGAGCATGTGAAATGTGGGAAGAGGAGGCACTTCCGAAATATCTTCGCCAACGCCTTCAAAACGGCAGGTCTTTCCGTGATAGCAAACCGGCACATCGGCACCAAGATTCAAAAGCATTTCGTTTTTGCGCGGCAAGGGCGCGCCATAGAATTTTTCCAGCGCCTTAATGGTGGCCGCGGCATCCGCCGATCCGCCGCCAATACCAGCGCCCATCGGGATATTTTTTTCCAGATGGATGTTGATTTTCAAATCAACACCCGTCAGCCTTTGATACATATGCGCGGCTTTGGCGATCAGATTTTTTGAATGTTTGTCTTCGCGCAAATCTTCTGCAGAAAACTCTCCTTCGAACGGTCCCGAAATCGTGAATGAAAACCGTTCGTGCGGCGTGACGGTGATAGTGTCTGCGATTTGATCCGTAAAGGTCACAAGGGAATCAAGCAGGTGGAAACCGTCATGGCGTTTGCCTGTGACATGCAGATAAAGATTTATTTTCGCTGGTGCGGTGAATACGAGGGGCTCATCCATGAAATGTCATTACTGTTTAACAGGCTCATCGCCTTGAACAGTCTTGGCTTCTATCACAGAAGTTTTTTGCTCTTTCAGACCTTCGCTGATTTTGATTTCGAGCGCGGACTTGTCTTTTTCATCCTTGGCGGCGTTCATCGCGCGCTGCCATTGGAAACGCGCTTCGTTCTTGCGCCCAACTTGCCAATAGGCATCGCCCAGATGTTCGTTGATGGTCTGATCATAGGGAACGAGCTCGACGGCTTTCTCCAGTTCGCGGGAAGCTTCTTCATATTGACCCATCTTGTAATAAACCCAGCCCAAGGAATCTATGATATATCCGTCTTCGGGCATCAAATTCGCGGCTTTGGTGATCAACGCCAAGGCCTGATCAAGTTTCTTGCCTTGGTCGGCCCAGCTGTAACCGAGATAATTCAAAAGATATGGATGCTCGGGTTTGAATTCCATCGCGGTGGTTAGATCATCTTCGGCGCGTTTGAAATTTCCGCTGCGCTCATAGCTCATGCCGCGTGCGTACAATAAATTCCAGTGCGTGGAGCTGACTTTCCCGCCGAGATCGGCTTCTGCACGGTCATAGGCGGTGATGGCATCAAGGTGGCGTTCCGCGCGGCGGTATACATCGCCGATTTGTATGAGGGCGTTGACGTCCTTATTAACGCGGTATGTTTCTTCCAGATAGCTGATCGCTTCGTCAATCTTGCCTTCTTTTTCAAGAAGCTCTGCCGCAGAGCGTTGGGATTCCAGATAGCCTGCGGAATCGGGGCGGATGGATTTATAGAGCGCGATGGCATCCTCAGGATGGCCGCTTTCATTCATCATGCGGGCGATCAGAAGCTTGACATCGTCTTTTTGCGGATCGAGATGTTGGGCGATGCGCGTGAATACCAGCGCGGAATCATCGCTGGAATCTTGGTAGAGCGTGCGCGCGATATTGTAGAAGGCTTCGGCGGCACCTTGCGAGGGCGTTTGGATGCGCTCGGTTTTTGCCGTGTCCATATTCTCGACCTTGGCTTGTATCGCCTCGGAACGGGAAGAAACGGTTTCACTCTCGGCGTATTGTGCGAGCAGCGTGTTGTAAATGCGTTTGGCCAATTCTTTGTGGCCTTGGCGCGCATACACATCCGCCATCATTTCAAGGATATGGATGTCCGCGCCGCCGCCGGCCAGAACATTGACGAAGTATTTTTCAGGGTCCGTGACCTTGCCTTTATAATCGGCGATCAAAAGCGCGTGATAGGCGTGCAACGCGCCAGAAGCCACGAGGACTTCATCTGCGGGTTTCTTTTCGGGGGCTTCCGCCCACGCGATCAAAATGGGGCGCATGAAGTCGCCAATGCCGTTGTCTGGCATTTTTTCCAACATGCGCACGGCCTGCGAATATTCCTGACGGGTGATTTGGTCGACGCCTATGAACAAAAGGGCCAGAAGATTTTTATCATCCGCATCGAGAACACGGCGCGCCAGCATAATGGCGCGGTTGGCGTCTCCCGCCTGCATCGCCAGAACCATCGCGCGTTGCTGGAGTTCGATATTGGTCGGATCCATGCGGATGAGTTTGTCGAGATATTCGTTCGCCGTGATCCAGTCCTGACGGTATTGCGCGTAACGGCCCGCGAGGTAGTTGCCCGACTGCGTTTCTCGCACATACATCGATGGCACGGTGTTCATCATGGCTTCTTGTTGGGGTTCGTCCTTCTTTTTAATCCAGTCCAGCCAGCTTGTGGTGGAAGTACCGCTGTCATCGCATCCCGAAAGCAGGGCGATGGCGCTGAAGGTCAAAAGAAAGATTTTACGGTTCAAGGTCATGGAATCTCTAGGCTAATCAGGTTTAATTATAACACAGACTTTACATGTTCGGGTAGTTCGGACCGCCACCGCCTTGGGGCACGGTCCAGTCGATATTCTGGGACGGATCCTTGATGTCGCAAGTCTTGCAGTGTACGCAGTTTTGCGCGTTGATCACGAACTTTTTTTGCCCTGCTTCTTCAATGACTTCGTAGACCGCGGCGGGGCAATAACGCTGGGCCGGTTCGGCCCATTTGGGCAGGTTTATATCGATAGGGATGAACGGGTCGCGGAGCTTCAAATGCGAAGGCTGGTCCTCCTCGTGGTTGGTGTTCGAAAGCTGGACCGACGTCAGGCGGTCGAACGTCAAAACCCCGTCGGGTTTGGGGTAATTGATCTTGGGAGCCTGATCCGCGAACTTCAAATCTTTGTGGTCGGCATGGTTGTGGAAGGTGAAGGGGAGCATCCATCCGCCGATCGTCTGGAACGCGGCGTTGATCAACCCGAACCACATGCCTTTTTGGAAACCTGGGCGGATGTTGCGCACCTTATAAAGTTCTTTGTTCACCCAAGAATTTTTGAAAGCTTCCGCGTAACCGATACATTCACGGCTCTTTCCACCGCACTGTAAAAGTTTGACGATTTCTTCGGCGGCGAGCATGCCGCTCTTCATCGCCGTGTGCGTGCCCTTGATTTTGGGGACGTTCAAAAATCCCGCCGTGTCGCCGATGAGTAAGCCGCCACCGAAGGTGAGCTTGGGCAACGATTGATATCCGCCTTCGACCAGCGCGCGCGCGCCGTAGCCCACGCGGCGGCCGCCTTCAAGATAGGCTTTGATCGCGGGATGGGTTTTGAAACGCTGCATTTCTTCGAACGGTGACAGATACGGATTTTTGTAATCAAGCCCAACGACAAAGCCGATGGAAATCAGATTGCCGCTTAAGTGATACATCCAGGATCCGCCATAGGTTTGGGAATCCATGGGCCAACCGATAGTGTGAACGCACAAACCCTCTTTATGCTTTGCAGGATCAATCTCCCACAACTCTTTGATACCCAAACCATAAGTCTGCGGATCAGAATCTCTGCGCAGATCGTATTTTTTAATGAGCGTTTTGGTAAGCGATCCGTGGCACCCTTCTGCGAACACGGTCTGTTTGGCGTGTAATTCGACGCCGGGGGTGAAATCGTCGCGGCGCTCACCATCTTTGCCGATACCCATATCACCCGTCGCGACACCTACCACTTCGTTCTTGTCATTATATAAGACTTCCGCGGCGGCGAAGCCTGCGAATATTTCCACGCCCAAGGATTCCGCCTGTCCCGCGAGCCAGCGCCCGAATTCGCCAAGGCTGATGATGTAATTTCCGTGGTTGTTCATCTGCGGCGGGGTGGGCAAGCGGATAGAACCCGTTTTGGTCAGGAACATGAATTTGTCGGCGCCTGCTTTGGTGTTGAGCGGCGCGCCTTTGTCTTTCCAATCAGGGATCAGTTCGTTGAGGGCGCGGAGTTCGAGGACAGCGCCCGACATCAGATGCGCGCCGACTTCAGATCCTTTCTCAAGAATACATACCGAAATATCTGAATTCATTTGTTTTATACGAATACCGCAAGCAAGGCCCGACGGCCCCGCACCTATGATCACGACATCATATTCCATGACTTCTCTGTCTTCGCGAACGGGGGTGGGCATGGGGTGAAAGGCTACCTTTTGTGAATTGCTTCAATTATTATAAGGAGCGGATTCATATCAGGGAAGGGCGGATACCAAGAAACCCGCCATGGTTATCACGAAAAGACGAAATAAAAACCGCGTTCGTCCTGTGCCGTTTCTATTTTGCCCACGTAAGGACCATTCTCTTCATCATTCAGGAATTTGGTCGTTGCATCGAAAAAAACCTGACCAAAACGCGCGCCGGCCACTCTGCCTTTCGAAAGGACGGTACCGCGCAGATCGGCGGTACCTTTGACAAAGGCGCCCTTCAGGTCTACGTCACCAGCATCTTTCAATGAAAGGTCGCCACCAATCTGTGAATTCATCATACTAAGCATATTTCTTTTATATAGAAAATGTTTTAGGGTGCAAGGATGTCTTCAAAACCTGAAATAAATCCGTATGTTACGGCGCTGCAATGGCATCTCGATGCAGGAGCAGACGAGGTTTTGCAGGATGTCCCGAATGACCGCACCGCTTCCGCCGCAAAAATCATGAAATCATCCGTGGCGTCTTTGAAGACGCCCGAACCTGCCAACACCTCCGAGCTGATGGGCGCCGCGAGCGCAAAGGTCGAGGCGCAAAAACTGGCCGCTTCTTGTCAGACCTTGGAAGATCTCAAGGGTGCCATCGCCGCGTTCGACGGCCTCGCCATCAAAAAAACCGCGACCCATCTGGTCTTTGCCGATGGAAATCCATCCGCCCGCGTCATGGTGATTGGTGAAGCGCCCGGTGCGGATGAAGACAAGATGGGCAAACCCTTTGCCGGCCCGAACGGGTTTTTGCTCGACAAGATACTAAAATGCATCGACCTGTCGCGCACCGAAGAAGACCCCGCAAAGAACGTATATATAAGCAATATCTTGAACTGGCGCCCGCCCGGCGGCAGATCGCCCAGCCCCGCGGAAGTGGAAATATCGCTACCCTTTATCGAACGCCACATAGCGCTGGCCAATCCCGACTTCCTGCTCCTTATGGGCGGGGTGTCGGCCAAGGCTCTGTTCGGCAGCAACGAGGCGATTTCCAAACTGCGCGGCAAATTCATCGACTACAAACCGATCACGGCTTGTATCTCCGAACGCGCTTCCGTTCCGGCGGTTGCCACATACCATCCATCTTATTTGCTCGCAAACCCCGCGCAAAAGGGTCTCGTCTGGGCGGATGTGTTGATGCTTCAAAAAGCCCTGAAGGCCTGATCTTTTCTCATATTAAGACTTAGTATCTATAGTTAAGTATTTGATTCAATATCAAATATTTCACTTGGCTTGACGGACTGCGCAAAACGGCCTAAGTAACCCCCACATCTGAACATACCTAGAGTTTAAAATGTCTCGATTAAAAGGATATGCGGTTGCGGGCCTGCAAATCCTGAATACAAAACCCGCTGGTCTGGCGAAATATGGTCGTGTGCTTCCCCTGCTTCTGGTGGGTCCGATCCTTCTTTTTGTCAGCCTCACTTCTCTGGTAAGCGCGTCGGGGTCTTCCATTCCCGTACCGCCGCGCAAACCGGTAACGGCGGAGCTCAGCCAAAACGCAGCCAAAATCACCCAAGTCGCTTACACGCCTTCGAACAAAAAAGCCGAAGATGCATATCGCTACCCCGTGTCACGCCAACAGATGGATTATTACCGCGACATATTCCGCCGGCAATCCCTCGGACAGATGGAAC
>JBEIHF010000007.1:0-79133 GCA_040381535.1 Micavibrio sp. | reverse complement strand
GCGTGTGCACCACACCCTGGCGTTGCCGCTCAGCGCTCAGAAGTTTCCCTCGTTCACCTCTTTGAGAATTTGATTGTCCAGCGTCAGATCTGCCACCGCGCGCTTGAGACGCTTGTTTTCTGTCTCAAGCTCTTTGAGCCTGAGGGCCTTACAGCTCTTGAACGGAATAAATGATAAAAATTGCTAGCTATATGCAAGACCAAAGATTGGGGGTTGATCAAACCAATAATGGCTCCCTTGATAGTTCGCGTGGTGGAAAAGGGAGCGGAGAGGATGTCTAGTGGCTTCGCGGATTTCGACGGGATATCCACCAACATATTTTACCGAGAGAAGCTTTGCAGGGCGTTCTTTTGCGTCGCAGCACGCTTGCTGATTGCGCCTTTTGGTAAAACTTTGTATTGCAAGAGGTGCCAGAAAACTGAAAAATACTCAGGAGTATGCGAATGAATACAGAGTCTAAACAAACTATTTTTCACGAATTTGATTCGCGTGCGAGCGGTCATGATGATCGTCCAAAAGCTTTCCGTTTGCGCTTTTCCTCTCCTGAAGATGTTACGAACGTCCTTGCTTTTTATGATGGTCACTCCCACCCGAATTATGCTTACCGCAGAGATTTGACGCCGGCTTGCGTAGAGCGCGGCGATATGTTTCTTATCGAAACGGATGAAGGACTCCTGGTTGGTGCATCTGGCGCGTTCCAAAAAATTGATCCCGATTATCCAAGCCACCACTGGACAGAAATAGGCCAGACACACTTTCCACCAGACCCTGCCAACAGCCGTAGTAAAAGCGCGCTCGGCTATGGTCTCTACCAGATCATGATCTCATCACAGGCCTTACTAGCCTATCTCAAGGAAGATAGCCTGCGTTTTGTTTATGCAGAAGTCGACGATGTTCCGGCCGCGGCCAAAGTGGTTAGTATGCTTCATAGAGATATGACCTGGCCAAAATTCTTGCCAACCGGTAAGCTGGAAAAACTACAGACAGAAGAACTACCAGCGGACAAAACCCCCGAAGCGCTCGGCTATGGTTTTGTCTTTTTGCGTATGGACCAAGAGGCGGTCGCACAAAATGCGCATCTTGTCTTGAATGTAATAAAAAAAGGTTATGTAGAACGCAGGGACGGAACCAAAACTCCTTTAGATCTCTCTGGATTCTCACTGGCAAAGCAATATTTATCACAACTCGAATATCTGGCGCGTCTGCACGAACTTGGAATTCCTGCTCCAGGCTACATGTCGGCTGAGCTGACAGCACTGAAACACAGAGTTCCTTCCGTGCCAATGGCCGCTCCCGTAAACAACCCAGTCTAATTAAAGAAGTATACTCAAACAGCGACGTTGATATAGAGGATGGCGATAATGAAAAAGTTTCCTTGGGAATCCGGTGCGCGGAGCTACTCACGTTCGGTACCGCAGGTTTTTGAAAAGGCCAATGGATTTTACCTTTACGATAGGGATGGGCGGGCCTATCTCGATTTCCTTTGCGGGGCCGGAACCCTCCTTCTGGGCCACAATCATCCGGCGATCGTAGAGGCCATTACCGGTATCCAGGACCCGTTTATGAACCATCTTGACCTTCGTACCAATGCGGAGGAAGAATTTGCAAATACTCTCCTGCCGGTTCTGCCATTCAAAAAAAAAGATGATATACGTTTGCATTTCTGCGGCCCTACGGGAGGCGACGCTGTAGAAGCGGCCCTAAAGCTTGCTGCTATCAAAACGGGGCGCTATGGAATTTTTGCTTTTCATGGCGCGTACCACGGCATGTCGCAAGGTTCCTTATCCGTCACATCAAATAATTATATGCGCGAAGCAGGACTAGCCAGCCACCGTGACGTGACATTTATGCCTTATCCGTATCCGTATCGTTTTCCCGAAGGATTTTGCAAGGAAGAATCCGCCACTGATTTTTGTCTGGCACAGATCCGTCTTGCTCTCGAAGACGATCATTCGGGCACAGGACGCCCCGGTGCCATGCTGGTGGAGCCTATACAGGGCGAGGGGGGCACCATCATCGCTCCGAGGCGCTTTATTCAGGAACTGCGCAAAATCTGCGATGAGTACGACATCGTTCTGATTTTTGATGAAATTCAGGCAGGCCTTGGCCGATGCGGCCATTGGTTTTGTGCTGAAAATAATAATGTAGAACCCGACATCATTACGATCTCAAAGGGAATCGGCGGGGGTTTTCCGATGGCTCTAATTGCGTTCAAACAGGAAATGAACTGTTGGAAGCCTGGCGATCATATCGGTACGTTCCGTGGCCAGCAATACGCCATGACTGCCGGGAGAGCTCTGCTAGAAACGATTCGTGATGAAAATTTGGTTGATAACGCGAAGACACAGGGTGATTATATGTTGCGGCGACTTAATCAAATCAAGGATCAGTATCCTGATATAGTCGGCGAAGTGCGTGGCAAAGGGCTCTATATCGGCGTGGAGATGAACAAAAATCTTCCAGATCCAGGTAATCTATGCCTGAATATCAAGCATTCCATGTTAAACAAGAATATTGTAATGGAGCGCGGTGGTAGGCAAGGCGCTGTACTGCGTGTGCTCGCGCCTCTTACAATAAACCGTGAAATCTGCGATATGTTTTTGGGTGCTTTGGATAAATCTCTTGCGGAGCTATCCTTGGATCAGGGGATGCAAAAACGGGTAGCTAGCCGAATTATAGGAAGATCAATAACGTGAGCAGGCAGATTGAAATCGTTAAAAACTTCATGGAAGAATCTTTTGACGAACTGAGTACCTGTCGGCGTGAAATGCATGCAAACCCCCAAACTGCCTATGAAGAAACGTTTTCTAGCAATCTTGTAGCCGGCAAGCTGGATGAATGGGGCATACAGTACGAACGTGGCTGGGCGAAGACCGGTATAATCGCGACCATCGAAGGAAAACGCAACGACAGCAAAAAATCTATAGGTTTGCGTGCGGATTTGGATGCACTTGATATTACCGAAAGCACAAATCTGCCTTATGTCTCCCGCGAACAGGGAAAAATGCACGCATGCGGGCATGACGGTCATACAGCGACACTGCTCGGTGCGGCCAAATATCTTGCGAGTACAAGAAATTTCAACGGAAAAGCTATCCTTATTTTTCAACCAGCCGAGGAGGTGGCTGACAGTGGTGCTGCCCGAATGATCGAGGAGGGAATCTTAAATCGCTATCCCATGGACATGATTTATGGCATTCATAACTGGCCAGAGTTGCCTTTGGGCCATGCGGCGACAAGAGCGGGTGGCATGCTTGCTTCGGTGGATCGTTTCGAAGTAAGTATTTCCGGGCGAGGCGGCCATGGGGCTATGCCCCATCAAACGATTGACCCGATCATGACGGCAATTCATATGATATCCCAAATTCAAACCATCGTCAGCCGCGAGCTTTCGGCTTTGAGGCCCGCTGTTATATCTGTCACAAATCTTCATGGCGGGACAGGCGCTGCCAGTGTTATTCCAGAAAAAACTCACTTTTTTGGGACAGTCCGGACACTTAATACTAAAACTCGCGAACATATCTTGGGCCGCATAAAAGAAATTTGTCAATCCGTTGCAGCAGGACAAGGCGCAACCGCTGTCTGTACATTCATCAAGGAAAATGTTCCTACTGTCAATGATGCGCAGGCCGTTCAGTTCAGCTCAGCTATCGCCGCCGAACTTCTGGGTAAGCAAAATGTTACAACAGATTGCGAGCCTTGCATGGGCGGTGAAGATTTTGGGGTTTTTCTGCAACATATTCCGGGCGCATTCATGTTTTTCGGACAAGCAATGCCGGATTCGCAAAATCCGTGTAACAGACCACTTCATAATGGTGGCTACGATTTCAACGATGAACTGATCAAGATTGGTGCGGCTTATTTCGTCCGTCTGGTAGAAAATGCCCTGCCCATTTAGTTTTCGAGGACAGACGTATAGCAACAGGAGGTAATAGCGGAAAGTTTTTTTAATTTTGATGGTTCTGCAATGCTCAAGTTAGAGAGTGCAGAGGGGTCCTTACCTTCCCAGAACATCCTTTCGTAAAAATCCCATCAGTTCTTGCGCCTAAAAGATCCATATCAGCACAACTAGGTTCTAATGAAGATGGTCAACTTTCCTAAGAACATAACCGACCATTGCTATATGTTCATTAAATCCCTAACGGTGGCACTCGCATTCCCACAACTGCCCCCCTATAATCCGGCCCATGTTCAGGTTAGTTGTTAGCTTGGATCATGGACCGGATTATAGGGGGGGGGGTCAGTTGTGCTTGTGCTGTATAAGGGGCTGGCTATGATTTGGTTATAAGCTTTTCTCTCATTGAATTTGCAGTTCATCTTCTCTGCTTTCATTATAATGCCCTGCAAAATATTAATCTGTTGATCGCGCATAGGGTAGGCCAGAATATCAGCGTAAAAAAATTGGCGTCCTGTGCGGGAGTTTGACCCGTGAAGGGGGCTTATGCCGCAGGATTGTCAAAGCCCACAAATCAGAGCATCATCGCTGATTAATTGATGTGCATAGTCAAAAAATCTACACAGAATATATAAAGGTTAAAAGTAGAGGTTTTTTGTGTTTAAAATCAACAGATTAAAAAGACCGTCTTATACAGACAGGATAAAGATAGAGCATGGCGAAATCCTGTCACAGGGAGATTGTGAGTCCATACTCTTTTTTATGTACGAAAATCTAAAATGGGGCGGGGGGCTGAATTCTGCCATCTGCAAGCTGGCAGGACCGGAACTCGATTATTATATCCAAACCCATATCAGCACGCCCAAAAACGGTGAGGTTTTCACGTTGCCGCCCTATAACGCCCCGTACAAGGCGCTTTTCATGGCGGTTTTGGCCGATTGGGACGGCGGCAACGGGTATGAGGAGCGCGACCTGATGAATTGTTACCGCGGGGCTATCGGCGCGGCGCAGGACCACAACGTCAAAACCATCGCCATTCCCGCGTTGGGGCGTGACAAGCGCGACTTCCCGCATATCCGTTTCGCGCGTGTGGCGCTCAAGGCGATTGCTGAGGTCCTTGACCCGCGCCTCGATTTTGTAAAAATCATGTGCGTCGATCACACGATGATGAGCACATATCAAGGACAACTCCAAAAATTGGAATTGAAACAATGATCCGTGTCTTCAAGGTAGAGGGAGACCGTTTGAAGGAACTGGAAAATCTTTCCGATTTGAATCAGGAAACGGATACTGGATGGATCGATCTGGGTTCCCCGACCGTCGCGGAAGACAATGCGGTTGAGGGTTTTTTAAAGATTTCCGTGCCGACCAAAGAAGACATGCTGGAAATCGAGCCATCCAACCGTTTATACGACGAAGACGGTGCGGATTATATGACTATGACGGCGGTGGCGCAGGTGCATCTCGATGATCCTGTGAAGGCGCCCGTGACTTTCATCATTTTCAAAAACACGCTGGTCACCATTCATTACAGCGAACTGATGTCGTTTTCGCAATATATCAGCAAGGCACAAAAGAAAAACGGAGTAAGCATCGCTTCGCCGCACGCGTTGATGCTCGACATCACGGAATCCTTTATCAACCGCATCGCGGATTCTCTGGAGGCGCTGGGAAGCGAGATCGACCAGATTTCGAGCGATATTTTCGGTTCCAAGAAAATTACGATCAAGCGTAAAACCAATATGCTTCAATCCGCCATCCGCAAAGTTGGCGCGAAGGGGGATTTATTGTCGCTTATTCGGGAAAGCCTTACCACGATTACACGCATGATGCTCCACCACAGTCTTTTGGTGGCGGCGCCAGAGCAAAAAGGTATCAAGTTTAAAATGAATTCATTGAACCGCGATGTCATTGCGTTGAATGATCATGCCAGTTTCATGTCAAACAAGATGACGTTTTTGTTGGAGGCTACGCTCGGCATGATCAATCTCGAGCAAAACCAGATCATCAAGATTTTTTCCATTGCCGCCGTGGTGTTTCTGCCCCCGACGCTGGTGGCATCTGTGTATGGCATGAACTTCCAGCATATGCCCGAATTGAACGAAATGTACGGCTACCCCATCGCACTTGGGCTGATGGTGGGCTCGGCGATCCTGCCGTTGCTTTACTTCAAGAAAAAAGGCTGGCTCTAGGCCGCTTTCTTTTGCGCAAGTTCCGCGAGCACAGCCTGCGGGCGCGGGCCTATATGCGAAATCACTTCGGCCGCCGCAATCGATGCCAGCTTCCCGCATGTCGCCATATCTTTGCCTTGTGTGTAACCAAACAAGAAGCCAGCCGCGTAAGCATCCCCTGCGCCCGTCGTGTCTACAACTTTGGAAACAGGCTCGGCTTTGATTTCGGTGAGGGAGTCTTTCGTGACAATAACCGAGCCTTTTTCGCTGCGGGTTAAGGCCGCGATTTCGCATTTGTCTTTGATGATGGCAAGTGCATCTTCGAAGGTGGCGGTTTCGTAGAGCGATTTTATTTCTTCTTCGTTGGCGAAAAGAATGTCGATATGTTTTTCAACCAGTTCCTGAAACGCTTTGCGGTGCCTGCCGACGCAGAAAGAATCAGACAATGTTAGCGAAACTTTGCGGCCTGCATCGTGCGCGATTTTTGCGGCTTTGTAGAACGCTTCCATGGCGAGCGGCGGATCGAACAGATAACCTTCTAGATATGTGACGGCGGAATTTTGAATCAGCTCCGCATCGATATCGTCGGGGGAGAGTTCAAGACAGGCGCCTAAGAAAGTGTTCATCGTGCGCTCGCCGTCAGGTGTGATCAAAATCATCGAACGTGCCGTGTGCGATCCGCTGATGACCGGTGCGGTGTTGTAATGCACGCCAATGGAATTTAAATCATGCTGGAATACATTGCCCAGTTCGTCTTTGCCAACTTTACCGATATACGCGCCTTTTCCGCCGAAGGATGCGAACGCCGCAATAGTGTTGCCAGCTGAGCCGCCCGAAGCCTGTGTGGTGGGGCCCATTTCGTTGTAAAGAGCCAATGCGCGTTCGGCATTGATCAGGTTCATCGCGCCCCGAGCCATGCCGTTTTTTGCCTGTTCGGCGATGAACTCTTCGGATGAAGGGGCCAAAACATCAACGATGGCATTGCCGATGGTGGTCAGGCCGTACGTTGCGTTGTTTTGCACTTTGGTCATGAAACTCTTCTTTCGGTTGATTTTTGATGTTCAGAAGGTTATTCCTATAGAAATAATACGGAAAGACAAGCCCCCATGGCCGCGAAATCCAAAGCTAAATCATCTCCAAAAAAGGTCACATCCATCCAGCCCGTGAAAGAGCGCGCAGTAAAAGCAGCGCTCAATCTTGCGGCCCGCATGGGTTGGGACATGGTAACGCTTACGGACATTGCCCAAGAGAGCCGTGCGAGCCTCGCAGAACTTTCCGCCGTGTTCGATGACAAGGGTGATATTCTGAACGCCTATGGCCGCATGCTCGATAAAAAAACACTCGAAGCTTTCGGAGAAATTGATCCTTCCATGCCCGAACGCGATCGTTTGTTCGATATCATAATGGAGCGTTTTGATATTCTGAACGAAGACCGCGCTGCGATTGTTTCCGTTTTGGAATCTTTTACGACCGATCCCAAGCAGGCGATCATATCGTTGCCGCATCTGGGCCGTTCCATGGCGTGGATGTTAGAGGCTGTGGGCATGGATACAAACGGCATGCGCGGGGCGATAAAAATCGCGGGCCTCACGGGTGTGTATGTTTATGTTCTGAAGGCATGGGTGGATGATGAAAGCGAAGACCTCGCCAAAACCATGGCCGCACTGGACCGCGGATTAAACCGCGCCGAACAGGCCGCCAACACGTTCATGCTCTAAGCTCTCTTGAAGTTGTAAAAATGGTTGGCGCTGTATAGATCGCGCAACGTCCCGACAAAATTCTCAATATCCTTTTGGCTGTGGGCTGCCGTGGCGGTCAGACGCATGCGTTCCGTACCACGTGGCACAGTAGGATAATTGATGGGCTGGACATAGATATTATGATGATCCAGCAAAATATCCGTTACCATCTTGCAGCAGGTGGCATCGCCGATGATCAGCGGAACGATATGACTTTCGCCCTGTATATATGGCAATCCGTTTTGATCGAGCAGGGATTTGAGGGTTCGTGCGTTGGTGCGCGCGCGTGTGCGTTCTATTTGCGAAGTCTTCAAATATTCCACGCTGGCCAATGCTCCCGCGAGAACGGCGGGGGGCAGGGAGGTCGTGAAGATGAAGCCCGAAGCATAAGAGCGCACGGCATCGATCGTCGCCGTTTTTCCCGTGATAAATCCACCCATCAATCCGTAGGCTTTGCCGAACGTGCCTTCGATCATATCTATGCGGTCGAGCAATCCGAGTTCTTCCGCTATGCCGCCACCGCGGGGGCCATATAATCCCACTGCGTGCACTTCATCGATATAGGTAAAAGCGTTGTACTTTTCTGCTAGATCGCAAATCTGCTCGATCGGCGCGATATCGCCTTCCATGGAATAGACGGATTCAAACGCAATGATTTTCGGGCGGTTTATGTCTTCCGCTTTCAAAAGCTCTTCGAGATGCGCCAGATCATTGTGGCAGAAAACACGTTTTTCAACGCCTGATGATTTGATGCCGTGGATCATGGACGCATGGTTCATGGCGTCTGAGAATACGATGGCGTTTCCGAGTAATTTCAAAAGCGTCGATAGAGCGCCTTCGTTGGCGACGTAACCCGAGGAAAAAACCAGCGCGGATTCTTTGTTGTGCAGATCGGCAAGGGAGGATTCGAGATCCACATGCAATTTGTGCGTTCCCGAAATATTGCGCGTGCCGCCCGCGCCGCTGCCGTAAAGATCGAGCGCGTTGTGCATTGCATCTAAAACGGTGCGGTTCTGCCCCATGCCTAAATAGTCGTTGGAACACCAGACGGTTACTTCCTTGCGGTCTCCGTTCGGCGCTGTGTAAAAAGCGCGCGGAAAATTGCCGCAAATTCGTTCCAACGGCGCGAAAACGCGATAGCGGCCTTCTTCCCGAAGCGTCTCGACTTTTCCTGCAAATATGTGATTATAATCCATGTCTCGTTTATAACGCGGGTTTAAACCTAAGAGTAGTCAAATCTAAATATGATCATAGTATTCGGTTCTATCAATATGGACTACCGCATGGCGGTACGGGATTTCGCCAAAGCCGGTGAAACCATCATTTCACCGAGCTATGAAATATCCGCAGGCGGCAAGGGCGCGAACCAGGCTTTGGCTTGTGCGCGGGCTGGCGTTAAAACCGCTTTGGTCGGAAAAGTCGGTGATGATGGCGCATCTATGAAAATTTTGAACAATCTGAAACGTAACGAAGTTATCACATCGGGCGTTGCCACATCGGATACGGAACCTACGGGGATAGCCGTGATCATGGTCAACGAAAAAGGCGAGAACCAGATTGTCGTCGCGTCGGGTGCCAACGCAGAGGTTACGGCTGACCAAGTTCCGGAAGATATTATCAGGCCCGACACAATTTTACTTTTGCAAATGGAAGTGCCGATATCCGAAAACATGGCGCTGCTCGAACGCGCAAAAGCCAAAGGCTCTACCACCATTTTAAATCTCGCGCCGGCCTTCCACATTCCGCAAAAAATGCTATCGCTGGTTGATTACTTGATAGTGAACGAACTCGAGGCGCGCGCCATCGCCGAAGTCGTCGGCGTTAATCCCGATCAGGATTTGATGTTGTTGGCCAAAGTGCTTGCGGCCAAAGGGGGGCATAACTGCATCGTTACGCTGGGGGGCGACGGCGCGGTGGCCATGCAACAAGACGGGAAGGGCTGGCGTGTTCCCGCCATGCAATTGGAAAAGGTCGTCGATACCACAGGCGCAGGTGATTGTTTTTGCGGAACGCTGGCGGCTTCGCTTCATGCGAAATTTGCGCTGGGTTCTGCTATGCGCCGCGCTAGCGTCGCTGCGTCTTTAAGTTGCACCAAAGAAGGGGCGCAGGAATCGTACCCGTTCCTTGACGATATAGAAAAAGCGCTTGAGAGTTTCCCCCAAGCGCAGCCGGTTTAGAACCAAATTCGAATTAAACGGAGAAGTTAACGCGTGTTCCACGCGAAGCGTTTGCGGCGGCGGTGCGCGCGCCTTCCATCACCATATCGGCGATTGCCTGCTGGGAATTGGCCGTGCTCTTGATCACAGAAAGAGCGACTTTCTGTTGATTGAGGGCCATTTGGGCGCCTATTCCAGCTGGTAGTAATTCTTCCATATTAGAATCGTAGCATGAATCGGGTTAAAAAATCATGACAAAAGTTAATGGGAAATTCCATATCTGGAATAGTATCTTAGACAGGCATTGTGAAGCTCTTGGGTGAGCGCATAGCCTTCGCGGCCTGCACTTCCTGTTAATTTTTTGTTAATAATAATTTTCAATATATTGATATAAACATTGAAAATATCAAGGAAATCCACATCCAGTTTTGCGGCCTTTTCCAGGAAACGGAGCATGACGTCGGAGACCATCGAAATCAGTTGGTAATGAAACATGCTGCCGTTGGATTTCAACTGCATGATAATATTGACCATCTGCTTCATCGCCATATCCGGCTCGATATTTCTCTTTTCGATGCTGCCTTTGACGATTTCTAGGTCTTCGAGGAAACGGCGCGCATAAGGCGTAAAATCTACCGGATTGTTCTCAAGGAATGTCTGGCATTGTTTAATGAGGTGGGCGGGAATGCCGCCTTCGCCTACTTTTTCCTTCAGCGGGTTGGGCGGGTTCGTGAATACGGGTTTCTTACTCATACCGGCCTCACAACTTCTTCGTCTGATCCTGCAATTCGCGCAAGATCACTTCCATTTCCGGATTTGAAGAGTCGGACGGCCATTCGCCGGAATTCTTGTCGGCGGTGCCACGGCGGTCGGATCCGTAGAAATCGAAATTCTTACGGCGGCGGCGGTCGGGCCCGAAAAATTCGCCCATGTCCACGAACTGGCGCGGTTTTTCGATGATCTGCACGATGCGCGCATATATATCGCGCGCGGAATAGGGTTTCATCAGGAATTCGGTGACGCCGGTGTCGCGTGCGGATTCCACGCGCGGCTGGTCCGAATATCCGGTCATCAGGATAATGGGCACGAACGGGTTTGGGGATGCGGGCTCTTTTCTGATCTGGCGGATCAGTTCGATCCCGTCATGGGGTTCCATCAGCCAGTCGGTGATAACGAGGTCATGCTTATACTGACAATAAAGTTTAAAGCCTTCTTCTACGCTCTTGGCACCATGGATATTTTTGAATCCAAACATCGACAGAATAGACGTCGTCAGCGAGAGCATGGGTTGCATGTCCTCGACAATGAGTATTCGCACTTGGGTCAGATCATATGGCATCGGCCGGAAGGATAAAGCAGGAATCTTAATAAAGCATTGTTATAATAGAATCCCACCTTTTTTCTTTGCACACAATACATAAAAGGCCTGTTGCTATTTCCGTATAAGGCATTGGCAAACAAACGTTTCAGGGGTAGTTTAAAAGGAATCAGAGAAATTCGCTCAGTCGGTTTAGAGAGTTTTTGGGGTAAGCCATGGACGAAAACAGGATTATTATGAGCTTCTCGGCACCGCCAAGCCTAGACGATATTGAAACCATAGCCGCGCAGCTGCTTGAAAACCTTCCCGAAGAAATTCTGGAATGTTGTGAAGCGCTCGGTATCGCTGTGGAAGAATTCCCCGATGACGCTACGACGGCAGAAATGGAACTCGACGAACCATACGAACTTGTCGCGCTGTATCGTTCGGGCAAGGAAATTTCCCCCGGTGTCGAGCGCAAAGTCGCGAACGATGACGATGTGTTGATCCTTTACCGCCGCCCCATTTTGGATATGTGGTGCGACACGCAAGAGGATTTGACCAATCTTATCCGCGAAGTGATGATCGAGGAACTCGCACAGAATTTCGATTTTTCGGAAGATGAGATCGAGGAAATGACCGCCCGTCATCATCAAGGCATGCTTTAAGGCAAGCCAATGCGTTTCCAAGAGATTAGGTCGCCAATCCCCGTTGCATGAATTCCGCCATGCGACGTGTAAAGCCGGCAGGGTCGTTCACCGGTTCGCCTTGGATAATGCAGGCCTGGTCGTATAACAGGCGCGCCGCGTCTTTAAGGGCAGGGGAGTCTTTTCCCGCCTGCGCAAGGGCTGCGAGCTGCTGGATCAGAACATGCTTCTCGTTGATCTCTAAAATCTTCTTGGTGTTCACGGGTTCGTAGTTTTGCTGGATTTTCAAAACCCGTTCCATATGCATGTCCACGCCGCCGTCATCCGCGATGAGGCAGACAGGGGAATCCGTCAGGCGTTTGGAAACACGCACTTGTTTCACTTCTTTTTTAAGTTCTTCCGAAAACGCGCCAAGAAGCTCTGTAATGGAAATATCGTTTTTCTCTTCGGACTTTTCATCGTCTTTCTTTTCGGTCTCGAATTTGTCGAGATCGATGGAGCCTTTCGTCACGGAAACGAATTTCTTGCTCTTATAATCGCCGACTTGTTGAAGCCAGAAGGAATCAATAGTGTCGGACAAGAACAAAACTTCCAGCCCCCGTGCTTTGAAACCTTCGAGTTGAGGGGAGCGTTCGATGGATTCCAGTTTCTCGCCGAGGATGTAGTAAATTTCGTCCTGACCTTCTTTCATGCGGGAAATATAGCCGTCCAGCGAAGTCAGATGGCGTGAGCCTTTGCTGTTGGTGGAGAAAAAGCGCGTGATCTTGAAAATATCGTCGCGATGTTCGAAGGCGTCATACAAACCTTCCTTCACCACCATGCCGAATTGATACCAGAATGTTTCAAACGCGGCTTCGTCTTTTTCCGCCAAGGCGGCGAGGTCTGAAAGAATGCGTTTGGTGACGCCGCTCCGGATTTTTGTAACGATAGGATTATTCTGAAGTATCTCGCGGCTGATATTGAGCGGGAGATCTTCGGAATCGATAACGCCGCGCAGGAAGCGCAACCAAGGATATATGAGGTTTTGCACCTGATCGGTGATGAAGACGCGCTTCACATATAAACGCACGGCGTGCTTGCGGCCAGGTTCGTACAAATCCATCGGGCGCATGGTGGGGATGTATAGCAACGCGGTATACTCGATTTTACCTTCCGCGCGCCAGTGGCTGATCATGCTCGGTTCGTCGAACACATGGCCGATATGATGATAGAAATCATTATATTGTTCGGTGGTGATTTCGTTTTTCGGACGCATCCACAAGGCGCTGGCCGCATTTATCGGCTGGTCTTCGGTGCCTACATACACAGGCACCGCGATATGGTCGGAATAAGAGAGGATAATCTGCTTCAATTTGTCTTCGAGCAGATAATCATACGCATCGTCTTTGGTGAAAAGCGTGATCAGCGTGCCACGGCTGCCAAGTTTTTTGGTTTCTTGATCGGTGGCTTCGCGCACGCTATAGCCCGTGCGGCCATCCGATTCCCAAAGCCATGCCTGCGTTTCACCGGCTTTGCGCGAAATAACTTCGACTTTGTTTGCGATCATAAAGCTTGCATAAAAGCCCACGCCGAATTGACCGATGAGGTTAAGCGCGCCTTTTTCGCCGCCGGAATTTTTCACGGCCTCTACCATCGCGGCGGTGCCCGAACGTGCAATCGTGCCCAAATTGTCAACAAGGTCGTCCTTGTTCATGCCGATGCCGTTATCACGGATAGAGACCGTACGGGCGTCGCTGTCTTTGGTCACGCGGATACGGAATTCCGCATCGCCTTCGGCGAGGGATGGCTTTTGCAGCGCCTCGTAGCGCACCTTGTCGCACGCATCGGCAGCGTTCGAAATCAATTCGCGCAGAAAAACATCGCGGTTAGTGTATAGCGCGTTGGCGACAATATCCAAAAGTCTGGAAACGTCGGTACCAAAGGCTAGATTTTCTTGTGTCATAGTCAATCTTTCTAAGGGTAAATCATATAAGTTTTCCAACCGTTGCCTTGTCGTTCGAAAACATGGCGGCGGTGGAGGCGGAATTCTCCATCGATCCAGAATTCTATTTTGTCCGGCACGACGCGAAATCCCTTCCAATAATCGGGGCGGGGGATGTCTTCCGTTCCTTCATACTTCTTTTCATACGTTGCGACCGAAGTTTTCAGATCATCGTATGCGGGCAATTCACGCGATTGTTGTGACGCCCATGCACCGATCCGCGATAAACGCGGGCGCGATTTGTAATATGTGTCGGATTCCGCCGAAGTCACTTCCTCCACGCGGCCTTCGATACGCACCTGACGACGTAAGCTTTTCCAATGGAAACAAAGCGCGGCATAAGGATTTTCCGAAATATCCCCACCCTTGTGGCTTGCGCGTTCGTGTAGAAAACAAATCCGCGCTCATCATGCCCGTTGAGCAAAACCATGCGGTTGGAGGGTCGTCCGTTTTTGTCCGCGGTGGCGAGGCTCATTGCATTATGATCGTTGATTTCCATGGATTTCGCCTCTTCAAGCCATTGACCGAAGGTTTTGTGAGGGTTATCCGTATCAATATTAACGAGTGCGTTCATTTCAGTTTGCTTTAGCAAGCGAGCCTTGTTTTAGACGTAATCGGAACCTAATCTAACGCCCTGCGTTAGAATCGCAACAAAAGGATTACAGCGATCATGAAAAAAACCATTTTAACTTTAGCACTTATTTCCACAGCGGCTCTTGGAGCCTGTAATACATTTCAAGGAGCCGGCAATAAGCAATTGATCGGCACGGGCGGCGGTGCTGTTCTGGGCGGTCTTGCAGGTTCTGCAGTCGGTTCGGGTTCCGGTCGCCTTTGGGCAACCGGCGCGGGCGTTTTGCTCGGCGCACTCGTAGGCTCCGAAATCGGTTCGTCTTTGGATAATGCTGACCGTGCTTATGCGCAATCGGCCAACCAACGCGCTTACACGGCGCCTGTCGGTGAAACGATCCGTTGGAACAACCCTGATTCCGGTAACTACGGTACGGTTACGCCGACCCGTTCGGGCACGGATAATGGCGGCCGCGTCTGCCGTGAGTACAACCAGACAATTTACGTAGGCGGCAAACAGCAATCGGGTTACGGCACGGCGTGCCAGCAATCCGACGGCAGCTGGAAAGTCGTTAACTAATCGATTGAGTTTTGAAGAAGGCTGCTCTGATGGAGCGGCCTTTTTCATTCCTTGTCTTTGACGTCTGTCGCACGTCGGTTCATGTGTTCAGTCAGCGTCATATCGCCGCCTGAGGATGATTTGAGGACCGGTTCGGGCTTCGCCTGATCCAGCAATCTTTTGGTGACGCCGATCGCGCTGTTCACGGGTGCAAGGTCCTTATCGCTCTGGCATAGCGTTGCGATCATCTCGAGCGTGACTATTTCGCCCTTGCGGCGCTGTTCCACGATATCGTCACCGAGTTTTTCCAAAGCATCCCAACTTGTAGAATCTTTCGACCCTTCAAATTCCATGCGCGCGGCCTGCGCGGCATTGCGCCCCGATGTCAGTGAGGAGTCGAAGGAACGCGCAGCGGCGTAAATGGCGTTCGCACACCACCCCAGAACGATACCTTCGGGCAAGAATTGATTTTGTTTGTGGGCGGCGGCTACCAAAGGCCATCCGTTGTCTTCGCTGACGGAAAGCACAAGCGCTTCGTCAAAGGCTTTGATCATAAGCTCGCCGTGCAATGTCTGGTTATGTTCTTTGGGCGCATAGGCGTTGTAATGGGGCATAAGATGCGCGGCTTCGTTGGGCAAAAGACCCGTGATGTCGCACACAAGGTGGCCCGTGGCGCGGATATAAGAATCTTCAGCGGATACGATGGCACTGCCCAGAATGATTTCGCCGGGTTGGTTTCTCCACGCCATGTCTTGCGCGGGTTGCGAAAATCCCCACCATTGGCGGATGCTGGTTTCATCGAATGTGTAACCGACTTCTAGCGCCAATTGGCGCGCGTAATAAAGATATTTGATGCGTGTGGGTTTCAATTCGACCAGTTTTTGAAACCCGAATTTCGCGGCCTCCATGGCAATAACGAACGGATAATCCTGTGCGCGACGCGAATGCACGGGGCGCAGAGCATCCATGGCGCGCTGGGCTGCCAGAACATCGATGGCGTCTTCCTCGCCCTGCAATCCGCTCATGACTGCGGAGAAAACATCGGCCTGCAGGTTCAAACGCGCCAAGTTCATCGGGGAGCGTTTCGGGATCATCGGGCCGGATTTGAATTTGCTATTATATTCGGGGCGCTTGCGGATATCCAAAAGGTCTATCGCGTGCCACGCATGGTGATATACCGCACGGCGAAAATCTTTGGGCGCCGTGAATTCATCCATATTGACGTTGATGATGGCCAGAATGCTTTCACTGCTTGCCAGGCCGAACATTTTGGTTGTGTGATCGATGGCCAGCCCGAGGAAGCCTGTCAGATCGTGGTGTTTGTTTTTTTCTAAAATCTCGAGTGCGATTTTTCCGGCGGCATGTTTCATCATGCCGTGTTCGCCGAGTTTGACGACTTCGGAGAGCTTGCCCATATGGTGTGGCACGAACAACAGCTCCACATCCGGATACAGGTCTTGAACCTGTTTCGCGGAGAGTGAACAAATGTCTTGCAATATGTCGAGTTTAATAGTCATAACTTAAGCTTATGTCCCGAATGGCGCCGTCTAAAATTTTAGGCTTTTTTAGTTAAGAAAGGCTCAAGAAAGGGCCTGTTTTGGCGGCTCACAGCCTTTGAAGGGGCTGGACGGAATGGCTGAAAAGTGTAGGATACAAGTCATTATAAGGACTAAAAGAACTATGACTGATACGGCAAAAAACTGGCTTGCGGGTAAAAAAGGCGTGATTATGGGCGTTGCCAATGATCGTTCCATCGCTTGGGGCATCTCCAAGGCGGCGCACGAGGCGGGGGCCGAGCTGGCTTTCACGTATCAGGGCGAAGCGCTCGAAAAACGGGTAAAACCGCTGGCAGACAGCATAGGATCTTCCATTGTCCTGCCTTGCGATGTGACAAATATAGATTCCATCGAACAAGTTTTCAAATCAATCGGCGAGAAGTGGGGCAAGATCGATTTCGTTGTCCACGCCATCGCGTTCTCCGACAAAAACGAACTGGACGGTTTGTATCTCGACACCACGCGCGACAATTTCCTCAAAACCATGGATATCTCCGTTTACTCCTTTACGGCTGTTGCGCAAAAAGCGGCGCCGCTGATGAATGATGGTGGCTCGCTCGTGACTCTGACTTACTACGGTGCCGAACGCGTTATGCCGCATTACAATGTTATGGGCGTGGCCAAAGCGGCATTGGAAGCTTCCGTGCGCTATCTTGCCAACGACCTTGGCCCGCGCGGTATTCGCGTCAACGCGATTTCCGCGGGTCCCATCAAAACGCTTGCAGCAAGCGGCATCGGTGATTTCCGCTATATCCTAAAATGGAACGAACTCAATTCTCCGCTCCGCCGCAACGTCACGATTGATGATGTGGGCCGTTCGGGATTATTCCTGCTCTCCGATCTGGGTTCGGGTGTGACGGGCGAAGTCCTGCATGTAGATTCCGGTTATCATACGGTGGGCATGTGCTCGGTTGAATCCGCAGGTGAAACGGCTGAACTTTTACGCTCCATCGCGCCCAAAGATACCGACAAAGCGGCGTAAACGTGGAAACTAAAATCATTAAGACTTATATAGACCGCTGGTTTGAAAAAGATGAGCAAGGCGCAACTGTGTTTTTCCCCGTGACAGGAAAAGCTGGTTATGTCGTAGAGACGCCTAAACAAGAAACCGTTTTGCGCAGCTATTTGTCCGCACGGCTGTATTTCTTAGTTGTAGCTTTGTTTGTCGTACTTTTCACCGACATCGACACGACCTACTTGTTTGCAGGGTTTGTTTTGGTTTTTGTCTTAAATTTAGGCATAGAAAAAACCCTGATCAAAGGAATGCAAAAATCCGATATGCCGACGCGCCCACCGGATAAATACGATGTAGTTTATGCCAATTGGCTGCGGCACAAGAATGTTGCATTGGGTGTTATGGCGGCAATGCTTGCATTGGCGGTTTATTTTTCGGTAACCACACTGCCCTATTATTTTAGTGCGATTTCTCGCCATCCGGATAATTTCACTTACTATGGATTATTGGTGGTCGTTATTGGGGGGTATGGCTGGCTGTTATTTTGGGTATGGAAGGCCTATAAAATACTATCAAATAAGAAAAACTAAAAATCCTTCGATTTTCAAAAGCTTCGTGGTAATAAATTAGCCATGTCAGGAAACCGCTTCGGAACATTATTTCAATACCAGACCTTCGGGGAAAGCCACGGCGAGGCCATAGGTGCCATCGTGGATGGCGTGCCGCCGCGCATGACGCTCACCGAAGCCGATATTCAAAAATATCTCAACCGCCGCAAGCCGGGGCAAAGCCGCCACACGACGCAGCGTCAGGAGCCTGACGAGGTGCGTATTTTATCAGGCGTGTTTGAAGGACAGACGACGGGAACGCCGATTGGGCTCCTCATCGAAAACGTAGACGCACGTTCGAAAGATTACGGCGATATCGCGTCCAAATACCGCCCCGGTCATGCCGATTTCACCTATGACTCCAAATACGGCATTCGCGATTACCGCGGCGGCGGCAGATCATCCGCGCGTGAAACGGCGATGCGTGTTGCGGCTGGTGCCATCGCCCGCAAAATTTTGGAAACCGCGATGGGCGATGTGAAAATCCGCGGGGCGGTGGTGCAGATTGGCCCACACAAGATCAACCGTGCGAATTGGGATTGGAATCAGGTTGATCAAAATTCGTTCTGGACGCCCGATGCTTCGTCTGTTGAAACGTTCGAAAAATTTCTCGATGAAAAACGCAAAAGCGGTTCATCCGCAGGCACCATCGTTGAAATCGTCGCAAGTGGTATTCCCGCAGGATTGGGCGCGCCTGTGTATGACAAGCTGGATTCCGATCTGGCCAAAGCGATGATTTCGATCAACGCCGTGAAGGGCGTGGAAATAGGCGCTGGGTTTGATTCCGTTTTGATGGGCGGTGAAGAGAATGCCGATGAAATCCGCATGAAAGATGGCAAGGCCGTGTTCCAATCCAACAATGCTGGCGGCATTCTGGGCGGTATTTCGACAGGCCAGGAGATCGTCTGCCGTGTCGCGTTCAAACCCACATCATCTATTCTGACGCCCGTTAAAACCATCGACAATCAAGGCACTGAAACCGACATCGTCACCAAAGGCCGCCACGACCCGTGCGTAGGCCTGCGCGGTACGCCCGTCGCCGAAGCGATGATGGCTTGTGTGCTGGCCGACCACTGGCTGCGTCATAAAGCCCAGAATTTATAACGAGGAGAAACAAACATGAGAATATTCCTTGTAATAATCATGGTTCTTGTGTTCTTCCCCGCTCAGGTTTTCGCCGTAGACCCAATCCCGAACACGCCGACGATTGCGACACCGCAGCCCGAATTCCCCAAAACGCCGCAATATGCAGCAATTGCCGTTTCACCGAAAACACTGGATTACGGCATCAGCCAGAACGCGGCGTCACAAATGGAAGCGGAAGACGCCGCCAAAAAACAATGTGCCACCGGCAATTCCAAGCCTATGGATTGCCAGATCACGGTTTATTTTTATGATGCTTGCGGCGCGATTGCCGTTAAACCAAAAGGCGATGTCGGTTTGAATATGGGATTGAAGAGTGACCGTGGCGGCGCGTATGGCGCGGATTGGGGTAAAACTCAATCCTCCGCCGAACGCAAAGCTTTAAGGATATGCGAGAACATAGCGCCCTCGGGATGCAGAATAGCCAAATCCTTTTGCTCACAATAAATAAGGTGTCATGGAAAAAATATCGCCCGCCGATCTTGTTCCTCTAAACGCTTTCGAGCGCGATTTTCCGATCAAAATCCATCTGGCTTACGCGGACCGCAATTACGAGTATAATTTATTCAAGGGACTTTATCACGACGATGCCAAGATCATATGGGCGCACAAGGATTTTACGCCCGTGGTCCTGCTTGCCGCGCTGGCCTGTCACAAACGCCATAACTGGACGCTTGAAGTGTTCGATTGCCTGCGCCCCACCGAGGCGCAGGAGCTAATGGCTGTGCATGGATTTTCGCCCATGTTGGTATCAAAGCCCGGTTGTGGAGCACATCCGCGTGGCATGGCTGTCGATATCTGGCCACGCGATGAAAACGGAATTTCAGTAAATATGGGGACATCTTTTGATTTTTTTGCGGAATCGCCCACGGACGATAATCCCGCGGGAAGAGGTTACACTGAATTTGACTGTGGCGAAGCCGAGCGCAAGGTCATCCTTAAAAACCGTACCGCTCTTGAATCCGCCATGGTGGAAGCCGGTGTCGCTGTAGGGCAGGAAATATTGCCCCTGCCTGTGGAGTGGTGGGACTTTCGTTTTTTTCCGGAACATTTCAACCGCTTCGCGCCGCTGTCTGAGGTCGACTTGGAGCCATATCAACGATTGATCGCCCCGGATGTAAAAATCATGAATGAAGTCTTGCATGGTAACTATACTCCTGTGATGGCGGGCTTGATCGAAAAAATTTCCGCCGAAACGAACACCTTATTCAAAAAATTATTTTAACTATTCTCTCTCTTTTAGCCGCCCCACAGGTTGCCCTGAGGTTTTTGGTCATGGGAAATCCATATACCTCTGATAAACGTGTGAAATTAGGGTTGGTTCCGTTAAAATGCCGCGTGACTTTAATCGTTAACGGATTAAAATCTAGGCATTCAAAAAGGCAGGTTTCATGAAACGGCGCATCGGTTCTTATTTTTACAAATCCGCTCCCCGAAAATCAGATATTTCCAAGGCGCGATGGAACATATGGCGCATTATCGGCCATACGATCCGTAAAACCTGCACGGTTATCGGCGGGATCATATTGTTTTTATGTGTGATGGGCACGATTTCGCTTTTTTCCTACGAAGGTAAAAAGAAGTCGGCTTTGCCAAATGATATGATTTTGGTGCTCAACATCACGGATCCCATAGGGGAGACGGAGCATGCGCGTTCTTTCGCCGATCCTTTTGCCGCCGCAGGCATCACCATCGGTGACCTGATCGCCACCATCGATCAGGCGTCTATTGACCCGCGCGTGCGCGGCCTTCTGGTATCCTTGGATCAAGGCGGCATGGAACTCGCGCATATTCAAGAACTGCGCGTGGCTATCAAGCGTTTACGTTCCAGCGGAAAATTCGCGCATGTTTATACCGCGTCTTTTGCGGATGCCGGAAGTGGTATAGGGGCCTATTATCTGGCTTCTGCATTTGATGAGATATGGATGCAGCCCGTGGGCATGGTAACTATTACGGGGCTTTCGATGGAAATGCCTTTTGCCCGCGCCGCGCTCGATAAAATTGGCGCCAAGCCTGAATTCTTGCATCGTGAAGAATATAAATCCGCGATGGAATCGTTCACCAATGAACGCATGTCCGAACCCAACCGTGAAATGATGCAATCGATTTTGGAAAGCCTTTCAGGGCAGATCGCGCAAGATATTCTGGTTGATCGCAAAATTACCGCGTCCGTTTTAGAAGCAAATTTAAACAAAGGTCTAATAACTGGCAAAGACGCACTGGCGGCTGGCCTTATCACGCGTCTTGATTATTCCGATCTTATGCTCGATGAAATACAAAAACGCATCACGAACAAAAAGAACGATGAAGATTTGCCGTTGATCGCGCTGGAAGATTATTTTTCAGGCATCGGCGCGCCGATGAAAAAAAAGGGTCCGCAAGTGGCGCTTGTGCGTATTGCGGGTGAAATCATCCCGGGGGCTGACCCCGAACCTGGTTTTACAACCAGCGATTACATCGCTAACGCTATTGATGAAGCTAGCGAGAATGAAGACATCAAGGCCATCGTTGTGCGTGTCGATTCACCGGGCGGATCGCCAACCGCCTCAGAAACCATTCGCCGCGCCATCGTCCACGCCAAGGAAAAAGGCAAGAAGATCATAGTTTCCATGGGGCCGCTCGCGGCTTCGGGCGGATATTGGGTAACGGTCGATGCGGACAAGATTTACGCGCTTCCGACCACGCTGACGGGCTCCATCGGCGTCATCATGGGCAAATTCGAAGTCAGCCAGATGTGGAAGAAACTCGGTATCAACTGGGGCGGCATGAAATGGGGTGAAAATGCACAAATCTGGTCGCCCAATGTGCCGTTGAAAGATTCCGAACGCGCCGCATTGGAAGTCGCTATCGACGATACTTACGCTTCGTTTATCGAACGCGTTGCTAACGGCCGCAAGATGGACCCCGCCAAAGTACGTACCATCGCCAAGGGGCGCGCATGGACGGGGTTACAGGCGAAAGAAAACGGTTTGATCGATGAACTGGGCGGGCTAGATGTCGCGCTGGATTACACGGCATCTCTCGTGGGGCAGAGGGATCGTACCCAACTCGACATTCATATCATTCCAAAACCGCTTACGCCGATCGAACAATTGATGTACATGATGGGCCAGCAGGTATTCTTCCAAAACTGGCTCGGTGATACGGTGTTGGGTGATATGTTCCGGCGTGTGGAAACGGTGCAGCGTAGCGGCCTGACACAGGCTTACGATCCGGATTTACGTTTGCGCTAATGGACGAATGATCGGATAAATCCGTCCGGCAAAATCCGTATAATTCACGATGATGTGATCGGGCGAATAACCCTTTTCGAACAAAGCCGCCACACCTTTCACGCCGTACGAAAACGGAATGACTTTTGCGGGTAAAATTTTGTCCGCGGCAACAGCGGCTAGGATATCCTTGTGCCGATCTCCTATGTACCAAATGACATCGTCTTTGGTGAGCGGGTCTTTGATGCCTTTGAGGGCGCGCAGGATCGGATCAGGATGCGGTTTTGACCATTGAATATCTTCGCGGAACACTTGTGTTTTAAAAAAACCGTCCAGATTGAATTTGTTCAATATGTCGTAGCCATAACCTTTGCCCAGACCGTTGGAAACGATGCCAAGTGGAATGCCTTCGGAGCGGAATAAATTCAGCAGTGCGTAGATTCCGGGACAGGGTTGGACGATCTGATCGACTTCGCCGCGCCGGATTTTATGAAGCGCGCGGTGGACGAGCAGGCGCTGTTTTTTGCCCTCATCGGCAGAAAAATTAGGGTGGGGTTTTTTGCGGTACACCCAGCTTGATGCCTTAAACATCGCATCGTCGATAACTTCAAGTGCCCCTAGGATGCGCGGATTGATATGGCGGACCGTGGTGCCGTCCATGTCGAACAGAACAATGGTGGGCCGTGCAATGTTCATAATGAAATGCTAGGTGCTAAAAATTGTTTTCGCAATATGTTTGGCGGCCAATTGCGCGGTTTCATACTGTTTTTCAGGCGAATCGTGGTCTTGGAAAATATCGGGCAGGTGCATGGTCCGCGCCTTTAGCTTGCCGTTATCGAGCAAGCCTTCGCGGGAAAGGAATTCCAGCACGTAAGATCCGAACCCGCCGATGGAGCCTTCTTCCACCGTGATGATTGCCTTGTGGTTTTTTGCTAGATCACGGATGAGGGATTCATCGAGTGGCTTGGCAAAGCGTGCATCGGCTACGGTCACGGAAATGTTTTTCTGCGCAGCCAATTCAGCCGCCATCAAAGATTCGTGGAGGCGCGTGCCGAAAGAGAGAATGGCAACATCGGTGCCTTCTTTTACGATGCGGCCTTTGCCGATTTCTAACACATTGCCTTGGGCCGGCATTTCGATGCCAAAGCCTTCTCCGCGAGGATAACGAAGCGCAATCGGGCCTTCGCTGTAGGCCGCTGCGGTAGTTACCATGTGGACGAGTTCCGCTTCGTCGCCTGCGGCCATGATGACCATGTTGGGAAGGCATCCGAGATACGCCACATCGAAGGACCCTGCGTGCGTTGCGCCGTCCGCGCCGACAAGCCCTGCGCGGTCCATCGCAAAACGCACGGGCAGATTTTGTAACGCCACGTCATGCACGATCTGGTCATAGGCGCGTTGCAGGAATGTGGAATAAATCGTCGCGAAAGGTTTGAATCCTTCACAGGCAAGCCCCGCCGCGAATGTAACGGCGTGTTGTTCGGCGATGCCGACATCGAATGTGCGCTCGGGGAATTCGTATCCAAATAAATCGAGACCCGTGCCAGACGGCATAGCGCCCGTGATGGCGACGATCTTTTCATCTTTGCGTGCTTCGGCAATCAAACTTTGCGCGAAAACTTTGGTGTAGGTAGGGGCGTTGGCTTTCGCCTTTTGCTGGCTGCCCGTTACCACATCGAATTTTGTGACGCCGTGCATTTTGTCGGCGGAGCTTTCGGCAGGCGCATAGCCTTTGCCTTTTTTGGTGATGGCGTGGATGAGGACAGGCCCATTTGGCGGATTGTCCTTCATGTTTTTTAAAATGGAAACGAGGTGTTCCAAATCATGCCCGTCCACAGGGCCGATATAATAAAAACCCATTTCTTCAAACATCGTGCCGCCGCCGAGTGCCGCGCGCGCTGTCTCTTCCGCACGCTTCGCCGCGTTCTTGATGGGGGCAGGGAGCATATTGGCGAATTTTTTGGCGACATCGCGTGCGGTCAGATAAGGCTTGCTTGATACAAGGTTCGTCAAATGCTCGCTCATCGCACCGACTGGCGGTGCAATAGACATGTTGTTGTCGTTCAAGATGACGATCATCTTGGATTTAAGCGTGCCTGCATTGTTCATGGCTTCGTAGGCCATACCCGCGCTCATCGCGCCATCGCCGATCACGGCGATGATGTGGTTGTTCCCTCCCGATAGATCACGCGCAACCGCCATGCCCAAACCTGCGGAGATAGAGGTCGAAGAATGCGCGGCTCCGAATGGGTCATATTCGCTTTCGCTGCGTTTCGTGAAGCCTGACAATCCGCCGCCCATGCGCAGCGTGCGAATGCGGTCGCGGCGGCCGGTGAGAATTTTATGAGGGTAGGCTTGGTGGCCGACATCCCAGATCAATTTGTCGGATGGCGTATCGAAGACGGCATGAATGGCAACGGTGAGTTCCACGACGCCCAGACCCGCACCGAGATGTCCGCCCGTGACGGAAACCGCATCGATGGTTTCGGTGCGCAGTTCATGCGCTACTTGCTTCAATTGTTCGATGTCAAGGCCGCGCAAATCCGCCGGATCGTTAATCCTGTCCAGAAGAGGGGTGCGGCTATTGGCCGTTTCCGCAGATTTCGGGGCTTGTTTCATAGTTCCTTATTTAGCCAATTAGGGGGGTTGGCGCTACATATTAATATGGTTTATGCGTATTGACATAATTATAAGGCTTGATACAAAAGGCACATGAATCATATTGCCCATTTTGCAAAGTCTGCGGAAACTTACCCGCTTCATCTTTCACAATTGATCACATCCTATTTTTACGATGGGTTTTCGCACGCTCAACTTTACAAGGAATCGGATGCTTCCGATCCTGTGATGGATGCGCGGCTGCAAAAAGAAGTGGAGGGCGACCCTCTGCTCCAAGGCGATACTATGGATCTTATGTTCCGCCGGACGCAAATGATCGAAAAAGATCCCGATGCTGTTCATTCACCCGACGTTGCAAAACTCAACAAGCGTATAGAAAGACTGGCTCAAGAATCTTTGGATCGTGCAAAAATAGATGTCGACTTGGAAAACGATATTTTCGATTTTGTGCCCAAGAAAAAAGTCACCTACAAAGGAGAGAACTATCTTTTTCCTGAGAATCTCGAAAAAACACAAGAAAGAGTTTATCAAGCGTTTCTGGGTGTCGACGGTATGCAGGCGTTCAATACAAAAATTAAAGAATTGTATTTGAAGGAGGTAGAGGCTGGGGATAGAACCCGAAGGCTTCAATTGAAAAGGCCTGATGATGCTATGTTCGAAGCTGGTCAGGAACAAAAAGCATTCTGTGAGGCGCGGGAAATGATTGCCCGTCTGGCTATTAGAGAACGTTTCCCTGAGATAAAAAGACTCCGTTATCCTGATTTTATCTGGGATGATGAAAAGCCGCTTGCCGAAGGTGTTGTAAGCTGGCTGGAAAACCGTACGGCGAAGCTGGCAAAAAATAAATTCGGCGGTCAGGAATGGTTCGAGATAGAACCGTATCCGGATATGTGGAACAAAATAGTTGAAAACGCCGCACATAGATATGATATGTCGCGCCGTTTGTCTGAATTCTTCAGAAAACAGCCGGGTTACAAACCCATTACCCTCGATTGGTCGAACAAACCGCCCGAGCCCAAAGATCCTTAACTATTTCTTCGGAATGCAGTGAGCGAACGTGTCCGGTATCTTGCACGGAATAACCTCTATGTTCTTCCACACTTTGCCGACAACGTAGGGTTCCTTCGCCAACCATGCGTCCACCGCGGCGCGGTCGGGATAGTCCACGATCATGACGGAACCTTTCATCTTGCCCGCATCGTCCAGCATGGCGGCGCCGACATACTGGTTGCCGTCTTTTAAAGATTGCGCGCAGAACTCGAGATGCGATTGACGGGCGGCCATGCGGCGGTCCATCGCGCCTTCGTCCGTTCCGTCATGGGCGATGATCAGGAATTGCATGTTATGATCTGCGTTGCAGAACGTAGCGGGCGAGTTCTTCCAGCATTTCCGCGCGGCCCTCGAACACTTTGAGGTGGCGGCAGGCTTGGTCGACCAGCATTTGCGCTCGGGATTTCGCCTGTTCCTTACCCATGGTGGATACGAACGTGGATTTACCGGCTTTCTCGTCTTGGTTTGCGGGTTTGCCTGTCATCATCGTTGTGGATTCCACATCGAGAACATCATCCGTCACTTGGAAGGCGAGGCCGAGATCGTAGGCGTAATTGTTGAGCGCTTTCTTGTGCAAATCATCCGCCTTGCCGAGGATCGCGCCGGATTCGCAAGCGAACGCCATCAGTTTTCCTGTTTTCATGCGTTGCATGCGGGAAATAGTGCCCAGATCAAATTCTTCGTTTTCGCCTATGAGGTCGAGCATTTGCCCGCCGACCATGCCTTGCGGGCCGGACGCTTCGGCGAGTTTGCGCACGAGTTCAACGCGCACATTCGGATCGGCATGCGTTTCGCGGTCCGCCATAACTTCGAACGCCAACGTGAGCAAAGAATCCCCTGCGAGGATAGCGGTCGCTTCATCGTAGCGGATGTGCACCGTCGGCTGACCGCGGCGCATGTCGGAGTTGTCCATGGCGGGAAGATCGTCGTGGATCAGGGAGTAACAGTGCAGAAATTCCACGGCGGCGGCAACGCGCCGTGCGCGCGCGGGATCGCAGTTAAAAAGTTTTGCAGATTGCATCACCATAAACGGGCGCAGACGTTTACCGCCCGAAAGCACGCCGTGGCGCATGGCTTCGTACAAGCGGTCTTCGGCGAGATCGGTTTGCGGCAAAAGGCGCGAGATCGTCTTGTTGACTCCCACCACGCATTCTTCAAGAGCTTCGGCGAGCGTCTGGGACGCTTCTCTGGGTGATGGGCACATGCGTTAAATCTCTCTTCTATTCTTTAATTTCGAAGGCTTCGGTTTTGACCGAGCCGTCCGAGGATAGGGTGATCTTTTCTATCTTAAGGCGTGCTTCCGCAAGCTTCTTTTCGCAGTGGGACTTCAAGGCCACGCCGCGCTCATACTGTTCGATAGATTCTTCCAGGGGCGCTTTGCCGGATTCCAGCGCTCGGACAATCTCTTCTAGTTCACCAAGGGCTTTCTCAAAGCTAAGTTTATCAAGGGTTTGCGCGGTAGCCACGGTCAGAATCGTCCTTGTTTTTCAGCATTATGCAGGGGGGCAATATATGTCAGTTAGCCCAAATACGCAAGGCAGGGGACCAGTCTTTGCAAAACTTAAAAACCGTCTTTGAAGCTATAATAGGTAAATAGAAGACTGAATAAAGAGATGACAATGAATCAGCCCCAAAAACAACAGGCACAAGACATCACCAACATGTTTGTATGGCGTTTGAACCGTCGTTTGTCCGAAAAACGCGAGAATTCCATTAACACGGGTATTCTGCGCCGGATGCCTCACTAAGCTTAAAGTTTCAGGCCCGCCAGCGTAGCTATATGAACCGCAACGCTGGCCTTCAAGGCTTCAATGTTATATCCGCCTTCGAGTACCGTCAGCATCTTGCCGCCGCAGTGTTTGTTTGCCAGTGCGCAGAGCTTTTGCGTGACCCATCCGTAATCTTCCGTCTCCCAATTAAGTTGCGCAATGGAATCGTCCTTGTGCGCATCAAAGCCTGCGGACACCAAAAGTAAATCGGGTTGGAAGGCATCTACCGCGGGAAAGACTTTCGTTTCGTAGAGTTTTTTGAATTCCATTGAGCCCGTAAAAGGGGCGAGCGTAAAATTCATGACGCTTTCATCATTGTCCTCTTCCAACCCGGTCATCGGCCATAATGGATATTGATGCGTGGAGACGAACAATATGCTGCCGTCATGCATGCGCGTCATTGCGTCTGTGCCGTTCCCGTGATGCACGTCGAAATCCACAATCGCGATTTTTTTAAAACCATGCGCTGCCTGCGCGTGCTTTGCGGCGATAAAAATATTGTTGAACAAACAAAACCCCATCGACACGGTTTGCTCTGCATGGTGGCCGGGAGGGCGCATGGCGCAGAACGCACGTGTGGTTTTGCCTTTCGCGATATCGTCGATGGCCGAGCAGGCCGCGCCCGCCGCCGCCAGCGCGCATTCCCATGATTGCGGAGAAACGATTGTGTCGGAATCGATTTGGCGATGACCCTTTTCGGGAATGATCGATTCTACATGTTCGATGTATCTCAATGGGTGGGCGAGCAGGATTTGATCTTCGGTCGCAGGCATGATAATGCCGCGCGGCAGGTCCGAAAACGGTTTTTCCGTTAGCAATTCCAAAATAACGCGCATTCTGTCGGGCCGTTCGGGGTGGGAATGGCCGGTCTCGTGCAAAAGGGCTATTTCGTCTGCGTATAGAGTTGTGCGGGGCATCTTTTCAATCCTGCCATGAGTCAGTATCATGCCTGAGTGACCTTACCAAGATAGTTAAGTTTATGGCCTCTGGCATCCATTCCACCGTCCGTTCTCTGGAAACCCGCTTGCAAGTGCGCTGGGCGCCCAAATGGCATGAAGCGTTCCGTGACCCGCGCGGCGGCTTTTACGAACGCTTGGGCAAAGGTTTCAAGCCTGTCTTTACGGGGCAGCGCAGGCTCGTTGCGCAGTGCCGCCAGCTTTCAATTTATGCGCATGCTTCCCTAAATAATAACAAGGGGTTCAAAGCCGATCTTAAAAAGCAGTTTGAATTTATTATGGACCGTTATTATGATCCTGCGACGGGGCTTTGGCATTTCGCGTTGGACGATGAAGGGCGGGTGAGCGATAAAACCTGCGATCTTTACGCGCTCGCCTTTGTCATCTTTGCCTGTTCGCATTACTACCGCGCCACGGGGGATGAACGGGCGGAAGAAACGGCGGGGAATGTCTTGCGTCTGATAGATGCGCGGTTTGCCCTGCCTTTGGGTTTGTCCGAGGCATTGGGGCCTAATTCCAAGCCGCTGCCCAGAATTCGCCGCCAAAATCCGCATATGCATTTGCTAGAAGCCTGTCTGTTCGCACAGGAAACATGGGGTGGCAGGAACTTCGAAGCTATGGCGGATGAGATGGTCTCGCTCTTCCAAAGCGTGTTTTTCGATTCCCGCCGCGGAACGCTCACAGAGTTTTTCACGGACAATCTGAAACCGCACCCCGACAAAGGCGATCATCTGGAACCCGGCCATTATTTCGAATGGGTATGGCTGCTCAAAAAACACGGGGCCATGAAGGGCGCGGAAAATTTGCATGACCCATTCTGCTTGCAGCTTCTCGTCTGGGCGAACGAACATGGATGGGATGAACAATATGGCGGTATCTATGACATCGTATCACCCAACGGTTACGTGATTTCGGATACCAAACGCATTTGGCCTTTTTGCGAAGCGTTGAAAGCCAATGCGTTGATGCTGGAAGCGGCGCCGAACCGTCAAGATATCAAGGACCGTGTAACAAAAATGGTCGGTGTGTTCGAAAGTAAATATATGCAGGAACGCGGTTTCTGGACGGAATCGCTAAACCGCGATTTATCGCCCTCCGCAGATTTCATGCCCGCGACCACGCCGTATCACGTTTATTTCGGCATCACCGAAACATGGGATGTCATGCAAAAACGGGGGGCGGGAAAATCTCTGGGATCAAGCTTGCAGATATCCCTCTACCGCGCACGCAGATCGCTATCGAGCGCGGTTAAAACGTTGCGCACATCTTTTTAATTCGCAATAACGGGTTTCGTAACGGGCTTTGGAATAGCCGATGTCGATTTTGCGGGCGGCGCGATTGTGGGCGGCGGAATGGAAACGGGCGTCGATAAATCGCTATGCGCGAGCGTGTTGCCTTGGTTATACGCCAATTGATCCGACGTTAATTGAAAACCCACCACGACATTATACGCGATGCCTTGTGTGAGACCGGGGAAAGGCATGGCTTGGAACACAGTTTCGCCTTGTGCCAGTTCGTTCTGCGTTGCGCCATAGGCGAGCGAAGCCGCGAATATTTCTTTTGAAACCACGGTGCCTTGAGAATCTGTTACCGCAACGAAGTACGGATACGCGAAGCTTGGCTTGTCGCCGGATTTGATGCGTGCCTTGGGTCCGGTTCTTCCGCTCAAGGTCAGATCGATCTGCATCAGCAAAGTTTCTTTTTCCATGCGGCAGACATTCTTGACGTCCACAATGTTCACTTCAGAAACTTTGTCGCTTGCGGATGTTTTTGCGGCATCATGGAAATCAACAAGGCGTGCCAGATCGGGGCGCACGGTGACGGGCGGGCAGGTGCCGTCATAGACGGGAAGTTTTTTCTTTTCTTCCTTCACCGGATCGGGCGGCGAATGGAATACGCCCGCGATCTTGTCATATCCGACCGCGAGGTCGTTTTTCAAGCCTGAGACTGTCGAGCAGGACGTAAGGGCGAGTACAGAGACTAGGAGGAGCGCGTTGAATTTCATGGCCAAATCATAGGCCAGCTCTATGGCCAAAACAAGGTTTTGCTATGGATTTTGGCGCAATTGTCCTCTATATAAACGGCTATGGAAAAACGTCCTTTGACCATATTGCTCTCTGCGCCGCGCGGCTTTTGCGCGGGCGTGGACCGCGCCATCCAGATTGTCGAAAAGGCCATCGAAAAATACGGCGCGCCCGTCTATGTGCGCCATGAAATCGTTCATAATAAATTTGTTGTCGACGGGCTGCGTGCTAAGGGCGCGGTGTTCGTCGAGGAGTTGGCCGAAATTCCCAATGACGGACAGCCTGTCATTTTCTCCGCGCACGGTGTGGCAAAGGCTGTACCTGCCGAAGCTAAAACGCGCGAGATGTTTTACATCGATGCAACCTGCCCGCTGGTAAGCAAGGTGCATAAAGAGGCGGAGAAACATCACGAGCTCGGTCGCCAGATTATTTTGATCGGCCATCAGGGCCACCCCGAAGTCGTCGGCACGATGGGCCAATTGCCGGGCGGCGCCGTTCTGCTCGTCGAAACACTCAAAGACGTCGAGAATTTAAACGTGGAAGATCCGCACAATATCGCGTTCTGCACGCAAACCACATTGTCCGTCGATGACACAGCCGAAGTGGTGGATGGGCTTAAAGTAAAATATCCGCACATCATCGGTCCTGGCAAAGAAGACATCTGTTACGCCACGACCAACCGCCAAGCAGCGGTGAAGGCGATCGCGCCGCGCTGTGATGCACTCATGGTCATCGGTGCACCGAACTCTTCGAACTCCAATCGTCTGGTCGAAGTCGGCGTGGCCTATGGATGCGACAAAGCAATCCTCGTACAGCGCGCATCCGAGATCGATTGGAAATGGTTGGATGGCATCAATGTGATGGGTCTTACCGCGGGCGCTTCCGCGCCTGATATTTTGATCGACGAAGTTGTATCTGCCGCAAAAGAACGGTTCGATGTGACCGTGGAAGAGGTCGCCATCACCCAAGAAAACGTCGTCTTCAACATTCCCCGTATCCTGCGTGATGCTGAAGAAAAAGTCGCTTGATTTGCGCTAATACGTCCTTAAACTGTCAGCATGGCTGTTTACACCAAAGTCTCCACCGACGAGCTTTCCTCGTTCCTGAATGATTATAACATCGGGACGCTGGTTTCGCATGAAGGGATCGAGGCGGGGGTATCCAATACCAATTATTTTGTGCTCACGAGCAAGAGCCGTTATGTGCTCACGTTATTCGAACCGCACCGCGTAATCATCGAAGATATTGCGTTCTTTTTGAATTATGCGGTGGAGCTCGACAAAAGCGGGGTGCCTTGCCCCGAAACCATAGAACGCAAGGATGGCACGCGTTACGGCATGCTCAACAAGCGCCCTGCCGCGTTCTTCACCGTGCTGCTCGAAGGCGCGGGATGCTATCCGCAGATGATCACGCCCGAATTATGCGAAGAGGCGGGGACGGTTCTCGCACAAATGCATCTGGCGGTTCATGCTTTCACGCGGACATCGCCCAACCGTTTCGGGATGCATCGTTGGCAAACATGGCTCGCGGAAATGGGCGATCGCCTGAACCATATTGACGAAGGACTTTATAAGTTTGCGGCGGATGAATATACTTTCATAGCCTCGCACTGGCCGAAAGATTTGCCTGCGGGTTCTATCCATGCCGATTTTTTCCCCGACAACGTGTTTGCGAAGGGCGTCGAAATCACAGGCGTGTTCGATTTCCACTTCGTCTGCACCGATTACTTCGCCTATGACCTTGCGATAGCTTTAAGCGCATGGGCTTTTGATGAAAGCAATGACTTTCGCCCCGAATGCTTCAATGCTTTCATTAAGGGCTATCATACGATGAGACCTCTATCGCACGAGGAAAAGCTTTCGTTGCCTGTTCTGATCCGCGCCGCGTGTTTGCGTTTCCTGCTTTCGCGCTGTGAAGAAAAACTGCGCTACAAGCAGGGCGACCACATTAAGCCGCACGATCCGATGGTGTATAAAAAACGCCTGTGTCATTACCAGAAATTCCAAGACGAAAAGGGCGTCGCCGCATGAGCGTGGAAATATTCACTGATGGCGCATGTTCAGGAAATCCTGGCCCCGGCGGATGGGCGGCGTTGCTTCGTTATAAAACCACCGAAAAAGAAATTTCCGGCGGCGCAAAGGAAACCACAAACAATCGCATGGAAATGATGGCGGTAATCGAAGGTTTGGCCGCGCTCAAAAAATCCTCGAGCGTTACGCTTTACACAGATTCGCAGTATGTCCAGAAAGGCGTGACCGAATGGATGAAGGGCTGGAAGGCGAAAGGCTGGCCGGCCCGCATCAAGAATCAGGACCTTTGGTTGCGAATCGATGAGCAGGTTACCAAGCACGATGTGAAATTTGTCTGGGTTCGGGGTCATGATGGGCATGATGAAAACGAGCGTGTGGATAAGTTGGCAGTGGCGGCGATTCCAAGGCGTTAGGAACTTTTGTTCACAAAGTATACACAGTCCGCCATGGAACTTTTAAGATTCCATTAATGTTTGCAGATGAGCATGGATCTTATGCGAACAAGGAGGTTTGCCATGACCGACATCTTAAAAGCGAACGACAACAAGTCACGACACGATGTTAGCCTGCCACTGCCGCCTCTCGAACTCAACGGCGGATCAGATCACGAAATCTACGCCCGTTTTATGCGCCACATAAGATTGGTGCCCAATAGCCGCATCGAAATCAAGGTTTTGTCTGCCATTCAATTCACGGCGGACATGCTGGATTCATCCGATGCGATCGTTGCCAAGACTCTTGCGGATATGGGGCTGCGCGCTCCGCGTCGCGCTTTTCCGGAATCCTATCTCGAATATATCGATCGTTCTTTGATGCGCTCGGGTTTCGAAGTGGGCGGGCCGTGTGCTTCTACTTTAGAAATGAAAGCATACTGGGATGCTATCGGCGAAGATAAATTTGCAGCCTTCAAACGTGACTACCCGGTGCTTTCGGAACCTTTGCAGGTTTAAACGCTGATCTTGCCTTCAAGGTAAGTGAAAGCTTTGCCGCCCATTCGAACGCGGTCGTCTTGAAGTTCGCAGACAAGCGTGCCGCCGCGCTCGGAAACTTGTTTGGCTATCATTTTCGTCTTGCCGAGCCGTGAAGCCCAATAAGGGATAAGGTTGCAGTGAGCCGAACCCGTGACGGGGTCTTCTTCAATGCCGTCTCCGGCGCAGAAAAACCTGCTGATAAAATCGCAATTGTCTTCGAGGTCGGCCTTGGCCGTGATGATGGTGAATTTTCCGCCTTCACCCAAACGTTTGAAATCCGGTTTGATGGCTTTAACCGTTTTGGGATCGTCATAGACCAACATGTAATCACGGCTGACGTAAACTTCTCTTGGCTTGTGGCCGTTCAATCCTTCGATCACGCAGTCGGGGAGGGCATCGAATTTTTCCGGTGGCCTTGCAGGGAAATCCAGAAACAACATGCCGTTTTCGCGTGTCACGCGCAGATCGCCTACTTTGCGGGTTTTCAGTAAAAGCGTTTCGCTTTTATATCCCAGATGTTCAAAAATCACATGCGCTGAAGCGAGGGTGGCGTGGCCACAAAGGTCGATTTCCGACATCGGCGTAAACCAAGTGATGTCGTAATAATCGCCGCGCGGCACAATAAACGCCGTTTCGGAAAGATTGTTTTCCATCGCAATATTTTGCATCAGATCGTTGGGCAGGAATTCATCGAGCACGATCACGGCGGCGGGGTTGCCCATAAAGAGCTTTTCCGCGAACGCATCCACTTGATACATGGGGAACGTCTTAGTCATTGAACTGGATATTGCCTTTTTTCCGCATGTCATTGCTAGGCTTGTATTCGGGCGCAGCGCCGTTCGGGCCGCCTTCCAATACCGGACCATCGTCGCCGCCCATCAAACGGCCCAGCAGGTCTTGGAAGCTGAAGTCACTCTCGACATTGCGCACATTGTAATAGGACTTCGCGGGTTTGGCCGATGCCGTCGTCATGATTTCGCGCCATACGGGGGCTGGCACCATGCCGCCCGTCACGCGCTTCATGGGGGAATTGTCGTCGTTCCCGACCCATACGGCGCCTGCATACTGATTGGTAAAACCGACGAACCACGCGTCGCGGAAATCTTGTGACGTTCCGGTTTTACCTGCGGCCATGTAAGGTCCTTGCGCCGCTTGGCCTGTGCCGTACTTCACGACGGACTGCATCATACCCGTAATCTGCGAGATATAGCCGCGCGCGACGACTTGGCGCGCCGTGCGTTCTTTGGGTTGTTCATAAATGGTTGTGCCGTCGTTCTTAGTGATCTTGGCGATGGCGAAAGGCTCTACCGCCACGCCGCCGCGGCCGATCGTCGCATAGGCCGTAACCATTTCCATCATCGGTATGCCGTTGGAGCCGAGCGCAAGGGCAAGGCTGGCTTCAAGGTCTGCCGTGATACCCAGACGTCTCGCAAGACCGACGGTTTCTTCAGGGCCCACATCGCGCATGAGATTGACGGACACGGTGTTTAGGGATCGCGTGAGCGCTTCGGTCAGCGTCACTTCGCCGTAATATTGTCCGCCGTAGTTTTGCGGGCGGTAACGGCCATCGGTGATTGGCTCGTCAACTATGAGACTGCTGGGGTTCCATCCGTGTTCGAGCGCGGAGAGATACACGATCGGTTTGAACGAGGAGCCGGGGGAGCGAAGTGCATGCGTCACACGGTTATATTCGGATACTTCGTAATCACGTCCGCCGACCATAGCGACAATCGCGCCGTCCAAAGACATGAACAATGCCGCGCCCTGCGAAAGATCATAGGTATCGCCGTAGGTAAGAACCGCTTTGGTGATGGCGGCTTCGGCGCGTGCCTGCACGTCGCGGTCCAATGTGGTCTCGACGATGATGTCTTCTTCTGGGATACCGATCACACCTTCAACTTGGGATACGATGTAATCGGTGAAATAGCGTATCGTGTCGCCGGATGAAGGCTTGCGCGGCGGTGAGGGCGGCATTTTGTCGAGTTTCGCAAATTCTTCCTTATCTAAGAATCCCGCTTCATACATCGCGTTTAAGACCACGCGTGTGCGTTGCGCCGAAAGGCTTGGATTGGAAGAGGGTGAATAGCGCGAGGGCGCTTTCAAAAGCCCTGCTATGGTCGCGGATTCTCGGATGGTGAGTTCTTTCGCGCTTTTGTTGAAATACACTTTCGCCGCAGCGTCGATACCGTACGCACCCGAACCCAGATACACGCGGTTCAGATAGGCGGATAGGATTTCATCCTTGGTCAGTTTGGTTTCAAGCCAGATGGCGAGCATGGCTTCTTGAATTTTTCTTTTCAACGTGCGCTCGCGGCTCAAGAACAGGTTTTTGGCGAGTTGCTGCGTGATAGTCGATCCGCCCTGCACGAAACCCGCATTGATGATGTTCACGCCCATGGCGCGGGCAACGCCGAGCGGGTCGATGCCGAAATGGTAATAAAAACGTCTGTCTTCCGTGGCGATGATTGCTTCGGCCACGTGCGGGGGTAGATCTTTTACCGCGACCGTTTCGCCCTTGATGTCGCCGTAGCGATCCATGATGGTGCCGTCATTTGCCTTGATGATGATGGTCGGGCGGCGCTCGAAAATCATCTGTTCGGTGATAGAGGGCAGTTCGCCCGCGAACCATGCCAGCGTCAGGCTAAGGATCAGCGCGAACCATAATCCGCAAACGACAACCCAACGCATTATTCCGCCAAGGAACGTGCCGTTATTGTCTTTTTTTTTGGATTTTTTCTTTTTGGGTGCCATGGATTTGTCTGTTCTATATCTGACGCCGGAAAATGGCGTAAATACGGCCCAAAGTCCAGATTCTTTACATCAAAAACAAGGTCGCCAGCCCTAAAAAGGCGAAAAACCCGACGCAGTCCGTGATGGTGGTCAGGAAAATGGACGATGAAATGGCAGGATCTTGCCCGTAGCGATTCAAAACGATGGGAATTGCCGCACCGAACAGGCCTGCAGAAATCAGGTTGATGACCAGCGCCATGGCGATGACGAGGCCGAGGATGTTGTTTTCGAACCACCATGCGGCGATGAAGCCGACCAGTACCGCGAACACACATCCGTTGATCAGGCCGACAAGCCCTTCTTTGATGATGGCGCGGACGGCGTTGGTGTCGGAGAGTTCTTTCATGGCGATAGCACGAACGGCGACGGCGAGAGCTTGGGTGCCCGCATTGCCGCCCATACCGGCGACGATGGGCATGAGCGCCGCGAGCGCCACGACTTTTTCGATGGTGGTTCCGAACATGGATACGACAGCGGCGGCCATGAAGGCTGTCACAAGGTTGACGGCCAGCCAGCGCGAGCGGGAATAGCTGGTTTCTAGAACGGCGCGGTACATATCGCCTTCTTCGACACCGGCCATTTTCAAAATGTCTTCGCCGGCCTCTTCGTCGATAACGTCCAGAACATCGTCGATGGTGATAACGCCTACCAGTCGGCCTTCTTCATCCACGACAGGGGCGGAGCCGATGCCTTCGCGGCGGAACAAGTGCGCGACTTCTTCTTGGTCCGTGGTGGCGGGGATCAGGTGGATATCTTCGAGTGTAATATTGTTAATCTTTTCGGAGCGTTTCGCACGCACGAGTTTGTTGAGCGGTATCTCGCCTTTGACGTGGTAATAAGGATCAACCACGATCAAATCATAGAAATCATCGGGTATTTCGTCTTCGGCGGCGCGCAAATAATCGATGGTTTTACCCACGGTCCAAAATTGCGGAATCGCCACATATTCGCGCTGCATAAGACGCCCCGCGGAATCTTCGGGGTAGCTCAAACCTTCTTCGAGCGCGGTTCTGTTTTTGACCGAGAGGTGTTTTAGAATGTTTTTCTGGAACACGGGATCGAGGTCGAGGATCAAATCGAGCGCGTCATCGGAATCCAGTTCGGAAATGATCTGCGCGACGCTGGATGCGGGCAGGGCGGACAGAATTTCGTCGCGGAGATCGGAATCAAGGTGCCAGTAAACATATGGACTGACGATATCGTTGAATTTTTCAAAGAAATGCGCGCGCTCTTCGCTGTTTACTTTTCCGAACAATTCGGCGATGTCGGCGTCAGACAGGTCATACAGAAGCGTGCGCAGTGTTTCGGCATCTTCTTCGTAGAGCGCGTCGAGAATGTCACGGATACGCTGATCCGAAAGCGAAAATCCTTCCTCCCGCACTTCTTCCAGAAGTTCGGCTGTGTCGGCAGGTCCCCGTTCGTTCGAAGGGGGGTGAAGCGTATCGTCGCTCATCTTGGTCCCCGAAATCAGGCAGCTTTAGTAGGTTTTTTCTTAGGATTATTGTTGGTAGTTCGGGTGGTTTTGGAGTTACCGTCCTCGAGAGCCTGCGCCGCGACGCTGGCCAGCGCGGATACGTTCAATATACCACGGGTCGTTACTGAAGGTGTGATAATATAAGACGGTTTGGATACGCCTAAAAGGACTGGCCCGATAGGAATGCCCTCGCCAAGGACCTTCAACATATTGAAGGAAATATTGGCCGCCTCGAGATTGGGCATGATGAGAAGGTTGGCATTGTCCTTCAATGTCGAATTGGGCATCAGGGTTTTGCGCATAGTTTCCGAAAGCGCCGTATCTGCGTGCATTTCCCCATCAATTTCAAGGTTCGGGTCGCGTTGTTTCAAGTCGATGGTCGCCGCGCGCATTTTGAACGCGGAATTGTCGCGGTGCGATCCGAAGTTAGAATGCGAAAGCATGGCGACTTTGGGGATAATACCGAAGCGGCGTATTTCCTCGCACGCCATCAGGGTCATTTCCGATATTTGCGAAATGCTGGGGTCGGGGTTCACGTGCGTATCGCACACGAAGAAAATACCTTTGGGCAATAGCAGTGCGCGCAAGGCTGCAGCTGTTTCCACGCCGGGTTTCAATCCGATGATATCCACGACATGATACATATGGTTCTGGAATTCACCGATAGCGCCGCAAACGATGGCGTCGGCATGGCCCATCTGAACCATCAGAGCGCCGATCGCGGAAGGTTGCGTGCGCACCGTGATCTTGGCGACGGCGGGTGTAACACCGCGGCGTTCCATGATGCGGTGATAATTTTCCCAGTATGTTTTGTAACGCGAATCGTTTTCGGGATCGACCAGTTCGAAATCCGTGCCTTCTTGCATATTGAGACGCAGGCGTTTTATGCGCGTGGTGACGACTTCACGGCGGCCGATGATGATCGGTTTTGCGATTTTTTCGTCGAGTACCATCTGGATGGCGCGCAAGACATGGTCTTCTTCACCTTCGCAGTAAACGATGCGCTTGGGATTGTCTTTCGCGTAGGAGAAAAGCGGGCGCATGACCATGGTGGAGCGCGCGTTGTATTGTTGGAGCTTTTCTTTGTAAGCATCCCAATCGGTGATCGGGCGCGTGGCGACGCCGGATTCTATCGCGGCTTTGGCGACGGCGATGGAAAGTTCCGTGATCAAACGCGGATCAAAGGGTTTGGGGATCATATAGCTCGGGCCGAACGTCAAATCTTCGTTCGGGTAAGCGGCGATAACTTCATCTGTCGCCTCGCGGCGGGCGAGAGCGGCAATGGCTTTCACGCACGCGATTTTCATTTCTTCGTTGATTGCCGTAGCGCCTACATCGAGCGCGCCGCGGAAGATGAACGGGAAGCACAGCACGTTGTTCACCTGGTTCGGGAAGTCGGAGCGTCCCGTGCAGATTATGGCATCGGGCTTACCCTTCAACGCTTCATCGGGCATAATTTCTGGCGTAGGGTTGGAGAGCGCCATGATAAGTGGCGCTTTGCCCATTTTTTTCACTTTGTTTGCATCCAAAACATTTGGGCCTGAGAGGCCGAGGAAGATATGCGCGCCATCAATTGCGTCTTCGAGCGTTCTTGCATTCGTTTTGTTGGCGAATTTTTCTTTATATTGGTCCATTCCTTCGGGGCGGCCTTTATAGACGACGCCTTTTCTGTCGCAGACAATGATGTTGTCCTTGGGCATGCCGAGCAGGTTCAAAAGTGTCAGGCAGGCCAATGCGGATGCGCCAGCGCCATTGGCGACCAGTTTCACATCCGTAATTTTTTTGCCCTTGAGTTCCAGCCAGTTTAAAATGGCGGCGGATACGATGATCGCGGTGCCGTGCTGGTCGTCATGGAATACGGGGATTTTCATGCGCTCGCGCAAACGGCGTTCGATTTCGAAACATTCAGGGGCTTTGATGTCTTCAAGGTTGATCCCGCCGAAGCTGGGTTCCAGTCTGGCAACACATTCCACGAATGCATCTATTTCCGTTTCATCAACTTCCAGATCGAAGGAATCGATGTTGGCGAATTTTTTAAAGAGAACCGCTTTTCCTTCCATCACAGGTTTGGAAGCCAGCGCGCCAAGATTTCCAAGACCTAGCACTGCGGTGCCGTTTGAAATAACCGCGACGATATTTCCGCGGCTGGTGTAGTCGAGCGCTTTAGAGGGATCTTTTTCGATTTCAAGGCAGGGAATGGCGACACCGGGAGAGTAGGCGAGGGAAAGGTCCCGTTGTGTGGCGAGCGATGTCGTCGGCTTGATGGAAATTTTTCCGGGCGTCGGAAGCCGATGATAGTCTAATGCGGCTTCACGGAGATCATCGTCGTCGGACATTGAATAGGACCTTTTGAAAAAAAGTTTTTATATATTACCCCGTCCTCCTCAGAGTGAGAAGGATGGTGCGCCCAAGAAGACTCGAACTTCCACGGGATTTCTCCCATAACGACCTCAACGTTACGCGTCTACCAATTCCGCCATGGGCGCGGATAAATTTGTCTTTAAAGACAGAGGTTTCCTATCAAACCGCAGGGGCCTCGGCAAGCCTTAGCCTCATTGCGGTGCAAGATATCTAATGAAACTGACGCGGTGCGTCAACAAACGTTTAGCAGCGGTTATGCCATTCGGCGGGCAGGCGCTTATATTCGGGCAGTTTGGTGAAAATACTTAGCACGCCCTGTTTGACGCCTTCGGCATGAGGTCCGTGCAGAACCGTTAAGTTGATATGCTGCTGTGTGAGTAAGACTTCATGCCCTGAAACCATTGTTTTGGAAGATGGGCGGAACGACGCAAGGTCGAGCAATATATTTGCCGCGGTCTTGGCGATATCGGGCTGTTCGCAGGTTGCCTTCTCAACGGCGCTGGAAGCGGCGGCTATAAATCCCACCGTCGGAGAAATTTCACAAGTCATACGCGAACATCCTTATTTTATGTAAATTTATTGTTGTGGTATCGCCATTTAGGACAAGGTGAGGGTGGAAAGTCTATATGCACCGCGATAGGCGGGTGGTAATTCCTCGCCTTTTTCGCCATCCGAACGCACAGGATTGGCAGATTCAAAAATTTTTTGGAAATCTTTGGCCATTCCCTCCATTTCAGTGCCTTTGAGTTGTGCAGCGATGCGTTTGCGTATTGAATGAACGTAGATTTGTATTTTTTTCTGGTTGGATGGTTTTTCGCTCTCCAATGCATCGTCATATATTTTGCGTGTCAGATATTCGCCTTTCAAGGAGATCAAAAGCGCCATAAGCTTTTTTTCCTGCGGCATGATTTTGATCTCGGTGCCATGCACCAAAAATTCCGCTAGATCGTATCTTTGATGCAGGTTGGTCAGCTTGAAAGGCCCGTAGGCGATGGTGTCCGTTTCCTTGAATATCTCGGAAAGTTTCAAAACGGGTTTGCTTGTAGGGTCAGGCGACGTCATATATACCTCTTATTTACCGCCGCATCCTTTATGGCAAAACATGAAATTTGTCAAATAAATATGGAAATTATTATTTCGGAACAGCCTATTGCCTATCAGGACGCCCTTCAAACCATGGACGGGCGGGTGGCTGCTATTCATGCGGGGCAGTCGGACGATCTTTTGTGGTTGCTCGAGCATCCACCGCTTTACACGGCGGGCACCTCGGCCAAGGCGAAGGACCTTCTCAATCCTGCATTTCCGGTTTTTGAGGCGGGGCGGGGCGGCGAATACACATATCATGGGCCGGGCCAGCGCGTGGCCTATTTGATGACGGATTTAAAGAAACGTCAGCAAGCCCCTGATATCAAAAAATATGTGTGTGATCTTGAAGAGATCATCATTCGTACGCTGGCGCATTTCGGTATCAAGGGGGAGCGCAGAGCAGGTCGCATCGGAATCTGGGTGGTAACGCCCAAGGGCGAAAAGAAAATCGCAGCCATCGGCGTGCGCGTGCGTCATTGGATCACCCTTCACGGTATCTCCATTAACGTTAATCCCGACCTCTCCCATTTCAACGGTATTGTGCCGTGCGGCATTTCCGAATACGGGGTGACTTCGATGTACGATCTTGGAAAAATGATTGAAATTAGTGCGTTGGATAAAGTTCTTATAGCAAAATTTGAATCCGTTTTTGGTTCAGATGCTCAATCCGCCGCCATGGGCAAGGATTGCGCCTGCACGTAATCGGCGCAGAATTTGATCAGCTTTTCGATATCGACCTGCAGCCTGATGAAATTCTCTGACTTCTTATACGTGTCTTCGTTCATGTAAAGTCCGCGCGATACCTCGACCTGCAAGGAGTGCCTGCCTGTTGCGGGGTTGGAATAGCGACGGACCAGTTCCACGCCCTTGTACGGGTCGTTGACCGAAACCTTGTATCCCATCCCTTTGATGTAATCTCGGACCGCGTGGGTGAAATGCTTGTCGCATGTCGTTCCGTCGCGATCCCCCAAAACGAAGTCGGCGGCTTTGAGCGGGCTGGCGCGGAAGGAATTGGCTTCGGATGTCGGCATGGAATGGCAATTGATGTGCCAGACCTGTCCGTGCTTGTAGTGCAGGTTTTCGATCACGTTTTCGAGTTCCGTGTGATAGGGGCGGTAACAGGTTTCGATGCGGTGATAGACTTCAGCGGATTTGAGGGGGCGGCAATATAACGGAACACCGGGTTTGACGAGGCGGCGGATCAATCCGATACCCGCGTGGCTTCTGGGCGTCGGGTCCAAATCATGCGGCCAGGCGTCGGACAGCAAATCGATATCGATGTCCTTGTCGCAGCGGTTGACGTCTATGTAAGATCTGGGAAATTCGGCGCAGAGCAGCGTGGCGCCATGGTCCGGCGCGGCGGAATATAAATCATCTACATATTTGTCCTCCGCCTTTTCCAGAACGGCGAAATCGCACGCGAAATCGAAGTCGGACGGATACGCCATGCCGCTGTGGGGGGAGTCGAATATCAACGGAATACCGTCCAAAGGTTCGGAAAGGTTATAAATTCCGGTAATAGTTTTCTTGTTAAATTGGGTCATTTCTTACTATATTCAGCCACTTCGTCAGGTTCATACGAAAACCCTGACAGTATTAAGTTAATTAATTCTAAGGATACGTCAATGCACGACATCAAGGCCATACGGCAAGACCCCGCCACTTTCGACAAGGCGATGGCCCGCCGTAAGCTTCCCGCCCAGAGCCCCGCGCTTTTAAAACTGGATGAGGAACGCCGCACCGTGCAGACGGAACTCCAATCCTTGCAATCCACCCGCAATGACAAATCCAAAGAAATCGGGATGATAAAAGGCAAGGGCGGGGATGCGAAAGCGCTGATGGATGAAGTCAATGCGCTAAAAAACCGTATGACGGAATTGGAACAACGCGAAGCGACGCTAGCTGAATCCCTGAACCAACATCTGGCAAGCTTGCCGAATGTTCAGGCAAAAGATATTCCAGACGGTGACGGCGAAGAACAGAATGTCGAAATTCGCAAACATGGTGAACCTAAACGCCTTAATTCCGCCAAAGAACATGATGCCATCGGTGAAGGTCTCGGCATGATGGATTTCGAAACTGCCGCGAAAGTTTCGGGATCGCGCTTTGTGTACATGAATGGCGGCTTGGCCCGACTGGAGCGCGCGCTGGCGCAATTCATGCTCGATACGCACACGGACGAGCACGGCTATACCGAAGTTTCCCCGCCCTTGATGGTGAACGACAAAACCATGTACGGCACAGGTCAATTGCCAAAATTCCGTGATGACCAGTTCCAGACCACACGTGGCGACTGGCTGATTCCTACATCAGAAGTGCCGCTGACGAACATCGTCGCGGAAGAGATCGTGGAAGAAGAAACATTGCCGCGCCGTTACACCGCTTTTACGCCGTGTTTCCGTCAGGAAGCGGGCGCCGCGGGCAAAGACACCAAAGGCATGATCCGCCAGCACCAGTTCTACAAGGTTGAAATGGTTTCGGTAACTGCGCCGGAGGAAAGCGAAGCGGAGCATCAGCGCATGACCCAATGCGCCGAAAACATTTTGAAAAAACTCGAATTGCCTTACCGCACGATTGTGCTCTGTACGGGCGATGCAGGCTTCAGTTCCTATAAAACCTATGACATCGAAGTTTGGCTGCCCGGGCAAAACCGTTACCGCGAAATATCAAGCTGCTCCAATTGCAGCGACTTTCAGGCCCGCCGCATGAACGCGCGGTACCGCGCCAAGGGCGAGAAAAACACGCGCTTTGTCCATACGTTGAACGGTTCCGGCGTAGCCGTGGGCCGTGCCCTTATCGCTGTTCTGGAAAATTACTACGATCCTGCCGACGGCGGGGTGTTTGTGCCAAAGGTTCTTAGGCAGTATATGGGCGGGCTGGACAAGATTCTCCCGATGAATCACAATAAGGGTGCGTTGAAAAACGCTTCCTAGAAGCTTCATCCATCCGAAAGGTGCCTCGTGCCCTTCACCCGCAAGAAAAAAGACCTGATAGAGCATTTGCGCAGCCAGTCCAATATTACGGACGAGCGCGTGCTGAACGCGATTGAATCCATCCCGCGCGAAAAATTCGTATTGTTGGGGTCGGAACAGGATGCGTGGAAAGATATCGCTCTCCCCATCGATGAAGGTCAGACGATTTCTCAGCCGACTGTTGTCGCAACGATGACGCAGGCGCTGGAACTCACCGACCGTCATAAGGTTCTCGAAATCGGAACGGGGTCGGGATATCAGGCCGCGATATTGTCGAAACTTTGCCGCCGCGTTTACACGATCGAACGCCACAGACCGCTTCTCGAAAAAGCGGAAATCATGTTTCGTGAATTGGCTTTGCGCAATGTCACGACTATCTGCGCGGATGGTATGAAAGGCTGGCCGCGCATTCACGGCATGGACCAGCACCCGTTCGACCGCGTCATCGTTACCTGTGCCGCGCGCGAAAAACCGCCCACTGCCTTGATCGATCAATTGGCCATCGGCGGTATCATGGTTATTCCTATCGGCCCGCCCGGGGAACAAATGCTCCGCCGCTATAAAAAAGATTCCGAAGAAACATATTCGTTCCGTGATATCATGCCTGTACGTTTTGTACCGCTGCTTCCCGACATCGCGCCATCAGTGAAAAAGAAAGAGGCGGAGGTCGCGTGAAAAAAATCTCCGCCATCCTCGTAACGCTCGCACTCACATCTTGTCTTACTCCTACGGGCCAGCAATTACCCGCTGAAGTTGTTACATATCAACAAGGCGGCGGGGCAGGAACGACAGGCATGCACACGGTGCTAGCGGGCGATACGGTTTATACGGTGTCACAAGATTACAATCTGCCGCTTCGTGAAATCATTTCCATCAATCATTTGTCCGCGCCGTATAATCTGCAACTCGGCTACCGTTTAAGACTCCCGCCGCCCAACGAATATAAAGTGCGTCCCGGTGATACGCTCAACGGCGTGTCGCGTTTGTTTAACGCATCCACATCTGAAATGGCAAAAATCAACAATCTACAGGCGCCCTATGCGCTGAACACAGGGCAGGTTTTGCGCTTGCCTGCGCCGCAGCCGAAACTAGAAGAAGAATTCGCGGCCAACACGACCTCGTCATTCGACAATATGCCGCCACTGAAAGTGGAATCCGTGGAATCCGAAGTGTTGGCGCCGCCGCCTGGAATGCAGACGGGCACAATTACATCTGTGCCGCTTCCACCGCAAACAACGGCGGCCACAACGGGTTATCCGCCGCAACCGAATGTGCAGAAGGCAACGGTTCAAAAGGTCGCCGCCGTGCAGCCGCAAATCGCACCCAAAATTCCGCCGCGCGGTTCGGGTAAATTCATGCGCCCTGTCGATGGCAAAATCGTTTCGGGTTACGGCCCGAAAGCCGACGGTCTTCATAATGATGGTATTAACATCAAGGCGCCGCGCGGCACGGCGGTGCGTGCGGCTGAAAACGGCGTCGTCGCCTACACGGGCGGAGAAATGCAGGGCTACGGCAATCTCGTGCTCATCCGCCATGGCGATCGTTACATGACCGCATACGCGCACATGGACAAAATGCTCGTCAAAAAAGGCGACACTGTAAGGGTCGGGCAAAGCATCGGGACGGTCGGTTCGACAGGACAGGTGGATTCACCCCAATTGCACTTTGAAATCCGCAAAGGAACCAACCCGGTCAATCCCGACAGCTATTTGTAACGCCCATATAGGCCTGTTATAAGGCGCGATGTAAAAGCTTGCATAAATATTAGCGCTCCCTTATTGTTTATACGTTATGAAAAACTTGAAACTGCCTTTTTCTGATTATTTTGAAGCACTTGCGGTTGGGCCGCAGTCGGAAATACCGCGTCCAATGACCATGCATGAAGCATGGGCGTTTCATGCCGAACTGCTGTCCATGAAAAACACACTGCTTTTGGAGGAAAAGGACAACGGCTGTAATTTCCGCACGCGGCTTATCGGCGGTTTACTTACCCAACGTAATTTTCAATCCGGTTCGGCTATTTTGCCTTTTCCCGAAGGACATAAATGGACATTCCACAATATCCCTTTCGCGGTTGTTCAGACGGAGCAGGGGCTGGAAAATTTTGCGTTCGATCCTACCCACAGCGATGTGCCGGAGATTCTGTCGGAATGCGAAAAACGTTGGATCGCAGAAGGCGCGATAGAGCAGTGGTTCATGATCTGTGATAATTCGAAAGTGCCCCGCAAACTCGAGGCCACACTGCTTGATCTCGTAAGGCTCCACGGTTCCGTGGGTGAGCCCGCCCTGATCTCCCGATAACTATTCGTTTCTTGGATCAAAACTGTCCCATTTGAAACGGATAACTTTTTGCTTCTCGCCCTTTTTGGGCGGCGAGGGTGCAAAAGTAAAGCCTTCAGAGGCTTCCTCGAAAATCATTTTGCTCAAGCGTTCTATACCGATATTTTGCAGATGGTCTTGAAAAGACGTCTTCTGGCTTTGGACAAAAGCATAATGCGCACGGAAATTATCAATCGCATTTTTTGTGCCCTCTACGATTTCATGCGGGGAAGGGATGATGTTCGGCGGATTGGCAGAAAGAAAATGTGTTTGAATGAAATGCCCTGCTTTGGAAAGTATCTGCGACATCACACACCTTTTTCTTTTATTTTCGCGCCTGCTCTAAAATTCTGTCCATTTTTTTTCATAAAACCCTATATTTGCGGCCAAATTCCGCTACTTTACAGGCTGTTGATGGGCTTTCGATAGCGCTTGTTTTCGGTGGATGGGGCGTTATAGTCCTTCGAAACAAAATTATGCTTATATATTAAGGAGCTTCCATGTTCATTACCCCCGCTCACGCGACCGGCGAAACCACCACCGCAACCACGGCTGAAACCGCAGTTCCTGCAGGCGATGCCGGTTTTACCCCGCCGAGCACATCCAATATCATCTTGCAAAACGTCGGCATGATCGTCCTTCTGGTTGTGATGTTCTATTTCCTTTTGATCCGCCCCCAGCAAAAACGTTTTAAAGAGCACAAAGAAATGCTCGACGGTTTGAAAGAAGGCGACAAGATCGTGACGTCGGGCGGTTTGCTCGGGCGCGTTGATAAAATCGTCAACAACGAAGAAGTGATTGTAGATCTTGGCAACGGCATCAAAGTTTCCCATGTCCGCGGCATGATCCAAGGCAAGGCCGATAAGCCTGCTGCCGCAACCAAGTAATATTAAGTAAGTAAATATGATCCAGATTCCCACATGGAAACGCATTTTGATTATGGGCGTGGTCCTTTTGTCCGTGCTATTTGCGGCACCGAACTTCGTGCCCAAAGACAAGCAGGATGAAATTCTCGGCAAACTGCCGTCGTGGATACCGCACAAGACGGTCAATCTGGGTCTGGATCTTCAAGGCGGATCGCATATCCTGCTTCAAGTTGATCTGGATTCGGTAACGAAGCAGCGTTCGGACGACATCATTTCTTCGTTGCGTCCGATCTTGCGTGAAAAGAAGATCGGCTATAAACGCCTTTCCACCATTCCTTCGGGCGGTGTGCGCGTTCAAGTGCGCGAACAGGCCGATGCAGGGGAGATTACCAAAGCCATCCGTGCGCTGGACGGTTCGCTCACGCTGCGAACCAAAGGCGACATGATTGAGGGCACGTTCTCCGAGACGGCCATCAACATCATTCAGGACGAAGTCATCAACCAGTCTTTGGAAATAGTGCGTCGACGGATCGATGAAACGGGAACCAATGAACCGATCATCACGCGTCAGGGCGACGATCGTATCGTCGTTCAGCTGCCGGGTCTGGATGATCCGCAGCGCGTAAAAGACCTGCTCGGCAAAACAGCCAAATTGTCTTTCCATCTTGTGAATATGGATGTTGGGTCTTCCGATGTTAAAAATACCGGCGGCGATATGATTTTGCCGATGGTGGAAAGTCCCGGCGAAACGCTGGCGATTAGCCGTCAGGCGATGCTTACGGGTGATATGCTTGTGGCGGCCGCTTACGCACCCGACCAGAACGGCCAATCCGCCGTGTCTTTCCGTTTCAATCCCGTTGGCACGAAAAAATTCTGCCAGTTGTCCAAAGACAATGTGAACCGCCTGTTCGCTATCGTGCTGGACAGTGAAATTATTTCCGCGCCTGTCATCCGGGAGCCGATCTGCGGCGGTTCGGGCCAGATTTCTGGTTCTTTTACGGTGAAAGAAGCCAATGATCTTGCCATTTTGCTCCGTGCTGGCGCTTTGCCCGCCCCTTTGAACATTATTGAGGAACGCACTGTCGGCCCGTCTTTGGGCGCGGATTCCATCGATGCTGGCAAAAAGGCAGCATTCCTGGGCCTTGTACTGGTCTTTGTGCTCATGATCGGATGCTATGCCTTGTTTGGCATTTTTGCGTGTATCGCTATGCTCGTGAACCTTGCTATGTGTTTTGCATTCCTGTCCGTCATGCAGGCGACGCTTACCATGCCCGGTATCGCAGGTCTTGTTCTTACGGTCTGTATGTCCGTGGATGCCAACGTTCTGATTTTCGAGCGTATCCGCGAAGAGTTGCGCGAAGGGCGCTCTCCAATCTCAGCTATCGACAACGGTTTCCGCATCGCGTTCGGCACGGTGGCAGATACGAACCTGACCATGTTGTTTGCATCGCTGATTTTGTTCAGCTTTGGTACAGGCCCGATCAAGGGTTTTGCTGTGACCACCGCTATCGGTGTGATCGCGTCGTTCTTTACTGCCATCTCCGTCGTGCGTTTGATGGTCGTGTACTGGATAGGCAGACGTAAACCTTCTACTCTGCCCGTTTGATAAGGATTTGGAATATGTGGACAGGCTTTAAACTAGTACCCGATAACACGACCATCGATTTTATCGGCCATCGCTATTTTGCGTTTGCCGTGACTGCGGTCATGATTTTGGGCTCCATTTTCTTGCTGGCGACCAAGGGTCTTAATTACGGGATTGATTTCACAGGCGGAACGCTCATTGAAATTTCGACCGAAAAGGCACCGGATATTTCACAACTCAGGGAAGATCTGAATAATCTCGAACTCGAAGACATTTCGATTCAGGAATTTGGTAACGCCAACACGCTTTTGATCCGTATGGCCGGGCAGGGGGATGATCCCGCCGTGCAAAAAGCCGCTATTGATAAAGTAAAAGCGGAAATAGAAAAGGCGCATCCCGATGTCGACTACCGCCGCGTGGAGTTCGTTGGTCCGCAGGTGGGCAAAGAGCTTAAAATGAAAGGCGTGTGGGCGGTTGTTCTCGCGCTCGGCGGGATCATGGCCTATGTGTGGTTCCGTTTCGAATGGCAATTTGGCGTGGCCGCCATCATATCGCTCATTCACGATACATTTGCCGTTCTGGGCTTTATGGCGTTAACGGAAAAGACCTTTGATCTATCCACGCTGGCCGCTGTTCTCATGGTTGCAGGTTTTTCCATCAACGACACGGTGGTTATTTTTGACCGCATTCGGGAGATGATGAGAAAATACCGTAAAAAGCCGCTGGGCGAAGTATGCAACATGGCGATCAACGGCACGTTGTCCCGCACCGTGATGACATCCATGCTCACGCTCCTTGCTCTGGTTGCTCTGTGGGTGTTTGGCGGTGAGGTTATTCAAGGCTTTGTTGATGCGCTACTCTTTGGATTCTTGGTGGGTACGTATTCTTCCGTATATGTTGCAGCGAGTCTGCTTTTATATCTGGGCTTGCGCACGGGGTATGAGGAAAAACCCGTTTAAATCCGTGCCCATTTTATATCTGCGGGTTGTTTTTTGGATAAAACGTCGCTAGTTTTGTGCGTCATTCCTAAGGAGCCTCAACATGACCCGTTTTTCCAAAACCTTTCTCTTGCTTGGAACCGCCATTCTCGCGCTGAACGCCTGTACGACCAAAGGCCCTGGTGACATCGGCTCTAAAGACGACATCGTCGTGAAGAACAACGGTTTGCCCCAAGCACAACAACAAGCGGCCGTAAAAGCCGAAGGTGAAGATTTCACATCTAAGGTGGAACAAGCCGAAGCGATCCCGACACCCGAAGTTGCCGCAGGAGAGTCTCTGCCTGATACATCGCCAGCGATGGAAACGGCCGTCGCTCAACATGAAGCCGCTCAAGCCCCGATCGCGCCCGATACCGCTTCGCCTGCAGACGCGACGTCCGCGTCCGTATCCGAAACCCGCCCTTTGGATAATGTTGCACCGACAACACCAGTGAATGCAGCTGTCATACCTCCGCCTGCTGATGCGCCCGCAACGTCGGTAGCGCCCGCACCTGTCTCCGCTTCGGTGGCGGCTCCGTCACTTGCGCCCGCAAGCACGGCGGCATATCCGCTTGATCCGAATGCGCCGTATTCACCCAAAGCCGTAGCCGCAGCGAATGCCGCGGAGGGCGTACCTCCCGTTGCTCCGGTAACGGCACCTGCTGTAGCCACCACTGCTACCCCAATTGCACAACAAATGCCTGCGATTTCCGCGACGGGAATCAACTTCAACAATCCCTCTGTCATTCGTTCCGCACAGGCAGCACTGAAACAAAAGGGCCTTTACAAAGGCGCAGAATCCGGCATCGTCGATACGGAATTCCTCAACGCACTCACTATTTATCAAACGGGTAACCAATTGCCTGTGGGTGGCATCAACGAACCCACGTTGCGTTATTTGGGCGTGATCGAATAACCATGGACGTTACACCGCTCATTCCCGAAGGTCGCCAGATTATCCAGGGATATTCCGCGGGCGGTTTCAAGGTCAGCGGAAAGCCATATGAAGGTCCGATCATCGTTACGCCCACGGGCACCATGCCATGGAGTATCAACGGCCCGTTTTCGGCGCTAGGTGAAAAGGATTTTGAGGCGCTGACCGCAAACGCGAACGATCTTGATGTTGTTTTGCTGGGGTCGGGGGCTAAAGGGGAATTTTTCCCGTCGGCCTTGCGAACCTCGCTGAAAAACCGCGGGCTAGTTGTGGAAACGATGGATACGGGCGCGGCTTGCCGCACTTATAATGTATTGATGGCCGAAGGGCGCAGGGTCGCTGCCGCTCTTTTTCCGGTTTAAAAAACGAAGGAAATAAAAATGGAACATTTTATAGCTCTCGCCTCCAGCCCTGAAGCATGGGCTTCGTTGCTTACTTTAACGATACTCGAAATTGTTTTGGGTATAGACAATATTATTTTTATTTCCATTATCGCGGCCAAGCTGCCCGAGAATCAGCAAGCAAAAGCCCGCACCATCGGCCTTATGCTGGCCCTTATCATGCGTATCGTGCTTTTGATGCTGATCTTCTGGATTGCACACCTGACCGCGCCGTTGTTCAGTATTCTGGGCAATGAAATATCATGGCGCGATATCATCCTGATCGGCGGGGGTTTGTTCCTTCTGGTCAAGGGGACGACGGAAATCCATCATTCCATCGAAGGTGCAAAAGATGAAAAAACTGTAGGCCTTAAGCAGGTAACGTTCGGTGCGGTTTTGGCACAGATCGCCGTTCTCGATATCGTCTTTTCGCTGGATTCCGTTATTACCGCTGTAGGAATGGCAGATGAACGCAGTATCATGGTCGCAGCGGTTATCATCGCCATCGGTGTTATGCTTTTTGCGGCTAAGCCTGTATCGGATTTTGTGAACAAGCATCCAACAGTAAAAATGCTTGCACTTTCATTCCTGCTGCTTGTCGGTATGGCGTTGATAGCAGATGGTTTTGATGTACACATCCCGCGCGGCTACCTATATTTCGCCGTGGCTTTCTCGCTCGGTGTTGAGTGTCTCAATCTGTGGATGCGCAAAAAATCCTCGAAAAAGAAATAATAAAAAAGGCCGGAGTAATCCGGCCTTTTTTAAGTCTACGCCGCGATCTTCATCGGGCCTTTTTCGTACAGCTCTGCAACGTAGTCCCAGTTGATTAGGGAATCTACGAACGCTTCGAGGTATTTCGGACGCGCGTTGCGGTAATCGATGTAATAAGAATGTTCCCACACATCGACACCGAGAAGGGCCGTTTTGCCCAACACAACGGGGTTTTCACCGTTCGGGGTTTTGACGATTTCGAGCTTGCCCGATGCGTTGTCCATTGCGAGCCATGCCCAGCCGGAGCCAAATTGGCCTACACCTGCTTCGATGAATTTCTTTTTGAATCCTTCGTAACCTTCAAGGTCTTTGGTGATTTGTTCATCCAGCTTGCCGGGGATCTTGTTTCCGCCGCCGTCTTTCTTCATCCAGTTCCAGAAATGGATATGGTTGAAATGTTGGCCCAGTTGGTTAAACAGACCTGCTTTGGATTTGTCCTTGAAGGCCGCAACCATGGCTTCTTCGAGGGAGAGGTTTTCAAGGCCTGTGCCCGCGATTAGCTCGTTCGCCTTCGTGACATAAGCTTGATGGTGCTTGTCGTGGTGAAATTCGAGGGTTTCCTTGGACATGTAGGGGCCCAACGCGTCATAGGCGTAGGGCAGTTCGGGTAGGGTAAAGGCCATAACTAATATCTCCTGCTTTTCGGATAGGTTCTAAAATGCTAACGCTTAAACTATAGATTTTGTTCAGTTTCTCAAGGGGGACTAAGTGTCCGATACCGCCCGATTTTTGGCTGCCGACCTGCAAAAAGCCGATCCCGACCGCTATTTGCTAAGCCTTTTTGCGCCCGCAGATAAGAGAACGGTTTTGCAGGCGTTGTTTCTGCTCAACCATGAAATCGCCAAAACACGGTCCGTTGTGTCCGATACAAGGTTGGGCCAAATCCGTTTGCAGTGGTGGCGGGACCGTATTTCCGAAATCTATACGGGGAAGGACGGTGGACAGATCCCAGTTTTATCCACACTCGCGCCCGCCATTTGGGACAAATATTTATCGCAGGAATTGTTCGGCCAGCTTACCTACGCCCGTGAATTTGATCTCGAAGATGTTCCGCCCGCATCGATGGACGGATTGAAGAAGTATGCGGCGTTTACTACCGCGCCATTGAACGCTTTGGCGCTCAAAATTCTCGGTGAAAATGCGGATGAAGATGAAATTGGCGGAATTTCAACGAATTTCGGGGTGTATGAATCGATACGTGCGGTTCCATATATGCTTTCACAGGGGCGCGTGATGCTCCCCGACGATCTTATGCTTGCGAAAAACCTTTCTGCCCAAAAGATATTGGATTTCAATCACAAGACAGAAATTCTTGAGATCGTTGCGAGTATTTCAAATACAATATCGCCGTATCGTAATCCGAAAACGCGCTTCCTTAAACTTCAGGAAAGAATGGCGTGGATTTATTTGAATCGATTGAAGAAAAACAATTTTGATGTATTTTCGTCAAAAATGCATATCAATGCGCCATTTTTAGAGTTGCGTCTGGCGTTGGTGCATTAGAGATTACCCATGCTCGCGGTAAAAATTGCCATTCTCCAAAAAATGCATGATTTGCGACACGGATCTTTCGAGTAGAAAAGAGTGCGACATCCGTATCGTAATGTGGTCCTTCAAGCCGTCCACTTGGGTGCTTGAAAGTGCAACGAGCCCATCATGCACCCCGGTTTTTTTCATGATGTGAAGAAAAAGCGGATATTCGTATCCGCGTGAACCGGCTATGACCCCGATCTCCAGACCGGCGGGAGGGGTGTGGTTCAGTTCGCGTCTGTAGTGAGTCGTCAGTTGAGCGCCCGCAGGGCCGAACGCGAATTTATAAAGCGCGTTTTGGTGCAAAAAGTCAGCGACTTCACTGCCCCGAAACGGTGGCGCGATAAACACGGCCCGCCCAATTCTATCGAGTTTGGCGGTTTTCATGGTTTGAAGGCTGACAAGGCAGCCCATCGAATGCGCGACGAAATGGATTTTCTTGATATTGTTGGGAATGATGCCATCGAGCTTTTTAACTATAAATGCTGCGCAACTTTCAATGTCGTTGCGTAAAGAAGGATAGGCGAGGTTGAGGGTTTTGTAGCCTGCACGTTTAAGGCTAAAATCGATAAAGGTCATGCGCATTTTGGGCATGCCGATACCGTGCAATATAATGACGAGTTCTTGCCTTGGGGACGCTCTCATGCTGCTTTGGATGCGGCGAATTGCTGCAGCCAATTGTCGATGTCGTTTAGGGCGCGCAAGGCCAGAAATTTCTTACGCTCACGACCGCGCTCTTTGCCGCGTACATTCTTGGGTTCGTCTATCGGCGGGAAGAGGCCGAAGTTTACGTTCATCGGCTGGAACGTGTCCGCGTTGCCGCCGCCCGTGATGTGGGCGAGGATGGAGCCCATGGCCGTTGTGTGCGGTGGAGGCGTCATGAAAACGCCCAAACGTTCGCAGGCCGCGAATCTTCCGGCCATGATTCCGACAGCGGCCGACTCGACGTAGCCTTCGCACCCCGTGATCTGACCCGCAAAGCGAATGCGCGGCATGGCTTTCATCTGAAGCGAGCCATTCAGGAGGCGCGGTGAATTGATAAAGGTGTTCCGGTGCAATCCACCCAGACGCGCGAATTCTGCATTCTGAAGCCCCGGAATGAGGCGGAAGACGCGGGTTTGTTCGGCGTATTTCATTTTGGTCTGGAAACCGACCATGTTGTAGAGCGTGCCGAGCGCATTGTCCTGTCTTAACTGAACCACCGCGTATGCGCGCTGTCCTGTATTTGGATCTGTCAGTCCAACAGGTTTCATAGGGCCATAGCGTAGCGTATCTACTCCGCGTGACGCCATAACCTCGACCGGCATGCAGCCTTCGAAGTACGGCGTGTTGCTTTCCCATTCCTTGAATTCTGTTTTTTCAGAAGCTAAAAGTTCAGTGATAAAAGTAATATATTGTTCTTTGTTCATAGGACAATTGATATAGTCCGAACCCGTTCCTGCAGGACCTTCCTTGTCGTATCGTGACTGCATCCATGCAATGCCGAAGTCGATAGTGTCCTTATGTACGATAGGGGCTATGGCATCGAAGAAGGCAAGTTGCTCTTCGCCGCCGATGCTTTGCACCTGCTTTGCGAGTTCGATGGAGGTAAGAGGCCCCGTTGCGATGATAACGCTGTCCCAGTCATCGGGTGGAAATTCAATATGCTCGCGCCGTATCGATATCAGCGGGTGACTCGTGAGTTTTTCTGTGACTCCATAGGAAAACGCATCGCGATCCACGGCTAGTGCACCGCCTGCTGGTACGGCTGATTTATCGCCTTCGGCCATGATTAATGATCCGGCGCGTCTCATTTCTTCGTGAAGCAATCCCACCGCGTTGTAGTGTACATCGTCGGAACGAAATGAGTTGGAGCAGACCAGTTCCGCACACCCGTCAGTCTTGTGGGCATCTGTCATACGCACACCGCGCATCTCGTGAAGGACAACAGGCACGCCCATCTGGGCCACTTGCCATGCGGCTTCGGAACCTGCGAGTCCTGCACCAATAATATGGATGGGTTTCAATGTCATAAAGAATTTATCTCATTTTCTGTATGCAAAATCCAGTATCGAAAAATGGCCTTGGAGAAGCTGCAAATAATTAATAGAATGGGTGTATCGAAATATCACAACAACCCAAACCATAGGGGACCACCATGATTTCCCGCAAAGTTGCCCTGACTTCCGCGTTTTGCCTGTTTCTCTCCGGAGCGGCTTTTGCGGATGCCCCGCCGACCAACAATTTCGCCAAAAAGCAACCTGCCAAGAATGAGGCGCCGAGCGAAATGCTCAGGACCGCGCCGGTCGTCAAGAATGACAAGGTGATCATCATCCGCAACGGCGCGCCCGTGGGTTTCATCAACGATCAAGGCGCGAATGCCCCTGCAGGCGTTGCGGTGCCTACCGGATGCCGCAATGATGGATTAGCGAATATCGGCACCGCGCCTTTGCAATTCGTGCATGTGCCTTTGCCTACGGGCTGGGGCGGGTTTCCCAATGAACGATTTATCGACAACGTGCAGGGCAAGGCTTCTTATGGCGGACAGACATTCGATTTGAAAGTTGTCACCGTTTTTAAACGTGATTTTCGCCCCTTCAGCGGCGTGAGTTTTCCCATGCACATCCGTTTCGATTATGTGGCCGAAGATAAATCCCATGTAACGGTGGATGTGCCCGTACGCGAAGGCGCGGCGAATATGGAGCTGGAAAAAATCCTTTCGGTGCAAAATGCGCTGATCGACCCCGAAGGGCTTTTCCCCCAAGCCAAGCAGTATACGGTTGCCGCGCATTGCGTGGTGATGGGTGCGAAGATGAACGAGTTGGTGATGACTACGCCTATCGAGGCTTCGCCCGCGCAGATTGAAAGATTCGCGCAAGGCTCATAATCACTCGCTGAATTCCTCGATATCGGGAATGCGCGAAAACGCGATTTTCGTGCCCACATGCCCCGCTAACGTTTTGGGTACGATGCCGAGCGATACCGCCTCGTTATGAAATTTCTTGTTTATCTCCGTGATGGCGTTGGACAGAGATTCCCGTTTGGTCATGATTGTGCGCGTTTCGGCGATTTCCGTGTTGAACATATCGTCGGTGATCGTGCCGTCGGCTTCCAGCGAATGCAGAATGACCGATACTTTTTTCATGGTTATGCGGTTGGGCATATCCTTAGGTGCTCGTCCGAAATATTCCAGCGTCATAGACGTCCATAAATCATCGAGATGTGCCATGAAGGTAAAAAAATCCTGCGCGGCGGGGAAACGTGCGGCGCCTTCCCATTTGCGGCCGTCTACCATGCGCACACCCAAAGAGATCGTGCCTGCGTGAAAGCCTTTTCTGCGCAATCGCATTGTGGCCTTGAAGAGAAGGCGGCGCGTCATAAGGCGCGCCTTTTCGGGCACGCGCAGTTCTGGATCGAGTACGCGGGAATGGCCGACCATGCAGGTATTTGTTTCGATATGCGGAATGGCGTAACCGTGCAACCCGTACCAGAATTTTTCGCCGCCAACGCTGCCCCATATGCTCCGCGCCTGTTTGGGAGAGGTATTCCACAAATCTTCGAGCGTGAATATCTTTGCCTTGTTGAGCCGTTCTTCCATACGCACATTGATGCCTGGAAGATCGCGCAAAGTTAAATCGAACAATCTGCCCGGAAGGTCTTCGGGAGCGAGCAATACAAGCCCGTCAGGCTTTTGAAGATCTGTGGCAACCTTTGCGAGAAATGAATTGGGCGCGATGCCGATGGAGCATTTTATAACGGGGCCGACATCTTTGTAGATCTGGTTCTTGATGTTCTGTGCAAGCCGCCGTGCATTTTCAGGGCGCTTTTCCTGCCCCATCAAATCGCAATGGAATTCGTCGATCGACCATTTCTTGGTGACGGGAATATGCTTGTTCGTCGCTTCGAGAACCTTCAAATGATAGTGGGTGTAGATGTCGTGGCGGGCGAGCACGCAGATTAATTGCGGGCACATCTGTTTGGCTTCGTAGATCTTCGTGCCGGTCTTGACGCCATAGGCTTTTGCTTCGTAACTCGCGGCGATGGCGCAGGTGCCATCCGTCATCATCGGCACAACGGCGACGGGGCGTCCGCGCAGTTCGGGATGTTCGTTTTGTTCGACGCTGGCGAAATAGCTGTTCAGATCGAGGAACAGTGTGTTCAAGCCAAGCTCTTCGGGTGTTTTCATGGTTTCGTTCCCTATTTGTTCCTTTTAGGGTTATAGGGAACAAAAGGCAAGTGAAAAGGGCTTTAGCCTTTAAAGGCGTTGATCATGACGTCAGGGGCATAGGGGGCGGGAATGGCGGCGGCTTGTTGTTGTGGTACTCCCGTTGCATTTGCATCCCCGAGGTCCGACTCAGGAGCGGCGGCATTTTGCAGAACAGGCGCGAGTCTCAATTCTCCTGTGCTCTCCGTCGTGACTTGTGGCGCTTCTTCGAGCGGTGCCATCACTTCAGCAGGTTGGGGCAGGATTTTGACATGGTGCTTGATGATCACGCTCAAAGGTTCTGCGCAGATGAGAAGATGACATTTCGCCACAAGGTTGCAAAGCTCGCGGATGGCGTCCGGTTCGAATTTTTCGGGAACCCTGTGTTTTTCTCTTCTCGGGTTTACGGCCTGCGCATCCCATGCCTCGGCCAGCTTGAATTCCGTATAGCGAGTAAATCTGCCACCCAAATATGCGGGGGCGCCGTCGCGCAGGGATGTGGCTTGTTCGAGCAAGCTGGTCACGTGCGTAAGCAAGAGGGCGACATTGAGCAGGTTGAGTCTCTTGTCAATGAAGTCGTCTTTTTTCAAAGGCTTCTTGATACTTTCCATGTCGCGGATATTGGCGGCCGTTAAAAAGGCAAAGCTACCGGTGATCTGGTCGATATGCTGGCGGGTGATGTTGTTATGCGGAACCTTGTCGATTTCAAACATCGGGAAGTTTTCATTGCCGTAGTTCAGCGTTTGGGGAAGCGGATATCCCATGCCGAACTTTCTAAGGCGGTTGCCCATGTCCGCAAGCATGACCTTGAGGTCAGGCTTTTTACTGTTGGGCAGGAGCTGTTCCGGTTTAATAATCGCCATTCAAAACACCGCATACGTTTTTATGTTAATAAACCGCACCCCCGTAAAAACGCAAGTAAAAAGCATAAAAAAATGAATTATAGGTGATTTGAAGGTCTAAAGCCGCCCTGAAGAAAGGCAAAACGTCCGCTATAAACGCTTATAAATTAAGGGAAAAGGCGGGTGGAGCCGAGATCGGCGAGGTCGTAGGGTACGGCTGCCTGACCCAATGGATTGTCTGGATAGGCGTAGCCATCAAATTTCAGCAGGACGTTGTGGTCATACATGTTGGTGCCGGAAACGCGCACGCCGATATCGCCCCAGCCGTTGGTTTCAGAGGCGGCCAAAACGAGGGGGCCCCTGATGCGCGATGTCTGGGAGAGCAGGGCAAAGGAATTATCCTTGGCTTCGAATACCGCCATTGTGCAACCGCTCCATCCACACCAGTAGGAATGGGGCAGGTTAAACAACACGAGGCCTTCGCGCAGACCATCATTGTTCAGGTCTATACGGACATATTTATATTGGGAATTTTTGGGGCCTTTGTTCAGGCCGAGATAGGTTTGCACGGCAGAATGCAATTTGGAGTCACTCGGGTCAACGGCTCCTACATACTCCGGTGTCATGGAAGTCGCCAGTTCTTCCTCTCCTGTGCTGCCGCACGCAGTCAGGAAAGGAAGAGCCAGCACCGCAAGCGCGGCATAGAGAACTTTCGTTTGCACAGAGTACCCAAGGAAAAGTTTGGAAGGAACAATACGTGAGAGAACACAGAAGAAACTCTTGAGTCAGACTCTGGAGTGATTCCCGATTCGACCGGAGTCAAAAATAGAGCCTTTTCCACAGGGTCAAAAAGGAATCGGGAACCTATCCGAAAGGTGGGCGTTGCTTCGGATTAGAGACCGCTTTTGGGGATGTAGGTACAGGTAGAAACCGACCCGTCCTTGCGGGTGATCATGGCGTCGATTCCCTTGTTCCAATAGGTGATGTCATCGTTGCCGTATTTCACGCCCGACGCTGTTTCGATGCGGTTTAATGCATAGGTTTTCTCTTCGAAGGTTAGCTTGGCGTCGGTCGGGGAATATAGGGTGATCTGCGCCGGCACGTTTCCGGTGCAGGCCATGGGCTGCGGAGTGACGGGTGCCTTACGGTGTTTGGTGGTGGTGCATGACACGATTATGCACAGGCTGGGGATAAGTAAGACACAAGTTATACATTTTTTCATATTATTCTTTCCAGCGCAGGACAGGTTCACGGGCGGCTTTCACCTCGTCGAGGCGTCGGGAGGGGGCCGATTGTGGATAAGCATGAAACTTATCCACATGACCCGCCCTGACATCCGCGGCGATATCCTTCATGACGTGAATGAAGCGATCCAGCGTATTCTTGCTTTCCGTCTCGGTGGGTTCGATAAGCATCGCGCCTTGAACCACCAATGGGAAGTAGATGGTCATGGGGTGCATGCCGTGCTCCACGAGGGTCTTGGCGATATCAAGCGTGGTGACGCCTGACTCTTTCTGGATCTTGTCAGTAAGCAGGCATTCATGCATGCAAGGCCCCTCGAACGGGACGTTATAGTCTTGCTTTAATTGAGAAAGGATGTAGTTGGCGTTGAGCACAGCATCCTCGGAAACCTGACGCAGCCCGTCCGCACCATGCGACATCATGTAAGTAAGCGCACGGATATGCATGCCGAACTGGCCTTGAAAGCCTTTGATTCTGCCGCAGTGGCTTTTTCGATCCGTTTCGTTCTCAAAACGATACGAGCCGTTTTCATTCAAAACTATAGGGCTGGGTACATATGCGGCCAGTTCCTGAGTCACGCAGATCGGCCCGCTTCCAGGTCCGCCGCCGCCATGCGGGGTGGAGAAGGTTTTATGCAGGTTGATGTGCATGACGTCCACGCCGAAATCCGCGGGTCTAATTCGGCCCACGAGGGCGTTGAAATTCGCACCGTCACAGTAGAAATAGCCGCCTACGTCATGAAGCGCTTTTGATATTTCCAGAATTTCCCGTTCGAACAGCCCGCAGGTGTTCGGGTTGGTCACCATCATGCCAGCGACGTCATGTCCGTCGCCCAGAGCTTTTTTGAATTCGTCAAAGGTGACGCGCCCCGTGTCGCGGGTCGGAATGACTCGAATATCGAACCCGCACATCGCTGCCGTGGCAGGGTTGGTGCCGTGGGCGGAGTCAGGCACGAGGATCACTTTTTTGTGCGTGTTCCCCTTCAATTCATGCGCACGTGCGATTGTCATGATGCCTGCGAGTTCGCCATGCGCGCCTGCGGCAGGTGTCAAACACACGCCCGGCAAACCTGTTAGTTCCGACAGCCAGCCTTGAAGTTCAAACATAACCTTCAACGCGCCTTGCACAGTGGAGGCCGGTTGGAGCGGGTGGACCTGACCGAATCCTGGAAGGCGCGCGATCTTTTCATTCAGGCGCGGGTTGTGTTTCATCGTGCAGGAACCGAGCGGGAAGAAGCCGCTGTCGATGGAATAGTTCTTCGTGGACAGGCGTACGAAGTGGCGCAGGGCTTCGGGCTCTGTCACCTGTGGCAGGCCGATCTTGTCGCGTGCCTTTGCACCCGTACGGGAAGGCGTGCCCTTGGGCTTGGGAAGATCTACGCCTGGATGGTCGGAGCGGCCCTTTTCCCAGAGCAGGTTTTCATCGTAATTGAGGCCTCTGGTTTGTTCCATCTTGGGGGCGTCCGTATTCTCGTTGGCGGGCGTTTTCAATGCTGCGTTTGTTGAAGGAGCGTTCATGCGAGCACCTCGCTCAAGGCTTTGGCGAAGGCGGCGATGTCTTCGTCGCTCGTCACTTCCGTGGCGGCGACGACGATCTTGTCGTTGCCGGACGGATACCCTCCGATGATGCCTTTGTCCGCCAATTGCTGCACGGTTTTTGCGGCATCTTTGGACACCGTAATCGTGAATTCGTTGAAGAAGGTTTTATTGTCTAGGGTTACGCCTTTGACCTTTGCGAGGGAATCTACCAGAGCGCAGGCCTTCTCGTGGTTTAACACGGCCAGTTGCTTAAAACCGTCTTCACCGAGCAGGGACATATGGACCGTAAAGGCGAGGGCGCAAAGGCCTTGGTTGGTGCAGATGTTTGATGTCGCTTTTTCGCGGCGAATATGTTGTTCGCGGGTGGACAGGGTGAGCACGAACCCGCGCTTGCCGTCGGCATCGACCGTCTGGCCGCAAAGTCTTCCCGGCATCTGGCGGATGAATTTTTCGCGGCAGGCGAAGAAGCCGAGGTGAGGGCCACCGAATGACATAGCGACGCCGATGGATTGCGCTTCACCGCACACGATATCGGCCTCTACAGGCGCGGGGAGCAGGCCCAAGGACAGGATTTCGTTAGTAACCACGATCAGGAGCGCGCCGTTCTCATCGCATTTTGTGCGCCAGTCCGCGTAAGCATGGACATTGCCGAAGAAGTCGGGTGATTGGACGATCACGCAAGCGGTTTTGTCGTCGAGCGCGCCATTATGCCCCGCGTGTTCTGCGCCGATATTGTTGAGGTAGGAATTCAGAACCTCGTTATAATGCGGGTGGATGGCGGAGCCATAGACCACTTTGTTGCGCTTGGTTATGCGCATCGCCATCAGGGCCGCTTCGGCCATCGCTGTTGCGCCGTCATAGAGCGAGGCGTTTGCGACTTCTTGACCCGTCAGGAGCGCGATGAAGCTTTGGTATTCAAAAAGATATTGCAGCGTGCCTTGAGCGATTTCGGGCTGGTATGGTGTGTAGGCGGTGAGGAATTCGCTGCGCTGTATGATGTAATCGACGGTGCTCGGCACGTGGTGGAAATAACACCCTGCGCCTAGGAAGAACGGGCCTTGCGATGCCGCTTGGTTTTGATTGGCGTAGCCGCTTAATTTGCGTTCGATCTCCAACTCGCCCATATGCATAGGAAGGTTCGGGAGTTCTTTGCGGACAGCGGCGGCAGGCACATCCTTGAACAATTCATCGATGGATTTCGCGCCGATTTGCTGCAACATCTCTTTTCGGTTTTGTGCAGTGAGGGGCAGATAACGCATGGGGCTACTCCTAGCTTAGGCTGTCGGTGAATTTAGCGTAGGAAGCCTGATCCATCAGGCCTTCAGCTTCGGCGGGGTTGTTCATCTTCACCTTCACGATCCAGCCTTTGTCGAGGTCTTCTTTCAGATCGTCGAGATTGTCCTGAAGATTGTCGTTCACGGAAACGATTTCGCCCGATACGGGGGTGTAGATTTCGGAAGCCGCCTTAACAGATTCAACAACTGCGAAGTTATCGCCTTTTTTGACCTGACGGCCTTTTTCGGGGAGTTCGAGATAAACGAGATCGCCGAGCGCGTGGCGGGCGTAGGTGGTGATGCCTATCCATGCCGTATCGCCTTCGACTTTGATCCATTCATGATCGTTGGTGTATTTAACAGCACTCATTTTGAACTCCTTTTGGTTTTTGGCGTTACGAAGGGCAGGTCCGCTATAACGGCCGCTATATCCCGGCCGCGCACACGCACCAGAACTTCATCTCCAACTTTTCCAAGCTTTGGATCAATGTAGCCCTGTCCGATGGACGCGTTCAAGGTCGGAGAGAACCCACCTGATGTTAAATCCCCAATTTTCTGTCCGTTTTGCAAGAATATCTCGGCCCCTTCGCGTGCTACGCCGCGATCGGTGAGCTTTATGCCGACCCGCACCCGCGGCGGGCCGTTTTCGAGGTGTTTTTTGACGATTTTTTCGCCGATATAGCCTGAACGGTCTTTGTCTTTGCCCATAATCCATACAAGGTCCGCTTCCACCGGCGATGTGTCGGCGTTGATGTCGTGGCCATAGAGCGGGTAACCCATTTCCAGACGAAGGCTGTCGCGCGCGGCAAGTCCTATCGGGCGGACATCGGGATGGGCAAGGAATTGAGCCCATAGAATTGCAGCATTTGCGTTCGGAACGCTGATTTCAAAACCGTCTTCGCCTGTGTAACCAAGCCGCGAAACAAAGAACTCTTCGCTTTCCATGTAGCGCATATACCCCAGATTTGCTGCATCGATTTTCAAGACATCGCGCAACACTTGTTCGGCGAGCGGTCCCTGAATGGCCAAGAGTGCACGGTCTTCCAGATGATCTAACTTTACGCCGTCAGGAAGGTTTTGCTGGATCCATCCGATATCCTTGTCTTTGCAGCCCGCGTTGATCACGGCAAAGAATTTATCATCTGAAAGACGCGTGATGATCAGGTCATCGACCATGCCGCCTTCGTCATTTGTGAGAACCGTGTATTTGGCGACGCCTGACCCGAGCTTGCTTATGGCGGATGGGGTGAGCCTTTCCCAAAGCGCGGCGGCGTTTTCACCCTGAACTGTGATCTGACCCATGTGCGATACATCGAAAATCCCACATTTTTCACGCGTCCAGTTATGCTCCGTCATGACCCCTGCTTCGTACTGTATGGGCATATCATAGCCCGCGAATTCGGCCATTTTGGCCTTCAAGGCAACGTGGGAATCGTGCAAAGGAGTAATTTTCATAGCGTATCGTCCTTGCCTTTATACGGGCGTTTCCTATATAGATTAGTGTGATTAAAAATTCATACTAATAGGAGAGATGAAAATGTCCACCGATACAAAGAAACCTGACACAGACAAAAAAGACCAAGGCACGAAAAAAGACGGTCATGGCGGCGGCTGCGGTTGCGGTCACAGCCATTAAACTTTCCTAGGAAATAGAATTTTAAGCCCCGCCTGTGAAGGCGGGGTTTTTCTTATGCGTTTGGTTTACAAGTGATTTTTATACATAAGAAAGCTATAAATTAATATTTTAATAAATTAAACTTGTAATTTTAGTATTTTATTGACTTTTCTGGTAATTATGGCTATTAATTCCCCCTCAAAAAAATGATGGAGAAAAGCATGGGTGTGCCAGAGCGTAAAAAAGACAGCATTGCCAAAGACAAGCCCTATACGATCACGGAATTTATTGGAGAATTAAAAGCAAAAGGCCTCAGAACTTCTATATCGGAAGGTGAGTCGCTCTGTATTATCCATCAAGAGAAAAAATTCTTTGCTATCCCTTTCAGTGATTCACACAGGCTTAAAGACGTCGGTAATAAAGACGTCATGGTCGCATTGGACAATTTTTCAAAAAAGCCGAGATGGGAGCTTCGCTTGACGTAAGAGCAGTTGGCGAACATCTTCAAAAAACTGGACGTCAATTCTGCGTCTACACTCGCCTTCAGAAGGGAAACCCCGATTTCTTTGGTCACGGCTGAAGCGTTTGAACGCTTAAAGCTGAACAAGGAAAGACGCGCTGCACGCGAAGCGGAAAGAGTAAAAAAGCAAGGTGCCAAACTTGAAATAGAAGCACCCAAGGAAGCGACGCAAAAGCTCGAACCCGTTATCGCCAAAACGGCAGCACCGGCAGAAGAACAGCCTGCGCCGGCCAAAGAAATTGAAAAAGCTGATGTAGTTGTGGTTAATGATCTCAGCAAACGTCAAAAAAATGTAGGCGTTTCCGGTTTGGCAATAATCGTCGGCATCAACAACGATTTTTATGTTAGCACCGATCCTGTTCCTCTTGTTTATCCGAATGAAGAGCCTTCGCATCGCACGTCTCACAATCGTGCGCGTGAGCGCACGGAAGCAAGTGTTCCTGCCGTCCGGGAGATAAATTCCGAGCCACGTGCGGAAAAACTTCCACAAAACGACAATTCCGCATTGTCCGGCCAAAACGGAACGCCTGCATCGGCTAAAAAACCTGTGCAATCAGCGCAACCTGTATCTTCTTCTATGCCAACATCTACGTCTGTTTTGCCTGAGGCCGTAACTCCTGAAAAGCCTATTGCCGAGTCACAGAGTTCCAAGGAGGAAACGAGTATGCTTGCACGTAATCTGATAACTCTTAAAAGAAGCATGTGGGACGTTGTTAAAGGTTTCCATGAAAGCAAGACGGTAGACGAATGTGCTGTTTTGCACCGCGATCGTCTTGTAGGCGTGATGTTATACGGTGAAACTGCACTGGATGTTGAATTCCCCGAATGTCTTAAAACCCTTTCAGACAGTGAAGCTAAGTGGGGCAAAGTATTCGCGCGCAACTATGCGTGTGAAAAATCGCTTCTGGTTAATGCGGGAAATTTCCCTTTACATGGAAGGGAAATGTTCTATGCAACGCTTGGGTATATAGAAGCGAATAAAAAGATGTTTGCCAAACTCCTTTCACCTGAATTGATGGCGGAATTGGAAAGAACCCGTAAAGAAAACCATGAAGAATTGGTCATGAGTTATATTCATGCCAATAACAACCTGTCCTTGACGGCTTTTTCAGGCAGGCGTTCATCCGTTATCCAGGCGATAAACGGGGTTAAGGATTCCTTCCATGTTGAAGACAGCTTTAAAGTCAGTCAACCGATTGCGTTGCTGCATTCCAATAAGTTGAAGGCGGTTGCACTGCCTGAAAGCTTTGTTGTCCCGCGCGACTTTGTCGTTTCGGAAGTTGGTGTTGCCGATTTTGCGGAAAAATGGAGCGAAATCAGAAATGACTTCCCGTCCAATGTGGTTGTGCGCGTAAAAGCCAAATCCCATCACATGTACCTTATCTCTCCGTCGGCGGCTCCCGAGCTGTTGCGCGAGGTCGAGCGTTTCTGCCCTCCGGATATAAATACAATGGTGCAGACCGTTTACAAAGCGAAGGATGATGAACTGATCCCGAACCGCGAGCGTCATTACGCCAGCGTTGATAAAGTCGTACAAAAAGTCGAGACGGCTCCGCCTCCCACACCTGTTGTTGCTGCCAAGGTTGCGCCGGTACAGGCACCAGTGCCTGTTGCTGCTGCGCCAAAGCCTGCTCCTCAAGCCCCCAAGGCACAGGAACAAGAGAGCGCCATGGAGCGTGATATCACGCAACAGATCATTATGGTGGCGCAGGCATTGCAAGAATTGCGTGCCGCAGAAGGCAAGTTAAGCCACAAGGTTATCGAGAAAGACCGCATCATAGGCTTTGGCCCCCAAATGGCCGAACGGTTTACGCAAAAGGCGTTGACGAGCTATGTCAGTCTTTACGAAGGCTTCAAGGATGCCAACGAGCCGAACGTTACGCATGAGTGGGTGGAGTTCAAAGGCAGCATTGCCGAGAAAGCCGGCATCCTGCGCGATGCGTTCGCTAAGACGGACAAGGACAAGAACCACATGGTTATCTTGAAAGACGGCGATTACGGGGTTGTTATCGGAAGGAACGCATCCTTCAACAATCTGGTTCTCGAATTCAAAGTTTAATTAAAAACCCCGCACAAGCGGGGTTTTTAATTTGAAGAAATGGAATGTGTGGGGTGCTTTTATGAGTCAATGTAACATCCGTCACACTAGCTGATAGCGAGCCAGCCTCCCTCGCATTATCCTTTTATGGACCACTTAGTGGTATTCAGGTGGATAACTTCTATGGATTGCCACGTCGCATAGCTCCTCGCAATGACGGTGGAGGTTATGCAGGAACCCCGTACAAATCGTAATCGTCCGCGTCTTCAATGACGGCTTTTACGATGTCGCCCTGCTTCAAATGGGACGCATCACGCAAGAATACCTTGCCGTCGATTTCGGGCGCGTCGCCTTCGGAACGTGCATCCGCGCCGCCGTCTTCGCCGATTTCATCGATGATCACGTTTATGGTCATTCCAACTTTTTGTTGAAGTTTGGCCGCGCTGATTTTTTGTTGGACCGCCATAAAACGTTCGAAGCGTTCTTCTTTGATTTCTTGCGGGACTTGCAATTCGATCTCGTTAGATTTCGCGCCCGAAACGGGTTCGTATTTGAAGGCGCCTACGCGGTCGAGTTGTACATCTTCTAGCCAATCCAGCATGAATTGAAAATGTTCTTCGGTTTCGCCGGGGTGGCCTACGATGAAGGATGAGCGAATTGTGAGGTCAGGACACATTGCGCGCCAGTTGCGAATGCGTTCTACCGTTTTTTCCTGATGCGCGGGACGGCGCATGAGTTTCAACACTTCGGGGTGCGCGTGCTGGAACGGTATGTCGATGTAGGGCAGGATTTTGCGTTCATTCATAAGCGGAATGACTTTGTCCACATGCGGGTAGGGATAGACGTAGTGCATACGCACCCAGATGCCCAGTTCGCCAAGCGCTTCGCACATGTCCTGAAACTTCGTGGCCCAGCGTTTGCCCTTCCATCCGAATTCCTGATATTTCAAATCGACGCCATACGCAGAAGTATCTTGCGAGATAACCAAAAGTTCTTTGACGCCGGCCTTCGCCAGATTCTCGGCTTCGGCGATGACGTGATGGATCGGGCGTGAAACCAGATCGCCGCGCAATGACGGGATAATGCAAAACGTACAACGGTTGTTGCAGCCTTCGGAAATTTTCAAATACGCGTAATGACGAGGCGTGAGTTTCAAACCTTCGGGCGGAACAAGGTCGACATACGGATCGTGCAATGGCGGCACGGCATCGTGCACGGCATTTACCACCTGTTCGTATTGGTGGGCGCCCGTCACGGCCAAAACATCGGGGAAGCGGTTCATGATGAGTTCGGGTTCTTTGCCCATGCAGCCCGTGACGATCACGCGGCCGTTTTGTTTCATTGCCGTACCGATGGCATCAAGGGATTCTTCTTTCGCAGAATCCAAAAACCCGCAGGTGTTCACGATAACGACATCGGCGTCGTTGTACTGGCCCGAAAGCTCATACCCTTCGGAGCGCAGCTTGGTCAGGATGCGTTCGGAATCCACCAGAGCCTTGGGGCATCCAAGGGAGATCATGCCGATTTTGGGTGCGGGTTTGTTCATCGCGGCAGACCTTACAGATTTGCCCTAAAAAGGGAAGGAAAATCATGGGATTCCGTCAAATTCCGGCTGATTTCAGCCATTCGGGAACCCTATCCCGAGTCGGTAGGTTGGTAATGGGTAGCTGTAGAAACAACAACCGTGGAGACCATCATGTCAATTAGCACCGAAATACCCAAAGACATTCATGTGGCCCAGAAACAGGGAAACCAACATCATCTGGGACGCATCGCCATTTTGACAACGGACGGAACGGAAGACACAGAGTTTTTCTACCCCTATTATAGTTTTCTTGAAAAAGGATATGACGTCGACGTTTTGACGCCAGATGGCGGCCCGTTGAAATGCAAGAACGGCGCAGGCCTTTCCGAAACAAAAGCATTGAACAATGCAACTCCTGACAGTTATGAATTGCTTTACATCCCTGGCGGCAAAGCTCCGTCGAAGTTGAAGAAGAACGAAGAGGCCGTGAAGTTCGTGCGCGATTATTGTCTGACAGACAAGCCAGTCGCATCCATTTGCCACGGCGCGCAATTGCTCGCCGCAGCGGGCGTTATCAAAGGCCGGAATATTTCCGCATGGCCCGATGTGCAAAAAGAAATCCAGAAAGCGGGAGGGTTCTTTGTCAATCGTTCTTCGGTGCGCGACGGACCATTCATCACGGCGCGCTGGCCGGGTGATTTGCCAGCGTTCATGATCGCCGTTTCCCAAGAGCTGGAATTCAAGGGCGAAGTCCACAAATTGGTGGCGTAATTAACCAATCGATCACTCAAGAAGCTGCGGAAACGCGACGTTTTCGCTGTTTTTCTTGTCGTTTTTCTGAAAATACCTTACAAAGCGCGTATGAATGCATTTAAGCCTACGCCCCGACAGATTTTCGATATTGTCTCACAAGCGTCCGGTATTTCGCCGGAAGAACTGCGCAGCGTGAGCGATGCCGAAAACGTGAAGCGCGCACAGGATTGGACATTCTTTTTCAGCCGCATATGGACGAGCGCAACCGACGAGCAAATGAGCGAAGCGACGGGTATTGTTGCGGGTAAAGAAAGAATTCTTGAAGGTATCAGCGAGGCGGCAAAAATCTTGTATTCCAATGTCGATTATGTGCGCGAGGCTCTGCAATTTGCCGTGCCAGCCAGTCAGGACTTCCATTATCACAGATTAAAAATAAACGATCCCACGCCTGATAACGTGTGCCAAAGTTTTATGAATGCAGGTATGGGATACAAACCCGGAAAGCATGGCCCTTGTGCAGAGACTTTGGCGCTGTTCGGACGCGGCATGATACGAGTCAATGATGATAGGCGTGAACCCTTAGTTACCATAAAGCCGAACGCGGTTAATATCGTCGCGCGTTGGGTGGAGATGCGCGGCCTGTAATTATTCTTTGGTGGTTTCTTCCCAGCCGCCACCCAGCGCCTTATACAAATCCACGGCCGCCGCGAGGCGGTCGTTTTTCGTTTGGATGTAGTTGTTTTCGGTGAGCAACATAGTCTGGCGGTTATCGAGCAGCGTTTGGAAGTCAATAGAGCCGACATCGTATTGTTGTTTGGCCAGATCATAGGCTTTACGGGATTCATTAAATGCGGTCTCCAAAGACGCTTCGCGTTTTTGTGCGGCGCGCTCGTTGGCGATGGCGTCTTCTACATCCTTGAACGATACTAGAACAGTTTTGCGGTAGTTTTCGATCAGCTCATCCTTGCGCGCTTTGGTGAAGGTCAGATTGCCTTCGAGTAGACCGCCCTTGAAAATCGGCGCGGTGATGGCGGAGGCGAGGGCCAGCGCCGTCGTTGCTGGATCACCGAGCGGCGACGCGGCGACGGACCAATCTAGGCCGAGCGTCACTTGCGGGAAGAAGGCGGCGCGTGCGGCACCGATATCGGCATTCGCCGCGATCAGATCCGCTTCAACGCTGCGGATATCGGGGCGGCGTTCCAATAGCGTGGAGGGTTGGCCCGGTGCGATCACGGGTACGGGGAGCGTGCGCAGTTCTTTTGCGGTGACAACCAGATTCTGCGGTGCTTTGCCGACGAGAACGGCCAGCGAGGATTTTGAAACTTTCAGATCGCGTTCGACCAATGCGCGGGCGGCTTCGGTGTTGGCGAGATCGGTTTTTTGTTGGGAGACATCGAGCAATGTGGTTGCGCCGGCATCAAAGCGTGCCTGCACGATGCGGAGTAATTCTTTGGCAGATTCCAAATTCTGGTTGGAGATTTTCAAACGTTCTTCGAGGTTCAAAACATTGAAATAGCCTTTGGCGACATCGGCCATGACCACAAGCGCGGTAGCATCCTTGGAGAAGCTGGCGGAATCGACATCGGATTCGGCGGATTCAATTTCGGCGGTATTCATGCCGAAGAGGTCGAGTTCATAACCGACGGACAATCCTGCGCTGCCCGCCGCGCCATCAGAGCTGGAGCCTTCGCCGGGGTTGCGTTTTTCGTAGCCGATGGAGCCGTTCGTATCCACCGAAGGAAGGCGGGAAGAACTCGTGGCACGAAGAAGGCCGCGGGCCTGATTGACGCGGGCGACCGATGCGCCCAGATCGTTGTTTTGGGCCACAGCCTCATCAATCAGCGCGTTCAATTCGGCGCTTTGGAAGTTTTTCCACCAATCCTTGGCTATGACTGTGGGATTCGATGCATCGGATTCGCTCCACGCGGCGGGGCTTTCGGTCACGGGGCGTTCGTAATTGGGGATCAGCGAACAGCCGGACAACAGCGCGACAAAAAGGACGGGAGCAATAAATTTATTCTGTTTCATCAATATGTTCCAAAAGGTCAGGGCCGTTACTTGATATTATCTGGGCATAGAATACACCAAGTCGTCCAGACTGAAATAGACCGTCCGGTCAAAAATCCAGAGGTGTGGATGTTTTTTATACGGATAAAACCTATAAACCCGTCGCTGTTTCCAGATGATGGGTTTTGATGCCGAAACGCGCCTTGGTATCCGTGATTTTGGCCAGAATGGCGGGATCCTTGGGCTTGGCTTTGGGGTTTTTGGTGCCGACGATCATGACGTTCTTGGCCGTGTGTTCGCCCGATATGAATTCGAAGACTTTTACGGTGTAGCCGAAATATTCGAGGATGAGGGCGCGCAGGCCGTCGGTCACCATTTCGGCCTGACGTTCCATGAAAATGCCGTGGCGTATGAGAAATTCCAGATCGCCCGGGTTTTTGGCCGCTTCCATTTCGCCGCGGATTTGTTTGTGACAGCAGGGTGCAACGACTATGAGCTTTGCGTTTGCAATTATGCCCTTGGCGATCGCGTCATCGGTGGCTGTGTCGCAGGCGTGGAGGGCGATGAGAATGTTTGCGTTGGACGCGTCATAGTTTTCAATTGTGCCCTGTTTGAATTTCAAACCATCGTAATGCGATTTCGCGGCGATTTTGGTACAAAGATCAACCATATCCTGTCTGTATTCCACGCCCGTTACGACAGGGTTTAATTTGAGGGTGGAGCTCAGGTAATCATAAAGCGCGAAGGTGAGATAGCCTTTGCCGGAACCCATATCCAAGATGTTTTGAATTTTGTTTTGCGGAATGTTTTTGATGAGGCCGCTTAGTATTTCCACATATTTGTCTATCTGGCGGAATTTGTCCTGCGAGGATTTGAGCAGGTTGCCGTTCGCATCCGTCACGCCGAGATCGTGCAGATATTGCTTTTTCTCCACCACGCGATTTTTGGCGCGGTCGTGATCGGTGGAGAGTGGTTCCGTGATGGTCGCAGCGGATTTGCGCAATTTGCCGCCATCCAGCGCGAGGTCGAATTCCCTCGTAAAAAGATTGCCGGCGTTGAAACCGTTTCCCAGTGCATCTTTCATGCGGGAGAGGCCTTCAGCCACATCATAATTTTTCACAATGTCTTTGGTTTTGTGGGTGTACGTGAAACCGAGTTTTTCCTCCCGTTTCACCAAGACCTTTTTGACCGTGATTTTTTTGAGATCTTCTTTGCCCGTGTAATGGCCGAGCGTGAGTTTGGCGAAGGTGCCATCGGCAAGTGATTCACGGGCCGCGTTAAGAAATTCAGCGGTGGCCATTACGGCGCGCCTACCATATAGCCGCAGCGTAAGGTTCCGCTTTGCATCACGCGGTCGAACGCGGAAGAATCCGCCGCCGCCACGGGTGCGGATATCAATAATGCCAATGCGATAAGTAGGGCGGTGTATGTACGATGCATGGCTGCAGGATACACATTTGGAGCCTTGTACGAAAGTCCAAACCCCGATAGTTTTGCACGAAAGACTGGAAAAATTTTGATATTTGACGCCATTATTCCCTTTATCATCACCTGTGTGCTGATCGAGCTCACGCCCGGCCCTAACATGACCTATATCGCGCTGGTCAGTACCATGCACGGGCGAAAGGCCGGCTTTTCGATTGTCGCGGGCGTGGCGTGCGGGTTGTTCCTGATCGGACTTGTAGCGTTGGGCGGTGCTTCGCTTATCTTGCAAAAAGACGGGTTGTACGAAACGCTACGCTGGGCGGGGGTTTTGTATCTTTTGTGGCTCGCTTATGACCTTTGGCGCAATACGGAAGGACAACAGCAGCCTCAAAATACAAACCGGCGTTATTTTATCCGTGGTCTTGTGACCAATATTTTAAACCCCAAGGCGGTCATTTTCTATGTCACGGTGTTTCCATCATATGTCACGCGTGAGGGGAATTTATGGCTGCATTTTCTTCCCTTGATAGCTTTGTATGTGGGGGTGGCCACAGTCATACATGTAGCCATTGTTTTGTTCGGGGCAAAGCTGGAGCCTTTTTTTAACGACAAGCGCAGGGAAAAATATTCCCGCATATTTTTTACAGTTTCCCTTATTGCCGTGGCCGTATGGGTTGCGTTTGCTACGGCGCGTTGAGCGTTCCCCTAATATGGGCTGGCGAAGTTCCAGATCAAGCTGTGCAATGTGCGGAAGGAATCCGCAATAATCGCGTTGCGGATGATGATGCCGCCGACGGGCTCCATCGCCGTATAAATCAGCACGGAATCCCCGCACATTTCTATGCCCGCATTGAACGGAAATGTTTTGTCGGGCAGATAGCGCACTTCGCGCATATCGGGCGGTGAGTCCGACCATGCTTTGGTCTTACGGCTGCTTTCGGGCGCGACGGCCTTGTACCAGCGTTTCAAACGTTTGCGTCGTTCGATATATTCGCGTTGCCAGTCACCGAAAATATGATTGGCCTTTGCGCCGTTCGCGATACCGAGTAGATGCCCAGCATCGGAATCCGCCGGCGTGATGCGCATGATAAGCAACATATGTTCGTAGGCTTTTTGCAGACCTTCATTGCCGAGATAAAATTGGGAATCGATAAAGCCTTCGCTTTGTGAAAACTTCGCCAGCATCGGCACGGCGGCGCGCAAATCTTCGAGGAGCAATTCCTGCTTTGCCAAAACATCTTCGGGTTTTGTGGCCTTGAAGATCCAGCGCTTCTCTTCCTTTCTCCGGGCGATATAGCCGAGCTCGGTCAGGCGGGAGAGGGCGAGATCAATTGAAGAGCGGTTAAAGCCCGTGCTTTTGGTTATTTCATGGACATAGGATCCCTGCGGCCGCGCCAGACAATGCGTGTAAACCGCTATATCTATTTTTTTAAGGCCTGCGCGGGCCAATGTTTGCAGTGCATCCGAAGCCATGTTTAAAAAATACCATATAAAATGTTATTTTTACATTAATATCGCAACACTGTAATTTCCCTTCAAGTTTTATGAAAAAAAGGGATTTTAGTCATGAAAATATTCGCTAAACAAAGCGTTCGTTTCTATGTAAATGTTGTTGCCGTTTTGGCGTTAATTGCTTTCGTGGGCCATATGATGCCTTCGCAGCAGACTTTCGCTAAAGATGTGAATGAGAGCACGTATGACCGCGTTTTGCGCACAAACACCATTCGTTGTGGTTATTCCTCCTGGGCGCCTTTGTTCTCTGTAGATGCCAAGACGGGTGCGAAGAGTGGTATTTTCTATGACCTGATGGAAGAGGCGGCCAAGCGCCTTGAGCTCAAGATCGAATGGACCGAGGAGATCGGGTGGGGCAGCGTTGTGGAATCCGTGAAAACGGGCCGCGTGGATATGGCGTGCGCTGGATATTGGCCCAGCCCCGCACGCATCAAAAACCTGCAAACCACCGTGCCGCAAATCTATGCGCCGATGTATGTTTATGTGCGTGAAAGCGAAACGCGCAATTTCGTCGCGCCGGAAGTTTTGAACAATGCACAATACGCGGTGACGACGATTGACGGCTCTGCGGAAACGCAGATTGTGGCCAAACGTTTTACGGCGAGCCAGAATTTAAAATTGCCGGAGCTTTCAACAAGCGCGGATGCCATTCAAAACCTGCTCACCAACAAATCCGATTTTCTGGTGCTCGATGCGGGCACGGCGAATGAATATATCGCCGCCAACCCCGGTAAGATCAAACAGCTTTTTCCCGACAAGCCGATGGTGATTTTCCCTACCGCGATGCTGGTCCCCGCCAAGGACATGGCGTTCAAAGGGATGCTCGATAACATTTTGCTGGATATCGAACATGACGGCACGCTGGACGCGATTTTGAAGAAATACGACAGCAAAGGCATATTCCTGCGCAACCAGCCACCAGCTTAGTCTCACTAGGCGCCGAAGGCTTAGTGGAAGAGGGGGTTTTTCGAGGGGTTTCCGCCGTTGCCAAGGCCGTTTGAGTGCTTTATAAACGCTCCTCCAACCCTTGTGCGGAGAAGTGGCAGAGTGGTTGAATGTATCGCACTCGAAATGCGACATGGATGAAAGTCCATCGAGGGTTCGAATCCCTCCTTCTCCGCCAATTTATTTTGAGAATTTCCTATGCAGTTTTTGATTATCGGCAAGGACGGAGCGGACCTACGGCGGCGCGAAAGTCTTCGGGTTTATCCTAGGGAGCATTAGAGGCTCTAAATGCTTTTCGAACTTTACATCGAAAGAGCTTGTTACAGCCTATTAGTGGGCTGGTTTGTAAGGAAATTCGTTGATGCTTGTCGAGGCGGTCCTTCAGAACCAAAATTTCCAGCTAAAGCCATAACCATTTGCTCGTGACGCTGCTGAGAATCCATAGCTAAGCTTTCATTAAATCTACTATTTGCGACTTTAAATTGTTTAGGGCGATCACTTCCTTCAAACTGACTTTTTAAATTATCACTTATTATATTCTCAGGAGAGGGAATGCCTGTGTAGTGGGACATAATACTTTGTACAAAATAAGCCTGCTCTTCCTGTTGATCAGAAGTAAAATCTTTATGGGTTAACCCTTTTTCTCTCTGGATGTCATCGGCTATGGCATGGCCAATTTCATGAGCAAGATAAATGACTGAATTTGGTGTACCGAGATACTCATAATCTATCACAGCATGTTCTCTTGTATTACCCCGCTCAGTAAAATTAGGGCCGAAGCGTGCGTTGAAATATTCATTAGAAATATACATAGGGTGTTTTTCGTCAGTTATTATTTCTGCACCAGTAGGACGACATTGCATCATCCCTGTAACTCTTTCAGGATTATCGATGATTGTGTGGCCTTCTCTTTCAAGAATATCGGCCGCTCTGTCGGCAAGCTCCGGATGATATTGATGTAGGGCTGCAATTATCAGATTTTTTGCATCATTAAGGGGAATGTATCTGTCTGAAATTAAGTTGGGACCCACAATACACCTAAATTTACTAACTACGCATATTATAGCAAATTTAAAGTGCTAAATGCCAATAGTGATAAAACGCACCAAGGCTCGAAGGTTCAAGCGAAATGCGACATGGATGCAAGTCCATCGAGGGTTCGAATCCCTCCTTCTCCGCCAATTTTTTTTCTAGAATTTCCGATGCGGTTTTAGAATTGCGAGAGACTTCCGCTACACTTATTTGATGATCCTAAAAAAAGCGAATGGCGCGAAGCGGATTTAGCCTTGAAGAGGGTTTAGCGAATGGCGGGTGCAACACCAGATATTTTGATGTTACTGGATGTTGAAGGTGTGGTCAGAGCCGCCGTTTTTGCCGCCGTTTTGGAAGGTTTCTATCAATTGTAATCCCCTGGTCCCAGATACCGCGATGACATTTATGCCGCCGCGTATGGTGCTGAATCTTTCCACGGATGGTATTGCCTGTTCTTTGAGGGCGTTTCTGATTTTTGCTAGATCGGAGGCGGTCATGCCATCAATGCCAAGATATTTTGTGGCTTTTTGGTTTCTATCCGTACCGTCAAACCAAGCAACGTTTGCTATTGTGTGGTAATCCATCGTTTTTTTAATTTGTTTTATGGATTGGGGATCGGTTACCGACAAAACATTCATGCCGCCATTGATCGTCGTATGTTTTGATTCAAAAATTATTCCAAGATTGCGGAGCGTGCGTTCCAAAGTATTCCTTTCGGTCGCGCCCATATTATCGATACGAAGATATTGCGCCCCAAAGAACGCTCGGCGGAGAAGCCCGTGATCTTTTGCCATGTTTCATTAAGGAACAAAATCTGGCCATCTGTCGAAGTTTCAAAAATGATATCGCTCACGGCGTCGATAATGGCGCGGTTTTCCCGGCGGATCGTCTTTAGTGGATGAATTAGAAAAAGCGGGGCACAAGAAAAACCATCTTAAAAAACCCGATATTACGGTGGAACAGATATTGGAAGCGGCTGTTCAGTTTCATACAAGAACAGACGAGTGGCCGGGGCGGGATACAAAAGAGCGCAATCCGGATGGTGCGTTGAAAGATACGACATGGTTGTCGATAGATGCGGCCCTTCGTGTAGGCAATCGTGGTCTCCCCGGAGGATCGTCCTTGGCGGATGAGCTGGAAAAAGCGGGGCACAAGAAAAACCAAAGTAAACAGCCTGTTATTACAGTGGGGCAAATATTAGAAGCAGCCGTTCAGTTTCATGCAAGAACAGGCGAGTGGCCGTCTCAGCATACAAAAGAGCCCGTTCGGGATGGTGCGTTGAAAGACATGAGCTGGAAGGCGATAAATTCAGCTCTCTATCAAGGCAATCGCGGTCTTCCGGGCGGATCTTCCTTGCCGGATGCGTTAAAGCCTTTTAAAAAAGCTGCGAAAGAAGGGCGATTGGAAGAATTTGTGCGAGAGCGTTTGGGTGATCAAAGTGGCGAGGGTAGTGGCACAAGCGGAACCTCGCCAATATCCAATCCACCTCCCGGCCTAAATATTTAGGCAGCCCTTCCATGAAAAAACTAGCGCTAAATATAAGGGTAGGGGCAGTAGATCAGAGCGTCAAAGACGTGGTGAAAGCCGCGTTTGACGCTGTCTCTTATGCTTATGACGGATCAGAGGCTGGATTGGATAAATTGATCGCTGCCCTGATGCCGTTTGAAAATTACGTGCGCTCTCAAAACAACGGTCATGTTTCATCGGCCTTAGAGCGAGCCTATGCCAAGGCGGTGGGCTTTAGGGGCCTATCCACCAATGATTTGCTGGAGGAGGCGGCAAGCAACTTTTACACCCGCCTGCGTCAAGCCAATGATTTTGACACAGTTTTATCCCTGCTTGAAAAAGGCGGCGCCCATATCATCCGCCATACCAGATCCATGGTCTTAACCGATGACGGACGTTTGGAGCCTGCGCAAAGTGATGAGCCGGAAGAATTTGAAGGCGCGGTGTTCCAGCCAAGATTGGCACAACTAGTAGAATATCTGGCCGAGAAAAATATTTACGCGGACGACATGATCGTGCGTGTGGAAGAACTTGATCCTGGCATGATGCGCAAGCGCCCCTATATCATCTTGGAAATCCCGCGCATTCAAAAACAGATTGCGGTGTGTGACCAGCTTGGACAAATCACGTTTGTCGCCGATGAAATTTTGTCCCCTGCCGCATGGGAAGGATATTCCAAAAACAATTTAAAATCACTCAGCGCTATCAACACGGTGCGCTATGACAGTGCCGTTCCTGCAAACTGGCTGGAGCGGATAGGTGTTCGTTTGTTTGGGGAGGGGATGGCGGCAGCGCCAAAACCAAAAATCAGAGATCTTCCTTTTGAGGATCAAAAAGCCGTTGGTAAAAAGTTACCTCTCTCGGTGGAGATTATATTAGAAGCAGCCGTTCAGTTTCATAAAAGAACAGGCAAGTGGCCATCAGCCCTTACCAAAGAGCGCATTCCGGATGGTGCGTTGAAAGACATGAGATGGGCGGCTATAGATTCGGCCCTTCGTCAGGGCCTTCGCGGCCTTCCCGGCGGATCGTCCTTGCCGGATGAGTTGGAAATAGCGGGGCACAAAAAAAATCTACAAAAACAAGCCAATATTACGGTGGCGCAGATATTAGAAGCGGCCGTTCAGTTTCATAAAAGAACAGGCAAGTGGCCAACGGACGGCACAAAACAGCGCATTCCGGATGGTGCGTTGAAAGACATGAGATGGGCGGCTATAGATTCGGCCCTT
>JBEIHF010000006.1:0-80437 GCA_040381535.1 Micavibrio sp. | reverse complement strand
CGATAAATCCTGATCCGCCGGTTACCGCAATCTTCATATCAACCCATCCACTTGTTATGCCACGCTTGGAACATTAAGGCCGTCCACAGATCCGTGGCGTTGGCGTTGCCGCCGCGGCCCGTTTGAAAGTCCTGCCAGCGTCCCGCCACCAATTCGGCGTTTAGGATATTCTGTTTTCTGAGTGCGTCAATATTGAGCAAGTCATCGCCCCACGTTTTTAAAGGCCCGCGCAACCATTGATGGAGCGGCACGCCAAAACCCGTCTTGGGGCGGTCGAACAAGGCCTTGGGCACATGTTTTTCCAAGATGCGGCGGAGCAGCCATTTGCCTTCCAGCCCGCGTATCTTCATGTCCATGGGCAGGCGCCAGCTATATTCACAGAGCTGGTAATCCATGAGCGGCGCGCGCGCCTCCAATGCTACGGCCATAGCCGCGCGGTCGGTTTTGACCATCAGATCGTTGGGGCGGTAAGATAGTGTATCCGCGTAAATCATTTTTTCAGGCAGCGATAAACCTTCGGGCCACATCGCGGGATCGTCGAGCGGGATCAGCGGCGCGGTGGCGCCCAGCACAACACCTTCTTGTTCGGGCCAGACCTGCAGCATTGCGGCGTATAGATTTTTTTCATCGCTTTGCGACACGGCCTGCGCCATCCGGTGCACGCGCCGTCCGAACTGCGGATAGGATGTCAGGCGGTCATAGGCTTGTTGCGGTACGCGAAGAGCGAAATTCCCCATGGAACGGCGCACTGCGGTCGGCATCCATGAAATCTTGTTCCACAGTGCGGGGATATGGGTGTGGCGTTGGTACCCGCCGAGGATTTCATCGCCGCCATCCCCCGTGAGCGCCACGGTGACATGTTTTTTGGTGAGCTTGCTCAAAATATATGTCGGGATTTGCGATGCGTCTGCGAACGGCTCGTCGAACATGTAGGGCAGTTGCGGAATAACGTCCTGCGCGGCCTGCGATGTAACCACAAAAGATTCATGATCGGTGCCCAGATGCGCGGCGACCTTAGACGCTGCCGATGATTCATCCCATCCGTCTTCTTCGAAGCCGATGGAGAATGTTTTTACAGGCTTTGCTGAATGTTTTTGCATGAGCGCGGTGACAGTGGAGGAATCAATCCCGCCCGATAAAAACGCGCCCAATGGCACATCGGAAATCATCCTCTGCGCTGTGGCTTTGGAGAGCATATCTTCGAAATCACGTATGATGTCTTCTTCGCTGCCCATCACAGGATTGGCGCGCGCCTTGTTAACGGCTTCGGGAAGCGACCAGTAAAGTTGCATGCGTTTGGCAAGGTCTTCACCTGCGTTCATCGTCTCAACATGCAAACTCAAACGCCCGCCAGGAAGCAACTGCCAGACATTCTTGAAGATCGCATATGGCGCGCAAACATAGCCAAAGCGCATATAGAGCGATAAAACATTGCGGTCCAGTTCGGGTTTGAATTCGGGATTGGCATGCAGCGCTTTCAGTTCCGATCCGAAGACCAGAGATTTTCCCGCCCATCCGATGTAAAGCGGTTTTTTGCCGAAACGATCGCGCGCGAAATGTAGGATTTTTTCTTTTCTGTCCCACAGTGCGAACGCGAACATGCCGTTGATTTTTTGCAATGCCCCTTCGAAACCGTAATCTTCGATGGCCGTGAGCAAAACTTCGGTGTCGCTTGCCCCTTCGAATTTATGCCCGCGGGTTTTCAAATCTGCCGCGAGTTCACGATAATTATAAATCTCGCCATTATAGACAATGACATATCTGCCGCTGTGGGATGGCATCGGCTGGAGGCCTTTTTCGGATAGGTCAATAATGGCCAATCGGCCCTGCGCCAGAACCACGGGAATTTCGGGATCTTGCCAGACATCGTTGGCATCGGGGCCGCGATGGGCCAGCGCGCGGTTCATGGCGGTGCCTGTGGCGTGCAATTCCCGCTTGTCTAGCCCTTTGGCGGGATTGAAAAATCCGGCTATGCCGCACATATACCTAATACCCGTTTGTCTTTGCTTACAGGCATTTGATAGACTATTTATAGCAAGCTGAAAAGGACCGATTATCCCTTTGAATATTGACCTCTTCCTGACAGGGCACAACGAAGCCGGACTGGTCTGCAACGCCGCTTTCAAAGCGCAGCCGATCGGGGTCATTCTCGATGCCCAGACGCAGGAATTGACCGTCGAATTAGACAGCGGCGATACGATGCATTTGAACGTGCCGATGGAAGTCTCACACCGTGAAAAACTGCTCTTCGCCCACCGCATGTATATGGGCTATCTCGAAGACGGGTTGCTCACGGATTCATTCGAACTCCCTCTGATGTATTTGAACGATCCCTATGGAAGTGATTTCGGACAAACCGTGGGTATCACAAAACCCAAACGCGCTGTTGTCGCGTTCGAACAATTTATGAAGCGCTGTAATTTCGCGCAAGCGCTCCACCGCGAAAATCTGGGCGATGAAGATTCTGCACGGTCCGTTTTGCGCGGCATCAATCCACATGCGTTGAAATTCTCTCCCGCTCTGCAACGCCAGATACAATTGGCCGCCGTGCCGCAGGTGCAAGGCGCGCCTCAGATGGCGGGATTGGGGGGAACCGGTGCTTCTTCTGCGCAAAAAACCGCGAAGAAAACCAGCAAAAAATCCGACGAAGATCAGAAATAATTATTGGCTTTTGCGTATCTTGCGCCAACGGGCCACGTTGTTGTTGTGCTCGGACAGCGTCCTTGCAAACACATGCCCGCCCGTCCCGTCCGCAACGAAATAAATGAAATCATGCTTTTCGGGATGCAGTACGGCTTCTATCGACGCGCGGCCGGGGTTTGCAATCGGCGTGGGCGGCAATCCTGCATTCACATATGTGTTGTAAGGTGTGTCTACTTCCAAATCTTTTGAAAGCAAACGTCGTCCCAACGGCCCCTGCCCCGCGCTCTGAATTTCGCCTTTGGTAATGCCGTAGATCACGGTGGGATCGGATTGCAGTGGCATGCCTTTGTTCAAACGGTTGATGAACACGCCCGCGACCTTCGCACGCTCCGATGCCACGCCCGTTTCTTTTTCCACGATGGAAGCAAGCACCAATAATTCCTGCTCGGTTTTCACGGGTGAATCCGCCTCGCGCATGGGCCAGAGTTCGGCCACGGTTTTATCCATCGCGTCTTTCATCTTGGCCAAGAGCGCGGCGCGGTCGTCGTTCTTGATGTAATGATAGGTTTCGGGCAGAAGCGATCCTTCGGCCGGAATCTCCGCCGTCTCGCCGCTCATATCGGTTAGGGCTTTCAGCGTTTCCACCACCTGCCATGACGTTACGCCTTCGGGGAGCGTGACTTTGCGGTCATAGACTTTTCCTTCACGCATCATCTCCAGCGCATCTTGCTGTGTGACTTGTGCGGGGAATTCATATTCTCCAGCCTTTAACGAGCGCGCATCGGCTTCGAGCTTTACCATGATCTTGAAGATCAGCGCGGAGCGGATCACGCCTTCTTTCTCCAGAATATCGCCAATGGCGCTCACGCCCTTGCCGCGCTCGATAAAAACGATTTTGGTTTCGGGGAGCGGCCCTGCTGATTCCAAGGAATTGATCATCATCACAAACCATCCGCCTGCGACAAGCAAGCCGATGAGGAAAACCATAAAAAGCAGAATGAAGAATTTTTTCACGGGCATAGTTTGGCCTTCAAAGAGGCCTAAGGCAAATAGTTTATATGGGGAAGCTTTTTAAACAGCCTTCATTATCACAGAGGCATTCGTACCACCGAAACCGAACGAGTTGGACAATGCAATATTGACCTTTTTGTTTTTCGCCGTTTTGGGCACGAGATCTAGGCCCTGACAGGACTCCGAAACATTTTCCAAATTCAGCGTCGGGGGCAACACGCCCGTTTCGATTGCCTTGATGGAATAGATCGCTTCTACCGCGCCAGCAGCGCCGAGCAAGTGTCCGATGGCGGATTTGGTCGAAGACATCGATATTTTGTTCAACGAATTCGCAAAGAGACGTTTGACAGCCGTGCATTCGATACCGTCGCCCACGGGCGTCGATGTGCCGTGCGCGTTGATGTAATCAACATCTTCGGGATTGATGCCTGCGTTTTTCAGGGCCGCGGACATAGCGCGGAAACCGCCGTCGCCGCCTTCAGACGGGGAGGTGATGTGGTATGCATCGCCCGACATGCCGTAACCGATGATTTCTGCATAGATTTTCGCGCCGCGTTTTTTCGCGTGCTCGTATTCTTCCAGAACGACCACGCCCGAACCTTCGGCGATAACGAAACCATCACGTCCTTCGTCGAACGGGCGCGAAGCTGCCGTGGGGTTGTCGTTGTAACCTGTCGAAAGTGCACGCGCCGCACCAAAGCCTGCAACGCCCAACTGCGTCACGGCGGCTTCCGCGCCGCCTGCGATCATTACATCGGAATCGCCCAGCGCAATGATGCGTGCGGAATCACCGATAGCGTGCGTGCCTGTCGCGCAGGCAGTAACCACGGAATGGTTGGGGCCTTTGAATCCATATTTGATGGAAACGTGACCGGATGCGAGGTTGATGAGCATCGCCGGAATGCAGAACGGCGACAAACGGCGCGGTCCGCGTTCTTTGAGCGTGATGGCCGTTTCATACATGGTACCAATTCCGCCGATACCGGAGCCGATGAGCACGCCTGTACGGCATTTATCTTCCTCGGTTACGGGAACCCAGCCGGAATCTTCGACGGCTTCTTGCGCAGCGGCCATGGCGTATTCGATAAAGCGGTCGATTTTCTTTTGTTCTTTGACTGGTACGAAAAGATCGACGTTGAAGCTTCCGTCTTTGGGTTCGGGGTCGGTTGTTTTGGGAACGATGCCCGCAACATGTGATGACATATCGGTCAAATCGAACTCATCGATTTTGCGGATACCGCTTTTGCCTGCGGTGATGGAATCCCAGTTGCGCTTGACGCCCACGCCCAGCGGCGAGACTATACCCATACCTGTAACGACGACTCTTCTCATCACGACCTCTTATCAAAAATAAACGGCGGCCAACTATACCAAATAGTTATTGCCGCCGTCATATCTTCTCACCGCTGATTAAGCAGCAGAATTTGCTTTGATGAAGTTAACGGCATCACCGACCGTCTGGATTTTTTCGGCGGCATCATCAGGAATTTCAACTTTGAATTCTTCTTCGAACGCCATTACCAGTTCGACCGTATCGAGGGAGTCTGCGCCCAGATCATCGATGAAGCTTGCGCCTTCGCTGACTTTGGCTGCATCTACGCCGAGGTGCTCGACAACAATTTTCTTTACGCGTTCTGCAATATCGCTCATGTGCGATCCTTTACCTTCTTTTTAGTGTTGAATTTCAAAAACGTGGGCGACTTTACCAATCCATTGCTGCTTTGCAAGCCCTTCTTTGCGGTTTGGCCAGGGTTTATATTATTTTTTCAATATATTCAAAGGCCTAGCTTTTCCCGTATGTGGATAAGACGCTCAAAAACTAGTTGCGCGCCCGCGGATTTCAAGGTCTGCGCCTGCGCCGCGGGATCGTGCGAGGAACCCGTGAATCCCCATGTCTTCATGCCCGCCGCAACCCCTGCGCGAACCCCCGCCGCGCTGTCCTCGATCACGAGGCAACGTGGGGCTTCCGCGCCCATGCTTTGCGCCGCGAACAAAAACAAATCCGGCCACGGTTTGGGATTTTTGACCTGAATTTTCGTAAAGACGTTGTCGGTTGTAAAATTCACCATCAACCCCGTTTGCTCAAGCGAGCTAAGCACATTATTACGCTCGCCGTTTGATGCTACGCAGATTTTAAATTTGGTTTTTGCGGCGGCAACGAGTTCGGGTGCGTATTCCACAGTGCGCAAATTCGTGTGCTGTAATTGCGCAACGCGGTTGATATATCTTTGCACAAAATTTTCGGGGAATTGTTTTCCCGTTTCCATCTGTATCTGCAAAAGAATGCCGCTGACCGTTGTGCCGACCCAATGTTTGTAGGCGTGTGGCAGATCATATTGTGTGATGCCCTCTTCCTCGAGGATTTCAATCATCGCGCGGTTGTTGACGTATTCGGAATCGGTGAGCGTGCCGTCGCAATCAAAGATGATGAGGTCGAAATCGGCCACTAGATCATCGCCATCCCGCCATTCACGTGAATGGTCGAACCCGTCACATAACCCGCTTCTTCGGAAGCGAGATAGGCCACAGCAGCGGCGATATCTTCGGATGCGCCCATTTTGCCCGCGGGGATGGTAGAATTGATTTTCGCTTTTTGATCGTCGGTCAAAACTTCGGTCATCGCGGTCGCGATAAAGCCTGGTGCTACGCAATTCACCGTGATGTTGCGCGATGCTATTTCCGCGGCCATGGCTTTGGACCAGCCGATCATGCCAGCTTTGGAAGCCACGTAGTTCGCCTGACCCGGATTGCCCGTGAAGCCAACAACTGAAGCGATATTGATTATGCGGCCCCAGCGGCGTTTCATCATGCCGCGCTGAACAGAGCGCGCGAGTTTGAACGTGGCGGAAAGATTGACGTCAATAACCTGTTGCCAGTCCTCATCCTTCATGCGCATGGAAAGACCGTCTTTGGTCAGGCCTGCATTGTTGACAAGTATATCGATCTTTTCCATTTTTTCTTCGGCTGATTTGATCAGCGCGTCCACGGCTTCGGATGTCGAAAGATCGGCCGCGAAAATATGCACGCGGTCGCCGAGTTCTTTGGCGAGTTCATTCAATTTTTCTTCATTGCGGCCTGAAATACCCACGGTCGCGCCCTGCGCGTGCAATGCTTTTGCAATCGCGCCGCCGATGCCGCCCGTCGCGCCCGTTACCAATGCAGTTTTTCCATTTAGATTAAACATAGAATTCCTTTCTTTTTAAACCACAGAGACACCAGAGCTTTCAGAATTTCTTTAATGAAAATTAGCTTTAATTATATTTTGGCTTGGACGTTTTATATTCATCATTTTTAAGAAAATCGGTCCTCGGAATAACTGTTAAGGTTATTCCTTCAGAAGACTTGGCAGATGTGATTATTTCAACATAGGCAGTATCGTAATTGGGCCACCCAGAAAGAGCAGGATAATCTAATTTGTAGAGCTCCTTTGTTAGAGACCCCTTCTTTTCGCTACCAAGAAAATTAATGAGATAATATTCTTCAGAAGATTTCACATTCTCGAGAAATCCAGATTTAACCGCTTTGCTGGAAAACTTTGGTGCGATAACAGAACAGGCGTTATCGTCTGTAAGAGCAACCATGTAGTTCATTGAGGCCTTATAAGCTTCAGATTTGTATTCGTATTTCCAAACTCTTCCCTTCTTCGTGTAAAGAAAGGCTTTGGCGTCCTTGGGCGTTAATTCTTTGTCACTCAAAGTCTCAAGTGCATCTGTACGATATTCCATACGATATTCTGGTTTTTCCGTGAGATAACCCAAACATATCAATTCAAATTCTCCTAATACTGCCTCGGTAGGAGATAAAAAATTTTCTGCAAAAGAATTATTTGGAAGCCAAGCCAGAATAAAAGCAAAGAAAGGCAATATGGTTTTTCTCATGAGATTACCCTTTCAGTTTCAAAATCAACGCTTCGATGTGCTCGGGTGTTCCAACGCTCTCGCACGCCACATCTTTTTCGATGCGTTTGACGAGGCCACTCAGAACTTTCCCCGCGCCAAGCTCTACCATTTCGGTCACACCCTGTTCCTTCATCCATTGCACGGATTCTCTCCAGCGCACCATGCCCGTGATCTGGTCTACGAGAAGACGGCGGATATCGGAAGGCTCAGACACCGCGCGAGCGGTGACGTTTGCGACGATCGGCACGTAAGGCGGGCGTATAACAGTATCGGCCAGCGCGTATGCCATTTCCTGCGCGGCGGGTGCCATAAGCGAACAGTGGAACGGCGCCGATACGGGAAGCAAAATCGCTTTCTTCGCGCCGGCATCGGTAGCATAACCGATTGCGAGTTGAACAGCGCCGGCATGCCCAGACACAACGACTTGTCCATCGCTATTGTCGTTCGCCGCTTGGCAGACGATTTCTTTTCCGCCTTCGGTTGCGGCGCGTTTCACCACGCCCTGCACGTCTTTCAAATCCAATCCCAAAATCGCGGCCATGGCGCCGACACCCACAGGCACGGCTTTTTGCATCGCCTTGCCGCGCGTGCGCAAAAGTTTCGCGGTGGTCGTGAGCTCCAGCGCACCTGCGCAGGTGAGCGCGGAATATTCCCCCAAGCTATGGCCCGCCATAAAGCTGCAGACATTTTCAAAATTGATACCGCCTTGCTTGCGGATAACCTTGGCAACGGCTAAGGACATGGCCATCAAGGCCGGCTGGGTATTTTCTGTAAGGTTGAGCTCTGATTCGTCGCCTTCGAACATGATTTTCGAAAGTTTTTGCGATAAAGCATCATCGACCTGTTCGAAAACCTCGCGGGCTTCAGAAAAAGTTTCGGCGAGGTCCTTGCCCATACCGACAAATTGGGATCCCTGACCCGGGAAGATAAATGCACGACTCATGCTTAACCCTATTACTTTTTTTGCCTTAAAACTGGGGGCAGAATGCGGCAGAGCAGGAACTTTTTCAAGTGCGCCTTTCATATTTCATAAGTGAACATGCGTATGCCCTAATGACGCGCTGCATGGCAGAAAATTATAGGCAGCCCCGCGGTTTTGATATATAAGTACAATATATCCATTTTCATTACCGCTGTTCGGAAGGGCCGGAGCCTCAGGAAAGGGCCTTATGACAGCCACAGCATTGACTCAAAGAATGTCAAAACTGGAAAGACTACGATTCGAGGGGAAATAAATAAAGCGGGGGCGTAATAACCCGCATCGCGGCAAAAGGTAGAGGAACTCTGACCGTCAACCAACCAACAGAAGGTGAATGACCATGAGCTCTGAAGCGACCAAAACCAAGAACGTAATCCACCGGGTACTTGAAGAAACCAGATATGCCTACAAAGTATCCTGCGAAACGGATCATCCGAATGCGGACTATGCGGACTATGCCAGCCATCAATCGCTGACCGATTTCCGCCGCGCCTTCGGCGATCCCGAACTCACCTATGAACAACTCTCACGTATATTGCGCTGCGCGTCGAACAAAGAGCGTTCACGTCAATGCAAAACGCCGTGGGCGATGTTCATGACGAACTATCTGGAACGCAACGGGAATATAAACTCACCCATTCGTCATATAACCGATTAACAACAGCTGAAACTTTTTCATTTTCGTTCAACATTTCCGCTCGTTTGGCCTCCACCAAGCGGGCGGTTTTTCTTAGGTTTCGTGAAAATCCTTTATTTTTAATGAGTTAGTGAAAAATATCGGATTCCAGACATTTGGGACGTGTTTTCGGGGCGGAATTCCCTTGCAAAGCTTCAGGGTGAGTCGCTATAACCCCCACAACTGAAACCTCGCTGGCCTAACGGCATTATTGGCCAGCTTTATATCCGAGAGGAGAAAATCATGCCCTTTTATGAAACCGTGTTTATCGCACGGCAAGATCTCAGCGATGCGCAAGTAAAGGCCATTTCTGATGCAGCCGAAAAAGTCATCAAGGACGCCAAAGGCAAGGTCGTTAAGACCGAGAACTGGGGCCTTCGCACGCTGGCTTACAAAATCGAAAAAAACCGCAAAGGCCACTATGTTCTGATCGAATGCGACGCGCCTGCTACGGCCGTACATGAAGTCGAGCGCACACTGCGCCTGAACGAAGACGTCCTTCGTCACATGACGATCCGTTTGGACGAGCTGTCCAAAGGCCCGTCGAAGCCGATCGACAAAAACACATCCGACACCGAATTTGAGAAGGAAGCAGCATAATGGCCGAACGTCCTGAAAGATCCGAACGCGGAGACCGCGATGGTGCAGCTGGTGGTGCGAAGAAAAGCTTCTTCCGTCGCCGCAAGACCTGCCCGTTCTCCGGCCCGAAAGCTCCGGCTATCGATTGGAAAGATGTGCGCCTTCTTGGCCGCTTCGTTTCCGAACGCGGGAAAATGGTACCAAGCCGCATTACGGCCGTATCGCAAAAGAAACAGCGTGAATTGGCGCAAGCCATCAAACGCGCGCGCTTTATGGCTTTGATGCCTTATGTGCGTAACGAGAGCGAAAGCCGCTAAGGAAGGAATGTAATCATGCCTACACAAGTAATTTTGCTGGAGCGTGTCGAGAAACTGGGTGCCATGGGCGACGTTGTTGCCGTGAAACCAGGTTACGCACGTAACTATTTGTTGCCGCAAGCGAAAGCCCTGCGCGCGACAAAAGAAAACATCGCTTACTTCGAAACGCAAAAGGCCCATCTGCAAAAAGCCAATGCCGAGAAGAAAGCCGATGCCGAGAAAATCGCCAAGAAGGTTGAAGCCACGAAAGTGGTCATCATCCGTCAGGCATCCGAAGGCGGACAATTGTACGGTTCAGTTACCTCGCGTGACATCGCCGAAGTCCTCACAGCTGAAAGCAAGCAGAACGTTACACGCGGTCAGGTTTACCTGAACACCAACGTGAAAACGATCGGTGTGTTTAACGTTGACGTTATCCTCCACCCTGAAGTGAAGGTTAAAGTTTCGGTCAACGTTGCACGTACGCCGGATGAAGCCGAAGTCCAAGCGAAAACCGGCAAAGCCGTAATCGTGGATCCTAAAGGCGAAAAATCCCGTGGCAAAGCAGCTACCACCAACCTCGATGATGCTAAATCCTCGATGCTGGAAGAAGGCGCCTTGGCCAACGAGCAAGCCGAAGCCGCAGAAGAAGCAAAAGCATCTGCCGCTGCTGACGAAAAAGCCGCCAAGAAAGCCGCCAAGAAGCCCAAAAAGGCTGAGGTAACTCCTGCTGAAGAAAGCGACGCTGAAACCACAATCGGTTAATCTTCTGAAACTATTTACAAAAACCCCTGCTCTCACGGCGGGGGTTTTTTGTTTCTTCTCCCCGCTATCCACAGGGCGAAACTCTGGCAACGGATGCCGAAAGGATGTACGCTTTATACATCATGAACGAACCCGCGCATTTGAAAATCGTCGACGGCAATGACCCGCTCGCCCATCGCACCCTGCCCCACAATCTGGAGGCGGAACAGGGTTTGCTCGGCATGGTTTTGATCGACAACAAGAACCTCGAAAAAATCAACGACATTGTAAAGCCTGATTATTTCTCGCACCCCACGCACGGCAAAATATACGAAACTATCGTGCGGATGATCGACAAGGGTTTGGAAGCGAAAGCCACCACGCTCAAAGACTACTTTGAAAAAGACGAAGGTCTGCAGGCTGTCGGGGGCACAAAATATCTCGTCGAACTTGCGACCGAAGTGCCCCTGCTCAACGATGTGAGGGATTATGCGAAGACGATTTTCGATCGCCATTTGCGCCGCGAAATTATCCGATTCAATCAGGAAATTTCTAGTCTGGCGTTTAATTTCGCCATCGAACAGGATGCGGAAAACATTATCTCCGAAGCCGAAGGACGCCTGTTCAAGCTTGCGGAATCAGGCTCTTCAGGCCAAACGGGGTTTGTCACTTTACGCGATTCCGTCAAGATCGCACTGGAAATGGCGGAAAAAGCCTATCAGTCGGATTCCCATGTTACGGGCGTAACATCGGGCCTGCACGATCTTGACCAGAAACTCGGCGGTCTGCATAATTCCGATCTTCTCATTCTCGCGGCGCGTCCTTCGATGGGTAAAACATCGCTTGCGGTCAACATAGCCTTCAACGCCGCCAAAGCCTATTCCGAAAGCAAAGTCGGCGGCGCACGAGTCGGGTTCTTCTCGCTCGAGATGAGCGCGGATCAGCTCGCGACACGTATCCTCTCCGATCAATCGGGCATTTCGGGTGATGCCATACGTAAGGGAAATATCAAAGAGGCGGAATTTATCCGCTTCGTCGAAGCCTCGCAGACGCTGACACAAATTCCGTTGTACATCGACGATACGCCCGCATTGACGATCAGCCAGCTTCGCACCCGTGCGCGTCGTCTGAAACGCCAGCACGGCCTTGAACTGCTGGTCATCGACTACTTGCAGCTGCTGCAAGGCTCCGGCACGCGCCAATCCGAAGGCAACCGCGTTTTGGAGATTTCCGAGATTACGCGCGGCCTCAAAGCCATCGCCAAAGAGCTGCAGATTCCCGTTATCGCGCTTTCGCAGCTTTCGCGTGCCGTGGAAACGCGTGACGATAAACGCCCGATGCTGTCCGACCTTAGAGAATCAGGATCCATCGAGCAAGACTCCGACGTCGTCATGTTCATTTACCGCCGCGAGTATTATCTGTCACGCGAAGAGCCGCAGAGAAAATCTGGCGAAGACGATTCCAAATTCAACGATCGTTACCAGCAATGGCAAAATGATCTGGGCGAATGCGCCAACACCGCTGAAGTCATCGTTGCCAAACAACGTCACGGTCCTATTGGCACCGTCAAATTGTTCTTCGATGCAAACATCACACGCTTTGGCGATCTTGAAACGCGATTCAACGGATAATCATGCCTTCCAATTTTGCGCCCGCCACGCTGACCATCTCTCTGGACGCTATCGCCGCGAACTACAAAACCTTTCAAAGCAAAGCCAAAGCCGATGTTGCGGGCGTTCTCAAAGCCGATGCATATGGTACGGGGGCGGAGCAAGTTTTTAAAACCTTACGCGGTTTGGGATGTAAAAATTTCTTCATTGCCACACCCGATGAAGGGGAACAGCTTCGCAAGCTGGATAAAGACGCTTCCATTTACCTGCTCGGCGGCGTGCAAAAAGACACGGTCGATTTTTTGATCTCACAAAACATCACGCCCATCTTGCATTCATTCGAGGAAATTGCCGTGTATGGCAAGGCGGCGAATAATAACAAGCTTCCCGCCATACTGCATTTTGACACGGGCATGAACCGCTTGGGTTTTGGCCATGACGAAACGCAAAAACTATTATCCGATTTATCCGTCGTCGCGCCTTTCGATCTAAAATACGTCTTGAGCCATTTTGTTGCGAGCGAAGTTAAGGACAGCCCGCTCAACGCACGTCAGGCACAGTATTTCGCCGCCATCGCCGCGCATTTTTTGCACACAAAGAAATCTCTTTGCAATTCTTCGGGCATCTTTCGTGATAAAAACTGGCATTACGATTTGGTGCGCCCCGGCTTTTCCATGTACGGCGGAAACCCGACACCCGAAAACACCAATCCGGTACGCAGCGTTGTTACGCTCGAGGCCAAAATCCTGCAAACCCGCACCGTTAAAAAAGGCGAAACGGCAGGGTACAATCACACTTACACGTTCGATCAAGATACGTCCACGGCCACGCTTGGTATTGGTTATGCGGACGGGTTTTTGCGCAGTGGCAGCAACCGCGCAAAGTTTCATTGGAATGGCCAGCCCTGCCCGATCCGCGGACGCGTTTCCATGGACCTGATCATCGTCGAGATCGGTCACCTCACGGGTAAGCCGCCGCAAATCGGCGATACCATGGAAATTCTGGGACCACACCAGAGCGTCGATCAGCTGGCGGATGATTGCCAAACCAACGGTTATGAAATCCTGACCTCGCTCGGCCCCCGCTATAAACGCGTTTACATCTAAAACCCCGCTTTTATGCCAAAAAGAGCCTTTTCAGGGGCGGGTAAAACAGTTAAGAATTTGATTGTCTTAGTTTTTGTCTAGTTTTTCGAAAGCTTTTGGTCTTATGAACAACAAAACCCCGCTTCTCACCGGTAGTTTCCTTCTCGACATGTGTGAAAGCGTCGGCCACAGCATTAATAAAACCCTTCAGAGTATCGGGGTACTTTCGATTTTCGTCGCCAAATCTCTGATGCATGTTTTTTCACCGCCATGGTATCCGCGGCTGATCCTCAAACAATTCATCGATATCGGTTATTACTCGCTCCCAGTGGTAGGTATGACGGCAATTTTCACAGGGATGGTTCTGGCCCTGCAATCCTACACAGGCTTCACACGCTTTAACGCCGAGAGCGCTATCGCGGGCGTGGTCGCACTTTCCGTCACACGCGAACTCGCGCCCGTTCTGGCTGGCTTGATGGTCGCGGGACGTATCGGCGCAAGCATCGCCGCGGAAATCGGCACCATGCGCGTCACCGAACAGATCGACGCACTGACGACACTTTCCGTCAACCCATACAAATATCTGATCGTGCCGCGCATCATCGCAGGAACGGTCATGCTCCCCGTGCTCGTTTTGATTGCCGATATCATCGGCATCTATGGCGGCTATATTGTATCCATCTTCTCCCTCGGTTTTTCCGAAGGCAGTTACCTCAAACAGACATGGGACATTCTCGAAGTGAACGATGTCGTATCGGGCCTTGTGAAGGCCTCCATGTTCGGTTTTATAGTCACCATCATGGGGTGCTATCACGGCTTTAATTCGGGACGCGGCGCGCAAGGCGTGGGCGCGGCCACAACATACGCGGTGGTAAGCGCATCCATCCTGATTTTGATTTCCAACTTCATCCTGACGAAAGTTTTCTTTTCATGAACGCGCCAGATCACCAGATGGCGGCAACGCCCAAGATCGCCATGCGCGATGTCAAAAAAGCTTTCGCCGGAAAAGTCGTTCTGGATGGAATCAATCTTACCGTCGCACCGGGGGAATCCCTTGTGATCATCGGCGGTTCAGGCACGGGTAAATCCGTCACGCTCAAATGTGTTTTGGGTCTTATCAAGCCCGATTCCGGTTCGGTGCAGGTGGACGGCAGGGAAGTTACCAAACTTTCGGGAAGAGACCGCGACGAGATGATGGCCAAGTTCGGCATGCTCTTCCAAGGCGCCGCATTGTTCGATTCACTGCGCGTGTGGCAGAACGTCGCCTTCGGTCTTATCCAAGGCCGCAAGATGGATGTCGATCAGGCACATGAAATCGCGATCAAGAAACTGGCACAGGTAGGCCTTGATGCCAGAGTGGGTGACTTGTTCCCCGCCGAACTTTCGGGCGGTATGCAAAAACGTGTGGCACTCGCCCGCGCCATTGCCGCCAACCCCGAAATCATATTCTTTGACGAACCAACAACGGGGCTAGACCCCATCATGGCGGACGTCATCAACGATTTGATCGTGGACTGCGTGAAAGACTTGGGCGCTACCGCTCTTTCCATCACGCACGACATGGCCTCAGCCCGCAAGATTGCGGACCATGTCGCCATGATCCATGAAGGACGTATTATTTGGTATGGCAAGGTTTCCGAACTTGACCATTCCGGCAACGAATATGTGGATCAATTTATCTACGGACGTGCCGATGGCCCCATTACGAAGGCCGCGAGTTTTAAAAATTTATAATTTTAAGGAGCCGCTATGTCGGTCCTAGATATTCTTATCAATTACTATCCGGCCTTTTTTAAGGGGCTGGCTGTAACGCTTCAGCTCTGCCTGATTATATGGGGCAGCGGCGTGGTCATCGGCTCTGCGCTCGGTTTGGCGGGGACACGCTCCCCCATTTGGGTCGGATTGCCTTCACGCTATTTCTCGTTCTTTCTGTCGGGTATTCCGCTCCTCGTCTTCCTGTTCTGGCTTCATTATCCCGCGCAGGCTATGTTCAACCTTGTGATTGATCCGTTCTATACGGCGGCATTCACGCTCGCGATCGTCAATATATTCGGCGTGGCCGATGTGGTGCGTGCCGCGCTCAATGATTTTCCTAAACAATATCTTATTGCCGCAAAGGTGACGGGGCTTACAAAAGAACAGACGGTATTTAAAATCCAGCTGCCGCTGATTTTGCGTCAGGTTCTGCCGCCCATTATGCTTTTGCAGGTCGCCATGCTGCACACGACTTTGTTCGCCAGCCTGATTTCCGTTGAGGAAATATTCCGCGTCGCGCAACGCATCAACGCACAGATCTACCGCCCTGTTGAAATATACACCGCGCTAGGCGTGTTCTTTTTGGCCGTGTGTCTTCCCATCAACGGATTGGCCTATTGGTTGAAAGAGCGTTTCACCCGCAATTTATCGGAGCAATAGCATGGAAAAAACTCTGTTCGGCCTGGCCGCGCTTTTCTTAACCTTTGCCCCAGTGCAGGCATCAAAAACGCAATGCGCTTATCAGCGCGTATTAGCGTCTCCGCGTATGAATTCCGCCTCGTTAACATGCTGAACACGGCAACCCATGAATTGATGTATGACGGCACCATTGAAAAACTCTTCAGTAAATACGAGGTCGGGCCGGAAACCCTTCTAAGCGTTTCCAAACCTTATGAGACGGTGGAATAATGCTCAAAGCATCCGGCCTGTATAAATCTTTCGGTGATAAACACATCCTGAAGAATGTGAACATCGCCATTGCGCCGGGAAGCATCACCTGCATCATCGGGCCAAGCGGTACGGGCAAAACCACGTTGCTGCGCTCTTTGGCCATGCTGGATTTACCGGACAAAGGCATGATCAGTGTAGACGAACAAACTTTCCGCTTTCCGACCACGGCTGAAGAGATTAACCCGCCATGGCCAAAGCTTACGGCCGTGTTTCAATCTCTGTTCTTGTGGCCGCATCTGACTTTGCGGGAAAACATCATGCTCCCCGCCTGCAACAGCAACGCTAACGCCGAAAAAGATATTCAAGGTTTGATCAATCTTTTCGAAATGCAGCAATTCATCGACAGCTTTCCGAATGAAGCCTCGATCGGGCAGCGCCAGCGTGTGGCACTGGCCCGTGCGCTTATGCTCAACCCGCGCTATATCTTGCTTGATGAAATCACTTCGGCGCTCGACGTCGAGCAAACGGCGAAAATACTGACCAAGCTCGCGCATTTGAAGGAACGCGGCATCGGCGTGTTTCTCATCACCCACCATCTGGGTTTTGCGCGCCGCGCCGCCGACCAGATCGTTTTCATGAACGAAGGTATGGTGGAAGAAAAAGGCGGGGTGGAGATACTTTCCAACCCTAAATCCGAACGCCTTCGCCAATTCCTATCATTGACGGAAATGGCCAGCTAACAAGCCTTCAAGATAAGTCCCAACTAGGCATATTTTGCGCCTTTATTGCGCCCCAAATATATGCGATAAAACCCCCATGCGCTGGCTGGGAAAGCTGTTTTTAGCTTTGTTTTCATTAGGTTTTTTGGGGGCTATCGCCGGTATCGGCGGGGCCGCTTTGGTCGTTTCGCATTTCGGGCGCGATCTTCCCGATTACTCCCAACTTAAAAAGTACGAACCACCCATCGTCACCCGTATCTATGCAGGGGATGGAAGACTGCTTGCCGAATACGCGCAAGAGAAACGCGTCTTCGTTCCGGTAGAGAGCATGCCGGACCTCGTGAAGAACGCGTTCATATCCTCCGAAGACCAGAATTTTTACAAACATCCCGGTATAGACGTGAAAGCTATTGCCCGCGCCGCCCTCACAAATTTTTTGCACAAAGGCGGCCGCATGAAGGGCGCGTCGACGATCACGCAGCAGGTCGCCAAGAACTTTTTGCTGACCAACGAACGTTCATATGAGCGCAAAATAAAAGAAGCCATTCTTGCCACGCGCATGGAAGAGGCCATGACCAAAAACCAGATTTTAGAATTGTATCTGAACGAAATTTATCTGGGCCAAAGATCGTACGGCGTGGCCGCAGCCGCGCAAACCTACTTTGATAAAAAGCTCGATGACCTGAACGTCGCCGAAGTAGCTTATCTCGCGGCCCTTCCCAAAGCGCCCAACAATTACCATCCGATCAGAAAGCATAACGCAGCGCTTACCCGCCGTAACTGGGTTATCGACCGTATGCAAGAAGACGGTTATATCACTGCATCGCAAGCGGAACTGGCCAAGGCATCGTCGCTTGCGATGACATTGAAAGACGAGTCCGATGTGGTGTCCGCGCCGTTCTTTGCCGAAGAAGTCCGCCGCCAGTTGAAAGCCCAATACGGCGAAGACAGTTTGTACAAAGGCGGGCTAACGGTCCGTACCTCTATCGATCCGCGCCTTCAGGCGATTGCCGTAAAATCCTTGCGCGATGGTTTGATGGACTATGACCGCCGTCACGGATGGCGCGGTCCGCTCGCCCATTTCGATTCCATGGAAAGCTGGCCAGACCAACTGATAGGTGTGGAAGAACCCGATGATATGCCAGATGACTGGGTTCTGGCGATCGTGCTTGAAAGCGGCGGACAAAACGCCAAGATAGGCTTTGCGGATAAATCCACGGCCTCTTTGCCGCTTCTCAACGTACAATGGGCGCGCAAATGCCTTGATGAATGCTATGCGCTCGGCCCAGAAATCACGGGTGTCAATCAGGTGCTCGAAGTCGGCGATGTTATTCTGGTGCAAAAGAAAGATAAGTCATGGGCGCTCCAGCAACTTCCCAAAGTGCAGGGCGCGTTGATCGCCATAGACCCGCACACGGGCCGTGTTCTTGCCATTCAGGGCGGCTGGAAATACGGCCCTTCACAATTTAACCGCGCCACGCAAGCCAAACGCCAGCCGGGTTCCGCTTTCAAGCCGTTCGTATATTTGGCGGCATTGGATAAAGGCTTTACCCCCGCGACCCGCGTTTTGGACGCACCGTTTGTGATGGAGCAAGCGCCCGGTGATTTCTGGCGCCCCACGAACTATTCCGGTAAATATTACGGCCCGACGCCGATCCGCGCCGGCGTGGAAAAATCGAGAAACCTGATGACGGTGCGTCTTGCCGATCACTTGGGCATGCCCGCCATCGTGGAGTACGCGAAGCGTTTTGGCATCGCAGATGATATGAAACCGTATTTGTCCTACGCACTTGGCGCGGGCGAGACGACACTCCTCAAACTCACCTCCGCCTACGGCATGCTGGTGAACGGCGGCAAAAAAATCACACCCACCATCATCGACCGTATCCAGAACCGCCACGGCGAGACAGTGTATTCGTATGACAAACGCCCCTGTCCCAATTGCGGCAAGCTGATCCGTTGGGATGGGCAGACAACACCTATCGTTCCCGACGGGCGTGAGCAAATCGCCGATGAGCGCACGGCGTATCAGATGGTAAGCATTCTCGAAGGCGTGGTTCAACGCGGCACGGCCGCCAAGCTCGCGGCATTGGGCCGTCCGCTCGCGGGAAAAACAGGCACCACGAACAAATCCAAAGACACTTGGTTTGTAGGATTCTCGCCTGACTTGGTCGTGGGCGTGTTCGTCGGCTTTGACGAACCCAAATCCTTGGGCAAACGCGAAACGGGCGGCTCCACCGCCGCGCCGATTTTCGGAGAATTCATGAAAGAGGCGCTCAAAGATACACCGCCCACACCGTTCCGCGTTCCACCGGGCATAAAGAATGTGCGCATCAATGCCGATACGGGGCGCGCCGCCATGCCGGGCGACCCACATGTGATCTGGGAAGCATTCGTGACGGGCACAGAACCCAATTTGGACGACTATGTTTTGAACAACACGGTTTTAGGCGCGGAACAGGCACTGGAATACGGTGAAGGGACAGAAAATCCCAATGCGCAAGATGCCACCATGTACGGTAGCGACCCGTACGCCAATCAAGCACCCGAACTTGAACCACAACCCTTCCCGCCTGCGGATGACGCGTTTACATCTTTTTCCCGCGAACGCGACACCGTGACGGGACCCGCGCCCGTTAATCCGCCGCAGCAGGAACAACAACCACCTGCCAGCGGTTTTGACGGCACCGGCGGCCTTTATTGATGCCATTGTAAGCATTGGTTTTTTCCGCTAAAACTGGGGCATGTCCCAAGCAGCCGACAACCTGAATTTCCATGAGGATTTGCGAAGCCACCAGCAAACGAAAATCCCTTCGGACCGCGTATTCGGTTTTACGCTCGCGGCCGTTCTGGCAACGATAGGCGCCTTACATCTTTTCATTTCATTCGGGTGGTTTTCTTTTGCGTTCCTCGTGCTCTGCGCTGTAACGTTTGGCGCCACGCTTATAAAGCCGGAGTGGATCGGCGCTGTCAAAAATGTGTTTTTAAAAATAGCGCCTAAAATTTCTGCGGTAGTGACTCCCGTTCTGATGGGATTTATTTTTATCGTCTGTTTTATTCCGGGCGCATATGTATTGCGCCTGATGCACAAAGACCTTATCGAAAAAAGACCTGATCCTTATCGTCTTACCTATTGGGAAAAACGTGGAGACAGCGGTCTTCCCTACCCAATGAAGTATCAATTTTAGGAAAGCGCCATGGAATTTTTGCAAGAACTGTGGCTATTTTTAAAGATACGCAAGAAATTCTGGATGCTGCCCATTATGGCCGTGCTTCTTTTGGTCGGTAGCCTGCTCTTCGCCGTAAAAGGTTCGGCCATGGGCGTTTTTATATACACGCTGTTTTAAAAATATGATCATCCTTGGTATATCCGCATTCTATCATGACAGTGCCGCCGCCATTATCAAAGACGGAGAGGTTATTGCCGCCGCACAGGAAGAGCGCTTCACCCGTATCAAACATGACAGCGGATTTCCCGCTGAAGCCATCCGCTTTTGTTTAAAGCAAGCAAAGATAACTTTGGCAGATCTGGACAGTACTGTTTTCTTTGAAAAACCGTTTCTAAAATTCGAGCGGATATTGGAAACTTATTTGTCTACCGCACCCAAAGGTTTTCAATCTTTCAAAACCGCTATGCCTGTATGGCTTCACGAAAAGCTTTTTCAAAAGCGCATTCTGACTGATCGTTTTTGCGCGCTTGATAATATTGAAGACAGAAAATCGATTCACAAAAAACTTCTTTTCTCCGACCACCACCTGAGCCATGCCGCCAGCGCATTTTATCCCTCCCCTTTCGAAGAAGCCGTTGTGCTTTGTATGGACGGTGTGGGTGAATGGGCATCATCGAGTATATGGATCGGCAAGGGCGCCTCGCTCGAGATAGAGAAAGAAATACTCTTTCCGCATTCGTTGGGTCTTTTGTATTCGGCATTTACTTCGTATTTGGGATTTAAGGTTAATTCAGGCGAATACAAGATGATGGGCCTCGCGCCATACGGACGTCCCATATACGAAGACCTAATCCTCAAGTATTTGGTCGATGTTAAGGATGACGGGTCTTTCAGGCTCGATATGTCTTATTTTGATTATATGTCCGGCCTCACCATGACGAACGAAAAGTTCCATGATCTTTTTAAAACTGAACCCCGCGCACCCGAGGGTGAAATTGCTGAATTTCATATGGATGTTGCGGCATCCATACAATCCGTTACTGAAAAAATCCTGCTCAAGATTGTGCAGTCCTTGGCACGTGAGCACCGCGGTATCAAGAATCTCTGTCTGGCGGGCGGGGTCGCGCTCAACTGTGTTGCCAACGGAAAAATCCTTAAAAGCGGTTTGTTCGAAAATATATGGATTCAACCCGCCGCGGGAGATTCGGGCGGCGCGGTGGGTGCGGCCTTTGCGGCATTCTATCTGCATCACAAAAAAGAACGCGATGTGTTTTTCGATCAGGATTCTATGAAGGGCGGCTATTTGGGCCCCTCTTTCGACCAAAACGATGTCACGGTCAGACTCTCTACGCTTGGTGCTAAATTCCATGTTCACGATGATGTTGCCGAGATCACAGCCAAAGCTTTGGCCGATCAGAAGATCGTGGGTTGGTTTCAGGGCGCAATGGAATATGGCCCGCGCGCATTGGGTGCCCGCTCCATCCTTGCCGACCCGCGCTCCGCTTCCATGCAAAAAACGCTCAATCTGAAGGTGAAATTCCGCGAATCCTTCCGCCCTTTCGGTCCGGCCGTATTGTACGAGCATATGAGCGAATGGTTTGATCTTGAAAAACCTTCTCCCTATATGCTTTTGACGGCAATGGTACAACCATCAAAACGCACGGGCGGTGAAGACACGGGTACCGGATTTGAACGACTAAGAAACGCAAGATCGCAAATTCCGGCCGCGACGCATGTCGATTATTCCGCGCGTGTGCAGAGCGTGCATGCGCAGACCAATCCCAAATTTCATGAATTGCTATCCGCATTCTACAAAATCACGGAATGCCCCGCAGTATTGAATACATCTTTCAATGTGCGCGGCGAGCCTATTGTCTGCTCACCAGAGGACGCTTTTACGTGCTTTATGGGATGCGATATCGATATGCTGGTGATCGAAAACTGCGTGTTGCATAAATCAGAGCAGGATTTGACACGTATAAACGATCATAAAGCGCATTTCTGGAACGATTGATGAGCATTTTCGAGAGAAACCCCAAGAAAACTTTGCTCGGCGTGATCACCGTCACACTTTTTTTCGTGATTATCGCGCTGGAAACCTTACTACGCTTTACCCTCTCCTACGATATCGGTTTTTACACTGCCGTGCAGAAAGAAGGTAAATATGTTTACCCCTATGGCACCATTGCGGTAAACAGCAATGGATTTCCCGATGCAGAATTCGATATGCAATCACCTATGCCCCGCATCGGATATTTTGGAGATTCCGTTATAATGGGTATTGGTGCGGGGGATGAATTTCGCATGGGCGATATTCTGGAACGGCAGTACCCTTCATTCGATCACTGGACCTTTGCCATGATGGACAACGGGCTGCATGAAGCTATATTGTTTAAGGCAATTGAAAAATATGACATCGATTATGTTGTATATGGCTTTAATCTTAATGATATTCTTCCTCCAACAAATGACAGCGGCCAGCCTATTGGCACGGACAAGCAGAGCGGAGGCGAGCGTTTCTTACAAAAACTCCATATATTCACGCAAAAACATTTGGATGGATTACGCGGTAAATCCTATCTTTACACCGCACTACGCACCGGTGCGAAAAATATTTTGCAAAAACGAGGATTCGGACATACCGGTTTCAAAGAGGCCGAACTTTTCCCGCAGGATAATAAGGATATCATCGAAAAAACCGCGCAAAGATTAAACAAAGTGCAGGAAACGCTCGCGCACCAGAATATCGGTTTTTGCCTGATCGTATTCCCGTATGAAATGCAGATTTCCAAACGGGCGGCACAAACGTACCGCGACCTCGGTATAGAATGGGAAGACGGCTTTGCGAAAGGTTCCACGCAGGAGTTGTTTTTACACGCTTTAAATTTCCCTACTGTCTATGACGGACGCAAGGCTTTTTCAGAAGAAGCTCATGATACGCCTGCTGGAACTTACTTTGTGTATAACAAAGGGGATAAAATAGATTTTAACCATCCAAATCGCTCGGGGCACGCTCTTCTGGCAAAAGGTTTTTCCGAAAGCGGGACCTGCCCATTTCTTCGGTAAAAAATTTATATCCTTGTTGCAACGAATCTTTTTTTCCCCGATGATTCACTCATGAACGATCAAAAATTTTTCTCTCTCAAAGGGCATCTTCTCATCGCTATGCCACAAATGAACGATCCGCGCTTTCACCGCTCGGTCATCTTCATGTGCGTGCACGACCGCAAGGGCGCAATGGGAATGGCGATTAACAGCCCCCTGCCTTCCCCCGATTTTAAGGAGGTTTTGCATCAGGTGGGTCTGGCCGGAAAGCCAATAGACCCTAGAATCCTACTAACGCCTGTTTTATCCGGCGGACCAGTGCAGGGCGTGAACGGTTTTTTGATTCATTCTTCGGATTTTTCACAAAAAGATACGATTGTGGTCGATGATAATTTTTCGATCAGCGGAACGATCGACACACTGCGCACGGTGATAAGCGGTCATCGTCCTGAAAAGATGATTTTTACGCTTGGCTATGCCGGCTGGAGCGCGGGGCAACTGGAAAAAGAACTTCAAGATAATGTCTGGCTTACGGCGCCGGCCAGCCACGAAATCGTGTTTGATACGCCTGCGTATGATATGTGGGAAAAGGCGTTTGCGATTATCGGCGTTACGCCCGGCACAATTTCCGGCATCTCAGGCCGCGCCTGAAAACCCTTCTTTGAAATCTTCGGCATTGAGGCCATAGAGAATATGGTCCTGCCGCTTGCCCGCAATCTGGATATAGGATTTCGCAAAACCCTCTTCGGCAAAACCCAAACGTTGTAACATCGCGCGGCTTTTTTCATTATGAACAAGCGTAGCTGCGTTAACACGTTCTAGCCGCAAGTCCGTAAACGCATATCCCAGAACGGCACGTGCGCCTTGCGTCATAAACCCTTTCCCCTGCCATTCTTCGGATAGCCAGTAGCCTAAAGACGCATATTGCGCCGCGCCCCGCGCAACATTGTTGAGATTAATTCCGCCGATCAATTCCAGTTCTGTATTTTCGAATATCAGAAAGGTGTAGGCACGATCATTACGGGCATCATCGGTCAGCCGCTCCACACGGCGTTCGAAAAATGCCTCGGACAGACAATCCTTGGGCCATGTGGGTTCGTATTCTTCGAGAAAGGTACGGTTTCGAGAGCGGACCTGCGCCCAATCCTCATAATCCGTGTGCCATGCGCGACGGATAAACAAGTTTTTGGTTTGTAGTTTTACATCCTGTGCGGCCGTCAATGTCTTGCGCGACCACATGGGTCAAGCCGCCAGACGTTCGTGGATTGTTTCGTAGGCTTCGAGTTCTTTTACGGGCCCAAATGCTGCAAGCGTCGGCTTTCCTGCAAAAATCTTCTGCGCCATACGTTGCACGCTTTCAGGGGTCACATTATCGACAAGTCCGATAATTTGTTTGATGTCTGGCGCGCGGTTGTAATTGATCAGGTACTTCGCCTGACGGTTCGAGCGCGAAAGCATGGATTCACGGCTCATAAGAATGCCTGCTTTCAACTGCGCCTTGGCGCGGCTCAGTTCGGCCTCGGAGATCGGCGTTTGCATGATTTTTACCAGTTCCGTGCAAGTCACGGGAATCAGTTTGTTCAGTGATTCAGGGCCCGTCCCTGCATAAATTTCGAACTGTCCGTCATCGTGATAGGCGGAATGCGAGGAATATATGGAATAAACAAGGCCGCGCTTTTCGCGCACCTCTTGGAAAAGGCGGGATGACATGCCGCCGCCCAGAACCGTGCCCAAGACACTCGCCGAAAAGAAATCGGGATCGTCGCGGCGTATGCCTTTAAATCCCAAAACGACATGCGCCTGCTCCAGATCCTTTTCCACTCGCATCTCTCCGCCTTGATATTTAGCAGGTTCATAGGTTTCATTCGTATTTTTGGGCAAATGTGCAAACATTTCCTGCGCCGTTTTTACAAAGGAATCGTGATCCACTTTGCCTGCAGCAGAAATAACCAGTTTGTTGGGTGTATAGAAGCGATGCACATATTCGTACAAAGTATCCTTTTTCATGCTTTCAATGATTTCTTCGCGGCCAAGAATGGGCGCGCCTAACGCTTGGTTCGGATAGGCGGTTTCCTGATAATAATCGAATACCATGTCATCGGGCGTATCGTTCGTCATGCCGATTTCCTGCAGGATGACGCCGCGCTCTTTTTCCAGCTCGTGGTCGGGGAAAGTCGGGCGTTGCAGAATGTCGGACAAGATATCCATGGCCATCGGCATATCGTTTTTCAGGATATGGATGTAATAAGCCGTGATTTCACGGGAGGTGTAAGCGTTGATCTGCCCGCCGACATCTTCTACGGCTTCGGCAATCTGCAGCGATGTGCGCGTAGGCGTGCCGTTGAACATCATGTGTTCCACCATGTGGGCGACGCCATTATGTTTTAAATCCTCATGGCGCGTACCCACGTCCGCCCACACCCCCACGGCCACCGTTTCCATTTCGGGCACGGTATCGGTGATGACCCGAAGGCCGGAATCGAGGGTGGTGACATTGGTGGACATGGCATTCCTTAAGGATCTGTAGGGTTAAACTCCTCTTTTATATTAGAGTTCGCGCCAATTCCATCAATAGCTAGATCCCTTTTGATTTTATTTACATATATTTCTATCTGGGGTATCTGTTCTAACGGCCCCGCAATAGCCATGAATGCTTTGCCGTTAAGCATGTGCCCCAGATTTTGTTTTACGTCCGTGGCCGTAAGATTTTGTGCAATATGGAGGTCACGTACTGGGGAAACGTATTCTTTGTTGTGTGCAATCCTAAAAGAAAGCCTTTCCCCCTGATTACGTACATTATCGTGCGTATCCAAAAGATATTCTTCCTGCCCTGCTGCATAAGTGGATAAAGATTCTTCATCCAGATCCCGCACAGTTTTTTCTATGGTTTCAAATATTTTTTCTACCACCGTTTTTACCTGTGAGGGGTCTGTATTGGTTTTAATGATCAGACCTTGTTCATGCGATGTGGCATCCATATATGCTTCTATGGAATAAGCAAGATTGTATTCTTCACGAATAGAAGCATGTAGTTTTGCGCTGAGAATCTCCGCAGTAATCCTGTCTAGAGAATCTTTAAGGCCCCCCTCGTATGGCAAGATAAAACCTATCGTAATATCAGCTCCACCGGAGTTCATTTTGCCCAAATGACTTCCCGGACGCACGATCAAAGGTTCCATTAGTTTTGCAAGCGGGCGCTGCGAAAGCGTGGCATATTGTCTTTGCGTAGCTTCCACAACGTCTTCATGTTTTACGTCGCCCACGCACAAGACATGCGTGTTGGATGCAACATATACCCCTTCGTAATAGTCGCGCAAATCATTATAGGTTATGGTTTTGATATCTTCTGCTGTGCCTATCACCGGTGTCGCGTATCGATGATTGCCGTAAATCTCCGGTGCCACAGAAAAGAAAGGATTAATCCTCGTGGAATCTCTCCTACCCATCTCTTCGGAAAGAATAGGAGCTCTTTCCAATTCCACATGTTCTGATGTAAACGCAGGACCTGTAAGAACAGTCGCAAATCTCTCTGCATATTCATCGGTTTTATGGGGAAGCGCATGCGCGTAGTAATTTGTATAGATCGGCCCTGTCGAAAAGTTATACCCGCCTCCGATATTTGCAAAATGGGGCAGAAGGTCCTTTTTGCCGAACTGTACGGAACCATATGCGAACATATGCTCCAGATAATGGCCAATCCCCGTTTTGTCGTCTTCAACGGCACTGCCGGATTTAATCAATACCTCATAGTAGTTTTTCTTGGCGCCTGGAATATTGATGGTGTGAACAGTCAATCCGCTGTCCAGCACAGTCTTCCTGTACTCGTGCTCTTTCATCTCGTACCCCTATATATTTATTATTGTAATTATTAGGAAGGGTACCAAAGTTGGCAGAACGAAAGCAAATCAGGCTATTTGTTAACACGAGCGCGAATGAATTTCTGGATAGCGGAAAGGTCGTTAGGAAGAACGCTAAAAATTTCTTTTCGTTCAAACAAATCAGCAAGATGTGCGGGTAGTGCGGGATGAATACCCGTGGCAGATTCCACGGCATCCGGGAACTTCGCGGGATGTGCGCAGGCCAGAGCTATCAGCGGTATAATGTGGTTTTGTGGGGCGAACCCAGCTGCATAAAGCCCCACGGCCGTGTGTGGGTCTATCGTATAACCCGTTTCATGGAAGCATTCGGCCATCATCACGGAGGTCTGGGCATCGGAACAACGCTGCGCAATTAAAATGCCCCTCGCCTTTTCCATCAATTTTTTGTCGATCGTGAAGGAACCGCTTTGTTTGAGCGAATTCATGTGACCGCGTACGATTTCGGGTTTTCTGCCCACCAAGTCGAATAGAAATCTTTCGAAATTACTGGAGACCTGAATATCCATAGAGGGTGACAGCGATGGTTCCACTGTTTGCGTCGTCATGCTGCCCGTTTCAAAAAAGCGCGTGAGTATGTCGTTGCGGTTGGAGCCGATGATCAGGTTTTCGATGGGAAGGCCCATTTGTTTTGCGCAGTATGCCGCGTAGACATTTCCGAAATTACCCGTTGGTACGGCAAAGGAGATTTTACGTGCAGGCGCGCCCAAGGCAACAGCAGCAGCAAAGTAATAAGCAACCTGCGCCACTATGCGCGCGAAGTTGATAGAATTTACGGCGGACAAATGTATGTCGTCTCTGAATTTCTCATCCGCGAACATGGCTTTGAGAGCATTCTGGCAATCATCGAAATTTCCTTCGAGCGCGATATTGTGAACATTGGGAGAATCTACGCTCGTCATCTGGCGACGCTGCACTTCGGATGTGCGGCCTTTTGGATGCAAGATGAAGATATCTATGTTCTTGCAATGCCGCGTCGCCTCGATGGCGGCGGAACCCGTATCACCCGATGTCGCGCCTACGATTGTCACATGCGTTCCGCGTTTTTCGAGGACATAATCGAACAGGCGGCCAAGAAGTTGTAGCGGGTAGTCCTTGAAGGCCAGCGTAGGGCCGTGAAACAATTCCAGAACCCATGTAGATGGGCCAAGCTGGACCAGCGGAGCAATAGCGGAGTGATTGAAATTGTTGCTATACACATCAACGATCATGTCATGCAGATCATCGTCGGGGATTTCGCCACCGACGAAAGGCTTCAGCACGGCAAAAACGATATCGGTATAGGAAAGACCCGCGAGATCCTTTACATCAATCTGAGGCCATTGATCAGGTACATAGAGACCGCCATCGGGAGCAAGCCCTTCGAGCATGACATCAACAAAGCTTTTGGGGGCTGTTTCGCCGCGGGTGGAGATAAACTTTACCATTCGGAGAGTTTACACAAGAAAACGCCAAGGTTCCAGAGGGTCCCGGTCTTTACGCGGCCTCTAAATACCTGTCTTGCAGGTGATTTATAAGAGGACCGGGGGTCAATTTCGCGCCCGTGACCTCCATAAGCAGATCATCGGTGCGGAACAGGCGGCCTTGAGAATAAACCTTCGTCGCCAGCCATTGCTGAATCGGCATGAAATCGCCTGACGCCATGAGTTCGGGAATATTCTGGATTTCGCGTTTCATTTTGTCGTGTATTTGCGCCGCGACCATGTGACCCAGCGTGTAAGCGGGGAAATATCCGAACTTGCCTACGAACCAATGCACATCCTGCAGGCAGCCTTGTGCATGCGTGGTGGGTTCGATCCCGAGCAATTCTTTCATGCCCGCGTTCCACGCTTCGGGAAGGTCTTTTACCTTCAGACGTCCCGCGATCATATCGCGCTCAAGCTGCATGCGGTGGCGGATGTGGAAGAAATACGTGACCTCGTCAGCGCTTTTGCGATCCAAAGTGGGCTTTACGCGGGTTTTGAGGCGGTAGATGTTATCCGCCGTCATGGCAGGATCTCCGAACTTCTGGAACAGCCCTTCAACGCGGGGGGCCAGATAGCGGTAGAATTCTTTCGTGCGCCCCAATATCATTTCAATGAGCAGGGCTTGGCTTTCCTGCATGGCCGCGCCCAGATCTTGCCCCACGGGTTGGTAGCGCCATGTTTCGCGCGGCAGACCCTGAATATAGATACCGTGGCCGCCTTCATGCAGTGCAGATTTCATGGAATCGAGGAAGTTGCCAGCATCGGACGTTTTGATAACAAGACGCGTGTCATCGGGCGTGCCGCCTTCGACGGGGTTGTGTCCCGTTTCGTACAAACCACCGCGCGTGAAGTCGAAACCCATCACTTTAAGCAATGATTTGTTGAGCCACATTTGCTGCGCCGCAGGGAAAGGGCCGATCAAGGGCAGCGGTTCGGGACGCTTCGCCTGTTCATCGAGTACCCAAGGCAGAATTTCTTTGAGTTTGATCTCCAGACGGTCGAAATGCGCATCCACTTCCGTCAAACGTGCGCCCGGAACATATTCGCGCAAGAGCGCCTGATACGGCGCATCGGTGGCGTGGTCGTTGTCTTTGAGAATTTTGGCGTCCGCTATGCGGCGTTGAAGATCGACCATGTCTTCGAGAAAAGGCCGCGCCTCATCCCAGTCATCGCATTTCAAAACATCACGGTGTTTTCTGCGGCCTTCATAGGCAAGACGGGCTTTGCGTTCCATGAGGTCCGGCGGCACATGCGATACATGACGATACATGGTATCCATCTCGCGCAAATTCGCTTTGTCCCACATTTCCCAGTTTCCGGGATCTTTCTTTTCATGCTCGTGCGCGGCATTGATCAGGTTGGCGATGTTTTCATTCGCGAGCTCTTCATGCATGCGACGGAACAGAAAGGCGATCTGGCCGAGGCGCGAAACATAGGCACCTTCGGGCATGGCGGTGAGAAAGTCCCTACCCAATGTTTCGACGATGGCGTTCATGCGCCCGATATCGCGGAACGCCATTTTCAGATCCATATAGGATTTGGATTTGTGTTCTTCATATTGTTTCGTGTTGGCTAAATCGTCGGGCGCGCGCGGCGGCGGAAGGCGGAGCAATTCCGCGCCGGCGGTTTTGATGACACCGAACGCCTTGCCGAGATAAGGCAAAGTAGAGGCCCAATTCTTAACGCGGCCCCAATAGCTCTGCTTGGGAGACATAACAGTTTAACCTTTGAACTGTGAAACGATAAAGCGTCGGGGCGGATTACGCCGAAGAGGAAGGAGTCGCCGCCTGCAAAATACCAATGGCGGTCAACTATGGTCATAATATGACGAATTGCATGCGAAAACTAGCCAAAAAAGCAACACCCGCGCCGGGAAGACCCTGACGCGGATGTTAAAAAGCAAAAATAGCTCGCTAATTAGCGAAGCTTATCTTTTTTTCTTAGCAGCCGGTTTTTTCTTGGCGGCCTTTTTAACAACTTTTTTAACGGCTTTTTTTACCGTTTTTTTCTTTTTAGCGGCGGGCTTTTTCTTAGCAGCCGTTTTTTTCTTAGCTGTTTTCTTCACAACGGAAGTTGCCATTTTCTTGGCAGGTTTCTTTTTCGTAGCCATAGTCTCCATCTCCTTCAATATTGAATGGTTTCCTGAACTTCTCAGGAAAAGGTTAAGAAGTAGTTACACGCGAATCAGTCTACCTCATTTTCAATATAAAAAAAACGATTTCTATGGTAGGGACCGAAAAACCCACAGGTGTGACTCAGAAGACACATCTGTAATAACTCTATTGTGATGATTAATTACACACGAGTCTGCGCAAGAGATCACCCTGACAATTTGGGTAGATGAAATTCATTTCGCCCGAGCAGGATTCACAAAATGTGCACACATAAGAATAGATGAAAGCCGCAGTATCCGTGGGTTTCGTCGGAGTTTCGCATTTTCGCAGTGCAGCTTTATTTTTAAGGGCATTCATATCATTCCCACTCGATTGTGCCAGGCGGTTTGGATGTGATGTCATAGACAACGCGGTTGATGCCGCGGACTTCGTTGATGATGCGTGTTGCAACGCGGCCAAGGAAATCATGCGGGAACGGGTAGTAGTCCGCGGTCATACCGTCGGTCGAAGTAACAGCACGGATGGCGCAAACATGGTCATAGGTTCGCTCATCACCCATCACGCCCACCGTTTTGACTGGTAGCAGCACGGCAAAGGCCTGCCATATGGCATCGTACAGCCCCGCATTGCGGATTTCTTCGAGATAGACCGTGTCGGCCTTGCGCAGGATTTCGAGTTTTTCGCGCGTGATTTCACCGGGAATACGGATGGCGAGGCCAGGGCCCGGGAACGGGTGGCGTTTGATGAAATCTTCAGGCATGCCGAGTTCGCGGCCCAACGCGCGCACTTCGTCCTTGAACAGTTCGCGCATCGGTTCCACCAGTTTGAGCTTCATGTAATCGGGCAGGCCGCCGACATTGTGGTGTGACTTAATGGTCTGCGAAGGGCCGCCCGTGACGGAGACCGATTCGATGACATCGGGGTAGAGCGTGCCTTGCGCCAAAAACTCGGCACCGCCTACTTCTTTGGACGAAGCATCGAACACATCGATAAATAATTTGCCGATGGTCTTGCGTTTGGTTTCAGGATCGCTCACACCTGCCAGCGCGTTCAAAAACAATTCCGAGGAGTCCTTATGGATGAGCGGGATATTGTAATGGTACCTGAACATCTTGACGACCTGTTCGGATTCACCCGCACGCATCATGCCCGTATCGACATAAATACAAGTCAATTGGTCGCCGATGGCTTCGTGCAAAAGCACGGCGGTGACGGAGGAGTCCACCCCGCCCGAAAGGCCGCAGATGACTCTGGCTTTACCAACCTGTGCACGAATTTTGGCGATCTGCTCCTCGCGGAAAGCGGCCATGGTCCAATCGCCTTTGCAACCGCAAATATTGTGCGTAAAGTTTTTCAGGAGCTGCGCGCCGTGGGGTGTGTGCATGACTTCGGGGTGGAATTGTGTTGCCCAGAAGCGGCGTTCTTCGTTGGATACTATAGCATAGGGTGCGCCTTCGGATTTCGCGATGACTTTAAAGCCGGGGGCAAGTTTGGTGACGCGGTCGCCATGGCTCATCCACACTTGTTCGTGCGCGCCTTGCGACCACACGCCTTCGGTGATCGCGCTTTTTTCCGTGACATCAATATAGGCGCGCCCGAATTCGCGGTCCCCGCCGCCTTCTACCTTGCCGCCCAACTGATGCATCATCACTTGCTGGCCGTAACAGATGCCGAAGATGGGTAAAGCCAGATCATATATATAGGTGGGCGGAAGCGGCGCATCCGCAGCATAAGCGCTGCATGGAGACCCTGAAAAAATAATCCCTTTGGGATTGAACGCCTTTACGCGTTTTTCTTCGGCCTGAGTGAACGGCCAGATTTCGCAATAGACCCCGCTTTCTCGAAGGCGCCTTGCGATCAATTGGGTGACCTGCGACCCGAAGTCGAGGATCAAGATACGGTCATGTTGTGGGAGAGAATGTACGGAAGTTTTTGCGGCTGCACTTGTCATGACTATTTTTAGCGAAAATGCTTCGTAAAATCAAGGGCGCCAAGTACAAAACAAAGGGGGCAAAAGCCCCCTTTGTCACAAATCATTTGGATTTTTTGAATGTTTTAAGCATTCATGAAGAGATCTAGACCGCGTTGCACACGGGAAACGCCTTCTTGGAATTTATCGGCATGCTGCGCCTGTGCTATCCGGATAAGCCCGTTGCCTACTTTATCGGTTCCATTGTTCACGACAATCGCACCTTTAGCGGAATCATCAACTCCGTTGCCCAAAATTTCAACAATGTCGTTAACATCCAACAATTTGCGTTGCTGGCCGTCATGACATGGAATAGTGCGCCCAAAGATCGATTTAGAAACGGTCACGAGTGAAGTCATGCAAGGGCCACCATCGATAACGCTCATCCCGAACACTTGTTGAACATGCTTATAATTCTCACGGTATTTGTTACCAAGCATTTCAAAATGGTCGAGTGTGGCTTCATAATGTTTGGGCTGGAAGAACTCCGTCAAATTGGAGTACAGGCTGGGGTTATAGGAAAGGCCTATTCCCGTTTCAAGAAGTTGCGAATTCAAGGCTGCAGAATAGCGCGGATGAACCACAAGTACGTGCAAACCGTTATTGGCGGATGCCAGACCTTTGGACCCGCTCATAACATGGATCCAAGGTGTTTTCGCATCGGCGGCCAGAACATTGTCTCGGAAACCTGTCTCTAAGAAAGCCCCGCCGCCCGTACTTCTCTTGCAAGCCATGAAATAAGGATTGTCATGGATCGCCCACATATCGGATTCATCCATAATGGCATTGATCGCTTTACCTTCATCAACGGTTGTGTGTCTACCTGTCGGGTTCGCAGGATTACCTTGATATAAACCTACCATACGGCCTTGCGCTGGCGCCACATTCATCTGGGTTCTGATTTCACCCGGAAGATCTGGATTAGTGATATCATAGAATGCAGGACGGAGCCCTTCGCGTTTGGCAAGTGATGTCACCATCGGCCAACTGTAATTAGGCACCAGCAGATTTCCAACGACACCTTCGGCGCGAGTGGCCTGCGAAGCCAATGAAAATCCCTCTCTCAATCCTCCTCGCCCCAAAACCTGAATCACGAATGTATTTGCACCCGTGGCCGCTTCTATACCTAAGAAGTCTTTCGTCCATTGCGCTACGTTTTCGCGCAGTTTCATCGATCCGCCGACAGCGCCATGATACGGGGTATCAAATGTAATTTCCCCGCGCAGCAATTGTCCGATTTCACCTTTAGGATTGTCGATTTCACGCCCTTGCCCAAGATTGATGGAGCCCGGCAATGCGGTTGCCAAATCGGTTGCGCCTTTTGTCGGGCTGGCGTTGCGGTCTAGTTCTACCCAAGACATATAAAGACTCCTATGTTTCTAATATGAAAAAGGAAACTAGCTTAACCATTTGGAAACCTCAATCTTAATTTTTATCTCGACTTTTTAAGGATGATCTTTGACACTGAAAAAACATGACAAAAGCTACTTTTTCATTTGAATTTTTTCCGCCCAAAACTCCAGATGGCAGTGCAGCATTACTGAAAAATGTTAAAATACTTGCGGCTTTAAACCCCGAATTCATGACGGTAACTTTTGGTGCGGGTGGTTCCACGCGCGAAGGCACACTTAAAACATTGGAAGCTATTCGCTCTGTGACGGACATTCCCCTGGCCTGCCACCTCACCTTCATCTCCATTACGCGCACGGAATTGAAATCATATTTGGATAAGCTTTGGGATATGGGTGTGCGTCATATCGTGGCGTTGCGCGGTGATATGCCGTCCGATCTTCAATGGCCACTTGATTCCGATCTTGATTACTACCAATACACATCCGATTTTATCGAAGGGATCAAGGCACACAGGCCGTTTGAAATTTCCGTTGGGGCGTATCCGGATAAACATCCTGATGCCCCCGATGCAACGGCCGACATCATCGCGCTCAAGAAAAAATGCGAAGCGGGAGCTGATCGCGCCATCACGCAATTCTTTTTCGACCATGAACGCTTTGGTGATTTTTTGAAAGATGTCGAAAAAACCGGAATCAAAACCCCCATTATTCCCGGCATTTTGCCGATTGGCCATTACGAGAGTATGATTAAATTTGCCAATCGTTGCGGCGCCTGCATTCCAAAGTCCATCCATGAAAAATTCGAAGGCACGGACGAGGCGGACCATCCCGCCATAGCCGCCGATATTTTGCGCTGGCAGATCGAGGATTTGGCTAGACTGGGCGTAAAGAATTTCCATTTCTACACGCTCAACAAATCAGACATGCTTATCGGCGCGTTAAAATAACTTTGACAAACGCCGTCACTTCTGCTTTTTATAAACCCAACATCCAGATCAGCTGAGGGACAGGCCCGAAGACGCTGAAGCAACCTGTAAGATTACAAGGTGCTAAATCCTGCGGCGAAAGCCGGAAGATGAAAAGGCACTAATTTTAGGCATTTTTATCAACCGGATCGCCCCTGCGATGCGGTTTTTTTATGCTTTGAAGGAGATGCTATATGACGACGGAATGGCAAAATGCGACAAAAACGGCAAGAGCGGGCGTGGACAAGGATCCCACGCACGGATCGGTAACGCCGCCGCTTTATCTATCGACCAATTTTTCCTTCGAAGGTTTCGGCAAAAAGCGCCCGTATGATTATTCCCGTAGCGGCAACCCTACGCGTGATGAATTGGGCGCAGCCATAGCAGCGCTTGAAGGCGGATACAACGCCGTTATTACATCGTCAGGCATGGCAGCGTTGGATCTGGTGTTCCAACAATTATTGCCAGATGATCTTGTGATTGTGCCCCATGATTGTTACGGCGGTACCTATCGCCTTTTACAGACGCGCCGTGATCGTGGCCAGTTCAAGGTTTTGTTCGCCGATCTGACACAAACCAAAAACCTACCCGCTTTGTTCGCGTGTAAACCCAAACTGGTTTTGATCGAGACGCCCAGCAATCCTCTTCTACGCATAACGGATATCGAGGCGGTGACAAAAATCGCAAAACGTGTTGGGGCGCTCGTTACCGTAGACAATACTTTCCTCTCTCCCATCTTGCAAAAACCGTTCGAGCTCGGCGCGGATATCGTGATCCATTCGACTACAAAATATATCAACGGCCATGGTGATGTTGTCGGCGGAGCTGTGGTTTCAAAAACGCAGGAACTGCATGAAAAATATGTATGGTGGGCGAATTGTACAGGGACGACAGGCACACCTTTCGATTCATTCCTCACTTTACGCGGTATACGCACGCTGAATCTGCGCGTGCGTCAGCAAAATGACAGTGCAGGAGAGATTGCAGAATTTCTTGCCAAACACCCGTCCGTGGCCAAGATCCATTATCCCGGCCTGACCTATCATCCGGGCCACCACATCGCCAAAGCCCAACAACGGGGTTTTGGCGCGATGCTTTCCATCCAACTCAAAGGCGGTCTGGAGGAAGTGAAATCCTTTACCCAAAATCTCAGACTGTTCAGCTTCGCGGAATCACTCGGGGGATATGAAAGCCTTGCTGCCCACCCTTCCACCATGACGCACGCTTCAATGGATAAAGAAGCACAATTAAAGGCCGGTATCACCCAAAGCATGGTCCGTCTTTCCATTGGGCTGGAAGCTACGCAAGACCTGATCCGCGATCTGGATGCCGCCCTGAAATTCGACAACAGCACAGTCTGCGCGGCTTGACAGGCCAAGCCTCGCGCCGCATTCTTATGATACTTTATAATTGAAAGGAAAAATCATGGTTCTTGCACTCAATCTGGGCTTTCCCCGCATCGGTCTCAAACGCGAATTGAAAAAAGCGCTTGAGAGCTACTGGAAAAGCGAATTGTCGCGCGAAGCCCTGATGGCCGCAGGAAAAGAACTACGCATTCGCCACTGGAAGATGCAAACGGAAGCTGGCATCAGTTTTGTGCCCACCAATGATTTTTCTTTTTACGATCATATCCTCGATGCCGCATGCCTGTTTGGCTGCATTCCGGAGCGTTATGATCTGAATGACCCCGACCTATATTTTTCCATGGCGCGAGGTAACCAGAAGAGCGGTCGCGACGTGATCGCGATGGAAATGACCAAATGGTTCGACACGAATTACCATTACATCGTGCCAGAACTGAAAAAAGGCCAGACCTTCAAACTTTCAACCTCTAAGATTTTCGACGAAACCAAAGAGGCCATGGATGAAGGATTCAAACCCTGCCCTGTTTTGATCGGCCCTGTGTCCTTCTTATTGCTTGCCAAGAAGGCCGATGATTTCAGCGCGTGCCGCTGCACTCTCATCCCGAACCTTGTTTCAGTTTATGCCGAAATCTGCAACAAGTTACTGGAGATGGGTATTGACTGGATCCAGTTGGACGAGCCTTGCCTCGCGCTCGATCTCGAACCAGAATATGTGCAGGCCTATAAAGATGCATACAAGCAATTGAGAGACGCGGTGCCGAAGATCAATATCTTCGTACCGACCTATTTCGAAGGCTTGCGCGACAATCTCGACCTCGCCTTCTCGCTTCCCGTGCAGGCGATCGGCGTGGATATTGTCCGTGCGCCCGACCAATTGGAAGCTTGTATCAAAAAAGCCAAAGAAACGGGTCTATTCCCCGTGTTCGGTATCGTGGACGGACGCAATGTCTGGAAAAACGATCTCTCCGCCTCGCTTTCTAAACTGGAGAAAGCCAAAGCGGTTCTGGGCGACGGATTTGGTGTTTCGGGTAGCTGCTCTTTGCTCCACACGCCGATTGACCTCGATGCGGAGACCAAGCTTGATCCCGAAATCAAAAACTGGATGGCCTATTCCAAACAAAAACTTACCGAAATTTCTACGCTCGCCCAAGGTGCATGGCATGGAAAAGAAACCATTAAGGCTGCACTGGAAGAAAGCGATAAGGCCGCGGCTTCCCGCAAAACGTCCAAACGTATTCACAATGACGTTGTGCAAAAACGCATGGCTTCTATCACCCCCGCCATGGCAAAACGTAAGAATCCGTTCAACGTGCGCCGTAAGGTGCAGCAGGCGGATTTAAAACTGCCCGCTTTCCCGACTACAACGATCGGCTCCTTCCCACAAACGCCTGATATCCGCAATGCGCGTTCCGCCTTTAAAAAAGGTGAAATCGATGACAAGGCTTATCTGGCGGCCATGAAGAAGGAAATCGAACTTGTAGTGCGTTATCAGGAAGAGGCCGACCTCGATGTCCTCGTCCATGGAGAGCCCGAACGCAACGACATGGTCGAATATTTCGGCGAACAGCTGAACGGTTACATCTTCTCTTCCAACGGGTGGGTGCAATCTTATGGATCTCGGTACGTCAAACCGCCGATCATTTTCGGCGATATTTCCCGTACCAAGCCGATGACGGTAGAGTGGTCGAAATACGCGCAATCCCTTACCAAGCGCCCCATGAAAGGCATGCTCACGGGCCCTATTACGATTCTGTGTTGGTCTTTCGTGCGCGATGACCAGCCGCGCGAAAAAACCGCCAAGCAATTGGCCTTGGCTATTCGCGATGAGGTGGTGGATCTGGAAAAATCCGGTATCAAGGTCATCCAAATCGATGAACCCGCATTGCGTGAAGGCCTGCCCTTGCGTGACGCAGACCGCGCCGCTTATTTAAAATGGTCGGTAGATGCGTTCCGTATTTCCGCGAGCGGCGTGGAAGACTCCACGCAAATCCACACTCATATGTGCTATGCCGATTTCAATGACATCATTGAGTCTATCGGTGCCTTGGATGCGGATGTGATTTCCATCGAAACATCCAGATCGCAAATGGAATTACTCGGTGCGTTCGGCACTTATAAATATCCGAACGAAATCGGCCCAGGCGTTTACGACATCCACTCCCCGCGCGTTCCATCGGTGGAGGAAATGGTCAATCTGCTAGAGAAAGCCACGAAGGTTCTACCTGCCGATCTGATCTGGGTTAATCCCGATTGCGGTTTGAAAACCCGCGGGTGGCCGGAAACGAAAGCGGCACTCGAGAACATGGTGAAAGCCGCCAAGGAAATGCGTTCCAAACATAAAGTGAGTAACGCTGCATAATAAGAAAAGGCCGGATGAACCGGCCTTTTTTAAATCATTTTGAAGCTAGATCGCTTTTTCGAGTTTTTCGACCAGCTTCTTGCCTTTTGCAGAAAGGAAAAGTTCCTTGCGGCGGCGGTCGTCGCGCGCGTGCTTGACCATGATGAGGCCATAAGGTTTACCCATGCGGCGTGCGTTCGACAATGCGCCGATAGTGCGCGACATTACGGACATCGAAATTCCGGTGCGGTCGGAAATATCTTTCAAGGAAACACCTTCTTCACCCGCGATCTCGGCGAAGACCGTTACCCATTGAATGGGGAATTCAGGATCAATCGAGATAAGTTCTTGTAGGATCGATTGTAATTTTACCAGTTTTTTGTTTGTCATTAGCCGCTCTTCTTGTCGGTGTCCATTTTCTGATGTGAATATAATTTCAGTATATGGCATATCCACAATCGTTTCGCAATGGTAACTTTTTTCTTTTATAGAGGGGCAGACCGCTGAATTCCTTATTACATTCCAAACTCATAGCGCGTGCTGCCGAGTCTCACGTAAATAATCATCGGGCATCTCCGCATATTCCTGATCTAATTGGTAAATTTTCGACATATTTTTTGAATGCTGCCTTGCGATCTTTGCGCACCAGACGATACAACATTACGGCAGGAAATCTTCAAATGCCACAAGTTAGCACCGGTAAGATCAATGCCCTTATTTGCGCATTCATCAAGCGCCAAACGCATGGTTTTGAGAGTTTATTGATAGAGAATATGGCCCGATAAGGATTTGATAACCATACTAATACATATAGATGTTAGTTACCAACTATTTTGGTGATAGGTGGCAACAAGCGAATTTATCAAGAAATGATTTTAAGCGGTTTTTTCCAGTACGGCGGCGAAGAACCCGTCCGTAGCATGGTCTTTAGGGTAGAGGCGCATGTATGGCCCCGCCGCAGGAAGCGGGTTTTCTGACGTGAGTTCAGAGACTTCGAGTAGTTTATAGCTCGGGTGACGTGTCATAAACGCCTGCACCTGTTGTTCGTTTTCCTCAGGGAAAAGTGAACAGGTCGCATAGACCAGACGCCCGCCGATTTTTACCTTGTCGGCAATCTTGTCGAGAATATCGGATTGTATCTGTTTGATCTCGTCCAAGGACGGGCCGTAATGGAGCCAGCGTAAATCGGGGTTGCGGCGCCACGTGCCGGAAGAAGAGCACGGCGCATCGACCAGAACTACATCCATCGTGCCTTTTTGGCGGCGGAGCCATTTGCGGTTTTGCTCTTCGGCCAAAGAACGCAGTTCGACGTTATGCACGCCGGCTTTCTTGTAACGCGGGCGGCCTTTTTCAAGACGGCGGGAATCATTGTCCATGGCAACGATGTTGCCTTTGTTATTCATCATAGCAGCGAGAACGAGCGTCTTACCGCCGCCGCCGGCGCAGAAATCGAGCACACGCATGCCGGGCTTTGCACCGCTGACCAAACCGATCAATTGCGATCCCTCATCTTGAATTTCGACAAGGCCTTTTTTGAAAGCTCTCGTATCACTCATGAACGGCTTACCTTCGGCGCGGAGCGCGATCGGGGAATAAGGTGTTTTCTTTACGCGCACGCCATCGGCCTTTAGAGATTCCAGCGCTTCGTCAATATTGCCTTTTACTGTATTGACGCGCAGATCGAGAGGCGCAGGATCAATCATAGCCTTCATGTGATCTTCGAATTCATGGCGAAAAAGATTTTCCAGTTTCTCACGCGCCCATTCAGGGCATTCGGCGCGAATGTGCGAAGGCATGGCGGGGTTATTCAAAGATTTACCATGCAGAAATTCCGCGAAGGCCAATTCTTTTTCATCCAGAGGATCGGGGTCATGTTTCCCACCAACGAATATCGTTTCGAGATCAACTTCACTTGGGGTTTCCGTGAACATCAAATCGGCAAGAACGCGGCCACGTGAAGTATCTTGGATTTCCCCCTGCTCTATCCACCATCCCAAGCGGGCGTGGGAACGCATAACGCGGTAGACCCTTTCGACAATCGCCGTGCGGTCCTTGGAGCCGATAAAACGCCGCGCGGCCATAAAATCACGGATGGTATTGTCCATGGGAATGCGTCCCGCGTTAATGCGGGCTAGCAGGTCTATGGCGCTCTGGATACGGGCGGCTGGTCTCATGGAGCGAAGGTTTAGCCTGTTTTAGGGGCCAAAGGAAAACTTTTTGGGATTTTTGGCTTGAATTTTTTGTGGCGCACTCCATTCTCACCTGATAGAGACAGCCTAGAGGGGCGAAAATGACTAAAACCTTATTTGATCCCGTCCAATTGGGCGGCCTTTCCTTGAATAACCGTATCATCATGGCGCCACTCACCCGCGGCCGCGCGGGCTATAGCCGCATTCCCAACGATCTGATGGTAGAATATTACGCCCAACGCGCCGACGCGGGGCTGATAATCTCCGAAGCCACCGCGATATCAGTGCAAGGATATGGGTGGGCCGGTGCTCCCGGTATTTACACCGATGAAATGGAAGCGGGCTGGAAGCGTGTAACCGATGCCGTTCACAAACGTGGCGGTAAAATCGTACTGCAACTCTGGCATATGGGACGCCTCTCCCACCCCGTGTTTCAGAACGGTGAGGACACGGTTGCGCCCTCCGCCATCAAACCCGAGGGTTTCACGCGCGATACAGCGGGTAAAAAAGAATATACCGTGCCGCGCGCGCTCGAAATTTCCGAGCTTCCGGGAATTATAGATGATTATGTTGCGGCGGCGAAGCGTTCTATCCGTGCAGGTTTTGATGGTGTGGAAATTCACGGCGCGAATGGTTATCTTTTGGACCAATTCGTGCGCGACGGTGCTAACCAGCGCACTGATGAGTATGGGGGTTCTATCGAAAACCGCATTCGTTTCCCTTTACAGGTTGTCGACGCGGTCGTAAAAGCGGTGGGCGTTAGCAAAACCGGTATCCGCATTTCGCCGACCAATCCAAATGGCGGTACGCATGATAGCGATCCTGTCAAAACCTTTATCGCATACGCGAAAGCATTGTCCTCGTTCAATCTAGCGTATCTCCATATCATGGAACCGTATCCTGATTCTGGCAAAGCGTTCGCAGGAGAGCCTTATGTGACACCGCAAATTGCAAAGGCCTATACCGGCAACATCACTGTGAACGGTGGATATGATTCCGGGCACGGCAACGAAGCGGTGGATACGGGCCTTGCCGAAGCGGTAGCGTTCGGCGTTCCGTTCATCGCGAACCCCGATCTTGTCACGCGTTTAAAAATTGGTGCGCCTCTCAATGCGCCCGACCCCGCAACATTTTACGGCGGTGGCGCGGAAGGTTATATCGATTATCCGTTTTTAAACAAAGCCGCATAAAGAAAAAGCCCGCCAAATCGGCGGGCTTTTAATTAGATACGATCCTAAGTTACTCGGCTGCTTTTTCTTCAGCAGGAGCTTCGCCGGAAGCAGGCGTTTCAGCAGCTGCAGCTTCAGGCGTTCCTTCAGCAGCAGGAGCAGCGGCATTAACTTTTGCTTCTTCGGAAACAGGAGCAGCGGCCTCCGTTGTTGCGGGAGCGGCTTCTTCAGCTTGCGCTTGGAAAGCATAGTAAGCGGGTGCGGAAGCGATCAGGGCGGCGGATGCCATCATCACGGCGTATTTTTTCATTAAGTAATCTCCAAAAAAAAGTAATCTCCAAAAAAAGAAAAATTGTATTTTAGAACCATTTCTAAAAAATCTGTGGGGTATCATGCCATCGTTTTGCCCAGATGCAATAGGTCCGCGCAGGATTCTTTCCATTTTTTAAAAGAAAAAAGCCTGCAACATTTGTGCAGGCTTTTTGTCTTATTCCGAAAAATCGGAACGTCAATTACTTGACGATTTTACCATCTTTCACGGTGATCGTCGTGCCGTCTTTCAGAGCGTGTTCGCCATCGGGAGCAGCCGTTTTCGTGCCGTCAGCGGCAACAACGGAAACTGCATCGCCTTCAACGGAAACTTTCGTACCGTCAGCGAGTTCTTTTTCAACAGCGGCAGGAGCTTCAGCAGCAGGAGCTTCAGCAGCAGGAGCGGCATGGTCAGCTGCATGGTCAGCAGCATGGTCTTGGGCTTTTGCCATTACAGGGGCTACCATCAGGCCGGCAGCAACCAGCATCATCATGTATTTGTTCATAGTCGAGGTCCTCAGTATTAAAATGCCTTTGCACAATTGCTTTCGGCTACCCTACTATGTGCAAAAGCACGGCGGGATCAAGAGAGATTTAGGACGTTTTGGCCCCGAAAACAGAAATATGCGCAAGATTCTTTTTCTTCAGTTTCAATCGTGGCGGAAATATGTCCAAAACCAAGTAAATTGATGGAGAAATTTACATATGTTAGGCGCAGAGCACCGAAGTATCACGCCAGCCGTAACAGATTTCCTTCAGGTTCGAAGGGCCGATTTCAATCATTTTGCCGCCCAACTTCTGGCCGCCCATTTTTTCGTAAAACGCTTTGGCGCGAACATTCGCGTCCAGCACCCACAAGCAGACGGTAGAATGTCGTCTGGCCTTCAACTCGCGCATGGCGTGCTTGAGCAGAGCCGTACCTATGCCCTGCCTCCAGACATCGGGGTGAAGGTAGATGGCATAAATCTCTCCTGAATGGCTTGGGCGGATGGGCGATGATCCCGGTGGCGCGGTCTTGGTGCGGCCTATCGTGACAAATCCCGCAATGCGGCCATCCTTTTCACCAACGAAAACCTCGCTTTCGCCCGAGGCCATCCATTCGGTCCAGCTTTTGATGCGCATGTCGAGATTGAGGGTGTCCAAATAGCTTTGATCCACGATCCCGCCATAGGCGCCCTTCCAGCCTTCGATATGAAGGGCTGCTATAGCGGGGATGTCGGAATGTATGGATTTGCGAATGTTCATGCGCCTTTGTAACACTTAAATTCTTGCTTTTGTGCGGCTTTTATTATACATAATAAAAAAACCCACCTGATGGATGAAATTGAAAACGCTCGATATTACCAAAGGTTATTTTATTAAAGCCATTAATTTCACCCAACAACAGCCTTACCCTATCTATGCGAAAAGCCCTATGCTCAGCATTATTAAGAGGAAATTTATCATGTCGCAAAAAGCAATTCTGGCCCTCATCGCCATCGTCCTCATCGGTATTCTCGGCGTTCTGATTTACGAGAACACTAAGAAAACGCCCGCAGAGAAAATGGCAGATTCTATTGGTGAAGCCGTGGAAGATGTCGGTGAAGCCTTTCAAGACGAAGCCAAGAAACTCAAAGGCAACGAATAATTATCAGCTTTCGGTTCTGTAGTTAGGCGCTTCGGCTGTGATCGTCACGTCATGAACATGGCTTTCACGATAGCCCGCGCCCGTCATGCGCACGAACTGCGCATTCTTTTTCATGTCGGCAATCGTGGCGGAACCCGTGTAACCCATCGCGGCGCGCAAACCACCGACCATCTGGTGTATGACGTTGCTGACGGGGCCTTTGTAAGGTACACGTCCCTCGATGCCTTCGGGCACCAATTTGTTGGATTGTTTTACATTGCCTTGGAAGTAACGATCGGCGGAACCTTCCATCATCGCACCCACAGAACCCATACCGCGATATGATTTGTATGATCTGCCCTGATACAAAATGATTTCGCCGGGCGCTTCGTCCGTTCCTGCAAACGCACCGCCCATCATGGCGACGTCCGCGCCTGCAGCAATCGCTTTTGCATAGTCACCAGAATATTTTATCCCGCCATCGGCAATCACGGGGATGCCGTGTTTGGAGGCTTCTTCGGCAACGTTCATGATCGCCGTCAACTGAGGTACGCCCACACCCGCGACCACGCGCGTGGTGCAGATGGAACCGGGCCCAATACCGACTTTTACAGCATCCGCGCCGGCGCCGATAAGTGCCTTCGCGGCTTCGCCTGTCGCGATGTTGCCTGCGATAATCTGCAAACCGTTGGTGCGAAGCTTGCGCACACGCTCGACCATTTGAATGACGCCTTTGGAATGACCGTGCGCAGTATCGACAACGAGCACATCGAGTTCCGCATCCGCCAAAGCTTCGGCTCGTTCCAGAGAATTTTCACCCGTACCGATAGCGGCACCGACGCGCAGGCGGTCTTTATCATCCTTGCAAGCGTTCGGGAATTTCTGAGCCTTCTCAATATCTTTCACCGTTACCAAACCGATGCAGCGTTCATCGTTATCGACGACCAGTAGTTTTTCGATGCGATGTTTGTGGAGCATTTTGCGCGCTTCTTCTTTCGTAACCTTGTTGTAGACCTTGACCAAACCTTCGGAGGTCATCAGCTCGCGCACTGGCTGGTTCATATTTTCGGCAAAGCGTACGTCGCGGTTGGTCAAAATACCAAGCAACTTGCCCGTGCTTTTTTCCGTGACGGGAATACCCGAAATGCTGTGCTGGCGCATCAAGGCCAAGGCCTGACCCAAAGTTGAATCGGGATCTATTGTGATCGGGTTAACCACCATGCCGCTTTCGAAGCGTTTGACGCGGCGGACCATTTCGGCCTGTTCTGCGATGGACATATTTCGGTGTAAGATACCGAGGCCGCCATTTTGCGCCATGGCGATCGCCATTTCGGTTTCCGTCACCGTGTCCATGGCGGAAGACAGAAGCGGAATGTTGAGGCGGATGGTTTTTGTCAGTTGTGTCTGGGTGTTGACGGCATCGGGCAAGACATCGGAAGCGCCGGGGAGCAATAACACATCGTCGAATGTGTAGGCTTCGGGGATCAGGATCGAGGGGGAAATTGTCTTGGCCATGCAAACCGCTTTCTTTGATGCGTCGTTTGCAGGGCATATATAAGGGTTCTAGCGCAAAAGTAAAGACATATTTTCCCTAAAAGTGTTAATGTTGGTGGACTAAGTCCACATTTTTAAAGGCCCGAATGTGGACCAATATTAAGGGCCGCACAAGGCGGCCCGTTATTCAAATTTTTATACTTTATACCAACTAATTTATCAATATTTTCTAAAGCGCAGACAAGACGCTGCCTGCGAAAACTACTTACATTTTGTGGGCAAGATAATCAATCCATTTTACGTCTTTTTGGCCTTCGATGCGAGGCTGGCGATACCCCAAGGTAGAATCCGCAGGTATCTCCGCGCCTGGTGCGACTATTCTGTCCTTGCCGAAACCTTCGATAATTTTCTTGGTCGTTTTTGCATCAAAAGTGCCCAGTTCAACTTCTTGAACCTTGTCGTGACATTCACCCATTCCACCGCCATCAAAACTTGCAGCGAGGCCCACGAGCTTGTAGTTGCCCTGCTTGTAGGGGCTAGCGTGAATATGCACAAGAACGGGGAAAGGTGTGTCTTCGGTATAATGTTTGAAAAAATTACCCGTGTTCAAAGAGGCTTTGCCAAGAGTAACGCCCACAACGCTGTCCCATACTTTCCTGACTGTCATGGAAAGCGGAATTTCATCAAGACGCAGATATAATGGGTGTGCTGTGTTCAGTTGCATGGGTCACTGTTTTCTCTAATTACCGATGCTGCAGTTTATATCGGGGAATTTTCCCTAAGTCAATATTATTGAAAATAATGAGGCTTTTGAGAGGTTTTTGCCCAATTGGGGGGGCTAAAAAGATTAATGTTGACCGATAAAGTCGGCCAACATTAAGGCCGCACATGGCGGCCCCTTTCCTTTTATTATTTACTTCATACCAACTGATTTCTCAATCTTTGCGGAAGCCTTGGGCCACCACATACGTCTCGGGCGATTCCTTGCGCGAGGATGGAGGCTTAATATGTTTTACCGTGCGAAAATCCTTTTTCATGCGGGTGAGTAGTTCGGTTTCGGTGCCGCCCTGAAACACTTTGGCCACGAACGCGCCGCCCGGTTTTAAAACCTCGCACGCAAAATCGTAACCCGCCTCGACCAGCAGCATGATTTTCGTGTGGTCGGTATTTCTATGACCGATTGTGTTGTGCGCGATGTCGGACATCACCACATCCGCCTTCTGGCCTTCCAATGCATCAACCAGAACCTGCGGCGCGGCATCGTCCATAAAATCCATTTGAAAGAATTTCACGCCCGCTATTTCGTCCATTTCGAGAATATCGATGGCGACGACTTTGCAGCCTTTTTTCACCGCGACCTGACACCACCCGCCTGGGGCGGCGCCCAGATCCACGACCAGTTGACCGCGTTTCAGGATATGGGCCTTCGCATCGATCTCCATAATTTTATAGGCTGCACGTGAACGATAGCCTTCGGATTTCGCTTTTTGTACGTAAGGGTCCGTCAACTGGCGTTCGAGCCATTTGATCGAGGAAATTTTGCGTCCCTTGGCGGTCCTGATCTTCTTCATGGCGGCTATAACACCATAACAAAGGAAGAAACGCAAAAAGCGGCGATCAAGATGGATATGGAGGCCGCCATATGTACGTTTTTATCGGAACCTTTGGAATAAAAAGCCAAGATTAAAAAGAACGCGGTAAAAATGCCGTAGGTGATGATACCGCGCGGGAAAATATCGGAATCCATAAAGCCCAGATAGCCGTGCGAGAAGCCGAGATCGCGGAAGAGTTCGATCTGCAAGCGCAGCGCCAGAACGCACAAACCAATGAAGCCGAGCGTGAGCAGACGTTTGCCGCGTTCCACGCTGACCAGCGCGATCGGAACCCACACAAGATCCATCCATTCATATGCAATTTGAGCTATGGCCATCGCTAACTTTTTGTTATGGTTGAGGGACTTGCCAAGCATTTGGGCAGCCCCAAATTCACCATAATTCGGTTTCATAAGGAATGCCATGAAGATTTGCAGCTTGCTCCGTCTTTTTATTGTCGCCTACGTGCTGTGCGCCCCAATCTCCGCGCACGCCCAGACCGTTATCCGCGATACCGAGATCGAGGAATATATGAGCGAATGGTTCAAACCGATTTTTGCCGCCGCAGGCATGAGCCCTGACCAAGTCAAAATAATCATCGTGCAAGATGACAGGATAAACGCGTTCGTCGCAGGCGGTGCGAATATTTTTCTCAACACCGGACTTTTGCAAAAAACGGAATCACCCGGCGAAGTGCAGGCCGTTATGGCGCACGAATTGGGCCACATCGCGGGCGGGCATCTGGTGCGCGGTAAAGCGATCATGGAACAAGCATCGTATGAAAGCATGCTTGCCATGATTTTGGGCGTGGGCGCGGCGATCGCTACCGGCAAAGGCGAAGCGGCCACCGTGATCGGCGCAGGCGGCGCGGGCATGGCGCAACGCGGATTTTTAAAATACTCCCGCACGTTTGAATCCAGCGCTGATCAAGCGGCGCTTCGTTATTTTGATTCCGCGCAAATAAACCCCACGGGTTTTGGCACGTTCATGCACAAACTCCAAGGGCAGGAAATGCTCCCCTCCTCGCAACAATCCGAATATGTACGGAGCCACCCTTTGACCCGAGACCGTATCGAGACGATTGAATCCCGCGTGGCGCAATCCGCTTATAAAGACAAAACTATTCCCGAAGAATGGAAAAAGCAGCACAAGATGATGCTTGCTAAACTCAACGGCTATATCAATCCGCAGCAGGTTGCATGGACGTATGACGACAAAGACAATTCCATTGAGGCATTGACCGCACGCGCGGTGGCCGCATACCGCACCAACGATGTGGCAAAAGCATTATCATTAGCCGACAAGCTTTTGGCGGTAGAACCAAACAACATCTATTTCCTCGAACTCAAAGGGCAGATGCTGGTCGATTTCGGCAAATTGCCGCAGGCGATTCCGCTCTATCAAAAAGCCATAAACATTAAACCCGATGCGGGGTTGATCCGCATCGCGCTGGCACACGCACAGATAGAAACCGCAGGCAACGATTCCAAAAAACTGCAGGACGCTTTGCAGAATTTACGCATCGCCCTTAAAACCGAACCGCGCAATTCGCGCATCCACCGTTTGATGGCGACCGCCTATGGTAGAACTGGCGATGAGACCCGCGCCAAGCTCCATCTGGCCGAAGAGGCGCTGCTCCAGAACAAGTACGACTATGCGGAAGCGCAGGCCGAGGCCGCCTTGAAGGGCCTGAAAACGGGTTCCCCCGACTGGATTCGCGCCAACGACATTCTAAGTTATGTACAAAGCAACAAAGACCGTGAGGATAGTTAACGCTTTTGCTCTGCCCAAAGCATTTAAGGTAAGATAGTATTACCCCTGAAATTTAGAAATTTTTATTCCACCTTAGGAGATTAAGCCCGTGAAATATTTGACTCTCGCCCTGATGACCGCTGCTTTCGCATTCCCGATGGTCGCAAAAGCCGAAATGACCCCCGAGCAAAAGAAAGAGGTCGAGGCACTGATCCATCAATATGTGCTGGAACACGGCGAGCTTTTGATCGAGAGCGTCAACAAATATCAGGAAAAACAAGAAGAAGAATCCAACGCGAAAGCTTCGGTGAAAGCCAAAGAACTTCTGGCGTCCCTCAAGACTGAAAAAGACATGTCGATCGCGGGTAACCCCGATGGTGATATCACGATTGTGGAATTTTTCGATTTCAACTGCGGCTACTGCAAAAAAGCGTTTGAAGAAATTCAGAAATTGTTGAAAGACGACAAGAACGTCAAAATCGTATTCTATGACATGCCTATTTTGGGACCTGATTCACTGGAATCTTCCAAATGGACATTGGCCGCCAAACGCCAAAACAAATATTTCGAATACCACACCGCACTCATGCAACACCAAGGTGGCAAGGATGAATCCGTCTATAAAAAGATCGGCGAAGACCTGAAGCTTGACATGGACAAGCTTGCCAAAGACAAAGCATCTGCCGAAGTGGAACAAGAAATCAAAACACACATAGGTAAAGCGCAAGAGCTTGGCATTCAAGGCACCCCCGGGTTCCTGATCGAAGACAAGGTTTTCCGCGGCTATATTCCTTACGAAGTGATTCAAAACACGATCAAGGAATTGCGCGCCTCCAAGAAACAGTAACCGACGATGTTTTTCCGCATCTGGATAGCATGCCTTGTTATAGCCGCATGTTATGTAACCTATGAAATCGTCAAGGTGCGTAATTACTGGCACTTCTTGCAAACGCCGCCTGCGGATTTTCTGGTTCTACAAGAAGGCAACGGCGCAGGCCCCACAATCGTCGAATTCATGAATTACGATTGCGAATATTGCAAAGACACGCATTTGCTCATAATGGATTATGCCGCAAAAAATCCGAATGTGCGCTTGATCGTGCGGCCTGTGCCTTATGCTAACGGCGATGCAGAGATGGCGGCGGAGATGCTTTTGGCCGCCGGACTGCAGGGAAAATTCGTGGATATGGACAAGGCCTTCACCGCCTATAAATATTCTTTGCGTGGGCCTTTGGCGGAAAAATTCTTCCGCGAGACCGCCGCGCTTTACGATGTCGATTTTAACAAAATGATGCGCGAGGCGGAAGAGGAAAAAGTGCAGGAAATGGCGAAAAATAACGCCTCCGCTTCCCTGTACGCCAAGCTTAAAATGACCCCCGCCTTCATGATCAACAAGACGATTTACCAGCAGGATAAGCCCTTGACGCTTTCAGACCTTACAAGCATGGTAGCAAAAGAAAACAACCGATAACAAAGGACATTTTTAATGGGCCGCTTTTCCCTGCTTTCGCTGATGATTTTGACCGCGCTCTCGCTCAGCCTTTCCGCATGCGATGACAAAAAACAAGAAGAGCAAACGCAGCAATCACAAGAAGCGCCCAAGCGCGGCGGTCCGCCGCGGCTTCCACTCGATGAAATGAAGAAGAAAACAGAAGAAGAGAAGAAAACAATATCCCAGGAACCGATAGAATTGAAATTGGGCGATGCTACAGCCTTTGCCACAGCAGAAGGTGCCACAGCCGGCGCGGTCTTTTTGAGAATCAGCAATCCGAGCCCACGCGAAGATTTTTTAAATGGTGTAACAGCCACCGTGGGAACATCGGCGGAGCTGCACAAAACCACGATTGATGAAAACGGCACAGCTACCATGCGTAAAGTCAGGCAGCTTACTATTAAACCCGGAAATCATCTGGTGCTAAATCCTAAGGGCCACCACATAATGATACTGGGACTCACGAAAGCGTTGAAAGTGGGCGATATATTCGAGGTCACGTTAGACTTCAACAGTGCACAAGATGTGACCGTTCCCGTAAAAGTCATAGCGCCTTACGCTGATGCCCATGCCCATCATCCCGTTCAAAAAATGGTAACGCCCCCCGATGCGCTTAAAGAAACAGTCAAAAAACTGCAGGCGCCTCAACAACCTTCCGCACCGGCAGCCATCGAGCATCAGCATGAACACCCAGCCCAGTAAAAAAATCCTGATTCTCAACGGGCCAAACCTCAACATGCTGGGCGTTCGTGAACCCGAAATCTACGGCAAGCACACACTTGCGGACATCCGCACCATGTGCGTGGAAAGAGCGGGCGCGCTCACCTACACCGTCGATTTTCGCCAATCGAACCATGAAGGCGAATTGGTGACGTGGATTCAAGAAGAGCGCGAAAACATCGCGGGGCTGATCATCAACGCGGGCGGTTACACCCATACATCGGTTGCGATTCACGACGCGCTTAAACTGCTTTCCGTGCCTATCATCGAGGTTCATATATCCGATCCCGACACACGGGAGGAATTTCGTCATTTTTCATATATATCGCCTGTGGCTTCCAAAATCATCAAAGGTAAGGGCGCAGAAGGCTATGCAGACGCCATCAAGGCCTTGTCCACATTAGCAAAAGCCTAATTAGCCCGATTCCTTTGACTTTTCAGGGTTTTTTCTCTATTCAGGGGCGTTTGAAAGATAACAAAACAAACGACGGGATTCATGAAGATTGATTCTAAAGCCATCCGCCAGCTGGCGGAACTTCTGACCGAAACGGGCCTCACGGAAATTGAGGTCGCCGAAGGCGATCAAATGATCCGCGTCAACAAAGGCGGCACCACCCTCGGCGCGCCCCAAAGCAGCTATGCCCCCGCGAACGTCAATTCCATGGCGTCCGATCCAACGCAACCGCAAAAGGCCAACACGGCCCCACAAGGCACGATAACGGGCGACCACCCGGGCGCGATTACCAGCCCCATGGTCGGCACGGCGTATCTCGCGCCCGAACCCGGTGCATCCACCTTCGTCAAAAAAGGTGATACGGTTGCCAAAGGCGATACGCTCCTCATCATCGAGGCCATGAAGGTTATGAACCCGATCAAGGCATCCAAGGGCGGTACGGTCACACAGATTCTAATCGAAACAGGAAAACCCGTGGAATACGGCGATGTCCTGATGGTCATCGAATAAGATTTCACGTTAGCGAAAGGCCGATCAAGTTCATGGAGGATTTGACCATTATCCCCTTGACCGAAAAAACCGAGTTGGTCGATGCGTGCGTGGCATGGAGTTACGGAGAATGGGGATCACAAGTTCCAACCCGCAATTTGATGAAAGTGTATGAAGATTACGTGGCAAGTATCAAAGATGAGATGCTTCCCATGACATGGATAGCGATGGTAGGGGAACAACCTGTCGGCATGGCGCGCTTGAAAAAAAACGACCATATCGAACGGGAAGATTTAAAGCCCTGGTTCAGTTCCCTCTACGTTCATCCTCGGTATCGCGGGCGCGGCATTGCACAAACCTTGTGTGCGCACGTCGAAAAATACGCAAAGGATGTTTACGGGTACGAAGAAATTTATCTTTTCACAGGCACAGCCGAAAAGATGTATGAAAAAATGGGATATGTGACGATCGGCAAGGTGACCGACCGTTCGGGTTACCACAAAGACGGCGAGCCCTTGATGAAGAAGAAATTGTAAGGACGATTCAATGTTTAAAAAAATCCTGATAGCAAACCGCGGCGAGATAGCTTTGCGCGTTATCCGCGCCTGCCGCGAGATGGGCATTCAATCCGTCGCCGTGCATTCGACAGCGGATGCCAATTCGATGGCCGTACGACTGGCCGACGAGAGCGTTTGTATCGGCCCCCCCGCTGCCAAAGATTCTTACCTCAACATTCCTGCCATTCTGACCGCCGCCGCCGTAACGGGCGCAGAAGCCATTCACCCTGGATACGGATTTTTGTCGGAAAACGAAATGTTCGCGCGAATGGTGGAAGATCACGGATTCACGTTCATCGGCCCCAAACCCGAACATATCGAAAGTATGGGCGACAAAGTGCGCGCCAAGCAAACGGTGATGGCATTGGGCCTGCCCGTTGTTCCGGGATCGGACGGCGCCGTAACAAGTGTCGAACAAGGTTTACAATTCTGCAGCGAAGCGGGTTTCCCCGTCATCATCAAGGCAGCGTCAGGCGGCGGTGGCAAAGGCATGAAGGTTGTGCGTTCCGAAGACCAGTTTTCGGAGATGTATTCGACCGCGCGCTCCGAAGCGAAAGCCAATTTCGGCGACGACACGGTTTACATAGAGAAATATCTCGAAAAACCGCGCCATATCGAGATTCAAATTTTCGGCGACAAGCACGGCAACGCCATTCACCTTGGCGAGCGCGATTGTTCCATCCAGCGCCGCCACCAAAAACTGGTCGAAGAGGCCCCCTCGCCCGTTCTTACGGTGAAAGAGCGCGATTATATCGGCACGCTCGCGGCGGATGTTATTCGTAAAATGGGTTATGTCGGTGCGGGCACCATCGAGTTCCTCTATGAAGAAGGCAAATTCTATTTCATGGAAATGAACACCCGCATTCAGGTGGAGCACCCTGTTACCGAACAGATCACGGGTATCGATTTGATCGCAGAACAAATCAAAGTGGCGGCAGGATTACCGTTATCTTTGAACAAAGAAAACATCAAACTGCGCGGCCATTCGATCGAGATTCGCATCAACGCGGAAGACCCCGATACGTTTGCGCCGAGCCCCGGCAAGATCACGCAATTCCATGCGCCGGGCGGTTTGGGCGTGCGTTTCGATTCCGCAATCTATGGCGGGTATTCAATTCCCCCTTATTACGATTCCATGATCGGCAAGCTGATCGTCAGCGGAAAAACGCGCGAGGAATGTTTGGCCCGTATGCGCCGCGCCATTGCCGAAACGGTGGTGGAAGGCGTAAAAACCACGTTGCCGCTCCATGCATGGATCTTTCAGCAAGAAGAATTCATTTCTGGAAAATACAATATTCATTGGTTGGAAAAGAATCTGGCGAAACGCTAAAAAATTAGCGGCGGTGGCTGAACAGCCAATCCCATATAATTTTATTCGGATAGACGATTTTCCAGCTGTCATGCTCAACATCCGGCACTTCGTTGTATTGAACGGTCTTCCCTTGAACCTTCAGGGCTTCCGCCACTTGCTTGCTGTATAGCGGCGAAATCTGACGATCGGCAGCACCATGGAAAATCCATAGCGGCGTATTGATTTCTCTCGTATCCATCGGATCCCACACACCCGAAAGGGCCGTGGCTGCCGCGAAAATTTCCGGATAGCGTTGCAACGCGCCAATTACCCCCGCACCACCCATCGAATGTCCGGTCAAATACATACGCGATTTGTCGATATTGTATTCTTTGGTCACTTGGAGCATTTGATCCAGTACCTGCGGCATGGCATCAGGAAATTTTATGTAAGAGGGCAGTTCATATTTCTTGTCCGCGGGTGTTTCCCACAAAGACCGCACCGGTGCGATGGGCACCAGAACAAATCCGGGATAGCGTATTCTGAATTCAGTCTGCGCCAGAGTATCAGCGGCGTATATAAACGGACTGCGGCCCTGCAAAATCACGGTAAGCGGATAGGATATTTTCGGATCGTAATTTTCGGGCGTCATCAGAAAATATGCGCCGATAAACGGAAATTTTGTGGAGACGATATAATGATGTTCGTACAGGCTGCCATGTCGTGTGATGGAATCGGGTGTGCGGTACAAGTGCGAGCATTCACGGACCGCAAGAACCAGAAGGATAAGAACGCACAGGATTTCGATTATCCTGTCAAAAAGCCCCTGTTTCTTTCGTTCCGTCATACATCCCCCCGTATAAATGACGATTTACAATATCATACTTTTGCCTTTAGGCTAATCCCATGCACGGCTTCACCCCTTTCGAGATGATCCTGGAGGCCTACCGCGAGGGGATTTTTCCCATGGCGGAAAGCGCCGATGACGAAGGTTTCGCGTTTTACAAACCGCATATGCGCGGGCTGATCCCCATCGAAAAGCTGCACATTTCGCAAAGTCTCTTAAAGACTCTCCGCCACAAAAAATTCAGTGTTACGTTCAACAAGAATTTCGAAGATGTGATCGCAGGATGTGCGGTGACAACAAAAAAACGCGACAAGACATGGATCAACGGTCCTATCCAGTACATCTTCACCGCGCTGCACGGGCAAGGCCATGCGCATTCAGTGGAAGTATGGGACGAGGATAAACTGGTGGGCGGGATTTACGGCCTCGCGCTCGGCGCGGTGTTTTGCGGGGAGAGTATGTTCTCTTTAAAGCGCGATTCCAGCAAGGTCGCGCTGGTTTATCTTTGCGCTCTTTTGTGGAAGGCGGGTTTCACGACGCTCGATACGCAATTCATCAATCCGCATCTTCTGCAATTCGGCGCCTATGAAATGAGCCAAGAAGAATATGAAGCGCTGATCAAAGTCGAGATGGACAAAAAAGTTTCTATCACGGGCGCGGCATCGCAAGGATTGGACAATATCCTCGAAGAATATTTAGCGGTGCGCGAAATCTAGTATTGCGGTTCCGTCGGCGTTGGTGTCGGCGTAGGTGCGTTTGTACCGCCCTGTTTCATGATGTCATAGGCGGTAAAGCCGGGATCATTCGCGGATGGCGCGGGTGTGGGAGACGGCAATTGCGGCAGCACGGGTTGTTGTTGGTTGTAAAGTGAATCCACTTCTGACATAGGCTGCTTGCCCTGCGGCAGAGCAGGTTGATGCACTTCGGGATAGGCCGTGTCGGGATTGACGATGGGTACCGGCGTGGGTTCGGGTTCTGCTTCCATATCTTCAGGAACCGCTTCGGGCGCGGCTTCCGCTTCTCCATCAACAGGTGGTGTTTGCGTCGTCGCGGCGGCGTCAGGCGCGGACAGGTTTGCATCGTCCACGGTTTCGGATGTTTCGGCTTCTGCGGCTTCGTCGTTCGGTTCTTCACGGCCCAAACAATCCAGCACCCACACATCGTACACAGGATGATCCATAGCGGAGAGAGCGGGAGAAGATGCAAACATCCATCCCGAAAACGCCCATTCGGATTTTTCTTCACCGGGCGGCACTTCCCAGATTTGTAAAAATGCGGCGCTTTCCGGTTTTTCGATCGGCGGCGCTTTGCGGCAGGCGTGGATTTTGATGAAAAGCGGTCCGTATTGAATGGTGGAGCCGACGCGGGCCTCGAACGTCACGGTGCGGCCGACGGATTTATCGAGGCCCTGTAATTTTACAGACGGGTAATCTTCCATCACCGCGTTTGCAGGTGATGCCGTCAGGAGCGCAAGCGCGAAAAAGCCGGCAAAATAACGACGCAAAGATATCTCCTAGATGTAGAACGAATTACGGGAGGTCGGCTTCGACATCAGGCGCTGCGCCTTGCGGCACCGCATTCAATTGTTTGAATTGCGGCTCTGCCACAGGCGCTGCAGGCGCGGGCTCAGGAGCCGCAGCGTCATCGGAAGCGCCTTTGCCTTTGTCCATGCTGAATATAAATTTGCCGAGCAGTTGTTCAAGATTTTGTGGAGCCTGCGTGTATTCGATATGGCCTTCATTGGCCAAGAATTTATCGGAGCCGCCAGGTTGCAGTTCCAGGTATTTTCCGCCGAGCAAGGATTCGGAAGAGATGTAAGCGGATGTATCATCCGTCAATTTGATGTCGTCTTCGATTTCCATGGTAACGCGCGCCATGTAGTCTTCGGGTTTCAGAGCAATTTTTGCAACGGTACCGATTTTCACGCCGCTGATCTGCACGGCGTCACCGACAGACAAACCGCCGATACCCGTGAAGTCAGCCGTGATGTTGTAGCCATCAACATCTCCCACGTCGGCAGAAGAATAGCTGAAGCCCAAAAAGACGACGGCGACCAGAAGTACGACCGCACCCAAAACCGTTTCAATCACATTGCGTTTCATATTTTTCTTTCCCCCAAAACTATTCCGGCTTCCACGCTTCGTAATCGCCCGTGGCTTTGGCGCGTTTTCCGCCGCTCAAAACATGGCCCGGCGGGCGATATGCGTGGTTGGTGCCTGTTAAATTCGGTTCATGCGGTTTTTGCCAAACGCGGCGGTAGGATTTTCCTTCCTCGCTCGGCACGGTATCGGATTGATGATGCAGCCAGCCGTGCCATTCGGGCGGCACTTTGGAGGCTTCGGGCGCGCCGTTGTAAATCACCCAGCGGCGTTCATGTTTATAGCCTTTGCGGGCTTTGCAGCGATAATATTTATTGCCTGTTGCGTCGATGCCAACCTTGGTCGCACCCGTCACCAGCGTGACAAAATGAATGTGCGCGGGAGAGATAGCGCCCAGAAAATTCGCAATTCCTGTCAGCAGGCCCATGAAACTTAATAACCTTTTCGCTTTTCGTTCGCCTAGAATTGTCCTAAAAACACTCCCAGATCAAGTTTTTATAAGAGGAAACGCCAAAAATGAGCGCGATTGAAACCCGTCTGCAACAGATCGGATTGAACCTGCCCGAACCGGCCGTCTATATGGGTTCGTATGTGCCGTTCGTGGTAAGCGGAAATCTCGTTTTCGTGGCGGGCCAGATCCCGTTTTTGAACGGCGTCAAAGCCCATTTTGGGCGTCTTGGTGAAAATATGACAATTGAAGACGGGCAAAAAGCGGCGCAAGCCTGCGCCCTCAACCTGCTTTCCCAAGTTCTGGCCGCAGTCGGTGGGGATGAGAGCAAGATCGTCCGTTGCGTCAAAGTCGGCGGGTTCGTGAATTGCACACCAGACTTCACTGACCATCCTTTGGTCATGAACGGCGCAAGCGATACGATCAATCAGGCGTTGGGCGACAAAGGCAAGCATGCGCGTTTCGCGGTGGGTGCACCGTCTCTGCCCTTTGGCGTCGCCGTCGAAGCCGACGCGATATTCGAAATCAGGAATTAATTTACCGGTATTGTTTCTTCGGGGATATCTTCCGGTTTTATTTCAGGAATAGAGCCGCCGTGCTTTGCGATGTAATCGGAAAGCTCCAACCCACCAACATATAGTTTTTCCAAAAGCGGATTTCCGCGTTTGCGCATGGCAAGCCCGAGCGTAAATTTTTCTTTTCTACCACGGAAAAGATTTTCCAAAGGCATAGCGAAACGCTCTTCGACAAAGAACTGGTTTACATTTATGGGAAAATCTTCGCCGCCATAATATTTCTTACTGGCGAATACATATTTGCATTCCTTGGGCACGTTGTTGCATTTCGCCAGCGAGACTTTGGGATTTTCATCATCCCCTTCAATGCAAAGGCAGCAGCCTGCAACAAACGGATGTACACCACAGCAGCGGACCAAGGCAGTATAGTTTGGGTAAATATCCCTTTCTCTTTAGCCGCTACCGCTCAAAACACAGGCGCAACAAGTTCGAATTCCGGGACATCCAATACAAACATACTCGGGCCCTTAGATTGCCACGCGACGGAACCGGGGATGCAAGCATGCGTTGCGGCCAAAACATGCTATGATTTAACCTACGGAGGGTATTCCGATTGTTATCTACCGGCGATGAATGAACTTGGGATTCTCTACGATAACCGAGTCGCGATCGGCGGGTTTACAGTCAACCTGTATTGGTCATCAACCGACGAAGGCGGTAATGGGGCAGAAAATAGACGGTTTTTGAATGGCGATATTGGGGGAAGCTCCAAAGACGAAGCGTACGACGTAAGATGCGTTCGCAAAGATCCGTGAGGACTATTCCACGGTTTCTTTCTTGGCCGGCTTTTCTTTTTTCGATTTTTTCCGTGGGTCGATATCAAAAGCGATTTTGTCGTCTTTCACCTTGATATGCACTGTGCCGCCTTCGGTCAATTTCCCGAACAACAATTCTTCCGCCAGAGGGCGTTTGACGTGTTCTTGAATCACGCGGGCCAACGGGCGCGCACCCATAGCGGGATCATAGCCTTTTTTGGCAAGCCATAAACGGGCGTCTTCCGAAAGCTGCAGGGCCACGTTTTTCTCGGTGAGCTGTGCTTCCAGTTGTGCGATGAATTTATCGACAACGCGCACGACCGTATCTGCCTTGAGCGGTTTGAAGCCGACGATGGCGTCGAGACGGTTTCTGAATTCCGGCGTAAACATCTTGGTGATGGCGTCTTTGTCTTCATCGACGCGGACTTCACGCTCGAACCCGATCGGCGCGCGTGCCTGTTCGGCGGCGCCTGCGTTGGTGGTCATGATTAAGATCACGTTTCTGAAATCCACCACTTTGCCGTTGTTGTCGGTAAGTTTGCCGTAGTCCATGACCTGCAACAGGATGTTATAAATATCAGGGTGGGCCTTTTCGATTTCATCGAGCAACAAAACGCAGTGCGGTTGCTGGTCCACTTTATCGGTGAGCAGCCCGCCCTGATCAAAGCCCACATAGCCCGGGGGCGAACCTATAAGACGCGAGATGGAATGGCGTTCCATATATTCGGACATATCGAAGCGGTTGAGTTCAATGCCCATAGTTTTGGCCAGCTGTCTTGCGGCTTCGGTTTTACCGACGCCCGTGGGGCCGGAGAACAAGAAACATCCGATCGGTTTGTCGGGATCGCGCAAACCTGCGCGGGACAATTTGATCGCATCGACCAACGTGTTAATGGCTTCATCCTGATCGAATACCATGGTTTTAAGGTCACGTTCGAGATTTTTCAAAACCGTTTTGTCGTCTTTGGTTAGCGATTTCGCAGGAATGCGTGCGATGATGGCGACCACGGCCTCGATATCCGCGACATCGATGATTTTCTTGCGTTTGTCTTCGGGCACTAGCATCTGCGCCGCGCCGACTTCATCGATAATGTCGATGGCTTTGTCGGGCAGTTTTCTATCGCCGATATATTTGGAAGACAATTCCACGGCGGCCTTTAATGCATCATCCGTGTATTTCACAAAGTGGTGTGCTTCGTAATAGGTTTTGAGGCCTTTAAGGATTTCAATCGTTTCATCGATGGTGGGTTCATACACATCGATCTTCTGGAAGCGGCGCACCAGCGCGCGGTCTTTTTCGAAATGGTTTCTGTATTCTTTATAGGTAGTGGAGCCGATGCAGCGCAACGTTCCATTGGAAAGAGAAGGTTTCAAAAGGTTGGAAGCATCCATCGCTCCGCCGGATGTTGCGCCCGCGCCGATTACAGTGTGGATTTCATCGATAAACAAAATGGCGCCATCGATTTTTTCGAGTTCTGAGAGCACCTGTTTGATGCGTTCTTCGAAATCACCGCGGTAACGCGTGCCTGCCAGTAGCGAGCCCATATCGAGCGAATAGATCACGGCGTCTTTTAACACATCTGGTACGGAGCCTTCGACGATTTTTTTGGCTAGACCTTCGGCGATAGCGGTTTTACCAACTCCCGGATCACCCACATACAGCGGATTGTTTTTCGAGCGGCGGCACAAAATTTGAATGGTACGATCGACTTCTTTTTGGCGGCCAATCAGCGGATCAATTTTTCCGATCTTGGCTTTTTCGTTCAAATTCTTGCAGTAGGCTTTAAGCGCATCGCCACTCACCTTCACGTTCGGCGCACCGCCCTGGCTTTCCGATTCTTCATCCGCGCCGCGGGGTGTTTTCGCCTGATCAGCCTGGCCCGGCACCTTGGCGATGCCGTGGGAAATGTAATTGACCGCATCGAAGCGCGTCATATCCTGTTCCTGCAGGAAATAAACCGCATGCGATTCACGTTCCGAGAAGAGCGCCACGAGAACATTCGCGCCCGTCACTTCTTCACGGCCCGAGGATTGGACATGAATGGCGGCGCGTTGCAAAACACGTTGGAAAGCCGTGGTGGGTTTGGCTTCCTCGCCTTCGGGCGCGGCCAGATAGCCCAATTCATGATCGAGATATTGTTCGAGCTGTTCACGGATTTCGGACAAGGAAATGCCGCATGAGCGCAAGACAGCCATCGCATCCTGATCTTCTGTCAATGCCAAGAGCAGATGTTCGAGCGTTGCATATTCGTGGTTGCGCTGGTTGGCGGCGGCTAGCGCACGGTGCAGGGTCTGTTCAAGGTTTCTTGAGAGCATGTCCTATTCCTTTTCCATCGTGCATTGCAGCGGTTGTTCGTTGGCTCTGGCAAAATCCATCACTTGGGCCACTTTGGTTTCGGCGACCTCGTAGGTGAAGATGCCGCATATGCCGACACCGCGGCGGTGGACGTGCAGCATAATGTCGGTGGCTTCTTGTCTGTTCTTGTTAAAGAAGCGCTCCAAGATATGTACAACGAATTCCATCGGCGTGTAGTCGTCGTTCAAAAGAAGAACTTTGTACATCGAAGGCTTTTTGGTTTTGGGACGCGGCTTGAGCAGCAAACCCGTCTGGCGTTCGTTCACGCGATCGGAATTACCGCCGTCTTGCCCACCCTTGTCGGGCGGCGGCAAGGCGGGATCGTCTTCGCCGTCCAGGGTCGGTTCAAAAGTCATCAAAAGCCTTTAATAGTTTTAGTTTAGCAAAAACCGGACCGATGCCCAAGTTCGAAGTATTAACAATATAGTCTTGCGGGTAAGGATTTAAAAGTCCCTTAAGAATAAGGGCTTAGGGATAAAAACCCCGCCTTTTGAGGGGCGGGGCTTTAGAAAATCGAAGGAGAGGATGGAAATTAAGCGGCCGCGGCGTCCGAGGCTTTCTTGATGGCTTTGCCAACCTGATCGTTGATCGGTTCGAACGCTTCGGTGCAAAGCTTTACGCCTTTTTCGGAAATGCGTGTGGCATTGGTCATGAAGTCATCAAAGCTAGCTTGGGCTAGTTTGGTTTGCACCTCAGTGAATTCATTGAGTGTTTTGCAGGACATGACGGATTTTGCGACGGACTGGCTTTTCTCACCGGCTTCGGCGGCGATTTCCATGCAGGTCTTCATGATGTCTTCCATGCCTTTTGCAAAGATGGCAGAGGATTTCATGATCGCATCCATTTGGTCTTGGCCCATCGCCGCAGCGTCTTGCGCCAGTTGTTCTACTTGTTTGTTACCTTTAAGCATCGGGTTCTCCATTTTGAAGGATTGAAAGGTTGGAAATTGCTGGAATTGTTTAAAATGATCAAAACCAGCGAATTTGGGAAATTGCTGGAAGCCCTTCGTGAAGTCAGCAAAATTAACAACCGGAGCGCTGTTTAGCACAGTCGTCATGGTTTTCTTCACAGCGGTCTTGGTTTTCTTTTTCGTTGCCATTTAAGGCCTCCTAAAATTGGTTATGGGTGAGAATGTCAATTTTGGTATGATATTGCATCGCACAAACTTAATCTATCACCAAATTAACCTTTGGTCAATAGTTTTTTGTGCAGTGCACAAATCATTGATTTTTCGGCAGATTTCTAGACACGGGAAAACTTATTACTTAGAATACTTAGAGGGTTTACCAGCCACCCATTATCGGCTGAAATTAGGGTTCTTTCAATCTTCTTCTCGTACAATGTTAACAATAAACAGACAGGCGCCGGATAACGTTCCACCCATTACCGTAAAGCCTGCGGGAGACCATCTTTTGTACCGGATCTTATGCGCCATGCTTATAGCCTGCATGGTCCTTGCCGTATCGGGCGAGGCCTTTGCGAAGGCACGCAAAAACCAAGGCAAATCGACCGAAAACAATAAATACGCCTCTATCGTCGTGGATTCCGATTCCGGCGCGATCATATCCCAGCAAAACGCCAACAAGCCGCTTCACCCCGCATCCCTGACCAAGGTGATGACGCTTCTCCTCCTCTTCGAAGCATTAGAGGCAGGAACCATAAGATTAAGCGATAAAATCTACATCTCCCAACGCGCCGCGAACCAGCAGCCGAGCAAATTAGGATTGGCCGTAGGATCATCTATCCGCGTGGAAGATGCCATCCTCGCCGTCGTCACCAAATCCGCCAACGATATTTCCACCGCCATCGCCGAACATCTGGCGGGCAGCGAGAGCCGTTTCGCCGCGAAGATGACGCGCCGCGCACACGACATTGGTATGAGCAAAACCAATTACGTGAACGCACACGGTTTGCACAACCCCAAACAGGTTTCCACGGCGCGCGATCAGGCGATCCTTGCGCGCTACGTCATCGTACGTTATCAGAACTACTATCGTTATTTCGGTACGAAACAATTCACGTATCGCGGCAAGACCTATACCAACCACAACCGCCTGATGAACACCTATCCTGGTATGGACGGATTCAAGACTGGATTCGTCAACGCATCTGGATTCAATTTGATCGCATCCGCTAAGAAGAACGGCCAGCGTTTGATCGGCGTCGTGTTCGGCGGCAAGACATGGAAATCGCGTAACGACCATATGGCGAGCCTTTTGAACACAGGGTTCGTGAAAGCAAACGATCTGCGTTACGCGAAAGAACGCGCGCAGCAACCCAACAGCATGCCGGAAATTCAAACAGCTGCCGCAATCTCGCAAGCGCCTGTGCCCGTTCCGCAAGCCAAACCCGTCTTGAATGCGCCGAACACACTGCAAGCTCCACAGCAACAAGTGGCGCAAGCGACGCGACAAGCAGAAACAAATTTCACATCGCTCTCTTCCCTCGACAGCGGACGCAAACTCGTGGTGCCGCAACATCCAACGACCGAACAAGTGGCAGCGGACGTTAAATATGCGGTTAACAGCGGTCAATATTCCGAACTGACGGGTGAAGGTGATTACGATGCCATCAACGCTAAGCGCGTGGAGACGGGATTGCTCGCCGCCGCCGTGTACAAGGGCGATCATGAAAAAGTTTCGCAGATTCAAGCATCCGCCAATGCTGGTTCAGATGTAACGAATCAAGTGCTGCAACAAATGGCCGCGAAAAACCAAGCGGTCGTCCAAGCCGCCATAAAGCCGGCTCCCGTAGCACCTGCCCCTCCCGCATCGGATTTGTGGTCGGTGCAAATTGGTGCGTACAAATCCCGTGTGATGACGGATGAGGCGCTTCGCGCCGCGCAGAAAAAACTGCCCGCAACTTTGACGCACGCTTCGCCAATCGTTGTGCCCTTGAAAACATCCGACGGCAGCGTGATGTACCGCGCACGCCTAGGCAATCTTTCCAAAGACCAAGCGCTCAGCGCCTGCCAATATTACAAAGACTGCCTGCCCGTAGCTCCGCGCTAAAAGGATTTTCATGACACGCACCCGTAATTCCCAGTCCGGCAATATGCTGATCTATATTCTGGCCGCGATATTTCTGCTCGGATTATTGATCGTCATCATCAAGGGAAATTTCCAAGAAGGCACGGGCATCGATTCCGAAAAAATCGCCATCAAGGTCGGCGAGGTACAAAAACAAGCCGCTGAACTGGAACGGGCGGTCGCGTATTTGATACAAAACGGCATATCGGAAAGCGACATACGTTTCGCGCATCCCGATGCCGACGTGGCTTATGGCAATATCACCGCAAACCCCACGCATCAGGTGTTCGATTCCACGGGCGGTGGCGCGACGTATGTTTTACCGCCGGAGGATTATGTGAGCGCGGGTATGAAGTGGGAATTTTTTGCAACCACGCATATCAAAGATATGGGTACCGATACTGCCGCCGCGCAAAAGGCGGAATTGATCGCTGTTATTCCCAATGTAACGCGCCCGTTTTGCGAGCGCGTCAATTTCTTGAACCAGCAGACAATAGATCTTGATCAAGACACAGACCCTGTGGGCAACGGGTGTATCTATGTGCCCGCGTCACGCTTTGCGGGGACATACGGTTTCGGCGTAGGTGTCAACACGCTGGACGAGACGAAATTGACAAAGCTTCCCGCCAAGGAAGCTTGCGTGAAATGTGCCGGCGGCGGATTTCATTATTTCCGCGTTCTTCTGGGCCGGTAATTTCAAAAGATTAGAATAAGGGCGGGAATGCCGGCAACGAATTGGCGTTGCGGGTCATGTATTTCTTGATGTCATATGTCATCGGCAAAGAATAATGATAGGTCGTGATAATCTTGCCCGATTTGGCGTCTTTCAACGCCAGTGCGACATTCATGCGGTTGGAAATAAATTCATATGTCCCCGTCAATTCGCCGATGCCGTTGGCGTTGGTATAGCTTGCGTCATCGATGACGGAATAACCGAGCTGTACGAAGCGATCGCGCATCTGGCCCGAAATCACGCGGCCGACCTTGGGGTTCGCTGTTGGTTTTTCTTCAGACATATCGATGAGTTCCTGAAGATCAGCAACCGACAGCGTGGAGCCTGCAGGGAAACGTTTGCCTGCTTGCTGCACTATCACATCGACGGCTGCATAAGATGTGTTCGTGACATTCACGCGGTCTTGTTTGATGATGCTGGGCGTGACCGCGCCCAAAATCGCCGCTTCGCATCCCCCTAAAAGAAGGACGGATAATACCAGCAGTGACGCGGCAAGTTTACGCATCGATTACTCGTTGCCTTTGGAACCCGGACCCGTAGGTTCGGGAATCAATTGGCCAGGGAAAGAGGCGAACGGAATGTTCAGATGTTCCGCGCCCTTGATGTAGAAATCTCCTTCTTCTTGCGTCAGAAGTCTTGCGTCTTCGCCCGCGGAATCAAACACGAACAACATCAGATGCGCGTTTGGCGACATATTATCGGCAGGTTTGTCTTTATCTATTTTTGCAACAACAGCTGAGTATGCAAAAACATAGGCATCTTCAGGCGTGTCGGCGAGTTTGTAACCCTGATGGCGCAGCGATTCACGCAGATCATTGTCCATGTTTGCATAGAACGGGGTCATCGGTTCGGGTTTCAACACATAAACGGCTTTGGGCGGCAGGCCTGCGCGGATGGTCAGGTTTTCCACCAGTTGATAGACCGCCATGCGGAATTGGTCTGCCTGTTCGGGGCCCATCGTCGCGCGCTGCTTTTCCGTGAATTTCGGGGATTGCGGCGGATTGGGCGATTTGTATTCATGGGAGTGATAAACATAGCCGCGTGGCAGCGAATTGGGCGAGGAGCACGCGGAAAGCGCGATAACGCTGCCGGAAAGAATCAGAATCGAAAGAATGGATTTGTTGTAAATCATGGGATCGGTTCCGTGTAAGAGGAAGGCGGGTGGATGAAAATCGATGCGCCCAGTCTAGCAAGGAAGAGGATTACCGTATAGCCCGTATTGGGTTTTGTCCTTACCCCGCGATCTGGCTTAACCCCCGCTCCGACAGACGACAGAAAAACGTGGATTTGCCGCGGGCGCAAGGCGGACAATAGAGCTCTATAAAACCTTGCTTGAGGGCATCGCTCACAGCTTTGAGACCATAGCGGCGTTTCAAATCTTCCTCGTACATAACAGCGGACGGACCGTCGAAGTAACAGCTCAGCAGATAGAGATCGTGCAACATGGGCACCCCCTTGGGACAGGCGTTGAAATTTAAGACGACAGGACGGGCGGTGGATGCCCTTGGTTGATACTGAGAATTATTCTCAATAAGGGGATATCTGTCAAGACCGTTTATAGCCTTCACACCATATTTTGTGTATGAATTTGAAAACAGCCTCTAAATGGTGGATTTGCTAGCGGCTGGGTGTTTTGGATTTTTCGATGATCGCGGTGGTCGAATAACCTTTTTGCAAACCCATAATGACGACTTCGCCGCCGTAGCCCTGAACGATCTTGGCTTCGGGCAAGTCAGAGAGTTTGTAATCGCCGCCTTTGAAATAGATATCGGGTTTGAGTTTTTCGATCAGCGCGCAAGGCGTGTTGTCCGCCCCCGCCTTTTCCGCGCCGAAAAACACGACCATATCGACGGAAGACAATGCACCGATTACAGCCGCGCGCGCATCTTGATCATTCACGGGACGCGACGGACCTTTCAAGATTTTTACGGACACATCGTGATTGAGCGCCACTATCAAACGATCACATTCCCCCCGCGCCTGTGCGAGATACGTGACATGACCTTTGTGCAGAATATCAAAGCATCCATTCGTAAGCCCTACCTTCAAACCTTTGGCGTGCCATTTGCGTAATTGTTCGATAGCCTTCACATAGTCCGCGACCGGCGCGAGATGCGGCGAGGATTCAGCTAATGATTCCAGAATTTCTTCTGTGCGCACCGGCGTGGTGCCGACCTTGGAAACGGCAATCCCGCCCGCTATACTGGCAATTTTCGCGGCGAATATGATGTCGGCACCCGTGGCAAGAACGGCGGCCAATGTTGCGATCACCGTGTCGCCTGCGCCTGATACATCGAATACTTCGCGTACTTTCGTTTTCAAATGTTGTGGCGCGCCCGCGCCGATAACACTCATCCCGTCTTCGGATCTAGTGGCGACGACGCATTTTATGTCACAGGATTGAATGATTTTTTCGGCGGCTTTCACGATGTCCGCATCTTCTTTTAGATTCACAAAACCAGTGGCTTCGGCGAGCTCTTTTCTATTGGGCGTCACTACATCCGCGCCTTTATAGCGCAGGTAATCATTGCCTTTGGGATCCACCAGTACAGGCACTTTTTGTTCATGCGCCAGTTTGATGATCTGCAGGATTAGGCTTTGTGAAAGCACGCCCTTGCCGTAGTCGGACAAGACGACGGCTTTCGCCGATTTGATCGCCTTGACCACGCCGTCCGCAATTTTCTTTTCTATCGTAGCATCACAGACAAATGTTTTTTCGGAATCGGAACGCAGCAGATGTTGATGGCGCGCCAGATAGCGCGTCTTGAGAGTCGTAGGGCGGGATGCGTCTTTTATAATGCCGCTTGTATCGGCACCGTAGCCTTTGGCTATTTCCAACACGCGTTCCGCATTGGCATCATTTCCCACGACGGCGAACACAGTCGATTTAACACCCAGCGCGCAAAGGTTCGACACCACATTGCCTGCGCCTCCGAGCATTTCATCTTCATGCGTGACATTCAAAACAGGAACGGGGCTTTCGGGGGAGATGCGGTCGACATCGCCATAGACGAATCGATCCAGCATCAGGTCTCCGACAACGAGGACGGAGACACCCTTCATGGCATTTATTGTTTTGGTTAATTCCTGCATGCACGAAAATCCTATAAATCCAGTAGCAGATTAAGGCTTTTTTTACCGCTTTTGCCAGCTTTTTCCCAATTACTTGAAGCAAATTAGCATTTCGTAAACCTTTTTAGGAGACACTGAAAGGTGGGAATACTGGTGTTAACGGGTTCTATGTATTTAGGGGAAGAGTTTCAGTGGGGCAATCTAACCACGAGAACAAAGCGTATAAAGGTATCCTTTCGGGTCTGAAAATACGCCTGCATAAAAACCGTCTCGGGGAGCTTTTGGTTCTCGACGGGCTCCTTTCTCATTCCGATCTTCAAAAAGCATTGGTTTCCAGCAAGTCTTCCGGCAAAACACTCGGTCGCATTCTTGTCGATCAAAGACTTGTGGACCGCAACGTTATACGCCACACGCTGATTGAGCAGTTCGCGCTTCGCCTTACCATGGCAGCCCTGACTGTTTTCATCTCGTTTGCCGGGATGGCGGGCGGATCCAAATCCGCGAAGGCCGCGAGCATCAAAGATGTTCCGGCCCGCGTGGCATTCCAGCAGGCTGCAGCCTATGCGCCGCTGAGTGCCTATCCGAAATTGTTCGGTTCCACCGAAAAACAATCGTCCTCTCTGACGGCGTTCACCAAATGGACGGACATGTTCTCTCGTTTTGACGCGGCCCTGAACACGGCAAGCGGCAGCGAGACGATGGACCATTTCAAATCGCAGATCGAATTCCTGCGCGGCATGCCGATGAATCAAATGGTCGAAGGCGTGAACAATGTGGTGAACCGCATTTCCTACATCAGCGATTCCAACATCTACGGCAAATCCGATTATTGGGCGACGCCGATGGAATTCGTCAAAAACGGAGGAGACTGCGAAGATTTTGCCATCACGAAATATGTGGCCTTGCGCGCGCTCGGTATTCCCGAAGAACGCATGCGTATCCTGATATTGCAGGACATGCAGAAAAACATTCCGCACGCCATTTTAATCGTATACACGGACAACGGCCCGATGCTTCTAGACAACCAGATCAAATCGGTTACACCCGTTGAGCGCGTATCGCACTATAAGCCGATCTTCTCGATCAACCGCGAAGGCTGGTGGTTGCACACGAAGCCCAAAGGCAACGTTACAGTTGTTGCCGCGGCTTCACGCTAATTTCTTGCCAGAAATTTTCATAAGTTTTATAATGCTCTGAAGGGTATTAATACTTATATTTACAGCACTGCTCAGAACCGCTTACGACCTTGTGGCACCACGCCAACACGACAGCGCGCTCGGCATCATTCATGCCGATTTTCCGGACGGAGAGCGGCGCTTTCTCTTTGCAGTTCCTTCCCGTAAAGAAGCTTTGAAAAACAAAAAAGGACTACGACTGCTTGGCGGGGTGGGCGAAAACAATGAAACGCCTTTGCAAACCTTGTTTCGTGAATTGCGCGAGGAACTTGTCGGCCATGACACGATGAAAGGGATCGAAGAAGGGCGCATGATGCCCATCAGCGAACTGCAGGACCGTGCCTTGAGTCTTCTGAAGCGCAAGCAAACAGAAATGGAAAAACAAAGCGCTTCTGATAAGCGGTGGTCGTACCATTATAATTACAATCCCGATCGTTTTAACGAGCGGCAAAAAAACTGGGCCCGTTCTGCCAATCATATTTATGCGTTGTGCTTAACACCCGACGAATTCCGCTTGCTAGAAAATGTCGGCCGCGAAACGACACAACGTGACCACAAAGAACTGAGCAATGTGAGCATGATGACCGAACGTGAAATCAGAGGCGCTCTCCCGCAATGAAAAATTTATCGGATATGCGGGAGAAATAAGATCGCTCGGATTGTTCCTGAAATCCCCGCAGGGCCTATCCCCCGCTCCTGCTACGCCATAATTAAACCATTTTACGACAATAATCGTACGGCCCTTGTAATTTCAGGCCGACGAACGCTTTTTCTTTTTTGCGCGTTGGTCTAGGATTGCCTCATTAAACCAGCGGGCTGCATAGTGACCATGCGCATTATTTATACGATTTTACTGGCTGCTTTTCTTCTAACCTCTCCCGCCTTTGCGGGCGTAGAGAAGGTGCTTTTAAGAGAAGTAACGGGGGGCGGTGATGCCGCAACCGAAGCCCCTGCCGTTCCTGTAGACCCTCTGGGCCGCAATTCCCCGCGCGGACTTGTAACCGGCTTCATCGACGCCATCATGAAAGAGGATTTTGAAAAGGCGGCGCAATATCTTCAACTCTCCGACGTGCCGGCTTCCAAACGCGTGGCACACGGTAAGGCGCTCGCCAAAACTTTCCTAGATTCACTCGACAAAGGCGGTTGGTTCTACCCTTCGGCCATGCTCTCCGATCAAGAGGGTGGCAAGGAAGGTGAAGACAAACTTTCCGCCGACAAGGATATTGTCGGCGAACTGCATGCCAAGGATCAAAAGCTGCAGATCCACGCGATACACGCCAAAATCACCAACGGCAGTTTCGTCTGGCTTATCTCCGAAGACACGCTGAATAAGGTCGATACACTCTTCGCCGATGTGGCAGACACAGAACCGCTTATCAACAAAGTGCTTCCGGATTCCCTGACGCAAACGAAATTCTTCGGTGCGCCGGTGGGCCACTGGGTCGCTGCGCTGGCTTTGATGCTTTTGTCCTATATATCGTGCTGGTTCCTTATTCTGACACTGCTCGGCTTCATGAAGAATTTCTGTCAGAAGAAAATCGCAGGAACAGGCGTCCATTTTCTTGAAACCGTGCGCGTGCCAGTCAGCCTTTACGCAGCCGTGTGGGTGTTCGCGCTTTCGTGCCTCTGGCTTGATCTTTCCGTCATCGTGCGTCAATACGCTTCGCAATTGAATGTTATTGTCTCATGGACGGCAATCGCGCTCTTGGCTTGGCGCCTTGTGGATTTCGGTGCCGAACTGGTTCAAAAGAAGATCAATTCGCAAGGCAGATTCTTCGGCTATTCATCCATTCTTTTCTTTTTCCGCCGCATCGTCAAAGTCATCTTTGGCACGGTCATCGCCTTTATCATTCTCGACAATCTCGGCGTGGATGTCACTGCTGGTCTGGCCGCACTGGGTATCGGCGGTATAGCGCTGGCGCTTGGCGCGCAAAAGACGCTGGAGAATTTTATTGGCTCGCTAGCCATTATCATCGACCGCCCGTTCCATATCGGCGATACCTGCAAGATCGGCGGCATGACGGGCACGGTCGAGGATATCGGCATGCGCTCCACCCGCATCCGCACCGTGGAAAAAAGTGTTGTTACAATACCCAACGGCGATCTTTCTAACGAGAGAATCGAAAACCTCGCGCGCCGCAACCGTTTCCTGATGCAAGAGCGTTTCATTCTACGTTACGACACCACCGCCACCCAAATACGCGCCTTGCAGGAGAAGGTCATTGATATCTTGAAAGAAGACACGCACACCACGGAAGAGGCCTTCCCCGCCCGCCTTCTCGGCCCCGTGGACAATGGATGGAATTTCGAGATCTTTTGTTATGTTGAGATTTCGGATTTCAACGAGAACCTGCGCGTGCAGCACGAGATATTCCTGAAGATCATCGAGTTCATGAACGAGAACAAGATTTACTGTGCGATTCCGTCACAAACATTCCTTCCCGCCGTGGATCAAGTGGGCGCGAAGCCTATAGCTCAATAATCCCCAAAATTGCCGAGTTCGTCTTCGGAAAGATGGCCGTTGTTGTTGCGGTCCATCATCAGGAATCTTTTTTGCGATTCAATAGAGCCATCGCCGTGTTTGGCAGAGTATTCACGGTAAGTCATTCCTGTGGGACGCGGATCACCGCCCGAAGCAGGCGAAATTCTGGGCGGCGGCGTATTGTCACTGCCGCAAGCCGCCAATAAAAAAACAGCTATGGCGACAATTACGCGCTTCATTATTCCACCCAAGCAATGCGTAAAACATTGGTAGAGCCCGGTGTGCCGAAGGGAACGCCTGCGGTCAAAACGATGCGCTCTCCCGCTTTGGCCAAACCTTTTTCTTTCGCGATTTTCGTCGACCATTCGACCGTTTCGGCGAAGGTGTTGATGATCGGCATATGCGCGGGCTGAACACCGTAAGAGAGCGTGAGTTTGCGCGCCGTGCCGAGATTTTGAGTCAAAGATAATATTGGCACCTGGGGACGTTGGCGCGCAGTGCGCCATGTGGTGGAGCCTGATGTGGTGTAGTTGGCAATACACACGGCGCGGATGTCGCGTGCAACGTTGGTGGCCGCCACCGTGATGGAATCGGAAGCATCCATTTCGGTTTGCGGATGGTTGGAGCGCATGATGGCGTGATAGGTATCGTCATTTTCCGTGGCATGGCAAATGCGGTCCATGATGGCGACCGATTCCAGCGGATATTTGCCTGCAGCAGTTTCGGCCGATAACATAACCGCATCGGCACCGTCATAGACGGCGGTCGCGACATCGGACGCTTCGGCGCGTGTCGGACGCGGATTATCGATCATGGATTCCAGCATCTGCGTGGCAACGATGATGGGTTTGCCCGCATCGCGCGTCTGGCGGACAATGCGTTTTTGAACGCTCGGCACATCTTCGGACGGAATTTCCACACCCAGATCGCCGCGGGCCAGCATGATGCCATCGCAATGCTGCAAAATTTCCGCGAAGAATTCCAGCGCGGACGGTTTTTCAATTTTCGCCATAAGCGCGGCGCGACCATTGATAATTTTTTTGGTTTCGGCGACATCGGCGGCAGTCTGCACGAAAGATTGCGCGATCCAGTCCGCGCCCATTTCCAGCGCGGCGTCCAGATCCACGCGGTCTTTATCGGTGAGCGCCGGCATCGGGATAATCACGCCCGGAATGTTGAAGCCTTTGTTATTAGAGAGTTTCGAGCCCGTCATGATTTCGGCGATCAGATAATCTTTGCCTTGTTCCCTGATAACCGCACGGACCTTGCCGTCATCGAGCAAAATTTCGGAGCCTTTTTTCATCGCAGCGATCACTTCGGGGTGAGGCAGACAAACGCGGTTTTCATCGCCCAGCGTTTCATCCAGATCGAATCTGATTTTGTGGCCTGCATCGACTTCGATTCTATCGTTCTTGAATTTTCCGATGCGGTTTTTGGGACCTTGCAAATCCGCCAGCATGCCAATGGGGCGTCCGAATTCTTTTTCGAGGTCGCGGGCGGCTTCGAGATTTTTACGATGCGCCTCATGCGTGCCGTGGGAGAAGTTCATGCGGAAAACATCCACGCCGCCTTCGAAAAGCTTTTTCATCATTTCGGGATTGCCCGATGCGGGACCCAACGTGGCGACGATTTTGGTTTGACGGTTGCGGCGGATTATGGCCATGGAGGAATGTACCTTATTATTTGATGTTGTTACTTTATCCCCGATGAAGAGCGCTTTGTCCATGCGCAGAGCGTTGATTTCCCGAATAAATCGCGCCTGTACGCGCAAAAGGGCGGCCAGTTGTTTTTGCGCAGCGCCTTGCATGCCGTGTTTGTGGGCGTTTAGGCCCGATCTGGTCTTCCCCCTTTTCCGATTTCGAACCTGTCGAGGATTTCCAGAGCTTCCATGCCCTTATCTTTTTCTTTGGACGGACGGCGGGGAGCAAGCGCATTGATGATGTTGAATCCGCGAAAATAACTGCCCAGCCTAAAGACCTTGATCGGGTTGTTCTGCAGATAGACGAGTACCTCTCCTACATCTTTGGTCTTGGGAAAGTCGAGACGTGCCATCACACGCCGGATCAAACATCATAGCCTTCCACATCAAAGGGCAGGTCCTTAAAATCATAGCGGTCGAAAGCAGGTTTTGCATTTTCTGTCATTGGGTTAGACACCACATAAGGCTCCCCAGACAGTAAATTATTATGACTATTAATAACTGATTCGGGCCAGTTTGCGCCGAGTCGGGCCGAATCTTTTCCGCAATGCGGGCAATCGCCCCGTTAGCGCAAATGATTCTCAATTGAGTCTCTGGCCCTATGCCAAAAAACCCGATTTCGATTAGCAGTAATCCTGAAATTTTGCGTCTATTTATATTAACGAGTTCGAATGTGGCCTAAAAATGTCAGCCAAATCCAAGGGGTTGAAAGGCGTTTTCGATGGCATGTGCCACGCTTTTTTAGGGTGTGAGTTTTGTGGAATTGGTATGGACAGACCCCCTAGATAGAGTATGATCAAGAGGAACTAAGCACTAGGGATTGTGGTTTATCCACTGCCCATCCACAGAAGAAATCCACAGTTTGTGAATAACTTTTACCGTTTTCAGGGAGTAGAAGCATGTTTGACTATGCGCAGATACAAGGCGGCAACCGCGTCCAGATCGACAGATCACGCGATTCGAACCTGACCAAGTTCGGGATCGAGACATTATATGACCGCTATCTGCTGCCCGAAGAAGGTCCCCAAGATCTTTTCGCGCGCGTGGCGATGTATTACGGCGATGATTCCGCCCACGCCCAGCGTATGTACGATTATATATCCAAATTGTGGTTCATGCCCGCGACCCCCGTTCTTTCCAACGGCGGAACGTCCCGCGGCCTTCCCATTTCCTGCTTCCTCAACGAAACCAATGACTCCCTCGAAGAGATCGTATCGCTTTGGAATGAAAACGTATGGCTCGCCTCGCTCGGCGGAGGTATCGGCTCCTACTGGGGTAATGTGCGTTCCATCGGCGAAAAAGTCGGCCGTAACGGCAAGACATCGGGCATCGTGCCGTTCATCCGCGTGATGGACTCGCTTACCCTCGCTATCTCCCAAGGCTCTTTGCGCCGCGGGTCTGCCGCCATTTACCTTCCTATCTGGCACCCCGAAATCGAAGAGTTCATAGAAATCCGGCGCCCGACAGGCGGCGACCCTAACCGCAAAGCCCTCAACCTCCATCACGGCGTTCTCGTGAACAACGCGTTCATGGTGGCCGTGGAGCACGACGAAGAATTCGCGCTGAGATCCCCCAAAGACAATTCGGTTGTGACGAAAGTCAAAGCCCGTGAGCTCTGGATCCGCCTTCTCACCGCGCGTATCGAGACGGGCGAGCCTTACATCATTTACATCGACCACGTGAACGACAAGATTCCAGACCACCACAAAATGGCCGGACTCAACGTGAAGATGTCAAACCTCTGCTCCGAGATCACGTTACCTACGGGCAAGGACCATCTGGGCAATGACAGAACGGCCGTATGCTGCTTGTCTTCCCTAAACCTCGAAAACTTCGAAGAGTGGCAAGACCACCCGACGATGATCGAAGATTGCATGCGTTTCCTCGACAATGTGTTGACGGACTTCATCGAGAAAGCCCCCGATTCCATGAAGCGCGCCAAATACGCCGCGATGCGCGAGCGTTCGGTTGGATTGGGCGTAATGGGTTTCCATTCGTTCCTGCAATCGAAAATGATTCCGATGGAAGGTGTGATGGCCAAAGTTTGGAACCGCCGCATGTTCCAGCACATCAAACGCCAAGTAGATGATGCGTCTATCAAACTCGCCCATGAGCGCGGCCCCTGCCCCGATGCAGCGGATTACGGCGTCATGGAGCGTTTCTCCAACAAAATGGCGATCGCGCCGACGGCGTCTATTTCCATCATCTGCGGCGGCGCATCCCCGGGTATCGAACCTATCGCGGCCAATGCCTACACGCATAAAACTTTGTCGGGCTCTTTCCCCGTGAAGAACCCGCATTTCATGAAAATTTTGGAAACCTACGGCAAGAACGACGAAGACATATGGTCTTCGATCTTTACCAACGAAGGTTCGGTCCAGCATCTGGACTTCCTGACCCAAGAAGAAAAAGACGTGTTCAAAACCGCGTTCGAAATCGACCAGAGATGGCTGATCGAACACGCGGCCGACAGAACGCCGTTCGTTTGCCAAGCGCAATCGCTCAACGTGTTCTTGCCTGCCAACGTGCACAAAGCCGACCTGCACCGCATTCACTGGGAAGCATGGAAGAAAGGCGTTAAATCGCTTTACTACTGCCGATCAAAATCGATCCAGCGCGCAGAATCCAACGCATCGTGGGTGCGCGCGCGAGAGAGCAAAGGAAGAGAGCCCGAGCTTATCGACCAGACCGAGAAGAAATATGACGAATGCTTGGCCTGCCAATAAATGTTACGCTGTGTATACTAAGAGGCCTCTTCGGAGGTCTTTTTTGTAGGGGCGTATATGAGTTTTAAAAAATCACAGATCATTATTACGATCATTTTCCTGCCGGTGATTCTTTTCTTTGTCATGGACATGATTGTGTTTTTGGCACATGCCGGTCAGGCAGAAGGCGAAGTTGTCCGCATAGATGCAGAAAACTTCAGATGCGATGTCGGGCCAGGGCGCGGGCGGGGTCCCTGCACAAAATTCACCGCCGTCACCGCGTACACGGTGGAGGGGAAAAAATATCAAGCACGTGTCAGCGCGGGAAGAGAACGCGAGTACAACCAGCCGGTAGAAAAAGCCAAGCTTAGACCCGGCCACCGCATGGTGGTGTTTTATGACCTTGAAAAACATGAGATAGCCAAAGGGGCCGATTCACCGGACATATGGCTTGGCCCAATTTCGTGGGTGATGCTCTACATCATTTGTATGATTGTTTTTTCCAAGAACTTTAGAGAAACCGCGTTCGACCGCGCCAAAAGGTTGAAGACGAAAATTAAACCGCGCGAAGGCGCGCGATAGGCCATAAGCCCCAGAAAAGCAGGGATTTTGCATTATTTTTGAAAATCCCCCGCCCTGTGCGGGGTTTTCTCTAAGAGAGGATCAATTACATGGGCACGTTCAAGACAATTTTTTTCGGTCTTGTGGGCGGTGTGTTGCTCAATCTTTCTTATATTTCGTGGATGAACGGAAATGGATGGGATTGGGCGCATGGATTTCCATTCGGCTGGGGCGGCGCGGGCCTCGGCGCCATGATCACGTTCATTCATGAAATCGGCCATACGATTTTCGCATGGTGTTACGGGTACTTCACCGTTCCCAGTTTCGATCTGACCTATGGCGGTGGTATGGTGTGGATGATTACGGACCAGATGTTCGCGATCATATTCGTCATCAATGCAGGTCTTTTATGGCTCGCCTATCTCTTGAGAGAATATGTATTTTTGATGTTCGTCCTCGCGGCAACGGCGTTCTTCAATCTCGCGGTCGCCTTTATCGATTTCCACCATTCCGTCATCGATTTCATGGGGCCGTGTGCGGAGATCACCATCGCGTCTTTCTTCCTGACCCGCGCTTGGCTCGACATCGCGCCGCGCGGTGTGGTAGAACGTTTCCTCAATTCCCTGATCGGATGGGGGATGATCGTGCATGCTCTGCTCACGGGTTTTGGCCTTCTTGGCAATGCGGCGATGCGCGCGGATTATTACAACCAAAAAGGCCTGCATGGGTTTGGCGATTTCGACAAGGTTGCGGACAGGCTTTCCATGCCGTTCGATAGCGTTGTGTTGATTTATATCGGACTGACACTCGCTGCGGCGTTATTACCGATCATCCTCTGGACGATAAAATATTACGAAGAAGATTAGGCGACGAGGCGCGGCGGTACGCCGACCTCGCGGCGGGCTTCGTTGGTTTCATGCAGATCGTCTTTGGCAAAAGAGACGAACGCGGTGCGGAAACGTTCATAGCTTTCGCGGAAATTGCCAGTCAGGTCGATGATAGTGCCCGTAAATCCTTCGGTCAGACGCATGCCTTTCAAGGTCATTTTTTCGACCATGATAGGATTGCCACTTACTTTTTCGCCTTGGGAGCGCGCCATATATTTTTGCAATTCGAAACCGTCTCCGAAGCCTGTGTTCTTGCCCGCATTTGCAAAGATTTTTAAAAGATCAATGCCCGCCAGTTCCATATGCGTGCCTTTGTTTGTGGCGTCATCGATGCGTGCCTTGTCCACCAGATCGATGGCTTCGAGCACGCGCGCGATTTCGGGATCCGCATGGGCGAAGGCCTTGGACAGATCGAGAATGGAGGCACGCGCCGAAGCGGCGCCGAGATGCTTTTCATACCCGATGGCGTGACCGCACAATGTTTCGAACATCATTTCCATCGTGCCCGACAAACGATTCGATTTGCGGTTGTTGGCAACCGATGTCAGTGGGCGCAGATTGACGATGTTGTCCATGCTTGGGCGCATATCGACCGGAAGTTCAGGCAGGAATTTTTCAAAGATCGCGTCGATGATTTCGGAACCGCGCACGACGTATACATCCTTGCCGTTCACTTCCTTCAACTGATCGGGATGCAGTTCCAGCGCCGCGATGATTTCGGAATCGAAATGGCTGGTGGGATCGAGATGCGGGGATTGCGGAATGAAGTGATCGACCTGAAAGAATTTGCCCGATTCAAAATCTTCCACCGTGCATCCGAACGCGGACGCCATAACGGGTACCGAAAAGTCCGTGTTATTGTAGGCGCCGTCATGGGTTTTCAGACGGGTGAAAAGGGCAATCACATTGTTTTTCATAATGTGTGTTTATAGCAAGGTCTGGGGTTATTTTCAATAACTATATAAATGGTTAAGGCAAAGGTTAACGAGAAACTTGCGGGAATGGTTAAAAGGGCGGTATCCTTCTTGCATAGCTTGGCAGGAACGGCCTTAACACATGGAGGAACCATGGGCTTAAACTATGCAAATCTCAATGAAACGACCCGCCGGTTCATGCTTTTGGAGTTTGAAACAGGCAATCATTTCCTAAGCTCCCGCCTGGCCGATGTGGCCAAACCGCGCTGGCCCGACACTTTGCGGGACGCCTTGCAATACCATACCGATGTCTGGCTGGAGCGCGAATTGATCCGCCGCACCATGATGCTGGGCACAGAAACCCTCAAATCCCCGATGGGCGGCAAAACCATGACCCGCGCCATTAACAAGGACCAGGCCGCCAAGACTTTGGCGGAAGGCGAGTTCAACCGTTATTACATGCGCGGCGTTTGCCTTGCCGCGAAAGCGCGCGGCTTTTCCCAAGTGATTGTCTGCGCCGGAAAAATCATTCCGCACGCATCGCGGGATTTGATACGCGCGGTAGGAGTTCCGATGAGCATTGATGCGCTTCTCGAAAATCTGCGCACCAACAATTACACGAAGAACGATGCGATATTGGGCGCGCCGATGGGTTCGGGTTTATCCGCATTCCTGTCCGTGCGTTTACCGCAGGCGGGTGAAGCCTTTATACGCCGCACAAAAACAGAAACCGTTTCCTAGAAAATTGCCTTCATCACGAGCATGAGGAATCTGCTAAACGCAAATGTCAGCGGGAGCGTCAAAACCCACGCCCACAAGATGTTTCAGGCGATGCCCCTGCGCACGGCTGAAAAACGGCGCGTGGCCCCCACTCCCAGAATCGAGCTTGAGATTGCCTGCGTCGTCGACACGGGTATGCCGAAATGTGAGGCCACGCCGACCATGCCGGTGGCCGTGGTTTCGGCGGCGAAGCCGTGAATTATTTGGGCAGCGTATCGGTGCCGTTCGCTTGCGCGCAAAGATCGTGCATCAGGACATAGAATTTTTCTTAGCTGGGAAGAAGCTTGGACAGAAAGCTCATCTCAAAAGACTCTTAATTTTCGTAGGCGTTATTTTTTGGATGTCCCCTTCTCTAAACATGCTTCCATATACATGAAAGATGAGAACGAATGGAGATGCAAAAAAGTACATAAATTTCGCGTTTGGACACTGGACAAAAAATCAATATTTAGTATGATTTAAATACTGATAACGCTACATATAGATTTTTGAATGATTTCAAAGCCCTAGATGGTCTCGCGTTGCAGACATCCCAAAAGCATTACGGAATCTGTGGACGAATCGTTTAAATGACTCGGATTCACGGGGCGCCTAACTAGAGTCAGAGTCCAAATTTCAAGAAAATCAGGAGTATACGAAAATGGCCAAAACCTCAGAGATCAATGATGTCGAAAGAGCGAATTCGCCCCTTCTTCAGGAACGTCACGTTTACAAACCGTTCTTGTATCCGTGGTGCTATGAGGCGTGGCTGACGCAGCAGCGCATCCACTGGCTCCCCGAGGAAGTGCCGCTCGCCGAAGACGTGCGCGACTGGAAAAAGAACATGACGGATTCAGAGCGTAATCTGATGACGCAGATTTTCCGCTTCTTTACGCAATCTGATGTCGAAGTAAATAATTGTTACATGAAGCATTATTCCCAAGTTTTCGGCCCCGTCGAAGTACAGATGATGCTCGCCGCTTTCTCCAACATCGAAACCGTGCATATCGCCGCATACTCGCACCTGCTAGACACGCTCGGCATGCCCGAGATCGAATACTCCGCGTTCATGAAATACAAGGAGATGAAAGACAAATTCGATTACATGCAAAACGCATCGATGAAGTCCCGCCGCGACATCGCCAAGACGATGGCCATGTTCGGCGCGTTCACCGAAGGGCTGCAATTGTTCGCTTCGTTCGCTATCTTGATGAATTTCCCGCGCTTCAATAAAATGAAGGGCATGGGCCAAATCATCACATGGTCGGTACGCGATGAAACGCTGCATTGCCTTTCCATGATCAAATTGTTCAATTCCTTTATCGATGAAAACCGCGATATCTGGGACGCCGATTTGAAACGTGAAATCACCGAGAGCTGCTCTACCATCGTCGGTTTCGAAGACGCGTTTATCGACCTCGCTTTCAATGCGGGCGAAATTCAAGGCCTGACGCCGCAAGATGTTAAAAACTACATCCGCTATATCGGCGACCGCCGTTTGCAGCAGTTGAACCTCGAGCCTATCTTTGGCATTGAGAAAAACCCGCTGCCATGGATGGACGAGATGTTGAACGGTGCGGAGCACACGAACTTCTTCGAAAACCGCGCCACGGAATATTCCAAAGCCTCCACCGGCGGCACATGGGAAGAAGTCTTCTCGCATTCTATCTTCAACGGCACGT